>JBEKOO010000004.1:0-171968 GCA_049521655.1 Candidatus Korobacteraceae bacterium
GATCATCGGCCAGAATCAGCAACGCCATCGCTCGGTCGAGTTCCGCAGTTTCCTCGACACCATCGAGAAGAACGTGCCCGAGGAGTTGGACATCCACATGATCTTGGACAACTACGGAACACATAAGACGAAGTTGATCCAGGACTGGCTCATCAAACGCCCCCGCTTCCATGTGCATTTCACGCCGACCTCGGCCAGTTGGCTGAATCTGGTGGAACGCTGGTTTGCCATGCTGACCGAACGCCAACTCCGCCGTGGCGTCCACCGCTCCACCAAAGAACTGAAATCAGCCATCGACGACTTTATCCAACATCACAACCGCGATCCAAAGCCCTTCGTCTGGCACAAAACCGCTGACCAGATCCTTGACTCAGTCGCCAGATTCTGTAAACGAATTAATGACTCAGGACACTAGAGCAGTTTCTGTATTGATGTGTCCTGCCCGTCCCACCTTCGCCGCGCAAGAACAGCGCGTCGAAGGTGGGGCACTCGCGAATTCATCTTTTAGGGAACCGCCGTAGCCCCGCAAAAAACGCCGCCCTGAAGAGCCGATTACTTATTTTCCGTACGCCGCAACTCTGGGAAGAAGCGCAGAAAGAAGCGCAACAAAGGTCTCACGCACACGCTCCCCCGTTCGTAACACTTCATCGTGATCGATCACTCCCGCGGAGAGTCCCGCGGCCGTGTTGGTTACGCAAGAGATCGCGAGTAGATCGATTCCCATGTGGCGCGCCACGATGACCTCGGGGACGGTGGACATGCCGACCAGGTCGGCGCCAATGGTGCGAAGATAGCGGATCTCCGAGGGAGTTTCGTAACTTGGGCCGGCGAGCGCGGCATAGACGCCTTCCTTGAGATCGATACCAATCGCGCGCGCTGCATCCTGGGCAAGGTGGCGATAGGCGGAAGAATAAGCTTGGCTGAGGTCAGGAAAGCGCGGGCCGAAACGATCGTCATTCGGTCCATTGAGCGGGTTGTTGCCTTGCAGGTTGATGTGATCGCTAATGAGGACGAGCGCCCCTGGCGTGCAAGCGGGGCTGATGCCTCCGGCGGCGTTGGTTAGGATCAGACTCTTGACGCCAAGGCGGGCAAGGACGCGCACCGGAAATGCAGATTCGCGGCTGCTGTAACCTTCGTATAAATGAACGCGTCCCTGCATTGCGGCGACGGTAAGATCGGCGAGCTTGCCAATGACGAGGCGTCCGGCGTGGCCGATGGCGGTGGAGCGGGGAAAATTCGGAATGTCGGCGTAAGGAATAACAACGGAATCCTTCAGTTCCTCGGCAAAAGCGCCCAGACCAGAGCCCAGAACAACGGCGATTTCAGGCACTCCGAGGTGCGGCTTTTGCGAAAGCTGCATGCGAATCACCATGGCCGCGGATTCGGCGCGGGTGAACTCATCCATCGCCATGTGCTTTACATCTGCGTGCGAACTCATAACAGGACTCCCACAATACAGGCCGACATAAGGTTCGCCATGGTTCCGGCGATCATAGCTTTGAAGCCAAGGCGGGCAAGGTCTGCGCGACGCGATGGCGCCAGCGCGCCGAGGCCGCCAATCTGAATACCGATGGAACTGAAATTGGCAAAGCCGCAAAGCGCGAATGTAGCAATGGTGAACGAGCGTGGATCCAGTGCCGCCTTCTGCGCGCCAAGCATGGTGAAGGCGACCAGTTCATTCAATACCATGCGCGTACCCAACAGGTTACCGATGGCCATGCAATCATGCCACGGCACTCCGATGATAAAGGCAATGGGCGCGAAAAGGGTGCCGAAAATCTTCTCGAGGCTGGCAGGGAACCAGGTGAATCCGTGCGCGGCGAAAAAATTGTGAGTGCCGCCGAGGAGCGAGTTGATGAGAAAGATGATTGCCAGAAATGAGATCAGCATGGCGGCGACGTTCAACGCCAATCCGAGGCCATCGCTGGTGCCCTTGGCGGCCGCTTCCAAGAGATTGCCGGCGCGCTCCTCTTTCGGCAGCGTGGCTCCACTTGCGGTCTCTGGAACTTCGGTTTCCGGCACCAGCATTTTGGCCACGGTGAGAGTTCCGGGCGCAGTCATAATCACCGCCGCCAGCAGGTGCCCGGGGGCTACGCCGGTGGCGATGTATGCGGCCATGATGCTGCCGGAGACGTGAGCCATGCCCGCCGTCATTACCACCATGAGTTCGGACTGGGTGAGACGCGGAAGATAAGGCCGAATGGTAAGTGGAGCTTCGGTCTGTCCCATGACGATGGAAGCGGCGACGTTGAGCGACTCGGCTCCGCTGGCACCCATGGCTTTCTCCATGACCACGGCAACCATGCGAATCAATATCTGCATCACGCCGAAGTAGTAGAGAATGGCAAAAAAAGCCGCGATGAAGATAATCGCCGGGAGCACCTGGAAGGCGAAGATGAAGCCGAGACTGGAGTTTTGCGCCCCAGCTTCTCCAAAGACAAAACGGGAGCCTGCAAAAGAGCAGGCGAGTAAGCGCTTGGCACCTTCTCCGGCCTTTGCGATCGCCAGTTGTCCCCACAACACCCTGGTTACGAAGATTGCAAAAAGAATCTGCAACGCGACGCCGATGGCCACAACGCGCCAGCGGATCGCCTTGCGATTGGTGGAAAAGAGCCATGCAACGGCCAGCATCAAGACTAGCCCCAGCACTCCAGTAAATCGTCCCATCGCTTCTCTCCCAAGTGGAGTGGAGCTGAATCAAACATAGCTGCCCTGAATCACCTTCTGAATTAATGCGCGCGCTTCCGGCTTTTGTGCGCCGATGGAGTAGGCAGCAGCAATCACCGCCCTGGCCTGGGCAAAGCGCTCGACACAATTGTAGTGAACAGTGCATAGCGCTTCGCCGGCGGAGACTGTTTCGCCTACCTTCTTGTGCAGCACGATTCCAACGGCGGGATCGATTGCATCTTCCTTGGTGATCCTGCCGCCGCCGAGGATCACTGCAGCCATGCCCATGCGCTCGCACTCGATGGATGAGACAAATCCGCTGGCGGGGGCTGGGATATCTTCACGATAGGCAGCGCTGGGCAGCAGCGCGAGATCATCAATGCAGCGAACGTCACCACCCTGCTCAATCACTAGCTCGTGGAACTTATCCAAGGCCTTGCCGCTGAGGATGATTTCAAGAGCCAGCGAGCGCCCCTCATCCTTGCTGGCGCATCGTCGGCCCAGGAAAAACATCCAGCCGCAGAGTTCAAGAGTGAGTTCAACGAGGTCTTCGGAACCATCAAAGCGGCCGGACAGCACGTTGACGCATTCGACGACCTCGAGGGCGTTGCCGATGCAGCGGCCCAGCGGTTGATTCATGTCCGTGATGAGCGCAACCATTTTCTTCCCCATGCTCTCGCCGGTTTCTACCATCAAGCGGGCCAGGAACTCGCTGGCGGCGGTTTTTTTCATGAACGCACCGGAGCCGGTTTTCACGTCAAGCACCAGGCCGTCAACTCCCTCGGCGAGCTTCTTGCTCATGATCGAGGCGCAGATGAGCGAAGGGCTTTCCACGGTTGCGGTAACGTCGCGCAAGGCGTAGAGTTTCTTGTCCGCCGGGGCGAGTTCGGCAGTTTGGCCGATCATGGCGCAACCGATTCTGCTGAGGATGCGGCGAAACTCGTCGAGCGGGAGCTGGACATTGAAGCCGGGAATGGCTTCAAGTTTGTCCAGCGTGCCGCCGGTGTGTCCGAGGCCGCGCCCGCTGACCATGGGTACGTTGACCCCGCCGGCGGCCACGATTGGAGCGAGAAGGAGTGACGTCTTGTCACCCACGCCGCCGGTGGAATGCTTATCCACCTTGCTGCCGGGAATGGCAGAAAAATCGAGCACCTTGCCTGAGTTGAGCATGGCGTTGGTGAGCGCGGCGGTCTCCTCACGGCTCAACCCGCGCAGGAACGCGGCCATCAGGAAGGAGGAGACCTGGTAGTCGGGGATTTCGCTGCGGGTGTAGCCGGAGACGATAAAGTCAATTTCCTCGCGTGACAGTTCCTTGCCATCGCGCTTCTTGCGGATCAGTTCGACAAAAAGCATTGGAGACCATTCCGATACGGATTGGGGATTGCGCCCCGACGGATGATATTCAAGAGACGAATCGAGCTTATCCCACGCGGGATTCCGCGCAAAGCAGTTTCTCTGGCGCAGGGGGTCGGAAAGCCAAGGGGAGCGGCCTGGCGTGCGGACGAAGCCCGCCAAGCCGTAAGGAATGATCTACCTTGCGCCAAGCTCGCGGACGATGGCCACGCTGGCGCTTGCGCCGACGCGACTGGCTCCGGCTTCGACCATGGCGAGCAGACCGGAAGCGTCCCGGATTCCACCGGCAGCTTTGACGCCGATATTGTTGCCAACTACGCCACGCATCAGCGAGACATCGGCGACGGTGGCGCCAGCGCTGGAAAAGCCGGTTGAGGTCTTTACGAAATCCACTTCCACAGCGGCAGCCAACTGGCAAGCCAGGATTTTTTCTTCCGTGGTCAATAACGCGGTTTCAAGAATTACCTTGAGGAGCGCGCCGGAACGGTGGCAGATATGCACAAGCGACTGCATCTCGATTTGCACGAGATCGCGGTCTCCGCTCTTGAGGGCTCCAACATTGATGACCATGTCAAGTTCGGACGCTCCGAGGCGCAGCGAATCACTGGCTTCGGCGAGCTTGGTAGTGGAAGTGGTAGCGCCGAGCGGAAAACCGATCACGGTGCCGACCACAACGCCTGTTCCACGTAATTCAGCCCTGCACTGAGCAATGTTCGAAGGGTTGACCATCACCGAGTAGAAGCCGTACCGGGCGGCCTCCCGGCAAAGCCCGGCAACCTGTTCGCGCGTGGCTTCCGGTTTGAGGAGGGTATGGTCAATAAGTTTTGCCGCCAGACGCCAATCGTTGCGAATGGCTTCAGCGGTGGGACTCAAACTGATTGCATGGGACATCCAAGTACCTGCTTTGGCCGCGTTGCGACCCTCGGTGCAGAGAGAATGGCACCCCATAGTGTACGCCGAAGCGAGTGCGGCGCCGCTATGGAAGGACGCAAATATCCGGAAGGTTGCGGTAACGCTCGGCGTGGTCCATTCCGTAGCCCACAACGAATTCATCGGAAATCTCAAATCCCACGTAGTCGGCCTGGATGGGCTGCTGACGGCGGCACTTTTTGTCGAGCAGAGCCACAATTCTGAACGCCTTGGGATGATGCGCGAGGATCATGTCTTTCAGATAGGAGATGGTCAATCCGGTGTCGAGAATGTCTTCAACCAAAATGACGTTCTTGCCCTGCATCGACTGATCGACGTCCTTGAGCAATTTGACCTCGCCGCTGTTCTTTTTCTGGTTGCCGTAGCTGGAGACAGAGATGAAGTCGAAGGTGGCGTCAAGGTCGAGCTGACGCGCGAGGTCGCTGAGAAAAATTGCAGCTCCCTTGAGAACGCCCACCAGAACTACCGACTCTCCGGCAAAATCCATGGAAATCTGCTGCCCCAACCCGGCGACACGGGCGGCAATCTGTTGACGCGAGAAGAGTGTTCTTAGCTCGGACACGGTGCATTGCTCCATAAAGTTTGGTTACGGCAGAAACGGAGAAAGGGATAGTAGAAGGTATCGACCTAAGGTGCAAGCGGGAGATAAACCGACCGGTAATGACATTTGTTCCCCATCCCAAATCATCATTTCACGATATGATCGTAGCGATCCAATTATATGGGCCACGTCCGCCCCCGGAGAAAGCGATGCGCATGCGCAGCGCGGGAAAGCTATCCATTCTTTTCGTAGCAGCTCTTACCATCAGTGCCGCTGGATCGCAGATCCAGGCGTTCAAGAATTCTCCGGCACGGCCAGCCACCGCAGCGCAGCAAGTAGCCAAGGAGCAACAGCAGTCCGAAGCTCGCCCGGAGACGCCGGAGGGGCGCACGGAAAAAGCTCTGACCGAGGCGCGCGGCAACAACGGCGCACTCTACGCACTGCTGAAAGAGATGCCAAAGGGCGGCGACCTGCATAATCACATTACCGGCGCTGTTTACGCGGAGAGCCTGGTACAGTTTGCGGCCGACTCGGGACTGTGCGTTGATCGCCAGTCGCTGACGCTAACGCTGGCTCCTTGCGGGCCCAACCAGGCTGAAGCACGCCAGGCATTGAACGACCCGGAACTATATCGCGACGCAATCGATGCATGGTCGATGCGCGATCTGAAGTTGCGGAGCAACGGACACGACCATTTCTTTGACGCTTTTTCCAAGTTCGGTCCAGTGACCGAAGCGCATATGTCGCAGATTCTGGCAGAAGTGACGCAGCGCGCCGCCGACGGAAACGTGCAGTACCTGGAGTTGATGATCTCTCCCGACCATGGGCGGGCCTCGGCGCTGGGTACCAAGCTGGGCTACGATGCCGACTTTGCCGCGATGCGCAGGAAACTTTTGGACGCTGACTTTGGCGACGCGGTTGAAGATGCGCGCAAGAACCTGGACACCATGGAAGAGGGCAAGAAAGCACAGCTCAAGTGCTCGATGGAGCCGGAAGTTCAGGGCGGCGCCTGCTCGGTACACGTGCGCTACATCTATAGCGTGGCACGCTCTGCAAAGCCGGAACAGGTTTTCGCACAGATTCTGATGGGCTTTGAGTTGGCCAGCCACGATCCCCGCGTAGTTGCGCTGAACCTGGTGCAGCCCGAGGATTGGTACGTGCCCATGCACGATTTCCACCTCCACATGCAGATGTTGAACTACCTCAAGAGCGTGTACCCGAACGTACATATCACGCTACATGCCGGAGAACTGACGCCCGGAATCGTGCCGCCCGATGGCCTGCGTTTCCACATCCGCGAATCCATTGAAGTGGGCAAGGCCGAGCGGATTGGACACGGCGTGGATGTGATGTACGAAGAAAATCCGCGCGAACTGCTCTCGACAATGGCCCGCCGCAACATAATGGTCGAAATCTGCCTGAGTTCGAACGAGTACATTCTGGGCGTCCGGGGAAAACAGCATCCGCTGGCAATGTATTTGAAAGCGGGAGTTCCGGTGGCGCTGGCAACCGATGACGAGGGCGTTTCCCGCTCAGAGATGACGCGGGAGTATGAGCGCGCGGTGATGGACCAGGGGCTTGACTACGCGACGCTGAAAAAGATGGCGCGCACCAGCCTGGAGCACTCCTTTCTGACGGGCGCCAGCCTGTGGAGCGATGCTCGCAAATTTACTCCGGTCCGTGAGTGCGTCGGCGAACGTCCCACAACGGTGCCCAATCCGGCTTGCACGAAGTTCCTGAACGGCAGCGAAAAGGCGCGTGAAGAATGGCGGTTGGAACATCGTCTGGCTGACTTTGAGAGCAGGTTTTAGAGCGGCTCTCAGGCATTGGTTTAGGTCAGTTCCTGTATTGGTGTGTCCTGCCTATCCAAACCTTGCCGCGCAAAAACAGCGCGTCGAAGGTGGCGCACCCGCGCTATACGGCTAAGCACGAGGTTGACTAAAAGGTATTGCGTTCCGCTTCCCGCAGTTGGGCGGGTGTGAGGAGAGCGCCCAAGCCTGGACGGATGGCGATTAGCAGTGGTGGATGGCGGAGTAGCTTGTGCTGGCAACGCGCCCGCCCTGGGTCAGTCCCGAGGATAGATCCTTGACCTCATTGCGGGCTTCGGCTTCGGCCAGTTCAAGGGTAGGGGCATGGCCCCAGGAGACTAATTCCTCAAGATTGGTTTCCAGACAGATCATCCAGTGATAGCGCGTCTTCTTGCGAAATGCCTGCGCCTGAATTGAAACCACATAGCGGCCAGACCCCTGATTCATTGAGTGAGCCCTCTCTTCGAGCCGTGCAGTTGCCAGCCGGCGGTCATCCTAATCGCCGCCCGGTTGGATTTGTTTGTCTGTCCTAATCATACGCGGCAACAGGTTTTGCCGTCTGTGAGGACGGTCACTGAAGAAAAGGCCGGGCGATACATGGCGGGTTATGGCGATTGGGCAGACGCCGGGCTGGGCGACGAAAGATATAATGAGAGCCAAGCATTTCGACCCCAGCTATTTGCGGTGCCCCCTTCAGTTTTGTTGCGGAGACCAATGTATCGACCTTGTTTGCTTACCCTTGTACTGTTTTGCTGGGCCGGGCCGCTGCCGGCGCGAACCGTTGATGATGCAATCTCGCGTCCACGGATAGAAGAGTTGACGGCGGAAATTCAGGCGGAACTCCAGAGCCATGGCGAGCGCGTGCTGGGACGCGATGTATACCGGTGGAGCACGAGGCTGGAAAAAGTCGAAAATTGCCGGGCTGAGTTCTCGGTTCGAGTGGCCAATAAAATCAGAGACGCCGTGATGAGTACGGAGAGCGTCACCTTCTCGCTGGGCGCGCTTGATCGCTCGAAGATCGCGGTGCAGAAGAGCTGGCTGGAGTTGCACTGCGCGCGCGAAGAGAAGTGCATCTTCTCGATGTTGACTTGCAGCAAGACAAGCAAGGATGGGATCGCGAGCAACTGTACCAGCGCGAGCCAGAAACAAGCGGAGTCGTTCGCGGTGGAGCTCGATGGCGATGCGGCGTCGGCTTTGCGATTGCAGCGGGCCCTGCACGAGGCGATCGATCTTTGCCACGAGGGAAAGCCGGTGACTTTCTAAACGAAGAGCAAGGCCGGATAAGTGACGGAGATGTTTTCCCACGCCGGGAGGAATCGGCCGCAAATTCACCGGAGAGTCACGGTGAGTGACGCCTCGGCGTTATAGAATTAACTGGGGCGGATGTTGGAGTGCCGGCACTGCCCAATCTAATTGTTGGAGACTGTGAAGAAGAATGGCTAAAGAGAAGAACGCTTCGGATAAGCCGACTGCCAAGAAAACCGCCGCGAAGAAGAGCCCAGGCAAGAATGCCACGGCAAAGCAACCGGTTGCCGAGCAGGTTGCGGCCGTTGCCGCGGTTGCTTCGACCCAGCCGCCAACCGCGCCGGTACAGAAAGCTCAGCCCTCGCACGCCGAAATGTATGAAGAGATTCGCCGCCGCGCCTACGAACTCTACCGGCAGCGCGGTGGTCAGCACGGCTCCCATGAAGCCGATTGGCATCGCGCCGAAGCGGAAATTCGAGCGAAGTATAAGGCATAGCCGCCGATGCTCGAGGTATTAATCGTCGATGACGACCCCAGCCAGTTGCATATCCGGGCGGCGGTTCTGCGCAGCGCCGGGTTGGCGGTTCACATTGCAACCACTGTGGATAGTGCGCTTACCTTTCTCCGCGGGGCGGGAGACAAAGTCGGATTGGTGATTACCGATCACCTTCTGCCCGAACGCAGCGGCGCCGATCTGGTGCGCGAGATGCGTCTTACGATGGCGTCGATGCCGGTGCTGGTGCTGACTGGAATGCCCGGGATTGAAGACGAATACGAAGGGCTGAACGTAAGCGTCCGATTGAAGCCGCTGAATCCCGATGAATTCATACGGATTGCCCGGCAGCTTGTGTCGGGGTAAAAAAGAGTTCGCGTTGCCGCGAACTCTAGGAGGGTAATCAGGAGGTCTCATGACGGGTTCCGCAAGGGGTTCCCGCTTGACGACGGACTGAGCATAACGCTGCCTGCTTTGGTTTCAGCGCGTAGACGCGGATTATGGCTGCCCGCGGATTTCAAAGTTGCACTGATCTGAATGGCTCCCAAAGTGGTAATTGGCGATGAAGTTGCGGTTGCTCCCAGTTATCGTGCACAATGACTCCAGATTTGTTGTCCCTCACCCAAATGCCACAAGTTGGAAGCTTCACACTGCTGCTCGGGCTCGCTTTGAGCGTTTATGCGTTCCTCGCCGGAGTTTTTGCCATTGTCCGCAACGACGACCGCTTGGGCGAGACGGCACGGCGCGCCGGAATCGCGGTTTTTGTGGCGGTCACGGCGGCCTCCGCGGTGCTGGTGTATGCGGCGTTCCACAATGACTTTTCGGTGGCATATATTCTGCACCACTCGAACCGCGCGCTTCCGGCTGCTTACAAGTTTGCCGCACTGTGGTCGGGGCAGGAGGGCTCGCTGCTGTTCTGGTGCTGGCTGCTGGCTGCCTACGGACTGGTGCTGCGTCTGCGTCACAGGGTGGATACGCGGCTGGTGGCACATGCGTCGGTGGTGATGAGCGCGGTGCAGATCTTCTTCCTGGCGCTGGTGAATTTTGCGGCGCATCCGTTCGCGCTGGTTGCGGGAACAATCCCCGCCGACGGCAACGGCCTCAATCCGCTGTTGCAGTATCCGGAGATGGTCATTCACCCGCCAATGCTCTACCTGGGCTATGTGGGCATGACGGTGCCGTTCTGCTTTGCGCTGGCGGCGCTGATCATGAAGTATCCCGGCGAAAAATGGATTCACATCACACGGCGCTGGACGATGGTGGGCTGGCTGTTCCTGACCTGCGGCATCTTCCTGGGCTCGTACTGGGCCTACCGCGTGCTGGGTTGGGGCGGATGGTGGGGCTGGGACCCGGTGGAAAACGCATCGCTGCTGCCGTGGCTGACCGGCACCGCCTTCCTGCATTCGGTGATGATGCAGGAGAAGCGCGGCATGATGAAGGTATGGAACATGTGGCTGATCTTCTCCACCTTCCTGCTGGCGATCTTCGGCACCTTCCTGACGCGCTCCGGGGTGGTCAGCTCGGTTCATGCCTTTGCCGAGTCTGAGATTGGCCCGTACTTTGTGGTCTTCCTGGCGCTGACATTTGCGGTCTGCGCTTTCTTCTTTGTGCGCAACCACCGGTACCTGCAGAGCGAGCACAGACTTGAGTCGCTGGTTTCGCGCGAGTCGAGCTTCCTATTCAACAATGTTCTGCTGCTGGTGGCTGCCTTCGCCGTGCTGTGGGGGACGCTGTTCCCGGTGCTGAGCGAATGGGTGACCGGACACAAGGTGACGGTTGGACCGCCATTCTTCAACAAGGTGAACATTCCGATCGCGCTCTTCCTGCTGCTGCTGACCGCGGTGGGGCCTCTGCTTGCCTGGCGTAGAACTTCGACCGAGAGTCTTCGCAAGAACTTTCTGGTTCCGGCGCTGATCGCGCTGGCGGTTGGCGTGGCGCTGGTGGCGGCGGGCATTCGGCCCTGGGTGGAGATCAGCTATTTCTACGCGCTGATGACGATCATGCTTTCGGTTCTGGTTGCGGCGACGATTGGCAGCGAATTCATCCGCGGCGGGTTGGTAATAGCGCGGCACAACGGCAGCAATGTTTTCCACGGAATGTGGCTGCTGACGCGGCGAAACACGCGCCGCTACGGCGGATACATCGTTCACCTTGGCGTGATCATCACAATGATCGGCTTTGCCGGAGTCGCCTTCTACCAGAACAACGAACAGGAGCTGGGCTTCGGCGACAAGATGCAGATCGGGCCGTACACGCTGGTGTGCCGCTCGTACACGCAAGACGATAAGCCGAATTATTCCAGCGAATGGGCCATTCTCGACGTTTACAAGAATGGCAAGCAGATCACGACGATGTATCCGGAGCAGCGCTTTTACAAGGCGAGCGGGCAGCCAGCGACGATCGTCGCCAACCGTTCGACCGTGATGGAAGATCTTTACCTGGTTTATACGGGGAAAAATCCGGAGAACGGCCATCCGATCATCAAGGCGCACCTGAATCCGTTGGTCTGGTGGATTTGGTCGGGCGCGCACTTCATTCTGATCGGAACGATCATCGCGCTGGTGCCGAATATGCAGGCCAAGCGCAAGAAGCCTTCTTCGCCATACCGTGCAAGGGCGCAGGTGGAGGGCGGGAGCGAGGCGAGCATAGCGGTGGAGAGCGGGGGAAGGGATCGATGAGAAGCGCTCTTGGAATCCTTCATGGCTGGGCGGCTCTGCTACTGTGCGCCAGCGCCTTGCTGCTGATGGGCGCGACGGGAGACCGGACGGGGCAGCGCTTTGACCGGCTCGGCCATAACCTGATGTGCGAGTGCGGCTGCGGCCAGATTCTGCTGGAATGCAACCACGTGGGCTGCACAACCTCCGAACAGATGCGCCAGGAGTTGAAGCTTGCACTGGATCAGGGCGAGAGCGACGACGCGGTGCTGGCGGGCTTTGTGGCCAAGTACGGACCGGCCGTGCTTGCGGCGCCGACGACCACGGGCTTCAACCGGGTAGCCTGGATCATGCCGATCGTGATTTTCATTGTGGCTTTAGGGGCGATGATACTGGTGGTCCGGAACTGGAAGCAGCGCCCGCCGCCTCCGCCTTCCGGTACGCCGGGCTCGACTCCCGACGAGTTGGAGGAATTCCGCCGCCGTGCGCGCAAGGAGACTTCACTGTGATTGTCCTGCTGCAAATGCAAAACGCCCAGGCTGACGGCACCGGCAACACCTTGTTTATCTTCGTTACGGCGCTGGCGACGGTCGCTCTCTTCGTGTACATCTTCAAGCCCGCGCAAGGCGAGCACGCGGCGAAGAAGACGCGGCTGGCCTTCCTCTACGAGCGCAAGGAACAGACCTTTGAGAACCTGCGCGATCTGAATTTTGAGTACAAGGCGGGGAAGCTGAGCGATGCGGATTTCAGCTCGGTGCGCGACTCGATGGAGCAGGAGGCTGCCAACATTCTTGCCGAAATTGAAGAACTGGAGCACAAGAGCGGCGCCCGGCCGGAGGTGGTCGCCTGATGCGCAGCCTCTGCACGGTGTCTACTTTTTTGCTTTTGCTGGTGGTCGCAAGCTTCGGCATGGCGGAGGGCATTACGGGCACGGCGACCAACGGAAGTACGGGCAAAGCAGCTGCCGGAGTGGCCGTCACACTGGTCGATCCGCTGGGAGGCATGGCGGAGATTGCAACGGTGAAAGCTGACGCGCAGGGACGCTTCAGCTTCGATACTCCCGCGGCGCAGGGGCCGCGGCTGGTGCGGGCGGAAAAGGGCGGAGTCAATTATTTCAAGATGCTGACGCCGGGATCGACGACGATCGATGTGACTGTTTATGACGCCGCGGCTGCGGTGGAAGGGATCAGCGGAGCGGCCGACGTGGTTCGCATGCAGAGCGAGGGCTCCACGTTGCAGGCGACTGAGTTGTTTGCCATCAAGAACGAGAGCAAGCCGCCGCGCACGCTCGCTTCGGCGAAGACATTTGAATTCGTGCTGCCCGAGGGAGCGGAGATCGACGGCGCGGATGCGCAGGCTCCGAATGGCCAGCCCATTGCGGCAAAACCGATTGCGGCGAAGGAGAAAAATCACTATGCCTTCTCGTTTGCCATCAAGCCGGGGGAGACGCGCTTTCAGATTGCCTATCATCTGTCCTATGGCGGCAAGGCGTCGTTTTCTCCACGGCTGACGCGTGACTTTGAGCATTACGTGCTGGTGCTGCCTGCGAGCATGACGTTTACGCCGAGGGATGCAAAGCAATTCGAGGCGATGACGAACCAGCCTGGCACGAATGTGGAGGTGAGCCGGCGGGCGCGAGCCGGTGAGGATCTCAGTTACGCCATTGCAGGGACGGGAATGATTCCGGACGAAGAGGCTGGGGCGCAGGGCGGAGCATCATCGGGAGCGTCATCCGGAGCGTCGGCGGGAGTGTCATCAGACGACAACCGGCCCGGTGGCGGACTGGGTAAACCGATCGATGCGCCGGATGGTCTGGCGAAATATCGCTGGTACATTCTTACGTTGCTGATGCTGGTTCTGGTCGGAGGCGGAATCTGGACGCACGAGCGGACCTTGCGGGAGAAGGCCGAGGAAGGGCGCGGCGCGACACCGTCCGAATCGTCTGATCTGCCGCGCACGCCGGGTGAGATTGCAACAGGGCAAGGCTCGTTTGGCGTGGGTACGGCAGCTAGTATCTCGCTGCCTGTTCCTAGTGACACATTGCTTGGCGCACTGAAGGAAGAACTTTTTCAGTTAGAGATCGAACACCAGGAGGGAAAGCTCACGGCGGAGGAGTACGGTAAAGCTCGGGCTGCGCTGGAGCAGACGCTGCAACGGGTGCTGGTGCGAGGCCGGAGCTAGGGGCGTTCCTGTATTGATGCGTCCTGCCCGTCCCACCTTAGCCGCGCAAAAGCAGCGCGTCGAAGATGGGGCAGCTGCGGTTTGCTGCACAAAATGCCCGGCCAGAGATTTTCTTGGGGGTGATCAGGATTGACCAGTCAGCTTGCGGGCAGGGTAGTAACTTATTTGTCTGGGGGCATCTTCTCTACAGGAGTGAGCAGTGGCCGACCAGAATTCTCTTGCGTTTAACTATCTGGGTTCATCGAAAAGTATCGACGCTCAATCGACCACGCAGGAATACCACATCGGAGAATTAATCTTCGATCAGGGCGATAAAGCCGACGCTATCTTTTACATCCAGAATGGCAACGCGAAGCTGACGGTGGTATCCAAGAGTGGAAAGAAAGCCGTGATCGCCATTCTGCGGCAAGGCGATTTCTTTGGCGAGGGCTGCCTGACCAGGCGATCGCTGCGAACATCGAGCGCAACAGCGATTCGACCCTCCACGATCACCCGGGTGGAAAGATCGAAGATGGTAAGGATCCTTCAAAAAGAGCCGACCTTTGCGAAGCTCTTCACCGCACATCTCTTGTTCCGCATCGGAAGAATCGAGGAGGACCTGGTAGATCAGGTCTGCAACACCAGCGAAAAGCGTTTGGCCCGACTGCTCCTGATCCTGACGGATTTCGGGCGGCAGGCAGAGCTGGAACCGGGCATTCCGAAGGTGAATCAGGAGACCCTGGCGGAAATGGTTGGAACGACGCGTTCCAGGATCAGCTATTTCATGAACCGGTTTCGCAAAAGGGGATACATCGACTACAACGGAAGCCTGCACGTCCACAAAGCGCTGGAGACATTTCTTTTTGACGGGTAGGGATGGACGGTTGTCGGCGCGAAGCGGGTGGTCTCCAACTATCCGATGTGGAGCGGTTGCGCCGGGAAAAGCGCTGTCAGCCTTCTGTGCCGGTGCGCACTCTGGCAGACAGGCGGCGGGTGTAACATTACATGTCATGAACCGCAATGTGTCCGACGTGAGTACTGTTGAGTCACGCACTGCCGCCAGCACCGGAGTTTATGCATTCTGTCTCGCAGGGCAGTGGCTTACTTCCTCTCAAATTGCCGATGTGACTTCTCCCTTCGATCAGCGGGTTGTGGGACGGGTTTCGCTGGCTGGGCCGGAGCATGTCGAAGAGGCCATCCAGGCTGCTGACAAGGCCTTTACCGTGACCCGTAAGCTGGCTGCGTACGAGCGCCAGAAGGCGCTGGCAATGATCGCCGCCGAGTTGATCGAGCGCCTCGAAGAGTTTGCGCAATGCATTTCGGCCGAAGCGGGCAAGCCGATTCGCGCTGCGCGCAGCGAAGCGGAGCGGGCGGCATTCTGCTTTCAATACGCGGCGGAAGAGACAACGCGGCTGAATGGCGATCTGCTGCCGCTGGATGCGCAGGCGGTGAGCGCCAATCGCCTTGGGCTGCTGCGCCGGGTTCCGCTGGGAGCCGTGGGGGCGATCACGCCTTTCAACTTTCCGCTGAACCTGGTGGCGCACAAGATTGCGCCGGCACTTGCCGCCGGCTGCTCAATCGTGCTCAAGCCCGCGACCAAGACTCCCATGGTGGCGCTGATGCTGGCCGACGTGGTGGCGCGCTCGGGCTATCCGCAGGAGGCGGTCAGCGTACTTCCGATGACGGCCGAAACGGCGGCGCCGCTGATCGAGGACGCGCGCATCAAGCTCTTTACCTTCACCGGTTCAGCGGCCGCGGGCTGGGCGCTGAAGGCGCGCGCCGGCAAAAAGCGCGTTGCGCTCGAACTGGGCGGAAACGCCGGATGCATCATTCACTCCGACGCCGATCTGGAGCACGCGGTTGCGCGCTGCGTGAGCGGCGGCTTTGCCTTCGCCGGACAAAGCTGCATCAGCGTGCAGCGAATCTTCGTGGAGCGCACGGTCTTTGATGGATTCGTCGAGAAGCTTGGTGCGGCGGTGCGAAAGCTCCGGCTTGGCGATCCCGCCGATGAGTCCACCGACGTTGGTCCGATGATCCGGCTGGCGGACGCCGAGAGGGCCGAAGAGTGGGTCGCCGAGGCCGTGGCGCAGGGCGCAAAGGCGGTCTGCGGAGGCAAGCGCAACGGCACGCTCTTTACTCCCACGGTGCTGACCGGAACCAGCGAGGCGCAGCGCGTCAACTGCCAGGAGATCTTCGCGCCGGTGGTCACCGTGGAAGCCTATGACGATTTCGGTGAGGCCATCGCTTGCGTGAACCGTTCGCCCTACGGCTTGCAGGCAGGAGTGTTTACCCGTGACATCGGCCGCCTGATGCGCGCCTGGGTCGAGCTGGAGGTCGGAGCCGTCATCGCCGGCGACGTACCGAGCTTCCGCATCGACCACATGCCCTACGGCGGAGTGAAGGATTCCGGATGCGGACGCGAGGGCATTCGCTATGCCATCGAGGAGATGACGGAGCCGAAGATGATGGTGCTCTCGTAGAGAGAGGAGCGGTGGCGGATGGGCCAAGCACTGTGCGCTGGGTCACTGCACGCATCGGCGGAGAGCGCTGAAATATTCGTGGGAAATCAGATCCGCCGCGGGTAGTTGTGGCGCGCGGCACGGAGGCGTCCCATGAAACGCATTCTTGCAGCAGTCATTGTTGCTCTCTTCATGCTCTGCGCGGCCGCGCAGAGCACGGCGTCAGACACCAAAGCAGACGCCAAAGCCCAGGCCATCGAGCAGGCTGTCGCCATCACCGACGAGATCACTCCGCCGCGGCTCACCGAAGTGGCCAACCCGGACTACACGGCAGAGGCCAGGAAAAGGAAGATTGAAGGCAGCGTCACGGTGGCAATTGTGGTGGACAAAAAGGGTGACGTAATCAATGCGAAAGTGGTGAAAGGCCTCGGCTATGGACTCGACGAAAACGCCATCCTTGCGGTGAAGGAGTGGAAGTACAGACCGGCCGAGCGAGATGGCGAGCCAATCGTGGTGAAGATGGAAGTTACGGTGGACTTCTACCTGAACAACTGAGGGCGAACGTAGCGCGATGGCAAGGACGGGGCGGCTGGCTTGCCGGAAGACTTTGCTGAATGATGACTCCGTAAGACAATTCTTGTTTATCTGCTCCAGATTTACGTTTCGAATTGGGACGATTCCCTGCCAGCCAATTCTTGCACAGTGAAAAATCTGCACTCAAATCGCGCGTAGCTGCATCTTAATTCTAATCAGCCTCGGAAGAGATTCGAGCTCGATGAGGCTGTGCGAATGGATGTGCGGTAACGACGCTGCAAGATCATTTTCCCGGGAATATAAATTTGATCCAGGCAAGAGTTCATGAAGTGCATTGCGGGCATCGAGTAGTTTTTTCATGGCAACGGGTTGGCAGCCCTGCTGCTCCTGCTATAATCCGTTGTTCTCGTGACTTACGTCACACACCGGCGCATTACAAGGTCACATACGGCGAAGAGGAACGAAGGCGCTCCCGGAGATCGGTAGAGCTTCCGGCGCGCTTACTGAGTTCCTCACTTTAGTCTGGGCGAAGGCCCCGGCAGGGACGTAACGGACAAGTTTCCATTCATGGCGCAGATCTTTCATCGCAGTGCCAACTCGATTGCAAAGGCATCCATCCTGGGCGGAGTGATCCTGGTGGTTGGCCTGCTGTGGGCGGCGTTGCAGTTGCAGCGTTCGCCTTACTTCACCTATGCGGGTGTTGCACGTCCGCAGCCGGTTCCGTTTCCTCATCAGCATCACGTCGGTGGGCTGGGTATTGACTGCCGCTACTGCCACACCTCGGTTGAGGTTTCCGGCTTTGCGGGCATACCGCCCACCAAGACATGCATGAATTGCCACTCGCAGATATGGACGGCGGCGCCGATGCTGGAGCCGGTGCGCGAAAGCTATCGCAGCGGACGCAGCCTGAGCTGGACGCGGGCCAACGATCTGCCGGACTTCGCCTACTTCGACCATAGCATTCACGTGAACAAAGGCGTTGGCTGCAACACCTGCCATGGGCGGGTGGACAAAATGCCGCTGATGTATAACCAGGCTTCGTTGCAGATGGAGTGGTGTATCAACTGCCATCGCTCGCCGGAGAAGAATCTGCGGCCGCATTACGTCAAGCAGGACCCGAAGGATCCGGCGACGATGGGCGACCAGATTTTCAACATGGCCTACGAAGAGCCTTCGCAAGAGCATCCGGTTACGATTCGCGAGGGTGACGCGTACAAAACGTTCACCAGCCAGGAGGGAGTAGACGGACTTGGCACCTACCTGGTGAAGGCGAACAACGTACGCTCACCGCGCGACATTACCAGTTGCAACACCTGCCACCGCTGAGCGGCTGAAGCAGTGCGGCGAGGGCGCTGCACCGCGGCCTGGCGGCGGAAGCCGAAGCAGAGAAACTGACGAGTGGAATCGAAGCGAATGGATAACGTGCGGAAAACTGGAATTGGCGATGTATGTCCCGGCAAGAAGAACAAGCTGGAGAGCGGGGAGACGGGTACGGGCCAACAGACGGCCCTCCGGCCGCGGGCGCTGGAGCTTGCCCAGGTGCGCGAGAAGTTAAGCCAGGCTCGTGGGCCGAAGTACTGGCGCACCCTGGATGAGTTGGCGCAGACTCCTGAGTTTGAGGAGATGCTGCATCGCGAGTTCCCCAAGCACGCCTCGGAGTGGACGGACAAGAGTTCGCGCCGCGACTTCATGAAGATCATGGGCGCCTCGATGGCGCTGGCCGGATTGAGCGCCTGCACCAAGCAACCGCTGGAAGCGATTGTGCCCTACGTGAAGCAGCCGAAAAATCTACTTCTCGGCAAGCCTCTTTTTTATGCCACGGCTATGCCGTTGGGAGTTTACGGCACCGGCTTGCTGGTGGAGAGTCACGAAGGGCGTCCGACGAAGATCGAGGGCAATCCGCAGCATCCCGCCTCGCTGGGCGGCACCGACGTCTTCAACCAGGCGAGCGTGCTGACGATGTACGATCCCGACCGCTCGCAGACCAATAGCTATCTGGGCGAGATGCGCACGTGGCCGGAGCTGCTGTCGAATTTACGCGCCCCGGTGAAGGCGCAAAAGGCCAAGGGCGGCGCGGGCTTGCGAGTGCTCAGCGGGGCGACATCCTCGCCTTCGCTGGTGGCGCAGATGCAGGAGTTGCTGAAGAGCTATCCGCAGGCCAAGTGGTACCAGTGGGAGGCGGTGAATCGCGACAACGTGTACGCGGGCGCGCAGATGGCCTTCGGCCAGCCGGTGGAGACGGTCTACGACTTTTCCAGTGCCAAGGTTGTGCTCTCGCTGGATGGAGATTTTCTCTCGTCGGGCTTTCCCGGCTTCCACAAATACACACGAGAGTTTTCACGGCGGCGGCGTCCCGAGCTGAAAGAGGAGATGCTGCGCTTCTATGCCGTGGAGAGTGCGACGACAAACACCGCGGCGAAGGCCGATCACCGGCTACATTTGAAGGCGAGCGAAGTGGAGCAGTTTGCCCGCGCGCTGGCCACGGCGTTGGGTGCGGCGCAGGCCGGCGGCGAATTCAAGAGTGGGCAGAAGAAGTTTGCGGCGGCGCTGATAAAGGATCTGCAGGCCAATCGCGGCGCGGCCCTGGTGGTGGTGGGCGATACACAGACTCCGGCGACCCACGCACTGGCGCACGCCATCAACGGCGCGCTGGGCGCGGTGGGCAAGACGGTGAGCTACACCGAGCCGGTGGATCCATTTGCGGCCTTGCCGAAGGTCGAGCAGCTTCGCCAGCTTACGGAAGAGATGCGCGCCGGCAAGGTGGAAATGCTGCTGGTGCTGAACACGAACCCGGTCTACGACGCGCCCCAGGACTTCGGTTTTCTTGACGCCTTCAACAAGGTTGCATTGCGGGTGCACCTGGGGCTTTACCAGGACGAGAGCGCGAAGTATTGCCACTGGCACGCGAGCGGTACTCACTACCTGGAGCAGTGGGGCGACACGCGCTCGTTTGACGGCACGGTGAGTTTTATTCAGCCGCTGATCGCGCCTCTCTACAACGGACACAGCGAGAGCGAGCTGATTGAGTTCGTGAGCAATGAAAACGAGGCGTCCAGCCATGAGCTGACGCAGCGTTACTGGCAGAGCGTACACAACGGGGATTTCAAGAGCTGGTGGGAGCGTTCGCTGTGCGATGGATTCGTGGCGGCTTCGGCCTTTGCGCCGAAGACGGTGAGCGCGAAGGTAGCATTGCCGGCAGCGCCAGAGCCGACGAGCGGGCTGGAGGTTATCTTCCGCCGCGACGCCACGATCTACGACGGACGCTTTGCCAACAACGGCTGGTTGCAGGAGACTCCGAAGCCGATGACCCAGATCTGCTGGGACAATCCCGTGCTGATGAGCGTGGCCACGGCCAAGAAGCTGAATCTGAAAAGCGAAGACGAAGTGGAGCTGGAGTTGAACGGCCGCAAGGTGAAGGGCGCCATCTGGCTTACGCCGGGGCATCCCGACGGTGCGGTGACGGTAAGCCTGGGATACGGCCGAGAGAAGGCGGGCAGGGTTGGCTCGGGAATCGGCTTCAGCGGCTACCAACTGCGTGCCTCCAATGCAATGTGGTATGCGGGCGGACTGAAGTTGCGGGCCACCGGCGGCCATTTTGGGCTGGCGTCTCCGCAGGGACACCAGGCGATGGAGGGCAGGGCGATTGTGCGCGCGGCGACCCTGGAGGAGTTCATCAAGCGTCCCGGCTTTGCCCACGAAAAGGTGGAGGCCCCGCCGCCGGGGCTGACGCTGTATGAGCCCTACCAGTACAACGAACTCAAGTGGGGCATGGCCATCGACCTGAACTCCTGCATCGGATGCAAGAGCTGCGAGGTGGCATGCCAGGCGGAAAACAACATCGCCGTGGTGGGCAAGGAAGAGGTGAAGCGCGGCCGCATCATGCACTGGCTGCGCATCGACAACTACCACGAGGGTTCGCCGGAGAATCCGAATACATACTTCCAGCCGGTGCCATGCATGCAGTGTGAGGACGCTCCCTGCGAAGTTGTATGTCCGGTGGGTGCGACGGTGCACTCCAGCGAAGGCCTGAACGACATGGTGTACAACCGTTGCGTGGGCACCCGGTATTGCTCGAACAATTGCCCATACAAGGTGCGGCGCTTCAATTTCCTGCTGTTCTCCGATTTCGATACGCCGCAGTTGAAGTTTCAGCGCAATCCGGAGGTGACGGTGCGCAGCCGTGGCGTGATGGAGAAATGCACCTACTGCGTGCAGCGCATCACCCACGCCAGGATCGATGCCGAAGAGCAGAACCGGAAGGTGCGCGACGGCGAGGTGCTGACGGCTTGCCAGCAGGCGTGCCCGGCAGAGGCGATTGTCTTTGGCGACCTCAATGACCCGAAGAGCCGGGTTGCGAAGCTGAAGGCCTCGCAGCGGAATTACGGACTGCTCGAAGAGCTTAACACCCGCCCGCGAACCACGTATCTGGCTGCGGTGCGAAACCCGAATCCCGAGTTGGAGTCGTAGAGGATCATGGAACAAGTTCCGGATACTAACGCTTCCGCGACGCTGGAACGGCTCCTGCCGGGGCAGTCGCCGGTTCTCACGCCCGGCCATACTCTGGAGACGATCACCGATAAAATCGTCTCGATCGTATTGCGGCGGCCAGTTACGCTGGGCTGGGTCGGAGGCTTTGCCTTCTTCTTTGGCCTGCTGAACCTGATGCTGTTCGCCATGTCTTACCTGTTCTTCCGCGGCGTCGGCATTTGGGGCATTAACATTCCGGTGGGTTGGGGCTTCGCCATCGTCAACTTTGTCTGGTGGATCGGTATCGGCCACGCCGGGACGCTGATTTCGGCGATTCTGCTGCTGCTCAAGCAGGGCTGGCGTAACTCGATCAACCGCTTTGCCGAGGCGATGACGCTCTTCGCCGTGGCCTGCGCCGGCATGTTCCCGCTGATGCACATGGGCCGCCCGTGGCTGGCCTACTGGGTCTTCCCCTATCCCAACACCATGGGAGTGTGGCCGCAGTTCCGCAGTCCGCTGCTGTGGGACGTCTTTGCGGTCTCGACCTACGCGACGATCTCGGCGCTGTTCTGGTTCGTCGGACTGATTCCCGACCTTGCGACCTTCCGCGATACCGCGACGAACCCGGTTGCAAAGACCATCTATGGACTGCTGGCGATGGGATGGCGCGGTTCGGCGCGCCACTGGAAGCGCTACGAGAGCGCCTATCTGTTGCTGGCCGCGCTGGCAACGCCGCTGGTGCTCTCGGTGCACACGGTGGTCTCCTTCGACTTCGCAGTTTCCATCCTTCCGGGCTGGCACACCACGGTCTTTCCGCCGTACTTTGTCGCCGGCGCAATTTACTCGGGCTTTGCCATGGTGCTGGTGCTGGCGATTCCGATCCGCTACTTTTACGGGGTCCAGGACATGATCACCCTGCGCCACCTGGACAACGCGGCCAAGATCATGCTTGGCACGGGATTGATCGTCGCCTATGGCTACTCGATGGAAGCCTTTTATGCCTACTATTCGGGCAATTTCTACGAGCGGTTTATGTTTATGAACCGGGCGTTCGGACCGATGGGGTGGGCGTATTGGTGCCTGATTGCCTTCAACATTCTCATCCCGCAACTACTCTGGATTCGCAAGGTACGAATGAGCCCGCCGATGCTGTTCGCCGCCTCGATCGTGGTTCTGTTCGGCATGTGGCTGGAGCGCTTCGTCATCATCGTCGTCAGCCTCAGTCGCGACTTTCTGCCCTCCTCGTGGGGCTCCTACGTGGCCACCCGCTGGGACTATGCGATCTTTGCCGGGACGCTCGGGTTGTTCTTCACCGCGATGTTCCTGTTCGTGCGCCTGATGCCGATGATCACCATCTTTGAAATGCGCACGCTGTTGCCGCAGTCCAAGCTGAGCGAGGAGGTGGCCGCCCATGACTGATGCGGGACTGCACGGAATCGTAGCGGAATTTGAAACTCCCGACGGACTGGTGATCGCCTGCAGGAAGGCGCACGACGCCGGCTACCGGCGCATGGACGCATACTCGCCGTTTCCGCTGGAAGAAGCTGCCGACGCTATCGGCTTCAAGAAAACGCAGGTGCCTCTGCTGACCTTGATCGGCGGAATCCTTGGCGGTCTCAGCGGATTTCTTATGCAGTACTGGATTCACGTGTATGCGTTTCCGCTCAACATTGGCGGACGCCCGCTGAACTCATGGCCATCGTTCATCATCATCACCTTCGAGATGACGATTCTTTTCGCGGGCATCACGGCGGTGGTGGGAATGTTGACTCTGAACGGGCTGCCGCAGCCCTATCACCCGATCTTTAATCATCCGCGCTTCACCGCGGCCAGCCGCGATCGCTTCTTCCTCTGCATAGAGGCGGCCGATCCCAACTTTAACCTGCAAGAGACAACGCGGTTTTTGCAGGCGACGGATGCAATCGATGTCGCGGAGGTCGCCGACTAGCTCATGGCACACCAAGCGATGGACCGGAAAATTGTTGGCAAGCAGGCGGCGCGCCGCGCGGCGATTCTGCTGCTGGGTGCGGCCGGCCTCTTGTTGCTGGCCTCCTGCAGAGAAGACATGCACAACCAGCCCAAGTTCATTCCTCTGCGCGAAAACGAGTTTTATGCCGATGGCCGTTCGGCGCGTGCGCCGGTGGAGGGAACGATCGCACGCGGGCAACTGGAGGACGATCCGCTGCTCTATACCGGGAAGGTGGATGGCAAGGAGGCCGATCAGTTTCCTTTTGCGATCAGCGAAAAGGATTTGGCGCGCGGACGCGAGCGCTTCAACATTTTCTGCTCGCCCTGCCATTCACAACTGGGTGACGGCAACGGGATGGTGGTGCAGCGTGGCTTCAAGAACCCTCCTTCGTACTACGAGCCGCGGCTGATGAAGGCTCCGGTGGGACACTTCTTCAACGTGATGACCAACGGCTGGGGTGCGATGGGCGATTACTCGGCGCAGATTCCGGTGGCCGACCGCTGGCGTATCGCAGCCTACATCCGCGCATTGCAGCTCTCGCAAGCGGCCAAGCCTGTGGCGGCCATCAATGCAGGGTCGCAGAATACGGAGGCGAAGTAGATGAGCACGACGACCTATCCCGCTTCCTACCGCTTTGAGCCGCCGGCGGAGATTGCATCGCTTTCCGCGCGCTGGCTGGCGCTTGGCCTGGTGGCGGCCATTGCGGCCATTGCCGGAGCCTTCGTATCGAGCCAGCAGTTTTTCCGCGGCTATCTGATCGGCTACATGCTGGTGCTCGGATTTTCCCTGGGCTCGCTGGCGCTGCTGATGCTGGGCCATCTGACGGGCGGCAACTGGTGGATGATTGGCCGCCGCGTCATGGAGGCCGCAGTGGGAAACCTCCCGCTGCTCACGATTCTCTTTCTGCCGATCTGGCTGGGACGGCACAGCCTTTACATCTGGCTGGACCCGGCCTTCGTCGCCACGCATCATTCGGTAGCCGCCAAGGGCGCGTATCTGAACGAAACATTCTGGACGGTGCGCGCGGTGATCTATTTTGCGATCTGGAATCTGTGGGCGCTGGCCTTGCGCAAGGGCTCGTTGCAACAGGATGGCGATGCTTCGCCGCGGGTCTGGCAGAAGCTCAAGGTCTGGGCTGCGCCGGGGATACTGGTCTACGGCCTCACCATCACGCTGGCATGCACGGATTGGGTGATGTCGCTCGATCCGGCCTGGTACTCGACGATCTTCGGGATGTTTTTCATGATCAGCGAAATGCTGTCGATGATGGCGCTGCTCATCGTAATTCTGTGCTCGCTGCGCGGCCTTGCCCCGTACGACAGAATTCTCGGGCCAGACAAACTGCATGATTACGGCAAGCTGATGCTGGCCTTTACCATGGTCTGGGCCTACTTCAGCTATTCGCAGTGGCTGATCATCTGGGCCGGCAATCTTCCGGAAGAGATTACCTGGTACCTGGACCGCATTCACGGCGGATGGCAGACGGTGGCGCTGGCGCTCGTCTTTCTGCAATTTGTGTTGCCCTTCCTGCTGCTGCTCTCGCGCGATCTCAAGCGTGACGCGCGGAAGTTGCTTCCGGTTGCGCTGCTGGTGCTGGTGATGCGCTATGTGGATCTGTACTGGCTGGTGGCGCCGAATCCATTTCCGGGCAGCGGCGCGAACGCCCACCACCTTACCTATCACTGGACCTACTTTGTGGCGCCGCTTGCATTGGTGAGCATCTGGCTGGGAATGTTCTTCCGGCAACTTGGCAAGCGTCCGTTGCTGGTGGTTACCGAGCCGATGCTGCCGCGCCTGTGGGAGGCGAGCCATGGCCACTAATCACGATCACGAAAACGGTGAGCCGCGCAATCCGAGCGTTGTCTACGACAGGAGCGATCTTGGAGCGCGCGGCATTCTGATCTTCTTCCTCGTGCTGGCGATCTTTGCGGTGTGCATTCACCTAGGCGTTCTTGGCATGTATGTTGGCATGACGAGGATCGCCGAAAAGCACGATCCGGAGCTGAGCCCGCTGGCGCCGAAGACGGTTGCGTCGCGCGCCGGAGTCCTGACCAACACGGCGAACGTCAACATTCAAAAATTTTCCGAGCCGCGCCTGCAGGTTGATGACACGGGCGAGATGACGAGCTTTCTGTTGAAGGAATCGGCAGCGCTGACGGCCCCGTCATGGCAAGACGCGCAAGGCAACGTGCACCCGCCGATTGAGCAGGCGATGAAGGAAGTCGTCAGCGCTCTTCCGGTGCGCGGGGGCAGCCAGGTGTTGACGAACTACCCCGGCGCGGGACGCGAGTACGCATCTCCGTCCGCAGCGCCCGAAGGCGTGAATCCCGAGGCGGCAAAGTAGGCGGCGCAGCAACCGCGACAGCTTCGCGGGGACTAGAGATGATGTTGGAACACGGAGCAGGATGCAGAACAATTCGAAAGATGGCGGTCAGCCTCGCGCTGGCAGCGGCACTGTGCAGCTTTGCCGGGGCGCAGATATTCACTCCGCCGGAGACCAAGACGGTTGCTCCTCCGGGGCTGGAGGGAGTGGGCATTGACCAGCGCCTCAACGAGCAATTGCCGCTAAATCTTACGTTCAAGGATGAACAGGGAAAGACGGTGCAACTGGGCGATTATTTCCATCATGGCCGTCCGGTGATTCTCAACCTGGTGTACTTCGAGTGCCCGATGCTATGTACCGAGGTGCTGAACGGACTGACTTCGGCGCTGAAGGTGATGCGCTTTGTGCCGGGCAAGCAATTTGACATCGTAACCTTGAGCATCGATCCGCGCGAGACTCCTCAACTGGCAGCCAATAAGAAAGAGATGTACCTGAAGAAGCTGGGCAATCCCGAGGCAGCCAAGGGATGGCACTTCCTGACCGGCGAGCAGTCGCAGATTGCGGCGCTGGCTGCGGCGGCGGGCTGGCGCTACCGGTATGACGCCAAACTGGACCAGTTTGCCCATGCCGCCGGAATCATCCTGATCACGCCCGAAGGCAAGATCGCGCAGTATTACTACGGGGTGGAGTATTCGGCCAAGGACCTGCGCCTTGGCATCGTCGAGGCTTCGCAGAACAAGATCGGGTCGCTTGCCGACCAGGTGCTGCTCTACTGCTATCACTACGATCCGCGCACCGGCCGTTACGGTGCGACCATCGTGAACATTATCCGGCTGGCCGGTCTCACCACGGTCATTGTGCTGGGCGGCTTCATCGTGGCGCTGTTTCGCAAAGAGAAGCACGATCAAGGTACTGGAACAGGAGGGGCATAAATCGATATGTGGTCAAATTTGCCACTCTTTCCGGCGCGCGCCAGTAACATGGCGGGACACGTTGACGCACTGTACTTCTTCCTCGTCGCGTTGGCTGCCTTTTTCACCTGTTTGATCGCCGTGCTGATCCTGTTTTTTGCCATCCGTTACCGCAAATCACGCAATCCGCACGCGACCCAGATCCACGGCTCGACTGCGCTGGAGCTGCTTTGGACGGGCATCCCACTGGGGATTGTGATGATTATCTTCGTGTGGTCGGCGGCGATCTTCTTCATGCAGACGCGTCCGCCCAAGGGGTCAACGGAGATTTACACCGTCGGCAAGCAGTGGATGTGGAAGTTTCAGCACACCGAGGGTCAGCGCGAGATCAACGAACTGCACGTTCCCGCCGGACGCGACATACGCATGATCATGACCTCGCAGGACGTGATCCATAGCTTCTTCATTCCCGCCTTCCGCATCAAGGCCGATGTGTTGCCGGGACGCTATACCTCGACGTGGTTCCATCCCACGGTGCCCGGGCGCTATCACCTGTTCTGCTCGCAGTATTGCGGGACGCAGCACTCGGGCATGGTGGGCGATGTGGTGGTGATGGACCCGGCGGATTACGATCGCTGGGCCGCCGGCGGGGTGGATGGATCGCTGGCTTCGGGGGGAGAGAAGAGCTTTCAGCAATACGGCTGCTCGATGTGCCATCGCGCCGACGCCGCGGGACGCGGCCCAAACCTGATCGGAGTTTTTGGCAAGCCGGTGCTGCTCGACGACGGACGCACCATCACCGCCGACGAAAGCTACGTGCGCGAGTCGATTCTGAATCCCGGCGCCAAGATTGTCAGCGGCTTTAAGAACATCATGCCGACCTTTCAAGGCCAGTTGAGCGAAGAGGAAGTCATCGGGCTGGTTGCATTCATCAAAGCGCTCGGCAATGGCTCGGCGAATCTGCCGATACCGGTCAGCGAACCCAACTCGGGAGACTATCCAGTCGCTCCCAAGGCCGAATCGTCGGCCGCCAAGAGCGACAAGACGTCGGCTCCGGCCGGGAAAGCAACCCAAGCCACGCCGGTACAGCCAGCGGCAAAGCAGTAGAGGGCGAATCATGGAAACAGCGAGCCATTCCACCGAACCGAAGACGAATTACCTGAACGCGGATTACGGGATCAAGTCGTGGTTGCTGACCACCGACCACAAGCGCATTGCGCTGCTATACCTGATCTCGATCACGTTGTTCTTCTTCCTTGGCGGATTCTTCGCCATGCTGATCCGCCTGGAACTGCTGACTCCGGCGGGCGACCTGGTGCTCTCCGACACCTACAACAAGCTCTTCACCATGCATGGCGTGGTGATGATCTTTCTCTTCCTGATCCCATCGGTGCCGGCGGTCTTTGGCAACTTCCTGGTTCCCATGATGATCGGCGCGAAGGACCTGGCTTTTCCCAAGTTAAACCTGGCGAGCTGGTACATCTACATCATCGGGGCCGGCTTCATTCTCTACTCGATCCTCACCGGGGGTTTGGATACGGGCTGGACCTTCTACACGCCCTACTCGACCACCTATTCGAATACCAACGTGATCACGGCGGCGATCGGTGTCTTCATCACCGGCTTTTCATCGATCTTCACGGGATTGAACATCATCGTCACGGTGCATCGCATGCGCGCCCCGGGGCTGACCTGGCGACGGCTTCCACTCTTCATCTGGGCGCATTATGCGACCTCGGTGATCATGGTTCTGGGCACGCCGGTGCTGGCCATCACGATTGTGCTGGTGGCGCTGGAGCGGATCTTCCATTTCGGCATCTTCGATGCCCGCCTGGGCGGCGATCCGCTGCTCTTCCAGCATCTCTTCTGGTTCTACTCACACCCTGCCGTTTACATCATGATTCTGCCCAGCATGGGCGTGATCAGCGAGGTGATCGCCTGCTTCTCGCGTAAGCGGATATTTGGCTATGACTTCGTCGCCATGTCGTCGATCGCGATTGCGGTGCTGGGATTCCTGGTGTGGGCCCATCATATGTACGTCGCGGGGATCTCCGTTTACGCCGCGCTGATCTTCTCGATGCTCTCATTTTTTGTGGCGATTCCTTCGGCGGTGAAGGTGTTTAACTGGACGGCCACGCTCTACAAGGGCTCGATTACCTTTGAAACGCCGATGCTCTACGCCTTTGCCTTCATCGGCCTGTTCACCATCGGCGGACTCACCGGCATCTTTCTTGCGGCGGTAGGACTTGACCTGCACGTGCATGACACCTACTTTGTGGTGGCGCATTTCCACTACGTCATGGTGGGCGGCGGAGTCACCGGCTTCATGTGTGCCCTGCATTTCTGGTGGCCCAAGATCACCGGCAAGCTGTATCCCGAGGCATTCGCCAAGCTCAGTGCGGTGCTGGTGTTCGTCGGCTTCAACCTCACCTTCTTCCCGCAGTTTCTGCTTGGCTACCTGGGAATGCCGCGCCGCTACCATTCCTATCCGCCCGAGTTCCAGGTGCTGAACGTGCTCTCGACGGCAGGCGCATCGATTCTGGCGGCTGGCTTCCTGATGCCGATGATTTACTTCGCATGGAGCCTGCAATACGGCAAGGACGCGGGACCGAATCCTTATCGCGCCGCTGGACTGGAGTGGATGACCGCTTCTCCGCCGCCGACCTTCAACTTTGATGAAACGCCGGTGGTGACCTGGGAAGCCTATAACTACGACGAGATTGACGCACCCGAACACGGGATCGACAAGGGGGTTGAAGTTGCCGGATAGCGAGACTGCGGTACACAACCTGAAACATCACTTCGCCGACCTCGAGCAGCAGAAGGCAACCTCGACGTTTGGCATGTGGCTCTTTCTGGTCACCGAGATCATGTTCTTTGGCGGCATGTTTGCCGCCTACCTGATTTACCGGCTCTCGTATTACAACGCGTGGGTTGCGGGCAGCCAGACGATGGAGATCAAGCTCGGCGCCATCAACACCGCGGTGCTGATCTGTTCGTCGCTGACCATGGTGATGGCGGTGCATTCCGCCAAGCTGGGCAATCGCAAAATGACCGCGATCTTCCTGATCCTCACGCTGCTTCTGGGCATTACTTTCCTGGGCGTGAAAGCCGTGGAGTATCACGGACACTGGCTTCACCACGAGGTTCCGGGAGCGGGCTTTCACTTCGAGCACGAGGGCAATTACGATCCCCGGCAGGTTTCGATCTTTTTCTCGCTGTATTTTGCAATGACCGGAATGCACGCGCTCCACATGATCATCGGCGCCGGACTGCTGACCTGGTTGCTGATCGCCAATGCCCGCCGGCGCTTCAGCACGGAGTACAACTCACCGGTGGAGATGGTGGGACTGTACTGGCACTTTGTCGATCTGGTGTGGATCTACCTTTTTCCGCTGCTCTATCTGATCAGCCACCACCACAACGGGTAGCCGGCAATGACCGGTACGCGGCAAAGGATGCCGCTCCGGCCGCTCGGGCCGGGCAGGAGACAAGAGCAATGAGCGAACACGCACATCCGACCATCAGGACGTTTGTTACCGTATGGGCCGCCCTGCTGCTGCTGACCGCGCTGACGGTCTTTGTCGCCACCCTGGAGCTTGGGCCATTCAACGCTATCGTTGCGCTCACCATCGCCACCATCAAGGCGCTGCTGGTGCTCTTGTTCTTCATGGAGCTGCGCTACTCGACGGCGCTCACCAAGGTTGCCGTGGTTGCCGCCGTCTTTTTCTTTTTCCTGCTCGCCGGGCTTACCCTCTCCGACTACCTGACCCGCGGCTGGAGCTCCTACATCAACCCCTTCCGCTAAAAGCTGGCGCTAATCTGATTTCTGGATGCTTCGGCTTACCGGTACCGATCTGTACGCATTCTGGCAAGTCCATTCTTTTTATGAGTATCCGACTGTGATGTAGTTGGTTCATGACTGATCCGGTTCTGCCGCGATCATCGCGCAGGTGCAGCCGGAGATGGAAGCGGCTTTGGCTGCGCACGGAAAGGAGATTACCGAGAAAGAAGCGCAGCTTGCAGCAATCTTGGCGTGATGTACGAGACTGGCGAGGGTGTCCCAAAGGACGAGGCTGAGGCTGCGCAGTGGTATCGCAAAGCTGCCGAGCAGGGACACGCAAAGGCTCAGTATTACGTCAGCTATGCGTATCACACTGGCATTAGTCTGCCAAAAGATGAAGACGAAGCCATCCGCTGGTGCCGCAAGGGCGCCGAACAAGGAGACGCGCAAGCGCGGTATCCCCTGGGAGTGGCATATGCCAACGGAACTGGTGTTCCAAAGAATCAGGATGAGGCTGTGCGTTGGTGGCGCGAGGCGGCTGAGCAGGGAGAGGCGGAAGCCCAAGTCAATCTCGGCGTGGCGTATTTCAACGGCGATGGCGTTCCGAAGGATGCGGCCGAGTCGTACCTCTGACTGAGTCTGGGGGCTGCGGCATCGGATGATGAAACAGATAAGTCATTACGCGACGAGGCTGGGGCGAAGTTGACGCCGAAGAAACGTCTGGTAGTTCAGGAGCGTTGCCGCAAGTGGGCGGAGTAACATTCGCAGAATCCCCAATAGGAGTACTCTGCCGGCGCTTCAAGGACAGTATTGTCGCCATCTACAATTGAGGATATTCTCGGGCTCGACGAACGAGGCCATCACGGCCATTTAATCTAATTACTGCATTTCTCGTTCCCTGAGTAACCTACTTTAAGCGCCATTCAAACCGCTCACTGAATGATCGTCAATTCCATCTGGTCCGTGAATCTGAGGACCGGACGAGTGCCGGCAGCCTCTGTTGGGGCAAGCACTTGATGGCTACCGGCTTGGTCGGCCACACATAGCACAGCATTGATCAACACTTTTCCGGGCCGACGTGCTGTCAAAACGGCTTGTTGGTTCAGCTCCGCGAGCGCAGGATTATCGATGCTCATGGTCACTTTGTCCGTAACATCTCCGACATACGGGATGTCCCAGCTTGCGACCACCCGCAGTGGCAGACGTGCCCCTATCCGCAAGGTTGTGGGGTTCTTCGCTTTGATGTTGCTGTGGTTATCTCGCGCAAGGATTGTGATTCCATTGATCGTGCGGTTGCCTCCTCCTGTATTAGGAGAATTTTGTGGAGAACAAGCCGCGGCGAGCATAACGAGCAGAAGGCAGCGAATCGCGCTATGCGAGGATTGCCTCATGGGGAGCACCTCACGTGGGCTACATACGACTCAACGACAGCGATCTCTGTTTTAGGCGGAATTTCTATTTTGATTGCCCGGCCACCGGAGAATATATCCCCGAGCGCTCGATAAGCCAACTTTGGCGCATTCGCTCCAACGGTGAAGAGTTCGTCGTCGCCCAGCAGATCCTCTGGCCATTTCACCGTTTTGATTTTCAAAAATCTCATCTTTGCCAGGTATAGCGGAACCGCAAAACAGATGACCAACAAGACACACAATATTTTCTTGATGCAATCGCTCCTAAAACTTGTCTTTCTTGCCGCCGCACAACTCGACCGCATGGGCCATGGCTATGTTGACGCGCTCGGCCGTCTTTTTGCTAGCAAAACTGAAGCCCTCTTCATTGTTCCCAGCTGTTCGTATAACCACCACATATATTTGCGGGACAAATTTTGTGTAATAGGTTTGTTTTTCGTCGGGGGTCGCCTTCTCCCTTTCAAAAATCAGTTTCTCATGCTGGTCGTTAGTCAGCATTGAGAGTCCAAGCACATCGTGCAGGCTGAGCGTTTCGTCTTCATCGTGCACCACATCGCCATGCATCGATACCCACGCGTGATAACGGATGGTGCAACTGGCGGGATCGGCAACCACTTTGCTGAGCTCTTCGATATACCTAGAGGTTCCATTGCCTTCCTCTTTGTCAAATACATGGACCACAAAGCTGAGCTTGCCAACCGCATTGAGTTCTTTCTGAATGAGTTGCATTGTCTCGGCCAGCGTGGGGCCGGCGGCAGCCTTGGGCGGCGGCGGGACGGCCTGCTGGTGTGATGGGGTAGTGGGTTTGGCCCCCTGCGTTTGCGCTGGAAGAGCGATTGCCCAGAACAGGGGAAGAAGCATAAGTGCCGAAAGAATTGCTCTCACTTTCATGGTCGTTCTCCGTGGTACTGCCTGTTCTGGAATCGCTCTCTTCTTTGGCCTCTTAAGTGGCGGCGCAAGGGATCCTCATCTTTGCCAGTGATAGACGTAGTCGTAATTCATTCCGTTGTAGCGATATCGTTCGGTGATGCTTTCCCCGTCTTCACTAATGATCCAGGTCAACCCCGATACACCAGGATCAGGGGGCTGTACGGTGGTCACCCGACCTATAATTTGGAAGCTGAAATCCGGGGTCAGCGGGCTGTCATAAGTCCCCTGGGTATTGATGGCGCCAAATTTGGCGAACCTCCCAATTACATCCAGGACCAAGGATTGTCTCGATACGTATCTCCTGCCATCAATCTTCCTGAGCAGATCTTCGAAGCTGTTCTGAGGAGGAGCGGCGTCGGCTTTGGCGGCGGATTCTTCTACCCTTGCTTTGGCGGCCAGCTTTTGCCTGGCTTCTATCTTGTAGAGTTCATCCTGAGCGGCACGAGTGCGCTCTTCGCCGGGATTGGTGGCCATGTACAGCTTCACGTAGACGATAGCCTCGTCGAAGCGTTCTGCCGCCTCCAGTGTCAAGGCAAAGTCGCGGTTGGCCTCTGGCCACCAGGGAGCTGCGAGCAGGGCGCTCCTGTACTCCGCAATGGCATCGTTGAAGTCCTCGGGCTTCTTGGCTCCGTCGGAGAGTGTCTTTCCCACAACGTAGTGCCGCCGCGCTTCCTCCGGAATCGCAGGAGCCGGATGCATGGTTTGCACAAGAGCGATAATATTCTCCCGCAGAGCAATGTCGTTGGGGCTCTGCTGGAGATCGGCGACGTATTGGTTGAGAGTTTGCTGCGGGCTGGCCGTCTGCGCCTGCGCGGGAGCCGCGATTGCGACTAACAGCAGTGCAAGTATGGGTACGGAAAGAATTGTCCTTGGCCTCATCGCCTTCCTCCGTGGTATTGCGTGTTATGGAGTTGCTCTCTCCTTTGGATCTCTTAAGTAGTAGCGCAAGGGAGCCTTATCTTTGCCAGAGATAAACAGTCACCACTTCTTGCCCTTGGAAATATGTTGGACGCTCAGTAATACTGGAACCGTCCTCGGCGATGATATAGTGCTTGGTGAACCCAGAGCTACTCAGGGCAGTATCGCGGCCCTGGATATCAATCGTTCCTGCTGCTAAGTAGTCGGGATGTCTGACAACACCGATGTATCCAAGCACGAAGCTCCTACCCTTTATATCTATGACAGATGTTACGGTCTTTATGGCGTCGTTGTCAGATCTGTCAATTGTACGGATCTCACAGGTGTATCTCCTGCCATCGATCTTCCTGAGCAGAGCTTCGAACTTTCCCTGTGGAGAATTTTCTTCTTCCTCGCGCCGTCTTCGTTGTTGCTCTTCCGCTGCCTTCCGCTCCGCTAACTTCCTATCGTCTGCCGCCGATTCCTTCAGTGCCTTGAGCTTATAGATTTCGTCCTGGGCGTCGCGGGCATCGGCAGGTTGAGTGAGCAAGTAGAAGTTCAGGCTGGCGACAGCGTCGTCATACTTCTCCGCTGCCTTCTGGGCAATGGCCAACTTCTTATACGCATCCGCCCACCAGGGAGCAGCCAGCAAAGCAGCCTTGTATTCGAGAACCGCTCGCTCGAAGCCGGTGTTGTCCTTCGCCTTCTCCATGAACGTCGCCGCCATCACGTAGTGCCCGCGAGCCTCCTCGGGGATTGCAGGCGCAGGACGCATGGTCTGCACAAACCCGATGATCTTCGCCCGCAAAGCGGTATCGTTGGGATTGTTCTGCAGATCGGCTACATATTGGCTGAGCGTCTGCTGCGAACTGCCCGTCTGCGCCCGCGCCGGTACGGCGATTGCGCAAAACAACGGAAGAAACATAAGTCCCGAAAGAATCGATCTTGCTTTCATAGTTCCTTTCTCCGTGATACTGCATGTTCTGGAATCGCTCACTCTTTTGACTCCCTTGTGTGATGATGCAAGGGAACCTTATCTTTGCCAGACGTAGACGTAATCTTCGTCGGGCTGAGGGGCCGGATTAAATGACGAAACATGCAAAGTTATCGTGTCCCCTTCTTCGCTTATTGAGTACCGCTTATCAATACCGACTTGTCCCGAACGGTACGACTTGTTGGTCACACGGCCTTGAATATCGACTTGGTTTCCTTGGTGATAGCCTGGGAGAAGGTTCGGGGCAGCGGTTGCCAGTTCGGGGGGATAAATTGTTCCTTCTGTAAAGAACCTGCCATGGATATCAATAACGCCTATTAACGGACTGAAATAATTTTGTGGAAATGCATGGGTGTACCTCCTGCCATCAATCTTCCTAAGTAGGTCTTCGAAGCGCTTCTGCTCTCGCGCAGCGATGGCTTGAGGTGAGTTTTCTTCTTCCCACTGCTTTCTCTTCTGCTCCGCTGCCGCCTGCTTATCCGCCTTCAGCTTGTAAATCTCATCGCGAGCGTCGCGGGCGTCGGAGGGCTGGCTCACCAGGTAGAGATTGAGGCTGGCGATGGCGTCGTCATATTGATCCGCAGCTTTCTGGACGATGGCCAGTTTCTTATATGCCTCTGCCCACCAGGGAGCCGCCAGCAAGGCCGCCCTGTATTCCTGAATGGCGCTGGCAAAGCCGGAGCTTACCGTTGCCTTCTCCTTGAATGCCTGCGCCATTACGAAGTGCTCGCGCGCCTCCTCCGGAATCTCCGGCGGAGACTTCATCGCCAGCGCGAGCCGAATCACTTTCTCGCGTGCCGCCGTGTTGTTCGGATTGCTTCTGACTTCGGCGACAGCCTGCTTCAGCCGCTCTTCAGGATCGAGCGCGGCGATCTTCTTTCGCACCGCATCGAAATCTGTGGCATTGGGAGCGGCCAGCAGATAAAGATTCAGGCTCGTCCTCGCATCGTCGAGTTTGTCCAGTTTCTCCTGAACGCCAGCGAGGCCGTAGTACGCATCCGGCCACCACGGAGCCAGCAGAGCCGCCTGCTGAAAGTGCGCAAGTGCGTCACGATACACATCCCGCCACGGCCCCGTCTTTGCCAAGCCACTCTGCCCGTTGGACAGTTCGTCCTGCGCTCCCTGCGGAATCGCCGGAGCAGGCTTCATCGTCAGCACAAGGTTAATAATCCTCTCGCGCAGCGCAGTGTCATCAGGAGCGTTCTGGAGATCGGCTAGGTATTGATTCAGCTTGGCCTGAGGAGATAGGGTTCGTGTCCCAGCCTGCGGCCGAGATGGATGTTGCGAGGTGGACGACTGCGCGTGGGCGGGAATAACGATTGCGAATGACATCAGAATAAGTACAGGTACGGAAACAATCGTTCTTGGCTTCATGGCTCATTCCTCCTGTGTAGTATGTCGCTCTACAAACATTCCACCATCGCCTGAAATACGGCGGACACCGCCAGCTTAACAATCTTGCCAGCTTGATACCCATTTCATGATCTTCGACCTCAGCCGGTAGAAGATCGCAATAGCACATATACCGATAACGTAAATCGCGCCAAGTAGAATCAGAAGCAAAAAAATACCTCCGATTCCGCCGGACGAGGGATTTGACAGAGGCTGTGCCTGTGCGGGAATGATGATTGCAAACAACAGCACAAGAAGTATCGGTACGGAAATGATCGTTCTTGTCTTCATGGTTATTTCTCTCCTCAAGGTTTCATGGTTTCAAAGTTTCAAGGTTGAGATCAAAGACAGGATCAAGGGCCCTATGGGCGCAGCTCGAAGTTCACGGTGATCTGCGTGTCCACCTCAACTGGTTCGCCTTTGAGAAGGTATGGCCTGTACTGCCACTGTTGCACTGCCCCTATTGAGGTTTGAAATAGCTCCTTCGGACCTGATATGGGCGTTAGGTTCTTGATGCGACCATCTTTGCCTATGACAGCACGCAGTACCACTCTGCCCTGAATCTGGTTCTGCCTTGCCTCAAGCGGATATACAGGTTGTATCTTTCGTATCAACAGACCGGCAATTACACCCTGACTGATCGTGACTCGTTTGGAAACATCAGCTTCTGGTTCCAACTTTTGTGGCAGGGCTTCAAGAGCGTAGATTTTGTTCTGAGCGGCTCCGGCGTCGGCATCGGGGAGCTTGAACAAAAGGTAGAGCTTTAGGTTGGCGATGGCCCAGTCGTAGACGCCCGCTGCTTCTTGCTCCAGGGCTAGGTTGTAACGTGCATCCGGCCACCAGGGAGCGAGATGAACGGCCTGCTTGAACTCACCCGCGACCTGATCATAATCAACCATGGTTTTCGCGTCCTTGAACAGCGCCGTGCCCCGCACGAAATGTCTCCGCGCCTCTTCGGGAATCGGCGGCAACTGGTCCATCGCCGCGGCCATGCGGATAACCTTCTCGGCTTTGTTCAAGTCGTTCGGCGATTGCTGATAGGCCGACACTGCCTGCTGGAAGTCAGCATTGGTTGTCTGCGCCTGAGTGGAAGCAACAGCCAATAACAACAGAAACAATATGAGCACGAAATAACTCGTTCTTGTCTTCATGATATCTCCCGTTACTTCTCCCGGATAAACCTGCCTTGGTGAGGGCCGGACCTATACTGCCAAGGCGACCATCCAGCGAAACATCATCTCTGCCAGAGGTACATTTCCTCGTACACCCGGCCGTCGCTGAACCGGATCCGCAGACGTATGGTGCTGCCGTCCTCGCGGATTGTGAAAGTATTTTCAACGGGGCAGACCTGGCAGCCGAGCGCCTCTCCCACTGGGCCCGAGAATTCGCGATCGCGTATCTCATAGCGGCTGTGCTCTCCTCCAAACTCGTGATATCCCATCTGGAAGCCTCGACTCACGGGCGCTCCTGGCGAATAAATCGCTCCCAGCACAAGAATCCTTCCTCTTATGTCGATCGCTCGTGCGATGTGATTATCCTCACTGGCCAAGTACCTCCTGCCATCAATCTTCCTGAGCAGATCTTCGAAGGTGTTCTGCGGTCGAGCGGCAACGGGCTCTTCCTTTGGCTTGGCGGCTTCTCTTACCGCCTTCGCCTGCCTGGCCTCGATGGCGTAGATTTTGTCCTGGGCAGCCCTCGCGTCGGCGTTGGGGAGATTGAACGAAAGATAGAGCTTCAGGTTGAGAATGGCGTTGTTGTAGTCGCCGGCCGCCTCCAACGCCAGAGAAAGGTTGTAGAGCGCATCCGGCCACCAGGGGGCAAGGTGAGCTGCCTGCTTGAATTCATCAACAACCTGTTTGAAGTCGTCCAGGGATTTGGCGTCCTTGAAGAGAACGGTGCCCCCAACAAAATGCCGCCGCGCCTCTTCTGGAATGGGTGGTAGCTGAGGCATCGCCGCGGCCATCCTGATGACCTTCTCGGCCGCGGCGGATGAGAACGACTGCTGATAGGCCGACACTGCCTGCTGGAAGTCAGCATTCGTTGTCTGCGCCTGAGCTGGAGTAACGCTGACGAATAACAGCAGAATAAGTACAGGTACGAAAAGAATCGTTCTTTGCTTCATAATTCCCCTCTCATGACTTGTTTCCCGTTTGCGGTTGGAAAAGTCGTTCTCCTCTGCCGTCGTATTACCTGTTACTTGGAATCGTCGGGCTTCAATCCGCCCGCTGCGGATGGATATTTCGTGACAGCACCCGGCGCGACGCTGGAATAGTCTGGATTCTTGGGATCGAGATGGCGGGCTCGCCAAAGCATGTTTTCGACGTAGAGATCATGGGGATGGGCGGAAGCAGCTTTTTGCAGAGCCAAGATTTCAGACTTGAATTCGCCTCGCGACTCGAAGACCAGAGCATGGCCGACTAGCTCGACGGCGTCGCGATTCCTTGCCGGAGCGTCTTTGTAGTACTCGGATAGGCCTGAGATCAGGCCCGACCAGGGAGCGATGGTGCTATTGTGTGGATCGAGTTTCTGGGCGCGCTCCAGGGAGTCGTTGGCTGTCTTCACATCGCCCGCCATCAGCGCGGCCACGCCGTGATCGAGCGACTGCATGGCCTTTGCCTCGTCTTCCTGCTCCTTCTGCTGGCGGCCCTTCAGAATGTCTTGCGCCAGCAGAAGGCCGTTGCGCACCATCGCATCGTGGGGGCGCTGCAACTGAGCTGCCTTGAAGTATGCGACCGCATCGGCAGCGTCCTTGACGCTGAAGGTGAGCCGCATCAGCGCGGCGAAGCCTTTGTTGTAGTTGGCATTCTGGAAAGTGGCAGGATCGACCTGCGCCGGGAATCCACGCTCCTGGCCTCGGACGACATGCGGATCAAGAACGATGGGCTTGTTCGGGTCCAGACCCATGCAGCGGAGATCGACGACGGAAGAACCCTGGTCGCCCCACTGGCAACCCTTCTTGGCCGCGACCGGAGCGGGCGAGTTGAGGTTATCTTTCAACCCATAGCTGCCTCCGGTATCGCCGAGACCCTTCAGCCCGCTGTCGCTCAACCCGGTGTTTTTCAGCCCGAGTTCGCCTTCGGCAATGCCCTTCATGCTGCTCAGGGCTTCCTGCTTCTTGCGGTCGAACTCCAATTGACGCTGCCGGGCGGCTTCTTCATCGTGCCTTCTTTGATCTTCAATCTCCTGCTGTCGCTGACGCTCGGCTTCCTGCCGCTGGCGTTCGATCTCAGCTTGCCTCTGGCGCTCGGCCTCGGCCGCTGCGGCAGCAGCAGCGGCGTTGGCTGCGGAATTGTCATAGGCGGGCTGGCCGCCGCCCCCTGCTGGTGCTTTCCAGCCGCAGGCCTGCTTGCACTTTTGATCGCTGCAAGGGAGACCGGTGTTGGCTCCGCAGTAGCAGCCGCACTGCGCCGCGGCTGGAGAACTCAACGCCATCACAGCCAGCCCGAGAAAAATAGCCACTAACAAATGGTTTTTCATCGCTTCCTCCACGCGCAAAGAGCAGCGCTCCGCGCCTACTTCTTGTTGGGTTGATACATGGTCACGCTGGTGGGCGTCAGGCCCATGGCGTTGACGTTGGGGTCCCGCGCCGCATCGAACACAGCACAGTCGAAGTGCAATACTTTTGCCTGCGTTCCACCCTGATACACCGTTCCATTGCAATTACCGAACGGCCCTGTCGCCTTTAGAACCCGGCCGCGATAGAGCAGGGCTACCGGGAGCGTGACGGATGCACCCGTAGCCGGGTAGGTGACCGTAACGGTCGCATTGGGTTGGTTTGAAACGCTGACGTCGTAGTGAAATCCGCATGGCTCTGTGTAGCTTCGTTCACCAAAAGCAAACTCACTACCTTGTGTGCAGGAGTTATTGGTTATGTCGCCGACGTGAACCTTGTCACCTGCATACATGCCATTGTTGGACTGGGCCTCCAGAGTGATGACGAGAAGCTTGCCATTCGGCATGCGGAATGTGTTGGCGTAGAACGGCTCTTCTTCCCGGACATCGTATGTATAAAGATCTTCAATTCCGTACCCACTGCCAGGATGCCACCATGCAGGCTTATCGTCGTAGCGAAGCCGCGTCACGCCACCGCTGACGTACTTCACCGCCAACATGCTCTCGTTCTGGTGTTTCCTTTGCGCCGTGGCCTCCTTCTCTGCCTGAATTATCGAGATGTGGGAGCGGGCTTCGGACGCCTCGGCGTCTGACGGCTTCAATTCAATGTAGTAGTTGAGCTGCTTCACCGCTTCGTCATAGTCTCCGCTCAGTTCCTGCGCACGCGACAGGTTGTAGTAGGCATTGCCCCACCAGGGAGCAATTATCAGAGCTTTGCCCAATAGCTCAATGGGCTTTTGAAGCTCCTGGGCAGTGCTCGTCTGCTTGATTAGCGCCGAGGCCTGGAGAAAAAGTTGGCGGGCATCCTCCGGAATAGGGGGAAGCGCTGTCAGGCCGACGGCAAGCTTGATGGCCTTTTCACGAGTGGCATCATCATAAGGTTTCTTCTGTAAATCATTGACACTTTCAGCAAGGCTGGCAAGAGGCTTCTGGGAAAGAGCCTGTTTCAGCAAGCGAACGACTTCGGTGTGTTGCGATAAAGGTTCCTGATAGACCGGGCTGGCCCCGAACCGTTTCACTACTTCTTCATCAACTTTTTGCTTTAAAGTCGTCAAGTATAATGCTGTGTAGCCGTCGGTGTCCCTGGCTTCGATTTGGGCACCGTTTTCGAGCAACACCTTCACGACCTCTGGTTTGCCAATATTGGCGGCAACGATGAGAGCCGTGTCGCCAGCCTTGTTCCTGGCCTCAATGTTGGCGCCCCTATCCAGCAGCAACTTGACCATCTCGGAATGGCCTTCATAGGACGCCCTGATCAAGGCCGTATCACCATCGTATGGACGGGCTGTCGCCTGTGCCTCGATGTTGGCACCCCTGTCCAGCAGCAGCTTCACAATTTTAAGTTGGCCACGGCTGGCAGCGCCCGTCAGAAGGACGTCACGGTCCCCTGGTTCAAAGTCGGCTCCCTTTTCCAGCAGTAGATTCACAATCTCCACGTAGCCGCTCCCGGCCGCCATGAACAGTGCCGTCTCGCCGTTGTACTTGGCCGCGATGTTGGCGCCTTTGTCCAGCAGCAGCTTCACCACGTTGGTATTGCCATGGACGGCGGCTACCATAAGCGGCGTCCAGCCGTCGCCGTCCTTGGCCTCGATGTTGGCACCCCTATCCAGTAGCAACTTCACAACCTCGGTCCTGCCATATTTGGCCGCCCAGGCCAGCGCCGTGTTTCCGTGGGGATCCCTCGCTTCAATGTGGGCGCCCTTTTGCAGGAGTTGTTGAACGGCCGCCGAGTCGCCATTCCCCTCAGCTTGAATCAACTGGTCATCCAGGCTGCCGGGCGTGGCCTGGCCTGCCGCCAAAAGACTCAATGACAAAACCACTGCTGACAGAAAGATTGCCTTCAGAACCTTCTTCATCGCTTCCTCCGTGCCTACTTCTTGTCGGGCTGATACGGGGTCACGGTAGTGGGCGTCAGCCCCATGGCGTTGACGTTGGGGTCCTCGGCCGCGTTTACAACGCTTCTCTCGAAGTGCAAAACCTTTATCGCCGAGCCGCCTTCATAAGCTGTACCAGTCGAGTCCCATCCTGGTTTAAGGGCCCGCCCGCGATAGAGAAGAGCTATCGGCAGCGTGACCGAAGCTCCCGTAGCCGGGTAGGTAACCGTTGCGGTTGCATTGGGCTGATTGGATACGTTGACATCGTAGTGAGCGCCACAAGGTTCGGTGTAATGCAGTTCGCCAAAAGCGAAATCGCGACCTTGAGCGCAGGATTTATCTGTTATGTCAATGACGCTGACCTTGTCACCCGCGTACACACCGTTGTTGGATTGTGCGTTCAGAGTGATTGCGAGATAGCGGCCATTCGGCATACGGAAGACATTGGCATAGAACGGGTCTTCTTCCCGGACCCAGTATGTATAAAGAGCGTCAATTCCGAGTTTTCCGCTCCACCATGCGGGCGCTTCGGAGCTGCGCAGGCGCGTCACACCTCCGCTCACATACTTCACCGCCAGCAGATATTCGCTCTCCTGCTTCTTGTGCGCGGCGGATTCCTTCTCTGACTGAATCACGGCGATGTGAGCGCGGGCTTCGCTCGCATCAGCTTCCGTGGGTTTCAGCTCCAGGTAGTAGTTGAGCTGCTTCACAGCTTCGTCGTATTTTCCACTCAGTTCTAGGGCGCGCGACAAGTTGTAGTACGCATTGCCCCACCAGGGAGCGATCACCAGGGCCTTGCGCAGTAGTTCAATGGGTTTTTGAAGTTCCGCAGGGGTGCTCGTCTGCTTGATCAGCGCCGAGGCCTGAAGGAAAAGCTGGCGAGCCTCCTCGGGGATCGCAGGAGGCGTCGGCAAGCCGGTAGAAGCTTTCAGTATTTTGTGGCGCAGGGCCTCGTCGTAGGGGGCATTCTGTAGGGCGATGAGATACGGCGCCAATGGGTTTTGTGAGCCGTGCTGCTCCAAGAGTCGCACCACCTCCGGTCCGCCCCGGGAGGTTGCCACGGCCAAAGCGGTTCTCCCTTGGTTGTCTCTGGCCTCAACGTTGGCGCCTTTCTCCAGCAGGAGTTTCACGACGTCGACATTGCCATATTGGGCCGCTTCGATCAGTGCCGTATCGCCGTCGTTGTCCTTGTCATTGATGTCGGCTCCTTCTCCCAGCAGCAGGTCCACCGCCTTGGCGTTGTTGGCGGCGTTGATCAGCGGAGTCTTTCCCCAAGCATCCCTGGCCTCAACATCGGCACCCTTGTCCAACAGTAGCTTTACGACCTCGCTATTGCCAGTCCTAGCCGCGTACAGCAACGCTGTGAAGCCTTGCCTGTCTTTGGCCTCGATGTTGGCGCCCTTATCCAGCAGCAGTTCCACCACTTCCGCGGCGTTGCGCTTGTGGCTGCAGGCGGCCATGTGCAAGACCGTGAAGCCTAGGTCGTCCTTGGCCTGGACATTGGCACCCTTGCCCAGCAGCAGTTTCACTACATCGGTGCTGCCGCTGGTAGCCGCCATGTGCAACGCCGTGAAGCCTTCCAACTTGCCAGTGCTGGGTCCGTACTTAGCTTCGATGCTGGCGCCTTTCTGCAGAAGCTGCTGCACTGCTGCCGTGTCGCCAATTCTGGCGGCTTGAATCAACTGGTCATCCAGGCTGCCGGGCGCGGCCTGGCCTGCCGCCAGAAGACTAAGTGACAAAACCATTGCTGAAAGAATGACTGCCTTCAGGACTTTCTTCATTGCTTCCTCCGAAAATGCCTTGGGGAACAGTGCGACCCACAATTCGTTGAAATTGAACCTGTCTTTGGTCTGAGAATGGATGGTGCAGGACCGACTCTCACTGAGCCACCGAAGAGCAGACCTCGACTACGAGGCCTGGCGGCCTCTTCCACGGCGCGGGGACACACTACAGCAAAGACACCAATGCTTCGCATAGGAGTCTGCTTCCAAGCTGTTGATGCGACCATTCTCCGCCTAATGCGCCAGATTGCAAGCAGGTTTTGTTCAGGAACGTGAGATTTCCAGATCAGGACTGAAGATGACGCAAAGTGCCAGAGGTTGGACAGTTACAGACGCGAATGCTTCAATCTCTCGTCCCGTCCGCCGATTCTCCGACCTCCAGGATGAGCGGAGCAATGGAGGAGTAGAAGCTAAAGATAGAATCTTCCGAGCCGTTGAGGAACTGCTGGGCAACTTTATTGAAAGGATAAGCCCGGTTCTGTGCATCGAAGCGAATGTGCCAGCCGCGCTCATCCTGCGACCATGCACCGCCATAGGCCTGGATGATCGCCTCGCCGAGAAAAGAGCCGATGTTGGAAACCAGTTGCTCCCGTCCGGCGTCATCGGCGGGCTGTGTTCGAATCTGCTCGATATAGTCATCCATCCATTTCACCGAACGGGGGCTGCAATCAAAATCGAAGTCTGTGAGCTCCTGACAAGTGTTGATGACGAAAGCAGCATTGGTGCGGATAAGGTTTACCGTTTCGGCAATTTCATCGGGTTCTGTGTGGTCCGCGGGCGCGGGCTGGGCCGGAGTCACCGGAGTGGACTGCCCGGACGAATCGAAGCTGGAGAATTGGCTGCGGAAGACGGCTTTGATGTGATCGAGGCGCTCCGTCAGTGCCTGGACCTGTTCATTGAGGTCAAGTTCGCGAGCCAAACCGATGGCCTCGCAGAAAAAGTCTTTCGCGTCGCTATAGTGCCCAGCAGGATTGTTATGCGTCCGCGGTTCGTACATCTGGTCGTAAGCGTCTTCGCCCAGCTTAATGCACTGGCGCAGCCGTTCAAGCCGATCTTGGCGCTCCTGGTCCGTCACAGAGTCCTCCTTCCGCGGGCGCGGCATCTCTTGCCGTTTCAACCGGTGGCTCAGAAAGGCTTTATTCGATCAATACGTGAATCTCGAACCGCTCCTCATCCGGCGCGGGCTTCTCCCAGGAGCGGACATAGTGGAGTTGGAGGGCACCCTCCCCGCCGCACCTTGCTTTAAAGTGGAAGACTTGGAAGACGGGTCGGCCCACGCCCGGCTCTGTGGCTTCAGTCTGCGACTGGTGAATCAGCTTCAGCAGAGAGGTAGACTCTGCTTGCACGTACCACATGTACCCGGTCGAGGGATTCGATTTCAAGCGGAGTTCGAGCTGATCCCCAGCCTTCAGGTGGACCTCGCCGCCCTTGTTCGCGTCAGCGATTATCTTGGTGGCCGCGGAAGCGGTTTGAGGATGGCAGACGAGTGCCAAAAGCATAAGCAGAAAAAGCCGTTGTACGTATCCTACTCGGCGAGCCAATTGATCAGGCTGCATTGCGAGCTTCCTCCGTATCAGTTGAAAGCATGCCACCTTTGTTCCACTCCGCGTCCATGAACATACATCGGTCCTGAGCGCGCCGCAACTGGCGGGCGCCGTTGAAAGCAGGTGGGGGACAGGCCCAGCCACTCCTCGGTGAGGTGCTTTCGGTCGATTAGCAAAATGGTTCCGCTCACATTGGAAGGGCCTTTCTGATCCAAACGTCATCCAGTAGACAATCGCGGATATCGGTCGGCAACGGGACTCGGCAAGCAGGATTGAGTTTACGGATTTCCAGACTGGTCAGGTTCCAGGCCGATCCGGTCATTCACCGCATTGCGAAATCGCTGCTTACATCCCAGGTAGCGTTCGGTTGTCTGAACCGAGACGTGTCCAAGAAGAAACTGAATCTGTTCCAATTCGCCTCCGGCCTGGTGGCAGAGTCAGGCACATGTTCGCCGCAGGTCATGCGGCGCTAGCGACGGAAACTCGCAAGATGCTGCTTTGTCTTTGACAACTCCCCAAATCACCTTCGGGCTGAAGCCATTTCCCCAGATTCTGCCGGCCTTGTTGATTGAACGTAGAAGGGGACCAGTTGTGATGCCAGCAGCTGCAACCCAATTATCGACGCCAGCTTTTACCCAGTCTGGCATGGGAATCGTTCGCACGTGGCCGCCCTTGCCGACGAGATCGGCAATGACCCAGTGCTCCTCTCTCAGTTGTAAGTCTTCAATCCGCAGTCCGGTCAATTCCGCCCTCCGGAGCCCGCAGCCGAGCAGGACCGCCAGCATCGCGTAGTCGCGCCTGCCTCGAAGGCTCGCCTCATCGGCCGCCATCAATAGGCGTTTTCCCTGCTCCGCGGTGAGCCAATTTCCAACACGGACACCTAGTCGCTTGGCACCTTTGACGCGGCGAATACCGGCAGCCAAATCAGCACTCAGCAGACCGCAGTCAGCAGCTTCATAGGCCAGCCTTCGGACAGCGGCCAGACGTAGGTTTATGGTTGATGGAGCGTAGCGGCGCTGTTCGAGGGATATGCGATAGCGGGTGACAACGGTTTTGTTGAAGGCGAGCCTCGGCTCGGAACAGTACCACTCGATGAATTCTCTGATCGCGTGATCGTAGGATCGTTGCGAGCTGGGGGATGTCAGGCTGTTCAGAACCGCTGACTTAGACTGCTCGAGGTCCGGTAGCTTCAGAACTGTTTTAGGCGTCCGCTTACGTTTGCTCTTTGCCATTGAGGCGGCCTCCAATTGCCGCGGCAAAGAACATGATCCGATCCTTGATGCTTAGTCCATTACAGAGCATTTCTCTACCGAACAGCACCAGCAAGCCAATTGCCTATCATCGGGTCGCGCGGCCGGGGCTTCTCCGTACTGGAGAGTTGCGCTGTCGCGGGATCGGTAATGATTAGTCGGCATATCGCAACGTTTTCCCTGAGGACGGGCGATCCGGAAACTGACCCTCCACCGCAAATTCCTCTCTATTGCATTTCCCGCGCGAATGGACTGAAATGTTACAGCCGTGTGAAAACATCTCTCCGGCAGTTCCCGCCGGAGCCGCGCCTGAATAGAATGAAAGCGATGAAACCCTTAATTTTCGTCGTGGAAGATGAAGCTGACATTGCCCGGTTGATAAAGCATCATCTCGAGGCTGCCGGTTTCAACGCCCGAATTTTCGCCGCCGCTCCACTGGTCATTCACGAAGCCGAGCGTGAGAAGCCCGCGCTCTTCCTGCTTGACATCATGATCCCGGGCGGCGACGGTTTCGAGCTTTGCCGCCGCATCCGCCAGACCCAGGGCATTGCCATGACCCCGGTCATTTTTCTTACCGCCAAGAGCAGCGAAAGCGACCGTGTGCTGGGGTTGGAGCTTGGCGCCGATGACTACGTCGGCAAGCCCTTCAGTCCACGCGAGCTGATCGCGCGCGTCAAGGCCGTGCTGCGCCGCTTTGAGCGGCCGCTCGCGCCCGAGATCATCCTCACCGGCGATATCGAGATCGATAGCGGAGCCATGATCCTCAAGGTGCGGGGCAAGCAGGTGGCGACCACGGCCACCGAGTTCCGCCTGCTGGAGTACATGGCGAGCCATCCGGGCCGCGTCTTCACCCGCGATCAACTGCTCGACGCCGTCTGGCGCGATACCGCTTACGTTACCCCGCGCTCGGTGGATGTTTACGTGCGCCGCATCCGCGAGAAGATTGAGAAGGATGCCGAGGAGCCGCAGTATCTGCGCACCGTGCGCGGAGCGGGCTACCGATTTGAGGCCATGAAGTGAAGAATCGGATCTTCTTCAAGCTGGTTCTCGTCTTCACACTTGTTATCGCCGCGGCCACCTTGACCCTGGACGTTGCCATTACCCGCACCTGGCGAAGCTCTCTGCGGCAGCAGATCGAAAGCAATCTCCGGCAAAAGACGGCGATGTTTGCCTCGCGCGTGGCTGCCGCTTCGCTCTCGGCTGCCGATGTGCAAAAAGTCGCACAGGACGTCGCCATGACCTCGGGCGCGCGGGCCACGGTGATTGACAGCCAGGGGCTGGTCCTCGCCGACAGCGGCGCGGTTCCCGAAAAAATGGAGAACCATGCGCGCCGTCCGGAATTTCAGGCTGCGCTGGCCGGCAGCATTGGAGTTGACACCCGCAACAGCCACACCCTTGGCGTGGACTTTCTCTACCTCGCGCAGCCGATTCCCGGCGGCGCTGTCCGCTTGGCGGTTCCGCTCAGCGCTATTGCCGAGGCCAATCAGGTGGTATGGCGCTCGCTGGTCTTCGCCTCCGCGCTCGCCTGTTTCATTGCAATCCTGCTGGCGGCATGGGCATCCAGAAGCGTTAGCGCCCGCCTGGGGCGAATCCTCGCCTTTGCCGGAAAGATCGCGGAAGGTGACTTCTCGGCGCGCCTGGCGGAATACCAAAATGACGAAATTGGCCGCGTCGCCGTTGCCCTGGACGCCACCGCGCGCAAGCTGCAAACCAGCTTCCAGCAGCTCGAGGACAGCCGCAGTGAGCTGGAGGCCGTGCTGAACGGCATGCAGGAGCCCGTAATTGCCATCGCCCGCGATGGCCGCGCCCAGTGGGCGAACCGGCGCATGGAATTGCTCACACCCACGGGCGTTCGTCTGGGCCAGCCGCTGGTGCAGACCGTGCGCGACCCGGATTTCCTTGCCGCCGTGCAGGAGGCGGCGCAACAACGCAAGCTGGTCGTGGCGCGCGTCGCTAACTTCGTTCCCGGCCGGGTTTTTGCGGCCACGGTTGCACCCATGCCCTCCGGCGGACTGGTCGCCGTACTGCACGACCTGACCGAAGCCGAGAGCATCGAGAAGACCCGCCGCGACTTCATCGCCAACGTCTCGCACGAGCTGCGCACGCCGCTCACCTCCATCCAGGGCTATGCGGAAACCCTGCTGGACGGAGTGAGCTCCGAGGAAAATCAGCACGACTTTCTGGAGATCATTCGCAAGAATGCCTCGCGCATGGCGCGCCTGACCGAAGATCTGCTCGTCCTTGCGCGGGTTGAGTCCGGCGACAAGAAGCTGCAGTTGCGTCCCATCTCCGCCGCCGAGCTTTTGCGCGATGCCTCCGATTATTTTCGCGATCATTGCGCCGATTCCGGCATGACGCTGGACGTGGTGAATGAAGCGCTGAAGATGGTTTCTGCCGATCGCGACACTGTCTTTCAGGTCTTTTCCAACCTGATCGATAACGCAAATAAGTACGCCTCGCAAGGCGGGCGAATCCTGATCGGCGCGCACGACGTGGAGGGTTTCGTGCAGTTTTACGTGCGCGACTTCGGTCCGGGAATTGCCAGCGAGCATCTGCCGCGCCTCTTCGAGCGCTTCTACCGCGTCGACAAAGCCCGCTCCCGCGAAAGCGGAGGAACTGGTCTGGGGCTGGCGATTGCCAAACACATCATCCTGGCGCACGGCGGCGTCATCACCGCGCAAAGCGAATTGAATCACGGCTGCACCTTTGTCTTTTCTATTCCAGAGGCGCGCACCAACACCGATTAGAATTCCCGCGATAAAGTTCACGAGATATTCATACGGCGCTCACACGATTGAAAACCACCGTTGCTAAGGTTAGTCCAACGTACTTGGGGGCCTGAGGGACCTTCCTAATGTGTGTCCAAACCTGGACTCCGGGAGTGGTCTCTCAACCTTTTCCTTTTCTCTTTTCTCTCAACACAAGGAGTTGCCGCCATGGGCGCGCCGAACATGCAACCGGATTCCGGATCGCACCTCGTGGAACTTACCCTCGAAGCATTCCGCGTGGCTCATCGCGCCTCCTCCTCCGCCGCCGAAGGCATCGCCACTTCGTCCAAAGCGCTGCTCCGCGAGGTCCGCGACCGCGAGCGCGAACTGGACTCGCTCGATCGCGATATCGACGACCTCGTCACCACCACGATTACCGGCGTCGCCGACGATGAAGCCAGAACCCTGCTCGCCTGCATGAAGTTTTCAATTTCTCTGGAACGCATCGGTGATCTGCTGCTCAGCTTCGTCAATCGCGCCGAAACCGTTTCCGCTCACATGGATCTCGATGATGTGCGCGATCTCTGTGTGATGACCTCGCATTTGGAACGGATGCTGGCCGACGTCGAAATTGCATTTCGCACCCGCTCGATGGACAAAGCCGTGAACGTGCTCCGGTCGGATGCCGAAATCGACCGGCTGCGCAACGTGATCACCTTCCGGCATCTTGAGCCGGCCGAGGGGCTGCGCAGGTTGGACAGCTTTCACATCCTGTTTATGGCGCAGGAGATCGAGCGCTCCGGTGACCACGTAAAGAACATGGCGGAAGAAGTCTGCCACCTGGTCAGCGGGCGCACGGTTCGCCATGTGCTGCGCGCCTATGATCGTCCGGTCGAGCAGCTCTTTCTGGATCGCTTGAAGAGCCAACAATGACCCGTCGCGCTGCAAGCTCGCGGCCGTCCTGCTGTTTTATTGACTCGTGCGCAAGTCGCGCCGGGTTATTCAAATGGAATGCAAGTTTCTGTAACCGTAAATTCACATTACCTTAACCGTCCAGTAATGGGCCGGAACAGATACTTAGTAGAGAGACTCCTGGAGGAATCAAACTGTGACTCGTACTTTGAAGCTGATGATGTGCGCGCTCCTGTTGTGTGTCACCGCTTTTGCGCAGTCGTTGAACGGCGCGGGCGCCACCTTTCCGAATCCGATTTATCAGAAGTGGTTCACGCAGTACAGCTCCGCTCACGGCGTGCAGATCAATTATCAGTCGCTTGGCTCCGGCGCCGGTATTCGCCAGTTGATCGCCGGAACAGTGGATTTTGGCGCTTCCGACGGTCCCATGACGGACGAACAGCTTGCCGAGTGCAAGGTCAAGGTTCTTCACATTCCCACCGTGCTCGGCGCCGTGGTCCCGGCCTATAACATCCCAGGAGTGAAGCAGGAGTTGAAGTTCACCCCTGAGCTTCTGGCAGGAATATTTCTGGGTAAAATCAACAATTGGAGCGATCCGGCGATCGCCAGGGTCAATCCGGGCGTAAAGTTTCCCAACCAGTCCATCGTAGTCGCACACCGCTCGGACGGTTCGGGCACCACCTACATCTTCACCGACTATCTCTCCAAGGTCAGTCCGGAGTGGAACTCTTCGGTTGGCAAGGGCACCAGCGTAAAGTGGCCGGTCGGTCTCGGCGGCAAGGGCAATGAAGGCGTTGCCGGCACCATCAATGAAATCCAGGGTTCGATCGGCTACATCGAACTCATCTATGCCGTGCAGAACAACATCAGCTACGGCGTGATTCGCAATAAGAGCGGCAACTTCATCAAAGCGTCGCTGGAGTCTACCACCGCCGCCGCAGCCGCCGCAGCCGCCAACATGCCCGCCGACTATCGCGTTTCCATCACCAATCCCGACGGCAAGAACGCCTATCCCATTGCGAGCTTCACCTGGCTGCTGATTCCTCAGCAGTCCAAGGACGCGGCCAAGGGAAAGGTTCTGCATGACTTCCTCGCCTGGATGATCAAAGACGGCGAGGCCGAAACCGCTGCGCTGACCTATGCTCCGCTGCCAAAGGAAGTAGTCAAGAAGCTGCAGGCCACCATCAGCACAATTCACTAAGAGAGATCAAGGAACACGGATCGGCGCGGGCCAAACGGTTCGCGCCGCTTTCTTTCTGAACTCACTTGGAGCCTGCTGCCCGCCTTCGGCACAGCGCAAGAGATTTCCGCTGCTCTCACGGTGCAAATTAATCTGATCTGCACGTTGCTTTGCCCGTTCATTCATCTTCTGTTAACAATCCTCTGTTAGCGTCGAGGGGTGAGCTTGAGTCCAAATCCCGACTTCCGTTCGCTGCTGCACTTCCCTCCGCGCGGGCCCATTGCGGCGGAGGAGCAAGCGCATCCAGTTCAAGTGATCTCCGCGGCTCCGCGCATCGAACTGCACACCAGCAGGATCAGCAAGCACGTGGATGTGGCATTTCGCTATTCGCTGCTGATCTGCTCGCTTTCCATCATCGCGGTAATGCTTCTGTTCTTTTATGAGCTGACTTCGCGCTCGAAGCTCTCCATCGCAAAGTTCGGTTTCAGCTTCTTCACGGGAAGCACCTGGGATCCGGTCTCCGGCGATTTCGGCGCGATGCCGTTCATCTATGGGACGCTGGTATCTTCGCTGGTGGCCCTGGTTCTGGCCGTTCCGCTGGCCGTCGGAGTTTCGGTCTTTGTCACCGAGCTGTGCCCACGTTTTTTTCGCGGCATCATCTCCTTCACCGTGGAACTGCTGGCCGCGATTCCTTCGGTGATCTACGGCCTCTGGGGAATCTTCGTTCTGGTCCCGATTTTGCGGAATCATGTGCAACCCTGGCTGGGCAAGTATTTCGCCTGGACAGGGCTTTTCGGAGGACCGGCCTACGGCATCGGCATGTTGGCCGCCGGAATTATCCTGGCCATCATGATCATTCCCATCATCGCCTCCATCACGCGTGAGGTGCTGCTAGCCGTGCCGCAGAGCCAGCGCGAAGCCGTACTCGCTCTCGGCGCCACGCGCTGGGAGATGGTGCGGATGGCGGTATTGCGCAATGCCCGAGTCGGCATCATGGGCGGCATTATCCTCGGACTGGGCCGGGCCATCGGCGAGACCATGGCCGTGACCATGCTGATCGGCAACCGTCCCGAGGTAGCAAGGTCGCTGTTTGCCCCCGGCTACACCATGGCTTCAGTAATCGCCAATGAGTTCTCCGAGGCCACCGGCGACCTGTACCTGAGCGCGCTGGTGGAGATCGGACTGGTGCTCTTGATTGTGACCGTGATCGTCAATGCCTGTGCCCGGCTGCTCGTCTGGTCCATCACCCGCGGGCACTCTGCGAGGTCCAATGCCTAGCGCCTTCCGTCCGCTCAGTCTCTGGCGCCGCCTCAGCAATCTGAGTTTCATCGCTCTCTCCGGGATCGCCGCCATCCTCGTGCTGGCGCCGCTGGCAGCCATCTTCGGCTACCTGGTGTACAAGGGAATCGGCTCGATCAATTGGGCATTCCTGACCAATACGCCGCGCCCGGTGGGCGAGAGCGGCGGCGGCATGGCCAACGCCATCGTTGGCTCCATGATGATCCTCGCGCTCGGTTCGGTCATCGGCGTGCCGCTTGGAATTGGATCCGGCGTTTACATGGCGGAGTTCGGACGCGGACGATATGTGAATCTGGTGCGCTTCACCGCCGATGTTCTCAACGGCGTTCCCTCGATTGTCGTCGGCATTGCCGTCTATGCGCTGGTGGTGCTGCCGCAGCAGCACTTCTCCGCTCTCTCGGGCGGCGTAGCTCTCGGCATCATGATGGTTCCCACCATCGCGCGCACCACCGAGGAGATGCTGCTGATGGTGCCGAACACCATCCGCGAGGCCGCGCTTGGCCTTGGCATTCCGCAGTGGCGCACCACCTTGCAGGTGACCCTGCGCACCGCATCCAAGGGCGTGATTACTGGTGCCATGCTGGCCTTTGCCCGAGTTGCCGGAGAGACCGCTCCACTGCTCTTTACCGCCTTCGGAAATCAGTTCTGGAATTTGAATCCCAACCAACCCACAGCCGCCCTGCCAATCCAGATCTTCGCCTACGCCATTTCGCCGTTTGCCGAGTGGCATCGCCAGGCCTGGGCAGGAGCTCTGATACTGATCGTCTTGATCGTGGTTGCGGTTTCTGCTGTTCGAGTTGTCACCAGCCGTGGAACCATGCAGAACAACGCTTAGCTTGCAAGGAGCCTACATCCGATGGGTGTTGGAATTGAAGTGAAGAACCTGAACGCCTGGTTTGGTAAGGCCCAGGTTCTCAAGGAAATCAACATAAAGGTGGGCGCCAACGTCGTAACCGCCGTGATCGGTCCTTCCGGCTGTGGCAAGTCCACCTTCATCCGCTGTTTGAACCGCATGCATGAAATCGTTCCCGAGGCCCGCCTCACCGGTTTTGTGCAGGTCGGCGACATGGATGTTTACCGCCCCGGTCAGGATGCGGTGGACGTGCGCCGCCGTATCGGCATGGTCTTCCAGAAGCCGAATCCGTTTCCAACCATGTCGATCTATGACAACGTCGCCGCCGGGCTCAGGCTCAACGGATACAACAAGCGCCACGAGTTGGACCAGGTCGTGGAACACTCCCTGCGCATGGCCGCGCTGTGGGATGAAGTGAAAGACGTGCTCAAGAAAAAATCCGGCTCATCGCTCTCCGGCGGCCAGCAGCAGAGGCTTTGTATTGCCCGAGCCCTGGCCGTGCAGCCGGAGCTGATATTGATGGACGAGCCCTGCAGCGCCCTGGACCCGATTTCCACCGGAAAGATCGAAGAGCTGATCTTTCAGCTCAAGGCTCAGTACACCGTCGTCATCGTCACCCATAATATGCAGCAGGCGGCGCGCGTCGCCGATTTTACCGGATTTTTCCTGATGGGCAAGCTGATCGAGTATGACAAGACGGAGAAAATATTCACCACGCCTTCCGACAAGCGTACGGAAGACTACATCACAGGAAGGTTTGGATGATGCGAAGCCGCTTTCAGCATGGGTTGGACGAATTGAAGGAACGATTGCTCGAGATGGGTGGAATGGCCGAAGCCGCTATTGAGCTGGCGGCGGAGTCCTATCACAAACGCGACGCGAGCCTGGCCCAGCAGGTCTTCGAGCGCGAAAAAATGATCAACCAGAGCGAGCGGACCATTGATGAAATGGCGGTCGATCTGCTCGCCATGCAGCAACCCATGGCAACCGATCTCCGCTTCGTCCTCGCGGTCTTGAAGATCAACGCCGACCTCGAACGCGTCGGCGACCTCGCCGTCAACATCGCGCAACGCTCCCTCGACCTCACCCAGGAAGTCGAGATCGAAGTGCCGGTCGATATTGCGCGCATGACCATGGCGGTTTCCACCATGGTCCGGCGGGCGCTGGAGTCTTTTCTCTCCGCCAAGGCCGATGTCGCACAGGCCGTGCTCGAGATGGATAACATCGTCGACCGCATGAAGGATGAGGCATTCGTCAATCTAGTGGCGCAGATGACCCGCAATCCAGACAGGGTGCGCGCCTATCTCGACGTTCTGCTCATCACCCGCTACCTGGAACGCATCGCCGATCACGCGACCAACATCGCAGAAGACGTAATCTTCTGGGTCAGTGGCGCCGACGTGCGCCACAACGTCCGCTTCAGCCAGGAGCTCGATTCGGACGCGCCCCGCAGTCACTGATCGCGCTCATCGCCAAACTTGCAAAGGCTCCGGTTTGCGCCGGAGCCTTTGCATTTGTTGCCGCATTCTTGAAGTCCGGTGCCGCAACCGCTCACACCGGATGATTCACAATGAATTTCTTGAGGTTTTCGCACTGGCATGCAGAGCGATAGACGGCACAGCCGTAACAATCTTCGGGGCGGCAGCAGATGCGAACCATCCAGCAGGGCGTGGAGGCCGTGCCGACGATACTGCAATTATGCTTCTCGCCACAGCCGCGTATCTCCCAGCAGGGGAGCAGTGCGAGCAGGTGCCGGATGCCGGCAAAATTCAGCCGCGCCTCGCGCACAAGACGAAGCACAGTGGCAATCCAGGGGTAATCGACTTCGGTAAAGTAGCGGGTGCCCTTCGGTGATTTGAGAGGAATCAGCAGTCCCTCGCGCTCATAAAGGCGGAGCAGATCCACGGAGACGCCAAAGTGCCGGGCCACACCTCCGATCTTGATTCTCTTGGGAGCCTCAGCGCCCAGTTGAGGCGCGGCTCCTGTGGTGGAAACGGTACACCCCGCGCTTGGCTCATTCATCCTGCTAGCTCTCCCTTGCACAGATGGCCCAGACTACCCACCAAGGTAGGAGCAAGCCAAGTGCCAATCTTTTCCGGATTGAGAATTCCAGTAATAAACATTTTGCAATCAGCAGTTTCCAATAGAATCAGCAAAAGGGCTTTCTGGAGTGCAGGTGAGAGAAAATCGGAAAATCGCGCACCTCGGGGGAGATATGCCTCACCCCCAGTGCCTTCCTTCCGCCGCCGATTCTGTGGCCTCCGCCGCGCCCCCGCAGCCGCAACCCGCGGAGCCTTGCTCACTGCCGGCGTCTCTTCCGAATTACTTTACAAGCGAGACAGTCGCAGCGCGATATACAAAAGTGCGCCCGTTCTTCCACCAGGAAGCCCTCCGCCGTCTCTGCGGCTTCGCCGCCATCGAGCGCTTCCACCGGGCTCTCGACGTAGGCTGCGGAACCGGACAGTCCTCCGTTGCCCTGGCCTCCATCGCCGATCGTGTCATCGCCATGGACGCCTCGCAGGAGATGTTGAACCACGCTCCATCGCTCCCCAACGTCAGCTATCGGCTTGGCGTGGCCGAGCAACTCGATTTCCCTGCGGGAGAGTTCGACCTCGTCTCAGCCAGTTCGGCCCTGCACTGGTTTGATCAAGAGCGCTTCTTCTCCCAATGCCGCAAGGTGCTGGCTCCGGCAGGCTTGCTGGCCGTCTGCAACGACCACTTCACCACTCACATGCAGGACGCGCCCGCCTGCACACGCTGGATGCGCACCCGTTTTGCAAAACGATTCCCCTCGCCCCGGCGCGGCATGAGAGACATCGATGAGCGCAAGGCCCTCGATGCTGGATTCACGGTTGCGCATCGCTCGTCGTTCACCCACCTGGTGTGCTTTTCCCGCGAAGAATTTATCGCCTATCTCCTCACCCGCAGCAATACCCTCGCCGCCCTTCAACGGGGAGATCAGTCCGAAGCCTCGGTTGCCGAGTGGCTCGGCCGCGAACTGGCGCCAATTCTGCCGGATGGTGTGAGCGGCCAGTTCCTCTTCAAGTGCAATCTCTGGCTGCTGCGCTAGTCAGAATGGAGGCGCTAGGCTCCGCCCTGCCTGTCAGAAGGGGCAGCCTAGATGAAAAGATGAAAATGCGATTGACCGAATGATTTTTCTTACCTATTCTAAGCTATTGAATTCAATGTCCTCTAAGTTATTGGATAATCTACATCCGGTGCCACGAGCTACCTTGAGCGAGCAGGTAGCTAAGCGCCTTGCCGCCCGAATTACCGCCGGCGACTGGCAGCCGGGTGAGAAACTTCCCTCCGAAGCCGAGCTCTGCAAGGCCTTCAGTGTCGGACGCTCCAGTCTGCGCGAGGCGCTCACCTCGCTCGCCTTCATCGGCCTGATTCGTGTCCGGGCCGGCGGCGGAAGCTACGTTGCCGAGCAGCCTTCGGCCTATTTCACCAGCCCCTGGCTGAACAGCGGACTTCTAACCAGTGCCAAGGCCCTCGGCGACTTTGTCGAAGCTCGTATGATCCTCGAAGGCGAACTGGCGGCCCTGTGCGCCGAACGCATGACGCCGGATGAACTCGACCAGATGGAACTCCTGGTGGGGCAGATGAAAGCGTTCGTCAACAATGCCGATGAGTTCTGGAAGCTCGACCTCGCATTTCACCTCTCGATGGGAAACGCCGCCAAGAACGATGTCCTCAACAACATTCTCACAGGCGTGCGCGAGCAGATGAGGGAATTGATCAGCAAGAGCCTGCTGTTAAGAGAAGGAATGGAGCAGGCCGTCCAGCAGCACATAAAAATCCTGGAGGCCTTCCGCCATCGCAGTCCCGCCAAGGCGCGTGAGGCGATGCTCAGCCATCTCCAGTCCTTCCAGCGCGGCTACAAGGTTCTCTTCGAGCAGCAGGCAGCGACCAACAACCAACCTTGAGCCGTCGCCTTCTAGCATCAGTAACCTGAAGGTGCCTCCTATTTGCCGAATCTGGCAAATGTGGACGGCCAGGATACATCGACTCTGTAAGCGCGCTGGCATTTGCCCTTAAGAAATTTCACTCACGCGCGCCCTCTTGTGTTTGAATTCAAGGTCAAGGAGAATCTTATGCGCAACACTTTGCTCTGCACTCTTCTTCTCATCGTCATCGCCGCGCCGCTGCTCTCGGCGCAGCCGGCCCCGACCGCAGCGGCCTCTCGCATCGAGCTCCCCGTTCCGCTGCATACCGGAGGCATGTCGATCAACGACGCTCTTGCCCATCGCCGCTCCGGCCGTTCCTTCCAGTCCACCAGGCTCACTCTGCCGGAAATCTCCCAGCTTCTCTGGGCCGCGCAGGGCATCACCGATGACAAGGGCCATCGCACCGCGCCCTCGGCTCACGCCGGGTATTTCGTCCGCATCTATCTCGCCCAGCCTGAAGGCTTCTTCGAGTACCTTCCCGCCGCCCACGCGCTTCAAAAGCTCTCGGATAAAGATCTCCGCGCCACGCTCTCCACGCAGCCGACCGTCAAGAACGCGCCCTACGTTTTCCTCGTTGCCGGCGAATACGACCGCGCCGCCAAGGCCGTGGACCGCGAAACCGCACTCCGCCTCGTCAATCTCGAAGCGGGCCACGCCACCCAGAATCTGCTTCTTGAGGCCACCGCCCTCGGTCTCGCAGCCGTACCCGTCGGCGGCATCGATCCCAAACAGACCGCACAGGCCGCATCGCTCCCGGCGTCCATCACCCCGATCTACTGCGTCCCCGTCGGCCACGCCAAGTAGTCCGCGAGGCGGGAAGAGAACTGAACCGATAGCAGGCGGCCCACCACCGCCCGCTGTCGGCGATTATGGGGCTGGCACGTCGCGATTGTGGAGGCTGCACCAGCCTCCGCGTTAAGCCGCCGTCGTCTTCCGTGGGCGCACGCTGCCAATATTCGCTTTGCTCCTGGCGATCCGCAGGTCGTAATCAGCCTGCAGATTCATCCACGTCTGCGCGTCCGTGCCAAAATAGCGGCCCAGGCGCAGAGCGGTGTCCGCAGTCACCGCGCGGCGCTCCCGCACAATGTCGCTCACCCTGGGGATTGAGACATGCAGCTCCTTGGCGAGTTGGTATGCGGTGAGCCCGAGGGGCTTCATGAATTCCTCGCGCAGGATCTCGCCCGGATGGATGGCAAAGACCTTTTTTGTGGCCATTCCTTATCTCCTCTAGTGGTAGTCAACCATCTCGACATCGTGGGCGTCCGTGCTGCGCCACTCGAAACAGAGTCTGAATTGGTCGTTGATGCGAATGCTGTACTGCCCTTCACGGTAGCCCTTCAGCGCTTCAAAGTGGTTTGAGGGAGGGACGCGGAGATATTCAAAACTCGAGGCCGCATTCAACCACGCCAGCTTCCGTCCAGTCACCGTCCGCAAGTTCGCGGGAATCCGGCGGCTCTTGCCCGTCTCCCAGAACTGCTTCAAATCGGCATCCTTGAAGCTCTTAATCACGAATCCATAGTAACGTATGGCGTTCATAACGTCACACATTATTATTTGAGCGCAATAGTCCCGTTTGAACCTTGAAACCTTGAAACTCTGAAACTCTGAAACCTCGACCTTTCGACTACACTAGCAAAGTATGATTCGCTTCATCGCACTCCTTCTGCTGGCGACCGTGTTGTGGTTTGCCTGGGCTCTGGCCGCTCCGGTTGCTCCGGCGCAGCCGCAGGTGCTGCTCTTTCCTCTCGGCTCATCCTCTAAAGCCATTGCCGCCGGGCTTCAGCGTGCCGGAGTTGTGCGCAGCGGCTTCGCCTTCGATCTCCTCCACTACGCCATGCCGGAGAAGAAACTCAAGGCGGGCGAATACCGTTTTGCCCGCGCTGCCAGCGCAGTTGAGGTCTTCCAGCGCATCGCCCGCGGAGACGTTCTCATTCGCACCGTGGTCATTCCGGAGGGCTACAACATCTTTGAAATCGCCGCCGCCATCGAGGGAGCCGGTCTCGGCAAGCGCGAAGACTTTCTCGCCGTCGCCACCCACGATACCGATCTGCTCCGCACGATCGATCCGCAGGCAAAGTCGCTCGAAGGATATCTCTTCCCGGACACCTATGGCTTCTCCCGCACCATGAACATGCGCGAGATGGCTGCCGCCATGGTCAAACGCTTTCAGAAAGAGGCGCAAACCTTGGGCCTCACCCATGATGTGCATCGCATCGTCACCCTTGCCTCCATCGTCGAGAAGGAAACCGCCGCCGCCGACGAGCGTGCCGAGATCGCCGGCGTCTACTCCAACCGGCTAGCAAAAAACATGGCCCTCGCCGCCGATCCCACCGTCGTCTATGCGGCGCTGCTCAACGGCACTTATCGCGGAGCCATCTACCAGAGCGATCTGCAATCGGAGTCGCCCTACAACACCTACAAGTTCGCCGGACTACCGCCGGGCCCCATCGCCAATCCCGGTGCAGCTTCCCTGCAGGCAGCCATGCAACCGGCGCAGAGCGCGTACCTCTTCTTCGTCGCCGCCGGAGATGGCAGCGGACGCCATCACTTTTCCACCAGCTTTGAGCAGCATGAGCGCAACGTCATCGCCTATCGCAAGGCCACCAGCGCCAGCGGCCAAAGCGGCGTCCTTGGCCGCGTACCCGTCAAGGCCCGCTGATGCAACTTCCTCCCGCGCTGCGCCAGGCGATCGAGCAAGAGCTGATTTTCTGTGATGGTGCCGCGCTGCGAGCGGCTGCGGCGCGGCTTTCCGAATGCTATCGTGCTAACCTTACTTCCCCCGCGCCCGCCGCCTCTGGCAACACCGCATTTCGCCCAAACGCACTCAGTACTGACCTACAGCGCGCCGCCTACCTCGCCGTGCGTCTGCCTGCAACCTTTGCTGCCGCTGCCGCCGCGCTCGCCTGGAGCGCCGAGTGCTGCAACCTTGACCCGCATACCGTGCTCGATCTCGGTAGCGGCCCGGGAAGCGCGCTCTGGGCGGCCGCGCAGCTCTTTCCCACGCTTGAGGCGACAACCGCCTTCGAACGCGACCACAGGCTCCTCGAGATCGCCCGCCGCCTCGCTGCCCATGCTCCGCATCTCGCACTGCGCCAAGCCGCATGGCTCCAGGGAGATCTCACCGCAAACATTCCCGAGGGCGCATGGGAGCTGGTCGTCTGCTCTTACGCTCTCAACGAACTGCCCGCAGCCCAGCGCTCCGAGTTCATCCGTAAGGCTTGGGCGCGCACCGGCAACCTTCTCGTCGTGATTGAGCCGGGAACCAAGGCCGGCTTCGCCAACATTCTCGCCGTTCGCACTCGCCTGCTCGCCGAAGGCGCAACCCTCGTCGCACCGTGCCCCAACGCGCTCGCCTGCCCGATGGCCGCCGGAGATGACTGGTGCCACTTCGCCGCCCGCGTCGAGCGCACCGCCGAGCATCGCCGCCTGAAGGAAGCAACCCTCGGCCACGAAGATGAAAAGTTTTGCTACGTGGCATTCTCGCGCAATGCACTCTGGCGCACGGCACTCTCACGCAATGCATTCCCGCATAGCGAAGCGCCGGACGAAGCGCCGAGTGCGGGTGCGCGGATTGTGCGTCATCCCCGCATATTCAGCGGCTATACCCAGCTCACGCTCTGCCGCCAGGGTGAGATCGCACCCACCACCGTCACCCGCTCAATGAAAGAAGACTGGCGTAGATTAAAGCACCTGGGCTGGGGCGATCGCTGGTAGAATCACTTCGTCATGGATAGCTCGTATCCAACACGGCTTCTCACAACGCGAACGAGAACCGCGGTGGCTGCGGTTCTCACCGCCTGCGTCATCGCCCTCCATTTCCGAGGTGGACAACACCCCACCCACACAGCGTCTGATTGGACAACGCCGCTGAATCTCGGGCTGCACGGCTGGTCGCTCATCGCCAGCGTTGCCCTCTACGGCTACCTTTGCTGGCTCGCATTCTGGTTCATTCGTGGTACGCAAGGCCGCGAGCGTCTTTTCGTGGTTGGGTGGTGCGTTGAAATTCCACTGATGGCAGTCAGGGCGTTGCGGCCTGAGTGGGCCTCGATAATTGGACTCACACGCACAATCGGATTAATAGCCGCGCTGCTCGTTGCGATATTACTGTTGTTGCGTCCTGCGGAGGTTGTTGACCATGGTGAAAGGGGCGTCGAGTAGACTGACTTACGTGAGTTCACCTTTGCTCCGCGCTTATTCGCGCTCAGGCAGAAAGCGATACCCCACGCTACGAACCGTGATCAGATATTTTGGCTCGCTCGGCGAGTCCTCGATATAGCGGCGCAGACGGACGATGAAGTTGTCGATGGCGCGCGTGTCGGTGTCTTCGTGCAGTCCCCACACCTCTTCCAGAATCTGCTTTCGGCTCACGTTCTGGTTGCGATGCTCGATGAAGTAGCGCAGCAGGGAAGCCTCCATCAGCGTGAGTTGAATCTTGCCCGCCGGAGCCGTGAGTTCCAAGGTGCTGAAGTCGAGTGTGCGTCCGTCGAAGGTAAACACGTCGTGAGGCGCGGGAGCGGGGAGCGTCGTGGGAACCGATTCAACATTCCCCTCCTGTGCCGCATCGGCGTTGCTGCTGGCTTTGGCCGCGGAGCGGATGGCGGGTGAGCGGCGCTCCCGCGCAGCTTGTTCGCGCTGCCATTGGGTGCGGCGCAGCAGGCCGTGTACGCGTGCGATGAGGATGCTGAGTTCGAAGGGCTTGGGCAGATAGTCGTCGGCTCCGGATTCAAAACCCTTGAGCACATCCTCGGGACGCGAGCGCGCCGTGAGCATGAGGATGGGAACGTAGTTGCGCGCCGCGCGCAGCTGGTCGGCGACCTCGAAGCCATTGACCCCCGGCAGCATGATGTCGAGCACGACGGCGTCATACAGGTCATTGCGATCGAGCAGAATTTCAAGCGCAGCCTCGCCGCTCTCCACGGTGGAGACTTCGTGCCCCTCGGCCTCAAGGTTGAACAACAGACCCTGCGCCAGGTGAACCTCATCTTCGACGATCAGAATTCTCGACATGGCAAACGATGGTAGCGCAGGCAGCCTCCCGAAGGCGAGAAGGAAAAATGCAGCATGCACCTCTGCAAAAAGCTGGAGCCTGAACTTGCAGCAAGCGATGGCGAGGCCAAACCATATACTTTCTGGTCAATCGTTGGAAGCTGAACAGTGGCTACAAAGGCAATCGTTCGCAACCCGCGCCAACGATTGCCGAAGTGATCAACATGGCTGCGGAAACGATTATCCAGAAGGTAAATCGTTCACCCGGCCTACGCCTTCACGCTCTGGCCCTCGCGCGCCAGTGCGGCCATGTGCAGAGCGGCTTCTTTGCCGGTGCGGACGCAGTCCGGCACGCCGATGCCCCTAAAAAAATTTCCGGCGATGGATAGATTCCGAATCTGCTTCAAGGATGCGCCGATGCGTTCGATGCGCTCCAAATGCCCCGGCGTGTACTGCGCCATCGCGCGATCCCAGCGATAGACCTTCACAAACCATGGATCGGCCGAGAGTCCGATGATCTGCTTGAGCTCCTTGCGCACCAGCGCGGTGATCTCCTCATCGCTGAGTTTCAGCACGCCCGGATCACCGGCTCCGCCGAGGAAGCAGCGCAGCAGCGCCTTGTTGTCCGGCGCGCGGAAGGGAAACTTGGTGTGTACGTAGGTCGTGGCCAGCATGCGCGTTCCTTCGCTGCGCGGCACCAGAAAACCGAATCCCGGCGGGCACGATTTCAACTGCTCGCGGAGATAGCCGAGGGTAATCGTAATCGAGGAGCTGTACTCGACCTTGCCCAAATCATCGGAGAGCTGCGTGTCAATACCGGCGAGCATCTTCGACGCGACGCGCGCGGGGGTGGCGAAGATGACGGCATCAAAGCGTTCAGGGCCGCGTGCGGTAATCAGCTCCCATCCGCCGTTTTTCCGCGCGAGCTGGTTGACCTCGGTGGAGGTGTGCAGCTTCTGCCGGTCAAGGCGTCCGAGGATGGCATCGATCATCTGCTGCATACCGCCCTTCAGAGAGCTGAAGAGCGGCCTGGGCGCATAACCCTTGGCCTTGTGCATGGCGGCGAGTTTCTTGCGCGCGGCCAGCATGGCGCGGCAGAGTGAGCCGTAGTGCTCCTCCATCTCCACGAACCTTGGAAGCACGGCGCGCACGCTGAGAGAAGATGCGCAGCCGCCATAAACGCCGGAGAGCAACGGGTCGGCAAGACGATCCACAACTTCGGCTCCGAAATGGCGCTCGACCATCTGGGCCACGGTTTCGTCCTTGCCCACTGGACGCGGCGGATGCAACAGCTCGCCGAGCATCTTGAACTTGGTGCTCCAGGAGAAGAGCGAGGTGAGCGCAGTGGGAATCAGCTTGGTGGGCACCATGAACATCAGGCCATCGGGCATGGGAATCAGCCGGCCCTTGACCAGAATGTAGGTGATGCGCTGCGAATCGTTGGAGCCGATGAGGTCGCCGGCAATGCCGAGTTCAGCGCAGAGCTGACTGGCCCAGGGTTTTTCGGTGAGGAACGAGTCGGGACCGCCCTCGACCACGCAGTCGCCAATCCTGTCGCTGAACATGACGCCGCCAAGGCGGCCGGCGGATTCAAAAAGAGAGTACTCGACCGGCGCGCCCGCGGCACGCTCCTTCTCCAGATAAAACGCGGCGCTGAGTCCGGAGATGCCGCCACCAATGATCGCGATACGCATGTACAAAAAACTCCTCGATCCAAACCGATGCTGCCTCCGTCCGATTGACGGAGACGAATAAAAGCCGTGCAGGCCGCGCTTCTATCCGCCCGGATGAGGCGCAGCCGCAAGGCGGGTGCGCGCAAGCTGCGCGACGGCGCGGGCAAAGAGCACGGAGTCATTGAGCGACTCGGCGCGCGAGAGCGCAATGCCTCTTGCGGAAGCAAAATTCCTGAAAGCGATATCAATATCGTAGAGCACTTCGACGTGATCACAGACAAAGCCGATGGTCTGCAGGAAAAGATGTTTGTGGCCCGCGGCGGCAAGCACTTCGATCACGCTCTCGACGGTGGGGCCGAGCCACTCTCCACCGCTCATGCCCTGGCTCTGAAAGGCGAAGCGCCAATTTCCGGCGATCTCCGGAACGCTGGCGGCAACCAGCGCAGCGGTCTCTCGCGTCTGGCGCTCGTAGTCGTCGCCACGCGTCGGGTACGGGCCATCGGATGGCCCTCCGGTTGCTGACGCTGGGGCTTCAATGCTTCGCAGCGGAACGCTATGGGCGGTGAAGAGAACCGGCACGGGAGCGTTGGCATCCAGGCAGGCGCGCGACCAGCCGTCGCGAAGCTTTTCGGAGAAGGCGCGAATCAGCAGCGGCTCGGCGTGCCACTCGGAAACAAAGTCTACGGTGAACGGAAGCGTGCCGGGGTTTACCCCACATTCGCCAACGGCGGGCGGATGTGGGCCACCCCTGACGCCGGTCTCTCCTAGCAGCGCGCGGCGGTAAAGGCCGACGCTGGTGCTCGAGTTGTGCGGCGCAAGGCAGATGGCGACAGCATGAGTAACGCCGTCGACGGCCATCTGCAAAACCGTATCGCGTATGTATGGCTTCCAGTTGCGCATCCCAACGTAGGTGGGCAAGCCCAGTTCCTGCGAGATGAGCGCCGCTTGCCGCATGGTGATCTCGGTAAGCGGCGAGCGGCCGATGAGCGAGTAGCGGTGCTGAATCTCGGCAACGATGGCGGGAGGAAGCGGTCGTCCGCTGGTTACGTTGGCCAGGTAGGCCGGAATCTCCTCGATGCGATCCGGAGTTCCATGCGCAAGCAGCAGGACGGCAGGCTTCTGCATACCTATCGCGTTCCGGCGACGGCCTGACGACGCTGCGCCGAATACTCCTGAACGAAGCTGGCCAGCTTCTTCACGTTCTCTACCGGAGTCTTTGGCAGAATGCCGTGACCGAGGTTGAAAATATGTCCGGGGCGGTTGTCCGCTAGATCCAGAATGTTCCTGGCGCGCTGTTTTACCTCGTCCCATTCGGCAAAGAGCAGGACGGGATCGAGATTGCCCTGCACGGCGGGGCGGTGATTCAGCAGCTTCCAGCCCTCATCAAGCGGAACGCGCCAGTCGAGGCCGATGACATCGGCTGCGGTTTCATTCATGGAAGGCAACAGGGTTGTGCTGTCAGTGCCGAAATAGATGACCGGCACGCCCGTCTGCTTGACGGCGGCGATGAGCTCCCTGGTGCGCGGCAGAACGTACTTGCGATAGTCCTCAACACTGAGGCAGCCAACCCAGCTATCGAAGACCTGGATGACGTCGGCGCCGGCCTTGACCTGATCGGCGACATAGGCGGCGAGCACGACATTGAGCTTGCGCAGCAACTCGTCCCAGAGCTGCGGCTGGTTGTACATCATCTTTTTCACTTCGATGTAGTTGCGCGAACCGCCGCCCTCGATCATGTAACTGGCGAGCGTGAAAGGCGCGCCGCAGAAGCCGATCATGGGCAGCTTGCTGCCCCAGTGCTTGACGCAGGCGGCGATGGCCTCGGAGACATAGCGCAGCTCGGGCGCGCCATTGGTGGTAAGAACCTTGACATCCTCGGCGCTGCGAATGGGCTTCTCGATCACCGGTCCTTCCGAGGCCGAAAAGTGGAAGGGAAGACCCATGACTTCCAGAGGAAGCAGCAGGTCGGCAAAGATGATGGCGGCGTCGACGCCGAGAGCCTCGGCGGCGGTGATGGTGACTTCGGCGGCCAGCGCGGGCTTCTTGCAGATTTCGATGAGTGAGTGGTGCTTGCGGACTTCGCGGTACTCGGACATATAGCGTCCCGCCTGACGCATGAACCAGACAGGGGTCGAGTCGGTGGGAAGGCCTTTACATGCACGGACGAAGATCGAATTGGGAGAAGACATGAAGGTTAAATTTTATCAGAGCGGGGAAAAGGGTGCTTGCGAAGAGAGTCACAGGGGCTCGCTGGAGTCCGGCTGCGAACGAGGAAGGCGGAGCGGGGCGGAGGACTCAGGGGGTGAGCTTTATCGGCCATGTACCGCGAATTGCCTCCCGGAAGCCTGGCCACATGTTCCAGAAACATTCGATGTGGTATTCGCAAAGCTGAACACTCTGGCCGCTTGAGTGCAGCAGTTCCCAGACTGGTGTCTCGTTGCACTGGCAGGGAAGTCCGTTGCTTCCGAAATGCTGTGCCGAGCATTGAGCGTTGCTAACCGTCATCGAGATGTAGTGGGACTCAGTTTGTGGTGCCATTCATCCTCCTCGACACATCATAGGTGCGGCACGGTCAATTTCGTTAAGACTCGCGAACCGCACCGTTTAGTGCCGGAAGTGCCTTACCCCGGTGAAGGCCATGGCGAGGTTGAGGCGATCGGCGGTGTCGATGACCTCCTGATCGCGCATGGAGCCGCCGGGCTGGATGATGGCGGTAGCTCCGGCCTGGGCGATGACCTCGACGCCATCGGGGAAGGGAAAGAAGGCATCGCTGGCGGCGACCGTTCCGGCGAGCGGCAGCACGGCCTTGGCGGCGCCGATGCGGGCGGAATCGACGCGGCTCATCTGTCCTGCGCCGACGCCGACGCTCTGGCCGTCGCGGGCGTAGAGGATGGCGTTCGATTTGACGTGCTTGCAGACCTTCCAGGCGAAGAGCATGGCGCGCATCTCTTCGGCGGTGGGCTGGCGCTTGCTGACCACCTTGAGATCGGCTTCGGTGATGGGATGGACGTCGTTATCCTGCACGAGCACGCCGCCGGAGACGTTCTTCAGTACCCATTTCTGCTTGAGATCGGCGATCTGGACGAGGCGCAGGTTTTTCTTTTTAGCGAAGTGCTCGCGAGCCTCCGGGGTGAAGTCCGGCGCGGCGATGGCTTCTACAAAGAGCTTGGCCATCTCGGCGGCGGCTTCGCCGTCAATGACGCGGTTGACGCCGATGACTCCGCCGAAGGCTGAGACCGGGTCGCAGTCCAGAGCGCGGAGGTAGGCCTCTTGCAGCGTGGCTCCGATGGCGGTGCCGCAGGGATTCGTGTGCTTGATGATGGCGCAGACGGGTTCGGTGAAATCCTGCGCTAACTCCCATGCGGCCTGAAGATCGACGATGTTGTTGTAGCTGAGCTCCTTGCCCTGGAGCTGCCGGCCGTTGGCTACACCCCGTCCGCTCCCGTCGGAGTATAGCGCGGCCTTCTGATGCGGGTTCTCGCCATAGCGGAGATCGACGACCTTGTGGAAGTTGAGGCGCAGGGCCTGGGGAAAGCTGGCGCTCCGGCCGAGCTGGCTGATGTCGAAGTTGGATGCGCCGTCGAGGGTGATCTCGGCGAGAGCGTTGGCGATGGCCGTATCGTAGGCGGCGGTGGTGGCAAAGGCCTTCTGCGCCAGTCCCCACTTGGTCTTAAGGGAGAGTTCGCCGGCGTTCTGTTCCAGCTCGGAGGCGATGGCTTCATAGTCGGCAGCCGAGGTTACGATGGCCACGTCCTGAAAGTTCTTGGCCGCCGAACGTACCATCGAGGGTCCGCCGATGTCGATATTTTCGACGATCTCCTCGAAGTGTACGCCAGCCTTCCCTGCGTTTTTTTCAAAGGCGTATAAGTTCACCACCAGCATATCGACGGCTTCGATGCCGTGCTCTTTGACGGCGGCGACGTGGGCCGGGTTAGAGCGCACATGCAGAATGGCTCCGTGAACTTTGGGATGGAGGGTTTTGACCCGGCCATCCAGCATCTCCGGAAAGCCGGTGAGGTCGCTGATATCGCGCACTTTCAGGCCTGCGTCACGCAGTACGCGCGCGGTTCCTCCGGTGGAGATCAGCTCCACGCCCTGGGCGGCAAGGCGGCGGGCAAATTCGACCAGCCCTGATTTGTCGGTGACGCTCAGGATGGCACGTTTGATTTTTGCCATGATTTCCTCGCTAATGATGAAGTCTGCCGGAAATATCCGGGAGAGATGGCCGCCGAGGCGGATTCGCATTGCGAGTGGCGAATGCCTGGCTGCCTTGGTCTGAACTAGATGTCTTTGCGGGCGCGCGCCTTGAGCTTCACTTGCCCGCCCTCCACCATTACAGTGTACTCGACGGCTTTGCAGCGGAACTGGGTACGAATCTGATTGGACTTGAGCTGTACAAACGAAGCAAAGGCATCGAATGCCCCGAGCGGTTGCCCGGTAGCCTCGCGGGCCCGGACCACGGCTTCATAGAGCGCCACAACCTCGATGACGTCGCTGGTTAAAATAAGAAAGCTCTCAGGCTGCCCATCTTCCACAACGGCATGAGGCTTGGGCGCATCGAGGTGGCCAAAGCCGCCAACCCCAAGCAAAGTGTCCTCAGGACGGCGATAGCCCTCTTCCTTGATTCTGGCTTTGCGTCGCCAAAGATCGCTGAAAACCGCATATTTTTGAGCGATGGCGTTGAGCCGAAAGCGCTGCGAGAAGTTAAGACGGGAATTCTCAATGTTACGCCGGATCAGGGATTGGACCCGCGATTCGGTATCCACCGGGGGTTTCTTGGCTCCTCCGGCAAAGTAGACGTCGAATTCGATTTTCAGGCGGCGGAAAGAATCTTCCAGCAGCACTAATTCTTCGTCAGCAGTCACGGGTACACGCGATAGCAGGCACGGGATGAGGCAAAAAAGAACACAGTGTCATTCTCTGGAAATATAGCATAAGCATTCCACAGAGTCCCTCCCACGGATCGACGCGAAGGTGCAGCGAGAGAGCAGCGGAAAGGCCAGTGCCAAAGGGGGATATAAATTGTTTTGCACGACATACGGCGCATGGAGCCTTAACGCGCATCTAAGTTTTCATGTTCCGTGGTGAAAAAATCCGCGTTGCGATTGCCGATGACCATGCAGTGTTGCGTGAATCTCTGGGTGCGTTGCTGGCTGCGCATCGCGATTTTGAAGTAGTGGGCATGGCCAGTAACGGCTCCGAGGCCCTGGAACTGGTCGAAAAAGAGCATCCAGACGTGCTGGTTCTGGACCTGTTCATGCCGGTCACGGATGGATTTGAGGTGTTGCGCCAGCTTGACCGTACGAGCTCAAAAGTGGCGAGCGTGGTGCTGACCGGCTCGGAAAGCCAACCTGACTACGTGCAAGTGGTTCGGTTGGGCGCGCGCGGACTGGTTCTGAAAGGCGATTCGCCGGAGAGGCTGTTCACGGCAATCCGAAGCGTGGCCGACGGCGAACTGGCGTTCACCGATGACGTGGCCGAGGGCGTGCTGATGGCGATGTCGGTGGAGACCCAGCAGGAGCGGGCTGTCAACCTGCACCGTCTCAGCGGTCGCGAAAAGCAGATTGCGTACTTAGTGGCGAGGGGAATGAAAAACAAGGATATCGCCCAGCAACTGACGATCAGTGAGAACACGGTGAAGCGGCACCTGCAAAGCATTTTCAGCAAGACGGGCGCACGGGACCGGCTGGAGCTGGCGGTGATCGCCTTGACCGAGAGTTCCAACGCAGCCTAGCGAGCTCAAGCCAAGCCAGCTATTTCGAAGTCATCGGCTCCGTCCCGATTCGATTGTTTTCCCCTTACTACCGTGCCGTGGTAACCGCCATCTTCTTTACCATCGCCAGTACCAGCTTGCGGTCGCTGTCATTCAGACCGCTGGCATAGCGGCGAATCTGCGACAGGAAACGCACTTCTTCCTCGCTAAGCTGTGGCAGGTTCTTACCATTGCTGCCGCTATCGGCGGGATTCTCAGCAAAGAATTGGCCGAGTGGCATCTCCAGCGAGCCGGCGATTTTAGCCAGTGTGTCCAGCGAAGGAACGGTGTGTCCATTCTCAACCCGTGAAAGGTAGCAGCGCAGGAGGCCGGTACGCTTCTCGATGTCGCCCTGCGACATGCCTTTCTGCAAACGGAAGTTACGAATAGTTTCGCCTATGTTCATTTTCTGCTAATTTCTGCCGCGCAGGGACTTAGCGCAAACGCCGTAGAGTGGGGGAAGCTAGATAGTAATCAGAGTGCAAACCCGAGTGCAAGCAAATTCTTATCGAGTTACTGGCTGTCACATGACTGTGTGATGAAAATGGGGAGAGGCTCGCGGCTGCTTTGGCGCTGCCGCATCGACGGCCGTGGAGTTCGTCAGGAGTTGAGCAATTGGAAAGAGCGCAAAGCGCCGGAGAGCCGCATACAAGCGAACGTCACCGGAGTGTTAATGGGCGCTGCGGGTTGCCGAGTAGAGCCTCTCGGCCACGCCGATGGTTAACAGCGCAAGGATGATGTGTGCCACCTGAATCCCTCCCAGGGCATGGAAGGTGAGCGGTAGCTGCATGAAGCCAACCACCGGCAGCAGCACCGCGAAGAGTACGCCGAGGATTCCGGGGATCACCGCCTTTCTTAGCAGCGCGATCAGCGCCAGCACAAAAACCGGGATGGCCACCAGAAAGCCGCAGCCGATGTGCGGCGCAAGCAAAGGCTGACGCCCGGTCCAGAGGAGTGCACCAAGAACGATGGCCGCCAGGCCAAGGACTCGTACCAGCATGATGAATAGTTTTGCCAAATCAGTGCTCCAGCCTCAAACAGAGCCATCTCATGATCACTGGCGGCTGCAATTGCCAAGAACTCAGCTGCCACGCATGCAGTACCTGCTGAGCACATCGTATAGGTGGCATGGAGATTTTTCAACGAAACAAAACATTTCACTTCTGCCACTGGGACTGCTAAACCAAGTGAGAGTTCGCAGGGTGCATCAAGCGTGCTGATGGATGGAATTCAGATCCGTTTGGCGGTTAACCGTTGAGAGCTTCCAAATTCAGGATACACTCTGGCCATGCGCTTTTTGTGCCAGTCCGGATGCATTCGCTGCTGCGAGCAGAAGGGTTCTGTTTATGTGAGCGGCGATGACATTGCACGCCTCGCTCAGCATCTCGGAATCACTCGCGCGGAGTTCAAGCGGCGTTATCTGTGCGGCAGGGCGCCGCTGTTGCGCTTACGTAAGCCGCGCAAGAAACAATGCCCGTTCCTTCTCGCCGACGGCTGCTCCATGCATTCGGTCAAACCGCTCCAGTGCAGTTCTTTTCCCTACTGGCCTGAGCTGCTCGCCAACTCCAGAGAGCGTCGCGAGGTTGCGCAATACTGCCCCGGCATGAATCAAGGCCCGCTCGTGAATATCGAATCCGCGCGCGAAGTTGCTGGGCAGGTTCAGCGGGCATTTCCGCAGCTTTATGGCGAAGAGCGGTGATGAGCGGGTCCATTACCAATCTCCGCGGCCCAAGGCCAGGCGGGTGATCGCAGGCGCGGACCTCGAGCATGGGGAAGAAATGTGGCGAGTCAGGGGCACATGGGACAATCAGAGAGTGCGAAAAGGCCTCGTTCGTTGTAGCATCAACTATTATTTTGACATTTTGTGATTCTGTCTGTTATGGAGGACGCTTGTGCTGGTTGCGATTGTGAAGGAATCGAGGGGGGATGAGACTCGGGTGGCGCTGACGCCGGATGCGGTGAAGGCGCTGACGGGCAAGGGTGTAAGCGTTGCGGTGGAGAGCGGCGCTGGCTTAGCGTCGGGGGCGAGCGATGCGGATTACGAGGCGGCTGGGGCGAGCGTCTCGACGGATCGGGCGCAGTTGCTGGCGACGGCGGATGTGCTTCCGGTGGTCAACGCGCTGTCTGGCGAAGATCAGGAAAAGCTGAAGAGCGGCAGCGTGATGATCGGCTTTCTGCGTCCGCTCGACGATCCTGGGTCGCTGGCCGCGGCGGTGCGGCGCGGGGTCACGTTGTTCTCGCTGGAGTTGGTTCCGAGGATCACGCGGGCACAGTCGATGGATGCGCTTTCGTCGATGGCGACAGTGGCCGGCTACAAGGCGGTGATTGTGGCCGCCGATCATCTTCCGAAGCTTTTTCCGCTGCTGATGACGGCGGCGGGGACGATTCCTCCGGCGCGGGTTCTGGTGTTGGGCGCCGGGGTTGCCGGGTTGCAGGCGATTGCCACGGCTCGCCGCCTGGGGGCGGTTGTGGAGGCCTATGACGTGAGGGCCGCCGCCGGGGAGCAGGTCAAGTCGCTGGGCGCCAAGTTCATCGAGGTGGATCTGGGCGGTCTGCAGACCGAGGACAAGGGCGGCTATGCCAAGGAACTGAGTCCGGAGGCGCTGGAGTTGGGGCGCCAGGCGATTGCCAAGGCGGCCAAGAGCGCCGATGTGGTGATTACCACGGCGCAGGTTCCCGGACGGCGTGCTCCGCTGATGATTGCGGCGGCGGCGGTGGAGCAGATGCGCCCCGGCTCGATCATCTTCGATCTTGCCGCGCCGGCGGGAGGCAACTGCGAAGTTACCCGGCCGGGCGAGACGATCGTCTATCACGGAGTTACCATCTTTGGTCCGGCCAACCTTGTGGCCGAGATGCCGGTGCATGCCAGCATGCTGTACTCGCGCAACCTGAGCAACTTCCTGCAACTGATTCTCAAGAAGGGTGAGCTGGTGATCGACCGCGCCGACGAGATCATTGCCGGCTCTTGCGTCGCCTTTGGCGGCGAGATTGTCAACGAACGCGTGGCGGCGGTTTTGAAGGCGCGCCTAGCAGCCGCCATAGGGAGGAATCTGTGAGTCCAATGCTCTTTTCCATAATGATCCTCAGCCAGCCCGTGGCCAGTGAGTCGGCCATGGATCCCAAGCTGCTGATTGCTGCAGTGTATGTTTTTGCCCTGGCGGCTTTCCTTGGCTACCAGGTAATTTCCCGCGTGCCACCGCTGCTGCACACGCCGCTGATGTCGGCGACCAACGCCATCTCCGGCATCTCGCTGGTGGGTTCGCTGGTAATCGCCGGTGCCTATGAGTTCAACGCGCACAAGCTGCTGGCCGGCGGCGCGGACGCCAAGCCCTCGTGGGTCACCATCATGGGGTTCATCGCGGTGTTTACGGCCACGGTCAACGTGGTGAGCGGCTTCGGCCTGACCGACCGCATGCTGAAGATGTTCCGCAAGGACATCAAGAAGGGAGCCAAATAATGTCTCCCAATTACGCCCTTGAATTCACCTACCTGGTTGCCTCGATTCTCTTCATCTTCGGATTGAAGGGACTGAGCCATCCTGACTCGGCGCGCAAGGGCATGTTCCTGGCTGAGGCCGGCATGGCCGCGGCCATCATCGGCACGCTTTTCCATCACGACATTCGATTCTTCGGCTGGATCATCGCCGGATTGATTCTGGGCTCGATGGTCGGCGCGGCCTTCGCCATCTGGGTTCCGATGACGGCGATGCCACAACGAACCGCTCTCTCCCACGCCTTCGGCGCGGTTGCGGCGGCGCTGGTCGGTATTGCCGAGTTCACCATGCACCACGGGACCATGTCGCTGTTCACACGCAGCGCCGTGGGGCTGGAAGTGATGCTGGGCACGCTGACCACCACCGGCTCGCTGATTGCCTGCGGCAAACTGCAGGGGGTGATCCGCGGAACCCCGGTTCAGTACAAGGGTCAACAACTGTTCAACGCGCTGATCCTGCTCGGCATGCTGTGCTGCTACGGACATACCATCTACGACCCCTCGGCCACCATGTATTTCTATGTGATGTCCGGGCTGGGACTGGTCTTCGGCATCAACCTGGTGATCCCGATCGGCTCGGCCGACATGCCGGTGGTGATGTCACTGTTGAACAGCTACGCCGGCCTCTCTTCGGCAGCCACCGGATTTGTGCTGGGCAACAACATCCTGATCATCGCCGGTACGCTGGATGGCTTCTCCGGCTTCATTCTCTCCATCCTGATGTGCAAGGCGATGAATCGTTCGATCACCAACGTTCTGTTCGGCGGCTTTGGCGCGGTGCATCATGCGGCCGGGCCAGGAGCGACGGGAGAGATGCGCGAGATCTCGCTCGACGACGCCGCAGTCCGGCTTGCCTATGCCGGCAAGGTTGTCTTCGTTCCCGGCTACGGTCTGGCCACGGCCCAGGCGCAGCACGCCGTGCGCGACCTGGCCAACGCCCTGGAAGAGCGCGGTGTAACCGTGAAATACGGCATCCACCCGGTGGCCGGACGCATGCCCGGACACATGAATGTATTGCTTGCCGAGGCCAACGTTCCCTACGGCGACCTGTACGAGATGGAGCGGATTAATCCCGAGTTTCCCACCACAGATGTTGCCGTGGTTGTAGGCGCCAACGACGTGGTGAACCCGGACGCGCGCGACAACGCCGACAGCCCCATCGCCGGCATGCCCATTCTGGAAGTGGACAAGGCGAAGTCGGTTATTGTGCTCAAGCGCGGCCAGGGACGCGGCTTCTCCGGGCTGGAAAACCCGCTGTTCTTCAAACCCGTCACCAGCATGCTCTACGGAGACGCCAAGTCCACCCTGGCGCAACTGGCCCAGGAAGTAAGAAACGTCTGACCGCAACCCGCAGCAACACAACCCCCTGGCATTCCAGGGGGTTAGTGTTTTCAGGCCGTTATTCGCGGTTCAGGTTGAGGACGGCCGAGTGGTATGGTAATCGGCGTAACGGCGGGTTGATTCACGCTTGAGGATGTGGAGCACAAACAGGAGGACGAGATGCATCTCTCGGCGGCTCTTTCCATCTACAGTCCGGCGAACCGGCGAAGGCTTCTGATTGTCGCGGGCTTGATGGTATTTGTAGTCGCTGCGGTCGACTGGTGGACGAAGCCCTATATTTCGCTGGGATTCCTCTACCTGTTTCCGATCATGATTGCCGGCGGCTTCCTGTCGCGATCAAAGATCGTTTATCTTGCCGTGCTGTGTGCATTTCTGCAGGAGGAGTTCAGCAATCTTCCTCCCAGCGACACGTGGCCGCGATTGATTCTCTCATCGGCAGGGTTCGTTGGTACGGGCTTGTTCATCTCCGAGTTGCTGCGCAATCGCCGGATGGTTCTCGATCACCTGAATGAAGTTGAGGCACAGCAGCAGGCGCGCCGCGAGGCGGAGGAGCAGCTGCAGGTGCTGGTGGAGAGCAGCCCAGCGGCAATCGTCACGCTGGATGCCGATGGAACAATCCTGCTGGCAAATGATGCAGCGCAGCAGATGCTGGCTCCTGGTGGCGACGCCTTGCCAGGCCAGAATAGCTCTGCGTATCTGCCTGCGTTGTATGCGGCCGTGCAGTCCAGAAATTGGAAAAACTTTCGAACCACTCTTCAGTGCAAGGGACGCAGGAACAACGGGGAGGTTTTTCTTGCAGGAGCTTGGTTTTCGACATACTCATCAAGTTCCGGCAACCGGCTGGCTGCGATTCTCGTCGATCTGTCAGAGGATCTGCGAAGCCGCGAGGATCTGAACCTTGACTACCTTCTGACAAACACCAGAATTCTGATGAGCGCCGTCTCCCACGAGATTCGCAATCTCTGCGGGGCGGCCCTGGTTGTGCATAAGAACCTGGCGAAGGTAAGCGAGCTGCGCGGTAATGTCGACTTCGAGGCGCTCGGAACATTGATTCACGGCCTGGAACAGATCTCGTCCATGGAACTGCGCGGTTCGACCGAGCAGCGGAAGACGGCCATCGAGTTGACCTCCGTGCTGGACGAACTCCGCGTATTGATTGAGACGGTTGGCCACGAGCAGGAAATCTCAATGCAGTGGGATGAAAGCGGAGCGGTTCCGCTGGTTTGGGCCGATCGCTATGGGCTGTTGCAGGTCTTCCTGAATCTGGCTAAGAACAGCATTCGCGCCATGGAGAGCGTGAAAACAAAACGTCTGACGATTACGACGATGGTTGACCAGGACACTGTCATCGTACGCTTTGAGGACAGCGGCACCGGAATTGCCAATCCGCAGAGTCTGTTCCGACCGTTTCAAAAAGATGCGCAAGCCAGCGGATTGGGACTGTACGTCTCGCGTGCTCTGGTTAAGAGTTTCGGCGGCGATCTCGTCTATGAACATCGGGAGCACGGCTGCTGTTTCGCAGTCGTATTGGAGAGAGTGAAACACCCGGAGGAAGCCAATGTCTGATTACCGGGCAAAGATCCTGCTGGTTGATGATCACGCTCTGTTTCGCGAGAGCGTGGCCCGCTTCCTTGATAGTGAATCAGGGCTGAGGGTCGCGGGCGGATGCGCGACGATCGAGGAAGCAACGGAATTTCTGCAGGCCAACGCGGTTGACCTGGTGTTGCTGGACTTCGATCTCGGCCAGCGTGATGGCATCGACTTTATGCGGGCGGTCAAGAGCATCGGCTATCAGGGAAAGGTCTTGCTGGTAACCGCCGGGGTGGACGAGAGCAGCGCCGCGAAGCTGGTAAAGTGCGGCATCGCGGGAGTCTTCCTGAAGCACAACCCTCCGGCTGTGCTAGTCGACGCTATTCGGGAGGTGTTAGCCGGGAAAGTATGGTTTGAACAGGACTATCTTCATAAGATCGTGGGCCGCGCAACCACCGAGGAGTTGCCGCGCACACGCAAGCTGACAGAGCGCGAGCAGCAAGTGCTCCGCGGTGTCTTTGAGGGGATGGCCAACAAACAGATCGCGGATCGGCTGCAGGTATCCGAGAGCTCCGTCAAGGCAACATTGCAGCAGTTGTTCCAAAAAACAGGTGTCCGCACCCGCAGCCAGCTGGTCAGGATTGCGCTCGAACAGTACCGCGAGCTGATCTGAAAGCTACGATGAGGGCTAGCTGTCTTTCTTCGCCTCTGGAGCAGCGGGAGCGGCTGGAGCGGCTTTGGAAGGATCGTCATTCATCGCGTTCTTGAAATTCTTGATTCCATCTCCCAGTCCTTTGCCGAGTTCTGACAACTTGCTCGGGCCAAAGATAAGCAGGGCGATGAAAAGAATCACAATCAGGTGCATCGGTTGCAAAAGACCTTCAAACATCAAAGCCTCCATTGGAATTAGTGGTGTGCGGATTTATCTCCGATTAAGTGTAGCTTAATCGGAGAGGTTCGGGGAAGCTGTGCGTTGCTTCACAATTCCTGACTATCTTTCGATAGTCGCGGGGAGAAATGCGAGCGGCGGCAGAATGACCCTGAAAGGGTCGGCACAAGAATTAAGTTGTACCACCTAACCCCACGTATTGGGGATAGTTCCAAATTGGAATTATGCAATCAATTTGTCTCGAATTTTTCCAATGCCACAGACGTAACTCCTAAATGGTGGTAAATAAACAGGCTAGTGGGGCGAGGACTTGTGCATCCGGCTTGCGTAGCAGAGCCGACGCCCCTGTTTGTGTATACCGCCGTTGGAGGCAGTTGATGACTTTCTGCGCAAAAATAACTCCTGGAGCCACAAAACGGTCAAATGTCGCTTTCCTCGAATACGACAACTACGAACGATATGGTATCTATACCCGGCTTCATTACGAAGACCGGAAATTTTCAAACCTCGACGAATTACAGTACGCGAATCGAATAGCAGTCACACTGATAGCGAAGGGAGTACTTCCGGGGGATTGCGTGCTGACGGTGATGCCGAACACTCCCGAGTTGACCGCCGCATTTCAGGCCGTGTGGACCGTCGGTGCCGTCATTGTGCCGGTGAATCCGCTGTGGACTGCTGCCGAGCTGGCCTATGCGTTAAGCCACTCCGGCGCAGTTGCGGTTCTTACTTTTCCGATGTTCGCCGCGCGCATTGGTGAGGCATTAACCATTTGCAGGAAGTCACCGCGTCTGTTTTGCTTTGGAGAAACCGGCGTCGCAGGGTTTGAGAACATCGCCCCTGAAGTTGCCTGTGCCTCGTCCGAATGCACTCCAGCCGACCGCGCGGGGAACGACACAGCCATGGTTCTGTACACGTCGGGGACGACGGCGCGGCCAAAGGGCGTGGTGATGAGGCATGACAACATCCCGGCGGCGATGGAGGCGGTGCAGCGGGTGAACCCGTCGTTACCAAGGCGGCCCATACTGCACGTTCTTCCGATGAACCATATATTTGGCGTGCTGATGGTCCAGTTGTCGAATCGCTGGGGATTTCCCTCGGTGCTGATGCGTCAATTCGATCCGGTGGCAATCTTCAAAGCGATACAGCAATATCAGATCGGCTACGTTCTTATGGTTCCAACCATGCTGATGTATCTGCTGCATCACCCGGAGCGCTCGAAGTACGATTTTTCCAGCCTGTACCGGATCATCACTGGCGGAGCGAGCCTTCCCGAACCACTTCGGTTAAGCTTCCAGCAGGCTTTTCGATGCCGCGTTGACCAGGGCTATGGGATGTCTGAGACAGGTTTCATTTCCTGTTACGGCGACCACGAAACCTACCGGCCAGGCTCCGCAGGATGGCCCTGCCCGGGCTATGAAGTTCGCATTGTGGACGATCAGGGCCGCGTGTTGCCGCCGCCTACGATGGGAGAGATATGCATCCAGGGCACCAGCGTCACTCCTGGATACTGGAATGATCCAGCAGCAACGAGTGAATCATTCCGTGACGATTGGTTTTACACGGGAGATGTCGGATATCTGGACAGCGACGGGTACCTGTACATCACCGACCGCAAAAAGGATCTGATCATCAAGGGCGGTGAGAATATCTCGCCGAGCGAGATTGAGCAGGTAATCTATCTTCACCCGGCGATTGCGGAAACAGCGGTTGTCGGCATTCCAGACGCTCAGTTTGGCGAAGAAATCTGCGCGGTCGTTCAACTGCGCCCTGGAGCGATGGCAACCGAAGGCGAGATCATAGAACACGCCTCAAGGTATATTGGTAAGTTCAAATTGCCGGCGCGCGTTGTGTTTCAGGTCACTTTGCCCAGGACCGCGACCGGAAAAGTCCACAAGCAGATGCTTCGCGAGCAGTTAAAACGGGATAATGGCAACTCAACAGTTGGGCGTGCAGTAGTTTGTTGATGGCATGCCCGCGAGTTTGTAGATGACAGCCAGATTACAATTCAGCGGCTCTGCGCTGCACCGGGCCCAGAGCGCCGCGGTGATGTGCAGAGCGACCGCGGACGTATGCCTCCGCCGTCTGCGGAAGGGGCCGCTTTGCGCCCAATGGAATCTGGCCGCCGAAGTTGGAACGGAGATTCTGAAAAGGCAACTACTCATTGCGTTTGAAATGCAGGATGTGAATGAGGCCCGGAGTTACCTGGATTCGCTCGCGTTTAACTCCGGAGCACTTTCGAAGGTAGGTACTGCAGGCGTTGAGCAAGAGGATGTAAACGGAAGCTGGATTGTTCCCAACAAGATTGACTCTGACGTTACGATTTTGTACCTCCACGGCGGAGGCTACTCCTTCCATCCGAGGAGTTTTTATAACAACCTGGCCGCGCTGATCGCGCTCTCCACAGGCTCCAGATTGTTCGCGCTCGATTACCGCCTGACACCCGAGCATCAGTTTCCAGCACAACTGATGGATGCGGCCGCCGGTTATCGATGGTTATTGAGCGAGGGAGTGAATCCCCGGAAATTCGTGGTTGCCGGAGACTCCGCGGGAGGGAACCTCACTCTGGCTTTGCTCTTATCGCTTCGAGATTCGAAGCTGCCGCTTCCCGCTTTGGCGGTATGTCTTTCTCCGGCAACTGACTTTAGCGGCAGCACAACGGGCGAGCCTGTGGACTCGGAGTATGACTGGATTACTCCGCGGATGGCCTTGAAGTGGGCTGATTGGTTTTGTCCTCAAGAACGCCGGAGCGACCCGCTGGTTTCGCCGGTGAACGCGGATCTGCGAGGCCTGCCACCCATATACATTCAGGCCGGAGGTTCAGAGATTCTGCTACCCAGCATTCAAGTGTTTGCGGAGCGGGCCAAAGTACAGGGAGCCGATGTCATCCTGGAAACGTGGGCCGGGATGAATCACGATTTCCAGGCCTTCGGCGAGGAGGTTCCGCAGAGTGCGGAGGCAATCAAACGTATTGGCGAGGTTATTGCCTCACGCATTCAGCGAAAGAAGGAATGGGCTTCTGCCGTTTGACGTTAGAAGTCGGTCCGGCCCGCGCCGATAGCCGCCTGAGACTTGATAATGGCCTTCTCGCGCACCTCCCATGAGTCGATAGCCTTGCGAGTTCCCTCGCGCGCCATGGCGGTGCTGAGTTTCTTCTCTGCGAGGTCAAACGTATCCTCAGCATCCATGTGTACACGGTAGGCTTCCTCGTCCGCTTGTTTGAGGGCCTTTGCAAGCAACTGGATTTCCGGGCTGATGTCTTTGACTTTCTCTTTGCTCTTCCGCCCGTTTTCGGGGCTGCTCCCTGACGGTGAAATACCGTCGTAAGCGGCTTTCAATTCGTTGTTCCAGGCGGCTTTCACCTCTTTGTCAAGGGCATCGAGGGTGGCGTTAGCTATGTCGGCCGCCTTCCTTACTTTCTTTTTCTCGGCCAGCCATTTCACCACTGACCAGTTGAAGGCTTCTCGCATGAGAGCCTTGGCATTTTCAACCTCTTTCAGATTCAGCATCCGGTGCGGTCTCCTTGAAGATGAGGACAATGGACGATAACGCACAACTCTCGAATCGTCTAGTAATTCTTGGTAGCATAAGCAAAATACACCGTTCACTTGAAGACTGAAAAGGTGTAACATTCCATCGACTTGGGAGCTGCCGGGAGTTTCGACAGGAGCGGGTTGTGAGCTCTTAGGATTCCATCGTCGATTGCGCTGGAGCCGTGGCTTTGGGTTTTCTGCCGCAGGTTTGCAAGGTGAAGAAGAGTCCGCAAGTTGCTTTTGCAAGCGGGCTCTTCCGGCTCTAGTCGTAAGATCGGAACCCGTGCAGCACTCCCCAGGCTGTCCAAGACTTGCCGGCCCCGTGCGAGATCGATGGGCTGCGGAGATCGTGAAAATAAAATGGCTCAGACATCGGACCGGATTCGCATTCCCCGTGACCGGGAGAATGACTACACAAACAAGAGCGCCGCGACAAGACGCGAGTTCATAGAAGAGCATACAGGCGCGCATCTTTCTCACGTGGCACAGTATTCCCTTGATCCTTCCACTCTTCCGGGCAATATCGAGAACTTCACGGGGGTTGCTCAGGTTCCGATCGGCATTGCGGGACCGCTCCTGATCTGCGGAGAACATGCGCAGGGCGAGTTCTATATACCGCTGGCAACCACGGAAGGCACGCTTGTCTCCAGCTATAACCGCGGGATGAGGCTGCTGACGGAATCAGGCGGAGTCAAGACCACGGTAGTGGACGATGCCATGCAGCGAGCGCCGGTTTTTATGTTCGACGACGCCCTCCGGGCTCGGGAATTCGGCCTCTGGGTAGAGGAAAATCTCGACGGGATTCGACAGGCCGCGGAATCGACAACGCAGATCGGCCGACTGCGCAATATCAACCAGTTTGCGGTCGGGCCTTTGCGTTATCTTCGTTTCAACTACACCACCGGTGATGCCGCGGGACAGAACATGGCCGGCAAAGCAACTTATGCCGCCTGCGAATGGATCAAGAATGCTCATCCGCTTCATCCCGGATACTTTCTGACAGGAAACATCGACACAGACAAGAAACATTCTCATCTGAACATGCTGCTGGGACGAGGCAAGCGGGTGATCGCCGAGACGGTTTTGCGCGGCGACGTGATGAAGCAACTGATGCATATCACCGCCGAAGACCTGGTGCGGACACGCGCAGTTCTGATGGCCGGAGCATTCTTCTCCGGTTCGGCGAACAACGGCGCGCACGCCGCCAACGCTCTTGCGGCCATGTTCATCGCCACCGGACAGGATGTGGCTAACATAGCAGAATCTCACGCCGCGATCACTTACTCGCGGGAGGTGGGGAACGGCGACTATTACTGGTCAATTACACTTCCCGCGCTGATTGTTGCAACCTACGGCGGAGGCACCGGACTGGCGACGCAGAAGGAATGTCTGGAGATGCTGGGGTGCTATGGCAAGGGGAAGGTGAACAAGTTTGCGGAGATCTGCGCCGCCGTGGTTTTGGCTGGGGAAACCTCTCTGGTTTCTGCCATCCTGCATGGCGACTGGGTCACCGCACATGAAAGACTGGGGCGCAATCGTCCTTAATGGAAAGGGACACAATCATGCCAGAGAATATTGTCAATGAATGTCTCTCCTTTATAGATGCATATTTCTTGTATGTCGAACAGCCCGGCGCGCCGGTAAACGTTGCATCGATCAACGTCTTTGAAGGCGTAATTCCTTTTGACGCATGCATGCGGTACATCGAATCGAAGCTTGCGCTACTTCCCCGTTTTTTGCAGCGTGTCGTTACCCCACCGTTTGGTCCGCCAATCTGGCAAAACGATCCTTACTTCGACGTGCGCAACCATGTTCATGAGATCACCCTGAAGCGGGGAAGCGAGGCGGAATGGAAGAGCGCCGCTTCGAAGCTCTTGAGCACACACTTGGAGCGGAGCCGTCCGCTATGGGATATCACTTTGTTTCACGGATTAAAAGGAAAGCGCACGGGCGTTGTTGTGAGATGTCATCACTGCGTGGTCGATGGAGTGGCGGGAGTTGGCATGCTCAATGCGCTGCTGGACCAAAGTTCCACCGCCGCTCCGCCGCGCCCCAAGAAGCATCGTGCGCAGGCCGCTCCGCAGCACGACCCCGGAACCGTATTGCTGGACGGACTCATCAGCTCCTGCTTTTCTACGGCACAGGTGCTGTTGACCGCACATTCGGAGCTGTTGCGCATGGCTCAGCAGGCCTCGCATTCCAATGGAAAGGAAGGCCAGGCAAAGCCCGGCAAGGAGAACCCGGCCGGGCCAATGTCGCGCATGGCTCCGCTAGGGGAATTAACCCGCCTCCTCTCGGAACTTATACAGCCGGTTGATCGCCTGCCCTACAATGTTCTTTGCCGCGGGCCGCAGAAGTTCGAGTGGGCGGAATTTCCGATGCCGGAGATTACGGCGATCAGAAAGGCCTGCGACGCTACCGTGAATGAAGTTGTGCTCACCGTGCTGACCTCGGCCCTTCAACGCTATGCGGAGCGGCACAGTTTGAATATAGAGGGTCGCAAGTTGCGCATTGTGATTCCGGTGAATGTGCGTGGCGATGGAGAGGCAGTCGGCACCGGAAATCGCATCACCTTCCTTCCTGTGGACATTCCGCTGGGGATTCGCGATCCCAGAAAGCTGCTCGCACGGGTTCAGGAGAGGGTCCGCTTCTCCAGAGCTGCTCATGGCGGTGATCTTGTGGCAATGTTGTGGACCTTGCTGGGGGCAATTCCAACATCCCTGCAGATGCTGACCGGATCATTCTTGAGTCAGTTGCCAATCAGCCTCAGCAATTCAATTTGCACCAATGTACGCGGCCCGGATACCCCGCTCTACCTGCTTGGACATAAACTGCTTTCGACTTATCCCTACGTTCCCATTGGCGGCGAAATGGGAATGAATTGCGCGGTTATGAGCTACAACGGAACATTGTTTGCCGGTTTCACCGGAGACGCGCAGGCAATCCCCGATCTGTCACGCGCGGCAGGGTTTTTCAAGGAAAGTTTTGCGGAACTTCGGGATGCGGTTGGAGCCCATGTACCGCAAAAAGTTAAGCGCCAGCGCAAGAAGCCGAGAATCAAGACAGGCAAGAGCGTGGAGAATTTCGCCTCCGGCGGCGACGACACAGAAAGTGAGAGCGCTGCAGTCGCGGTGGTTGCATAACGCACGTCAGAGTCTGACTGGAGGGCCAGTGTTCAGGATGTTGGCTTGCGCCGCTTCGGTTGACGGGCCTTCTTCTCCATGTGGGCTTCCACCTCCGCCAGACGCTTTCTGAGCTGATCGAGTTCGCCGTCTTCTGACTGCTGTTGCGCGGCTGCGCCTTCTACAAAGCGTTTCATCATGGAGAGCGGAGACAAGGCTGCGGAGTGCACTTCAGAGAGTCCGCCCTGGATGGCGGTCTGGAGCTTCTGGTAAGTGTCGAAGGCAGATTTCAGATACCACATGATAAATTCCTGCCCAACATGGTCGGAGGCGATCACCAACTGCCGAAGCAGTTCCAAGGGCAGGCCCGCAGGTTGATCCTTTGCGTTCTCGACGATGATCTGGGTCAGGGTGACGCGGGTCAGATCCTCGCCGGTTTTCACATCGACAACCTGCACCTCGGTTCCATCATGGACCAAGGCAGCGATTTCTTCGAGGTTAATGTACCGGCTCGCCGAAGTGTCATATAATCTGCGGTTTCCATATTTCTTGATGACAACTTTAGCCGGCTTCAAAGACAGTCCCCCTGTTGCAGTGCAATAATTGTCGTCCTTCTATTGACAAAAAGACTACTGAATACTAGCATACGAGTCAATGCTGCAATGCAGCAAGTGGAGGTCAGTATGCCTAAGGCTTCAAGCCATCCGCCCGTCACTCATGAGCGGCCTTCGTCCTTCGTCTCACTGCTGTCGGGCTGGGCACAGCAGGGGATAGAGAGTTTCTTTGCCACGCAACGCATCCTTGTTGATTTAGCCATGCGCGAGAATACGAGCGCAATCAAGTCAATCCGCCAGGGACTTTCCGCGTCGGAAGGGAAGGACAGTCCCATGAAAATTCTTACGGAAATTGCAGTCGAGGGAAGCGCCAACTACGTTGAGGCGCAGCGAATCCTGCTCGATTTGGCGCAGCAGGAAAATGATATCGTGATGAACGGCGTAAAGGAGCGCGTTGGCGGTTACGGCACTGCGGTTGCCCTGACCAATGTTATCCGGCGCAGCATCGACGCCTTTGTCGAGATGCAGCAAAACTTCCTGGTGCTCGCCAACAAGCGCACACAGAGCTGGTTGCAGAGCGCGCCAGATGTCAGCGGGCTGGCTGGACTTGCTAACGAAGCCATGGAAGAATTTGTGGCCGCGCAGAAAAGATTTCTTGACGTAATTTCCGAAGAAGCGAGCGGAGAAGCCAAGAAGGAGCATGCAGGCAAGAAGACGAGCAAAACTGAACTGGCACAACTGGGACGCGACGCGGCAGATGCGTTCATTGATGCGCAGAAGAAGCTGCTCGATCTTGCCGGACAGCAGGCGAATGTAAACATGCAGGCAGCAAGCCGCGCGATGGAACTGAAGATGCCAATCCGGCTTTTGCCGGTGGCTGACATTGCGGGGGAGAGCGTAAAGAGCTTTGTGGACGCCGAAAAGGCCCTGCTAAATTCAATGATGAAAACCCGCAACCAAGTCAAGAAGTCGGTGAAAGCAAAGCGCACTATCAAGCGCCCTGCCCATCGGACTCGATCGGCAGCGCAGGCCAAAGCGGCACATGCAGCGGCGGTTGAAGTCTAGAGCGGTTGCTGCCGTCTCCCACGGGCGGCACTGACGTGTACACAGGCTGGCGTGCCGAGGCTAGGAGTTTTGGCACGCCAGCCAATTTGATTCTTCCGCAGTTTTTTGGAATTTCTGCTCCTCAGCGGCCCATGCGAGCATCCAAAAGCTCTGATTTCCGAGTAGCCAAGCGCACAAGCAGGCGCTGGCGAATGTAGATGCGGAAATCGCAGGCCGGAATGCAAGCGCGTGAATCCGCTATGGATAACAGGCTAGTCAGGATCCAAGAAGACGAGGCAGAAGCTCCCATATCAATTTGGAAGGAAGCCCTGTTTGCCGCCGATCTCCTCTTGTTACATGCTTCACCGGTTTATTACGGTCTGGGCGTTACCCGCGGCGATCACTCAGGAGTAGTGATCATTCCAGGGTTTCTGGGCACAGATCGTTACCTGACGGAGCTCCGTTTTTGGATTGGGCGCATCGGCTATAAGGCATACTTCTCCGGCATCGGCCTGAATGCGGAATGTCCAAATCTCCTGATCCGGCATCGTCTCAACGAGACAATCGACAAAGCGGTTGCAGAGACGGGACGGAAAATTCATCTGATCGGCCACAGTCTGGGAGGGGTAATTGCGCGAGCAGTGGCCGACCAAAGACCGTGCGATATCGCTTCGGTGATCACGCTGGCCTCACCATTCCGCGGAACGATTGCCCACCGCAGTGTTCTGCGGGCAGCCGGAGCGGTCCGCAAGCACATTCTGAAGGAGCACGGCTCCGATGTGCTGCCGCAGTGTTACACCGCCCGCTGCACCTGCAGTTTTCTCAACTCGCTGCGCCGTAAAGTGCCCGCCTCGGTGATGGAAACCGCAATTTACACACTCGACGACGGGATTGTCGACTCAAGGTACTGCAGAACCGGAAATTCCGAGGACGACTTTGAGGTACCGGGAACGCACATCGGTCTCGCCTTCAACGCATCCGTGTACAGAATTATTGCGGAGCGCCTGGCCAAAGCATCTCAGCGCGAGTAGGGTGAAACAAAGCGACGGAGACTCCCGATTTTGCTCTAGGGACATTGCGGCGGATTCCGCCGTGCCGCGAAGGCTGACTGCTTTCTTCTTATGAACACGCTTCATCAATGGTGGACGCGCACGCGGGTTGGAGTCTTTCGCGGAGGAACCGTCAGGGGAGGCGCGTATTGATAGGCCAGCCCAGCAATCTCACAGAGCATTCCACCGACTGCGGCCACATCGTCCATGTTGTGGAGCGGCACCTGATTTACGTAAGCGGCGAAAATCAGTTTGTGTCCATTCGCCGCATCCACATATCCCACTAGGCCCTTGCCCAGCAACATTACTCCATTATTTAACGCGTTTGAGACCACGTAGGAGCCGGTCTTGGCGTGGACATGACCGGCGGCAGGCAAATCCTCCATCGCCTGGGACAAAGTGCCGTCGCGACCCAGCACCGGCAGTGAATCGAAAAACAACCGGCCGTAGGGCTGACGCGACATATAGGCGAGAAAGCGCACCATGAAGTCAGGGGAGAAGGCAGACCCTATGCCGCCCTCTCCATCGAGTTGAGAAACCGATTCCGGATCCAGTCCAGCACTGGACAGGAAGCGTCTCTCAAGGCCAAGGCCCTTTTGAAATGCATCGGCGGAGTTGTGAGCCAGAATGGCGCCAAGCAAGTACGGTGTGGTTGCCGCGTGAAGATTCTGGCTGACCTTCAAAGTGAGTTTCACCTCCTCCTTGAAGGGAGGAGAGATGTGCTCGACCAGCATCGTTCTTTGCGCATTCGCAGGGAAAGTCGATGCTGGCGTGCCTTCCAGAGCAGGCTCGTCCAGAACTATACCTGCCCAGCGCAATGCTTCGCGAAAACCCTCGGTTGCAAACAGCACAGGATCTTTTACTTTATAAGCTGCCTGCGCCCTCTCCCTGCCAGCGGGCACGCTGCCCTCCAAGACTACGGTATGGGAGCCGTCTGCTTCGCCAATGTCCGAAGTGAACTGCAACTCCGGATCAGAGTCCGGCTTACCGGTCATGACTTTATTTATAACTTTCAGATAGGACAATTCAGGGGCTACTTGAATCGACACGGGGCCGCCTACGGCAGCATCAGAGATTGCCGAGACGTCGATGACATTATCGTTGAGCACCACCGGCGATATGGTGGTGTGTGTTCCGGGTTCGACATGGTTCGAGGAAAATAGCGAGGCATCCACAATGACGCTGCCGCGAATCCGCCAGATGCCCTTCATGAGCACTCCAGACGCCAGCTCTTTGAGCACACGTAGCGGCTCGCCCGGTACGGACTTTCCCCCTAACACGCCTGCATAAGAGTGATCGCTTGCTGTGAAATCCAGCGTATCCTCAAGCTGCACTCGCCCGGAAAGATTTGGATCGCCGCTGGCAACCAGCACAAGATCTCCCTGCAACGTGCCATCGGGAGCGATGCTGCCCGTGTAATACACGCGCGTGTGGAAGCGATAATCTCCGCCGAGCAACGCCAGTGCCGTCCCTTCCGTTACAACTTTGGTGGTGGAACCGGCAGTGAACAACTTATCCTTGTTCATCGCAACCAGAATTTGTTGGTCCGTCAGATCATAGACTTCCACACCAACCGTGGAATGCTTGAAAATCGGACGCGCGGTTATTTGTTCTATGCGCTGAGCCAAGGTCAATGCGTTCTGGGCAGACGCTGGGAGCGCGACTGGCAGAATGGCACAGAGAAGAATCAGAAGTTTCCCCAAATCTCTCTCCATAGAATCAGGATGAGTGCATAACTTAGGCACTAACGACGGGAGATGGATTAACAGGCCCGCACGTCGGGCGCAGGTTTCGTTTCCGACCGTAGTTATTGTAATCGTCCCGAGCGGCGACAGGGCGGCTCACCGCATCTTCCATTGAAATTCCTTTGCGATCCAGGAATGTCGGTGTCAGCCGGTCGAGTGAGGCCCATTCTTTTTCGCGGGTCGAAAGCGCGGCTGCGAAATTCGAAGCGGCCATGTTGGTTGGAATCACTTCCGGCGATTGCCAAGTATTCGCTGCATTGAGTTTTCCAAACACTCGCGCTGCGCCGCGAAGAACGACACGCCGACAACGCCCCGAACTGGTCCTTTCCCAGCTTTTGTGACGAACTTAGGCCAGGAAGAACTCCGCTCTTCCGCAACCATCCAAATTCGTGACATAATCCACTTTTCGGGATTGTCGAAGTCCTAGTAAAGACTTTGTGGGAGCTAAAGTGACCGATATACGGACAAGCAGACGATTTCCGGTACATTTGCCGCTCAGGGTGTTGGGAAACTCAAACATACCAGTGGGAAGCACGGCAAATATCAGCGCTGCGGGGGTATATCTCTGGGTCGATGGCGAACTCGAAGTTGGTTCCTCCATTGATTTTGAGCTTACGATTCCACGGGATTCAATCGCCGCGGGCAATGACGTTCACCTGCGCTGCCAGGGTCGAGTGGTGCGTTGTGACGCCAACCAGGAAGATGGACATACGGGCGTTGCCTGTGTCATCGAAGGGTACGAGTTCTTGCGCACCGCAGAAGCCGGAGGCGAATAGATGCTGAAAATTATTCTCGCTGACAACCAGGCGATTTTTCGTGCGGGCATTGCAAAGGTTCTTGCCGTCGAAGACGATGTCCGCATCGTTGCACAGGCTCAGACCGTCGAGCAGGCTATGATGGCCGTCGAGAAATTTCGCGGCTCAGTGATGATCTATGCCTCCAGCTTTCTTCCGGACACCATTCATCTGGCGACGGTGGCGCATGAGTCGGGAATTCAACTCGTAGTTATCGCCGAAAATAACGATCCGCCAGAACGCTACCTGAGCGCAGGCGTGCTCGGCTTGATCTTCCGCTCCGTAGAAAGCGCGGAACTGCTGCGTTGCGTGCGAAAGGTGAATGCCGGGGAGAGCTATGTGCAGGATTCGCGAACCGTGCCACGCAATGTTGAAAGCGAAGATTTTGTCGGCGCCCGGGTTCGTGACCGCCTGACGCCAAAAGAATTGAAGATTGTCGCCCTGATCGTGCAGGGTTTCAAGAACAAGGAAATTGCCAGTCAACTCGGGACTACCGAGCAGGTAGTGAAGAATTATCTGCGCAATGTTTATGACAAAATTGGGGTCTCCGACCGACTGGAACTTGCACTTTTTACCATTCATCACCGGATTCTGGCGGAAGCTGCTGCGGCGAGCGCGGCGACCATACGGACTACTCCGCCCCCGAATTCAAGTAGCACCAGTTAGCCTCCACACACCAATTCAATAGCGCGGCTCCGCGAGCCGCGCTATTCTTGTTCTCTCGCTGAGATTCTTCTAGTGATGAGATGCCCGTTCGCTCGCCTTCAGCAGTTCATTCACGATGGTTACCAACTCCTCCGGATTTACCGGCTTTTCCAGGTAGAGATCAGCCAGCGGTTCCGCCGCCTGATAGGCCTCTTCAACGAATCCGGAGACCACCACGACGGGCATAGCGGAATGATTCTTGGCCGCTTGCACTACGCCCCGGCCGTTGCCATCTCCCAAGCGCCAGTCCGTCACAACGGCGTCGTACACATTGGCGCTTATCAACTCAAGTGCCTCGCGCGCCGAGGTTGCAGCCGTTACTACGTGTCCCGCCTGCTCCAGGATCGCACACTTCAACTGCACTACCTGCGGCTCATCGTCGATACATAAAATTCGCGCCATGAAGCTCCAGAAATCGCCAAAATCTTGGTGCGGCACAGGTCAAAGGCGTCACTCTTCCGTCCTATGTCCCGCCATATTTTCTACCGCCAGCATTTGCCTGTCAATGACACCCTGATGCCTGGCAGCAGAGTTACCAGGGTCGCCCGCCATTCACAAGGAATTTCATCTCACAACTTGCGTGCAATTGACTTCGCCTGCGTAAACAGCAGCAGGTAGTCAGCTCCGCCTGCCTTAGAGTCCGTACCTGACATGTTGAAGCCGCCAAACGGATGCGCGCCTACCATTGCCCCCGTACACTTGCGGTTGATGTACAGATTACCGGCGTGGAACTCCTGTCGTGCCAATTCGATTCGCTCTTCCGAATTAGTGTAAACCGCTCCGGTCAGCCCGAACTCCGTGTCATTGGCGATGCGCAGACCTTCGTAGAAATTCCTTGAGCGAATCACGGCCAGGACCGGTCCGAAGACCTCTTTCTGCTCCAGCGTGTCGCCCGGCTTTACTTCGGAGATAATAGTGGGCTCGATGAAATAGCCTGTCTCGTTCTCCACCGCCCTTCCCCCAGTTATGACGCGCCCGCCTTCCGACACAGCTTGCGCAATGTAGCCAAGGATCGAGTTTCTTGCTGCCTCGTTGATCACCGGGCCAAGGTTGGGATTTTCCTCCGCCGGGCCCACCGTCAGTTTCTCGGCCCGATCTTTGAGCCGCTCCACGAATTTGTCATACACGCGATCGTCTACAATCGCCCGCGAGCATGCCGAACACTTTTGCCCGCTAAAGCCGAAGGCCGAGGCGATCACGCCCGACACTGCCTCGTCGAGATCCGAATCGGCATCCACCACAATTGCGTCTTTGCCGCCCATCTCCAGAATCGTACGCTTGATCCATATCTGCCCGGGCTGTGCCTTGGCCGCCAGTTCGTGAATCTGCAAACCAACTTCCTTGGATCCGGTAAACGCGATGAAGCGCGTCTTCGGATGCTTCACCAGTTCGTTGCCGAAGCTGCTGCCACTGCCAGCGACAAAGTTCACCACGCCATCGGGAATTCCGCACTCCTCCAGCACCTGGAAGAACTTCGCGGCAATCGCCACGGCATCGCCGCTCGGCTTCAGCACCACGGTGTTGCCGCTCACAATTGCGGCCATGGTCATGCCTGCCATGATGGCGGAAGGAAAATTCCATGGCGGAATCACCGCGCCCACACCCAGCGGGATGTAACGCAGTTCATCACGCTCACCGGGTAGTTGAATCGGCGGCTCGGCTTTGTCCAGGCGGAGCGCCTCACGTGCGTAGAACTCTGCGAAATCGATTGTCTCGGCCACATCCGCGTCGGCTTCGGCCCAGTTCTTACCTACCTCAAAGACCAGCCATGCAGCCCACTCGAACTTGCGCTCACGCAAAGTGTGCGCCACCCGGAAGAGCAACTCCGCGCGCTCATTCACCGGAGTGCGGCTCCAGCTCTCGAAGGCTGCGAAAGCGGCATCCACTGCCGCCGGAACGTCCTCGGCTCCAGCCTTCTGAAAGATACCCACCACCTGCTCCGGATGCGAAGGATTGATGGACTGCAGCTTTGCTTCCGTCCTCACGCGATGGCCGCCAATTACGTTCTCATATTCGCGGCCAAGTTGCCGGCGCACCTTGTCCAGCGCCTGTTGCATCGCCCGCACGTTCTCCAGGCGCGTGAAGTCTACAAATGGTTCATTCCTGAATGGCGCGAACACGGAACTTTCAACGGTAGTCGCTGCCACACTATTTTGTACGGTCGCCATGGGTCCTCTCAGTAATCTCCAGGCTTCAATAATCCCTTGCGGCCCTCCACATTACGTTGGAACAGGCTGCCGGACAGATGATTTTAGCATCTATCTTGTATCTTGATGCCAGGCAGGTTGGTCCACCTGGTTTTAGCAAGAAGCCACAACCGGAGCGGGCCACGGATGCTTTCGGTCAAGCTTTCGCTGCACACGAAGCGGCTGGATTGCGGCTGCGCGATGGAGTTCGCTCTCCAACATCGCGCAACCCAGCTCGATGAGCATCAGACCGAGGCTGCCGTTTGTTTTGCCGTGCCGAGTTTGAGCAGCTTCTCAGCATTGCCACGCGCAAGCTTAACCCAGTCGGTATCACTAATGGCCTTGGTGGCCTTCAGGTTGTCGAACCAGTTTGCCCCATCGCTCACCTTCTCGAACGGATAATCCACCGAGAACAGGATACGGTCCGCTCCGAGCCACGCCATGGAATTGAGCAGTGACTGCGTGCAGAACTGGCCGCTGGTGGTGACGTAGAAATTGTTCTTGAAATATTCGTCCAGCTTTTTCTTCGCGGGACACCCTTTGGGGGTCTTACTGAGACGGTTATCAACGCGCCACATCAGGAAAGGCAGCGTTTCCCCAAGGTGCCCCAGAATGACGGTGAGTTTTGGGTACTTGTCGAAGAGCCCGCTACTCATCAGCAGTAGAGCATGAGTAGCTGTATCCACAGTGAACGCCCAAGTTGAATTGCCTAACCACGGGTGATCTTCGAGAAATGTCATTTGGCTCGGCAATACCTCTCTGGGGTGCAGGTAAAAAGGGACATCGAGAGCTTCTACCGTAGCCCAAAAATCCCAGAATTGAGGGCGATCATAGTAAGCGACTGAATCCTCCGCATCGATCTGCGAAAAACCGTTGACCAGCACGCCCCTGAAACCTAGTTCTTTGACACAACGAACTAATTCCCTAGAAGCGGCCTCCGGATCTTGCATAGGTACGGCCGCGAAAGCCTGGAAGCGCTTCGGGTTCTTGGCCACCTGTTCCGCCAAGCAGTCGTTACTGCGCTGGGCAACTTCAACGGCTTTCTTTCTATCTGGGATGGCCTGAATCCCTGGGGAAGTCAGCGAAAGGACCGACATCTCAATATTCGCCGCATCCATCTCCGATAATAGTTGTCCATGGATATCCACCAGAGCGTGGCTGAGCTTTCTCCATGCTTCAGGCTCGAAACGGTCTGGGACCCGATCTAACGTGCCCGAAGGGGCCATATGTTCTTCAATAGCGATCTTTGAAAGGTTCATCGGCTACCTGCCTTTTCATTAGCAATCAAGCAATCAGGATTTTCTATCGAAGAGGTTGGGGATCAACAGGCTTGTCGATATGCAATATCTCGCCATGTTTCTCCAGCGTCACAATCCGCGTAAGCAGAATCTGACGCACAATACTCCCCGCTTTCGGCGGAATGCTTCTCACTATTATCCATCTTGTCGCCATCGCCCTTCAACTGGCGGCTTTCTTTTCTATTGACAGAGGCAATCAATCAGAACAATACTACGTGCGATTCAATACAACCATATTAGTTTCCAGAACTGTGAAGGTTGGCGAGACCAATGTCACAGACAATGGGAGAGATGGAAGCAAGTGCGACGCTTTTGATTTTGGCGTGTTGCTACTCTGTTCCGCTTACGGTCAGCCGCGTGGCGCTTCCAACAAATCGTCAACCCCGGAGCCCGCTAAATAATCATAATTCCTCAAGCCGAGGGATACCGGGAGTTGCGGCGATTTGCACAACGGTTTGACCTTGCCAAAGGACCGAGAGCCGGAGAGATTTACGCAGATGTCCATCGGTTCGACGAAGGGAGCAGGGCTGACAAGACATAGACCCAAGCCCTACGATCACGGTTACGGAAAAGGGGAAATATATGTTTAAGAATAGATGGTGGGTAGTTTTTGCATCAGTCCTAGCCCTTATTTTTGGCCAGGCATCCATCATGGTGTTCGGGAACGGAATATTCATTAAGCCATTAGCACATGATCTCCACTTTGGCCGCGGCGTTATTTCGTCTGCAATGGCTCTGGCCAATATCGCGTGCGTGGTGATGAATCCGTTCACGGGTCGAATGTTGGACCGCCGCGGATTTCGTTCTGTCATGCTTCCCATGCTTGTCTTGTTTGCCCTGGCTACCGCAGCGCTATCGTTGCTACAGGCTTCCATCGTTCTTCTGCTGGTCCTGTTTGTGATTCAGGGAGTAGCGTCGACAGCGGGAACACCTACTCCGTACTCCAAGATGATCACCTCGCGATTTGATAATAAACGCGGACTCGCCTTGGGAATAACCCTAGCGGGTGTGGGAATCGGGACGGCACTGGTTCCGCAATTCTCTCGTATTCTGATGCAGCACTTCAACTGGCGGATTGGTTATGTTGGCCTGGGGTGCGGAGTCGTGGTGCTGTCCGTCATCCCCATTGCGATCTGGTATGGAGAACCCGCTGAAGTAAAGCTTGCAAAACAAACAGGTCATCCAACAAATCAGAACCTTCCCGGTGTGGAATTCAAGGAGGCTGTGCGGGGAGGAAAGTTTTGGCTGGTTACAATTGGAGTCGCCTTGGTGTGCTTGGCGATTAACGGCTTGATCATCCACGTGGTCCCGCTGCTTACTGACCGGGGATTTACGCTAGCTGCGGCAGTTAACGTGATGGGCATCGTTGGTTTTACGCTTCTTGCAGGGCGAGTAATCTCTGGATATCTATTGGATAAAATTTTCGCTCCCGTTCTTTTCATTGCAATTCTGATTATTGCGATGGTTGGAATTGCCATTCTTGGCTTTGGCATTGCCGGTGCTGGACCGTTCATTGGAGCGGCGTTGATGGGTCTTGGGATCGGTGCGGAGCATGATGTCCTCGCTTTTCTAATCTCTCGCTACTTTGGAACCAAAGCGATGGGGGCGATGCATGGTCTGGCGTTTTCCTTTTCGCTGATCGCGACCGCATTGGGACAAAGTCTATTTGGATGGGTATACCAGCTCAGACATTCCTACGGTTTGGGGTTCGTGCTATCTGAACTTTTGATTGTGATCGCGATCGCTCTTCTGGCTTGCCTGGGGCCCTATCGCTTTCCCGAGGTCAAACCGGGCGAGTCCCGCGTCTCAGAAGTAATGACCGCTGCTCGTTAAACGGGGGGTGCGGATGGCCCGTCCAGGCTTCTGTTGCTTGGGACGGGTTGTTCGCCGGGTTGCTCCGCCTCAGAAAACTAGCGGAAGAGAGCGTCCAGTCTCCTGGTTCTGTCTTTTTTGGGAGCTCGGATGGTAGTCGTCGAACGGATCACACCTGCCCAGCTTTTCATGTGCTCTCCGCCACGGCATTGGACAGCCTAAGGTAAAGACCGCAAACACGCACACCACCCTCAGCACGGATGTGGGTTTCTTGTTGCAGATATCTGCGTTCGGAGTTGTAATAACCTTTCTCGCCTGCACGCTGAGCATGAAGGGGAAAATTCGTTTTTTCTGTGGGAAGGGTATCGACGAGGGAAGGAAAATTGAATGAGAGCCCTAAAGATTGCCGTTGAAGAGCACATGGCCGATCCTGGAACCGTGGATAACACCAAGGGCTTGTTTGACGGGCGTCCGTGGATGCGAGACTACCTACTGAATGTCCAGGGTCAACTGCTGGCCGACATGGATGCTGCGGGCATCGAGATGTCCATTCTGTCGCTCAGTGCTTTGGGCATTCAGGGTATCCCGGTGCGACAGCGGGCTGTTGAAGCGGCCCAGCGTGCTAACGACTACCTTGCAGAGCAGGTGGCAAGAAATCCCAAACGGTTTCAAGGTTTCGCTGCTTTGCCCATGCAGGATCCCGATGCGGCAGCGCGAGAGTTGGTCCGTTGTGTGAAAGAACTGGGATTCCGGGGAGCTCTGGTCAACGGTTTTTCCCAAGTGGATACGGAGCACTCTGCCGTTTATCTTGACATGGCTCAGTACTGGGATTTCTGGGGAACGGTGGAGAGCCTGGATGTTCCGTTTTACCTGCATCCTAGAGACCCGCTTCCGGGTTGGACTCCATTTCTCGATGGTCATCCCTGGTTCATGGCCGCCCGACTCGCCTTTACTATCGAAACATCAAGCCATGCCCTACGCCTGATGGCGAGTGGGTTGTTTGATAAGTATCCGAAACTGACAGTTGTTTTGGGCCACCTAGGGGAGACCATACCGAACCAAATCTGGCGAATCGACCATCGAATCACCGTTATGCCTCCGAAGGGAATTCCTGCCAAGAAAAAGTTGGATGAGTATTTTCGCAACAACTTTTACGTCACGACAAGCGGGAATTACTGCACACCCACATTCATGAATACAGTTCAGTGGATGGGAACGGATCGAGTCTTGTTCGCAGTGGATTTTCCCTTCGAAAAAGTAAGTGAAGCGGTGGAGTGGTTCGATAATTTAGACGTGATCAACGAGACAGATTGGAACAAGATCGCGCGTACGAATGCCGAGAAGCTGTTCAAGCTGAGCACGCCCATCGATGCGATTGCAAGCAGATTGTAACGTGAATACTAAGAATGAAAAGGAGTTCTCATGAGTAGAGTGCCAGTTATTGACGTTCACACCCACATGCTTGGACAAGAATGGTTCAAGTTAATTCGGGAGCATGGAGGGCCAAGTTACACAGTTAAGGAAGTCGAGACTTTAAGAGGAACACAATTAGCCCTTCACCGCGATGGCGCTTCCTTTATGACCATCTTCCCGGAGATGCTTGATTATGATCTCAGGGTAAAGGACATGGACAAGGCGGGGGTTGACATTTCGGTCGTATCCTTGACGTGTCCGAATGTATTTTGGGGCAACAAAGAAATTAGTAGCCACGCTGCACGCGCCATTAATAAAGAGATGCAGGATGCACAGCGGCGTTACCCGAACCGTATCCGGTGGTTTGCGAGCCTACCCTGGCAGTACGAACACGAAGCGATCGCGGAGCTTGAAACAGCGTTGGCCGACGGAGCATCGGGCGTAGTTGTTACTGGCAATATTGAAAACAAGCATCTTACCGATCCAACGTTCGCGGCGGTATGGGAAGCGATTGATAAGCATGGCCTGCCGGTAATTATTCATCCGGGTCCGCCCCCAGGCGTAGGTCCCATGGACATGGCGTCTTATCATCTTGTCGCAGCTAATGGCTTCTTGTTTGACACTACTCTGGCCATTTCGCGCATGATCTATGATGGTTTCTTTGACCGCTATCAGAAAGTGAAGATAATCAGTTGTCACGGGGGAGGAACTTTGCCTTACATAATTGGGCGGCTAGATAGGTGCTACGACGCTGTTCCCGCCTGCAAGGTTAAGATTAGTTCCCCGCCGAGTAGCTACATGAACAGGATCTTCATCGATGCCGTGCTGTATCGGCAGGACGCCCTCGAATTTGCCGCCAAAGTGTGGGGGGAAGACAATATGCTGTTTGGCTCGGACTACCCTCATAACATAGGTGATGCGGCGGGTTGTCTTGCCCGCGTGAACGCTCTACCGCAGCCCCTGCGTGACAAGGTGTGCGGAATCAACGCGCTAAGAATTTTCAATTTTCAACTTGGTCAGCATTGCACGACAGGCAACTGAGAACAATGAACCAAGAGGCTGATCGCGGGCTTACGTACGAGTAAAGGGGTGTCCTCATCGGCATCCCTTTACTGCTTTAATTCAGGTCGTACAGTGTAAGTACAATGGAGCTCAGAGCTAATAAGAACAGGAAGGCACTCTTATGGCGACAATACAAGTGCTGCGAATAATTCCTCACCAACGTTGGTGGCGAATTTTACCGGTGACCATTGTTGTGTATCTGTTCTCATTTATGGACCGAGCCAATATCGGCTTTGCTATGGCCGGAGGAATGAATGAGTCGCTCCATATTACAGCAGCGATGGCAGGCCTTGCGGCGGGTATGCTTTATATCGGGTATATTTTCTTTCAGATACCTGGTGGGCACATCGCGGCGAAGGGGCACGCGAAGATATTCATTACGGTCGCCATTCTGGTTTGGGGAGCGGCCGCAACATGCACAGGTCTTGTAACTGCAAAGTGGCAGTTACTGCTTTTGAGGTTTATTCTCGGCCTTGCCGAGGGCGGAACCTGGCCCGCAATGTTAGTGCTAATCGCGAATTGGTTCCCGAACGAAGAACGTGGACGGGCAAACTCATTTTTTATTATGAGTAACTCGATCGCTTTCGCGATTACGGGACCACTGTCGGGATGGATCATAACCTTCTTTGGGTGGAGAAGTGTGTTTTTTATAGAAGGGGCTGTGACCATGGCGTTAGTTGTCCTCTGGTGGCCGCTAATCGAGGAAAAACCTGAACAGGCTAAATGGCTTTCCGAGGCAGAACGGGACTACTTAGTTGGCAACGCCAAAGAAGAACAGAGTAAGGTTCACAATATGGGTGCGCCTGTGTCTTATGCTGCAATCTTGAGGGACTTGAATATTTGGAAGCTGTCTCTGTTATATTTCTGCGCCCAGATGGGAAATATTGGATTTATTATGTGGCTTCCAACGATCATAAAAGTATTGACGAAGAGCGGGATGGCGAAGGTTGGCATGCTATCGTCGTTACCGTACCTTGCGTCAGTAGTTGGCTTATATGCAGTGGGGTATCTCTCTGACCGCTCTGGTAATAGAAAGTTATATACCGGTTTGCCGATTCTCGGATTCGCTCTTTGTTTCTTTTTATCCGCTCAGACCAGGAACATGACCTGGGTCTCTTTCGCATTCTTAACATGCTGCGGCTTTTTCCAGGTTTCCTACCAGGGAGTATTTTGGTCGATTCCCCCGCTATTATTCCCCAAGAACATTGCGGGGGGAGCACGGGGCATAATCAATGCGCTGGGGAACATAGGGGGACTTGTCGGGCCTTGGGTGGTTGGTTGGATTATTACTGTTTTTCATAAGACTAACGGTGGCATTTACGTTTTGTCTTTCTCGCTGTTAGTGGCATTCCTGATTTCGTTCACGTTGCCAGCGTCGTTGAATAATACGACGAGGCCATTAGTAACAAGATCGTGAGAGTTAAGTTCTCGGTTGTCGGCGCCAGTGTCCGCTGTTTTATTATTTTCTGAGTCTCTCAACTCAAATGCGCGTAAGAACGCGCACGTTATCCTGGGCGCCTGGCATCGTGGTTTGAGGCGCATAAACAGCGGGTGAAAGAGAGTTGACGAGGTTGCGCGACATTTTTGCTCAAGTGGATGCGCGAGAGTCTGTTTGTGCACTATGTATGGTGCCAATATGGCCTGAAGATTGGCGAAATAGTGAATGGTTGGAAGAGACATGGTTACCAAATAGTATATGGTTGCACGAAGTTTCAACGATTGGCGAATCGGGCAATTCCGGGATTAGGTTCGATTACTGATTTGCTAATGGTGTGATTTGCAGAGGAGTCGGGGAGGACCAGATCGGGAAGTCCGGAGAAAAAAATCGTCGGGAGGTGAGGGGATTTGAGGCGGGCGACGGTGGTGTGAGGCAGGTTTCAACTCACATCCGCTGACTGCGGCAGATGTGGGGCACCAAGCCAGCCTCAATAACAGGAAATCTGTGCGCCGCACTACCCTAGAAGCGATCTCATAAATGGCTTGAGGCGTCTGAAGGGTTTTACCTCAGCGGCTAAAGCCGCGTGAAGCGAGTTTTGTTTCGGCACGACTGAAGTCGTGCCCTTTCAAAACTGATTTATGAGACCACCTCCAGGTGCCACTTCACTCGGCGTTGACCGAGGCCCAGCTCCGCCGTGAAGAAAATCAGATCAGGAAGGCGAAGGTAGAAACGAAATGGAACTTAGAAAGCTCGTATACCCAACTGGACGAATCTAGGGGTCACGTCAATTCAGCGTTGGCATTATGCGTTCCCGGTTGATGATGGGGCGAGCGTCCCGGAGGAAATAGTCTCAGGCGGAATTGGATCTCGTACCAGAATAAGACAAGCGATGGCCGAAACCAACCCAATGAGCGCACCCAACATAAACGCGAAGGTAAACGAATGGGTTGCCTGTACCGAGTAACCAGTGATCAGAGGAGCAAAAGCTCCGCCGAGTTGGCCGCCAAAATTTTGAATACCGGCCAGCGAGGCTACACCGTTTGCGGGCGCCGCCACGCTGGTTAGAGCCCAGGCATTCGCGATGGCAACTCCGCCGAAGAAAATGCCGACCGTAACAAAGGTGAGAGCCATGATGGTGCTGTGGGTCAATGCGGCACCTGCCGTGGAAGCGGCGAAGAGGAATACTCCGCCCACGATGCCGGTCTTTCGACTGTTGACCGCCGAGACTCCTCTTGCGTACAAACGATCGGCGAACCATCCTCCGGAGACGTTGCCAATGCCGGCGAAGATGAATGGGATGCAAGCAATCCAGCCAGTCAGCTTGATGCTGAGGTGATGCTCGCTCTCCAGATATCCGGGAAGCCAGGCGCGAAAGAGCCAATCCAAGTAGATGACGCCGAAGAAGCCGATCATCATTCCCCAAGTGGTGCGGTGGCGGAACAATCGGCCCCACTCGCCAAAGCTCATACGCTTCTTAGTGGTTTGGGGATCGCCGCGAACCAGATACTCGCGTTCCTCGTCGGTGAGAGAGACTTGGGATGGGTCGCGGTAACAGGCGAACCAGAGTATGGCGACGAGAACGCCTACTATGCCTAATCCACCGAAGAGCCAGCGCCAGCCAAAGACAAGCATCACGCCGGTAAGAATCGGTGGCGCAATTACCGCGCCGACATTCATGTTAGCCACGAAGATGCCCGATGCCAGGCCACGGTCTTTAATGTTGAACCAATCCTGTACCATGCGGGCAGAGGCCGGTTGCTGGGGCGTTTCGCCGACTCCAAGCGCAATTCGAAGACCCAAGAAAGCGCTAAGGGAATTAACCATCCCCGTGAGGCCTTGCGCTACGGACCAGAAACAGACGCCTATTGCAAGCAAGATTCGCGAGCCAATGCGGTCTATCAGCGCGCCCATGGGTAACTGAGCAAAGGCGTAGCTCCAGAAAAAAGCGGAGAACAACAGACCCATCTGCCCCATGGACAGGTGCAGATCTTTACGAATTAAGGGATTGGCGAAGGAGAGCGCCACCCGATCAAAGTAATTGAAGATTCCGGTTATAACGACCAGCGTGAGCCCAAGCCTCTGCATCCTGCGGACCCGCGAACCTAGAGGAGCGGCTGACAATCCCATTACTTCCTCCTATTACTTTTGGAAATAGCTTGACCGATGGGTTGCCACAGATGCCCGAGGACGAGTTGTAGCTCCCGTCCCACCTTAGCCGCGCAAAAACAGCGCGTCGAAGGTGGGGCACCCGCGCTCCCATTATCTATGACAGTATAAGTTCGCCAATCTTCCCGATGTCGTGCTCGGAGAAAAATATTCGGCCGCCGGGGATGGCCAAGGCAGCCCGAGGGCCACTGTTGGCCGTGGGTAACTCATATTCTTCCAGCATCTTGCCATCGAGGGTCATCCGACCGATGCTATTGATGAAATTCTGGGTAAACCACAGATCGCCGTTGGCGCTGACAACTCCGCGTGGACTGGCATTGGGATGGCGCAATTTGAACTCGGACACTTCACCCTTCATCGTGACGCGGCCGATTGCGCTGACGCTCGACTCAACGAACCAGATGTTTCCGTCCGGTCCGGTGATGAGCGAGCGCGGACCGCTATTGGGGCTCACCGTCGAGAACTCCGACACATTTCCGTTCAGAGTAATTTTGCCGATGCGGTGAGCGCCCGCATCGCTGAACCAGAGATCTTCGCCCGCAACCGACAAGGCCAGTGGTTTGCTATCGGCAGACAATCCGTCCCTATATTCCGTGACCACACCGGCAGGCGTGATTTTCGCGATCTTCCCGGCGTCGTGCTCGGAGAACCAGAGATTGTCGTCGGGACCGAGAATGATTCCGTTCGGTCCGGCATTGGGCGTCGGCAGGGTGAACTCGGTAATCTCGCCGCCCATGGTAATTTTCCCGATCTTGTGGCCGGTATATTCGGTAAACCACATGTTCCCGTCGGGCCCGGCTATGATGCCAATCGGGCGGCAATTGGGCGTGGGAATCTTGTATTCCGTGAAGCTTCCATCCTGGGGCGAGAGGCGGCCAATTTTGTCCGCGGTACTCTCGCAAAACCAGATGTTACCGTCCGGCCCCAAAGCCAAAATGTACGGCCCGGCTTTTGGGGTGGGTATTTGATGCTCTATGATTTTCGGCACGCGTTTCCTTTGTAGAAATGTGGACCTAGGAGCAGTTCCTTTATTGGTGTGTCCCGCCCCCGTCCCACCTTAGCCGCGCAAAAACAGCGCGTCGAAGGTGGGGCACCCGTTACAAAATAATTAGGACTTGACTCATACCCGCGCCCGTACCAGTGCATGAAGGATGGCGGCGCCTTTTGGCGCCGCCATCGAGAATACAACATCAGACTCAGTTCGCAATCAAGCCCAGGTTAGTTCTTCTCGAAGGGCTTGAAGCTCCTGAAGGTGTAGTTGAGCTCAGTGCGGACGTAGTAACCGTTGTTCCGGTGCGCCGTATTGTAATAGTCTCCGTAGTAGAGCTTTTCACCGGAGATGTTGAAGTTGAAATTCGGGCTGTAGCGGTAGTTAAGCTCGGTTTTGACCATGTTATACCGGGTCGTGCCACCCACAACCGAACATTGAGCCGCAGGCGAAACGAGAAGGCAGGCGGCAGTCGGAGCCTGATAGAACGGGAACGTCGATGGTACCGCGACCGCTCCCCAGATCGGATTCGGAGCATAGGGGTTCATGGCGCCGACGTTCTGATAAGCAGCGATAAGCATAGCGTGCTTGAACGGAGTGAGGCCCGCTTCCACCCCAAGGATCCTGAGGTTAGTCATGTACGCTGGATTGTTCTGGAACTCCTGCTTCTGCTGCGCGTAAACGTAGAGATCGCTGAATAACGGCGTCTGGTATCCTTCGGGATCGAGCAGCGAGGGGTGCCACGCCCAGCGGTTGTAGGGGTTGTCGTAATTGCCATCGGTCTTCGTGTCGCCCGGTTTGCTGCCGGACAAGAAGACATAAACGGCGCGAATGTAAGGCTTGGTCGCAAACTGTAAATACTCCGTCGCGTAGCCATAGTTGCCATACGCGCGGATGCTCGTCGATCCGCGCAAGGGCGCAATGCCGCCGACGGTTAGAATGGCCGGGTTGATGGCATTCTGAGTTCCGAATTCACCCTGGAATTCATCTTTGATCACAAGGTGAATACTAGGGAAGCGCTGCACGATGCGGCCAGCGAGCATGTCAAATTTACGGTCCGGCTGGTAGAACAAATAGTTGGACGCAGAATAAGGTGCGCCGGTGTCGCTGTAGTAGGTGCAATTACCTGTGGTCGGACTGGGGTCGCAGCTCATGTCGTACTCATGCATGACCGTGTCGTAAATTTCGATGTCCGTGTTCTTGAGCATCTTGTTGGTGTAATAGAAGGAGACTGAATCTACATCCTGCTCCTGCAGGGTTTCCCGGATTCTGGGCAGCTTGGTGGTTACAAGCGAAGGAACGTTAAGCGCCTGGTTCGATCCGTTGATAACCGGGAAAAAGTCATTTCTGGGCTGATAGAAGGCCATCAGCGCGAAGTTCTGTTTGCCAACTTTGTAGTCCGCCCGAATTCCGGTGAAGAAGGCGGACCGCGGCCCGACACCTTCGTTACCGGTGAAGAAGCCAAAGCCCTCGTTGGTGATCATGTCAAAGCGGCCCATCTTTAATGATAAGTTGGACACACCAGGAAACTTCTTGAAGTTGAGGTAGGCATTGTCAACCCAGACTTCTCCAGCCAGGTACGGCAAAGAAATACTTCTCGTCAACCCCGTAATCGGCGGGTTGGCATAAAAACGCTTCCACCCTTCATTGCCGAGTCTAAGGAAGAAGTCGGCATCGTGGCCGAGGGTGGCGCCGACGAATGCGCGCGTCCGGAACCGCAAGAAACGAGATTCATCATTAGCTTTGCTGTTGGCGTCATTATTGTTATAAGAGTCGCCGCGAACCCGCTCGTCGAAGCCGTAGGTGAGGCCTAGCGGGCTCTTGTGAGGGGCCATTTGAGCCTGAGGCTGTGCGGCCGGTGCCGCTGGAAGGGCTGTCGCAGTGGCAGGCTGGCCGGCATTTACATCTGGGCTCGGTGCCGGCAAAAGTCCGCCATTTTCGGCGAACGCAAAAGCGGCGATCAAAAAGATCCCCACTAGCAAAAATGTCTTAAATTTCAAACTCATACCGCCTCCGTAGTTGTTGACCTGACCACCTGGATTAGTGGCAACCGATGTACCGATGCAGTCTCCGCGACAGGTGCAGAAGATTCACAGAAATGCCCGAAGCTCCAGTTGCAAAAACCTTTGGTGTACTGCACACATCGACCGCTCAGTCTAGCGCTGCCGTAAACTTCAAACCGTAGGCAAACCCCCTCACGCCGCGAACTTCCGCTCCGTGATTTCGAGGCAGACCCGTTTACTTTTCAGAATCGATGTGCGAGAGATGTTATATCACAAAACATCTGCTTGGTCGCTCGATTATTTGGTGGGAAATGGACATTCATGATCAGCCGCTCCATCAAATTATTCCCATTGTGGGACGGCAAGAGAGAGAATGTGCGATTTGAGGCTGGCAAATCGGTGAGCGGGAAATTTGAACTGTGGAAAAGGTGCTGGCTTGGCGGTGGTAGACGCTCGCCAACGACCCTTTGCCTTGGCATCGGGAGTGTCGGGCATCATGAGGAGTATCCACGGGTCGACCGCCTCCCAGTCGTTCTGGCCGCTGGCTGAGAGCAACTCAGTGCGGGGGCGGCACGGATGAGGCCGATGCAGAACATGGACAGCGGACACTAAGCCAGTTCCTGTATTAATGTGTCCCGCCCGTCCCACATTAGCTGCGCAAAAACAGTGAGTCGAAGGTGGGGCACCCGCGCTATACGGGGTGACTCACAGGGGCCCCAGAGTTGGAAAAGAGCCAACTCTGGGCCACGGATACATCTTTTAGGGAACCGCCCCGAAGTGCAAGGTTCAAAAAACGGATAGCTCCAACCGCGAAATAATTCCCCAAAATTTTGTTGACGCAAACTTTGCCGTCATGATAACTTCGCGATCCTGAAATAAATTTCGTGACAGCGAATATGTTTTTGATTGGTGACTGGGCTCGTATCGGTTCTCGATGCAACCTGAGAAAGTCGCCGAGGTGGCAGGCGCCGCACAAATGTTGGGGCTGACCGCCAAAGGCATGAGCCGCAGCGCGAAAGCATGAGACTACGCGTTGCATCCGGTCTTTAAGGTCGAGTGGGAGGCTACGCTGTCGCGGTTGAATCGGTGCTGCTAATGCGGGCTCGGCTCGCTAAGTAGTCGGGCGATCCGAAAACGAGAATAGGAAGGGCTATGATGAATAGAAAATTGACCGTTGGTTTACTTGCGGTGGTCCTATTGACCACGGGTTTCGCGTTCGCCCAAAGCAGCGCATCACAAAAAGCCACGCCCAAAGGCGTCACCTTCGGCGTGGATGGACGATTCCGCACCGACGATTACAACAACACAGACGAAACCAATGCCAGCAATGACGAGAGCCGGTTCTTGCGCATAAGAACGCGGCCGTACATCGGCGTTAACATGGGCGATTACGTGGAAGGTTACGCGCGCCTGGGGAATGAAGTCTGGAAGCGGTATTACGTTACGAATCCTGCAACGGGGAAAAGCGTCTCGGTACCGGTTTCTGCCGGCGATATATGGTTTGATAACGCCTACCTGAATTTCAAGAAGCTGCCGTACCTGCCGGGCGTATCGTTGAAAATAGGCCGCCAGGACATATTGAAGGGGGATGGTTTCTTCCTCTTTACGGGCAGAAGCGGTTATGGACCGAGGGAAATTAACTTTGACGCCTTCATTCTGGCTTATACGCGCGGAAAGCAAAAGCTCGAGTTAATGGGGTTTTGGAATCCGCAAAATGACGATTTCTATCCGGAAATCAACGGGAATTTCGCCTCCATCCCAACAATCAACGTCTCCGGCCCGACGTACGCGAACGACGTGGGTACCGTGCAGTCGCTCGGTGCGTACTACACTGGCCGCCAGCTTAAGAATACCGACATCGACGGGTACTTCTTCTTCGTGAAGGAGTACGAGATGGCTAGCAAAGCACTTCCAGGTGCGGCGCCCTCGTTCGCGGGAACGTACCATAACATTCAGTACCAACCGGACCGCCATCTCGGCGAATTTGGCGGACGCGTGGTGCAGCGGTTCCCAATGGACATCGTGGTACACGCCAACTTTACTGGACAAGCCGGCACGCAAGACGCCATGACCACCGCAAACAGCCCCCTTTTTGCCAACGTCAATAATCCCAACGGCCCTCAAACCGCGGGATGTGCAACCGGCATTGCCACTTGCGGCTACCAGCAGGTTAATATCCGCGCATGGGGCTTCTATCCTTTCGCCACCAAGTACTTTCCAAACGTAAAAACAAAGCCGTATGTGCGTGTCGTTTCAATGTTGCTCTCCGGTCAAGATCCGAAGAACCTGAAGACCAACGGCAACTTTGATCTTACATTTAGCCGATGGGCCTTCTCGCCGTCACCGTTCTATGAGAATGGCTACGCGAGCCCGCTGTTCACGGACGAGGGCGTGAACAACCTAACCCAGGAGCTTGGCCCCACACCCGCGTATCTGAGCAATTCAAAGGCCTTCGGCGTTGAAGCCGGTTTCACACCGCTGCAAGGAAAAGTGAGAAACCTGCAATTCATCCTTGCCTACCAGCACGTGGACGCGTTCCATCCGTACGTAGCCGACCCGGTGCATTACTATCTGGCTCCGGGCGCATCGTTCCCGACTCTTACCCCCGGTACAGGTGGCGGAAGCACCTGTACGGCAGTGGCGCCTTGCTTTGCACCTGGCGGCGTGTTGTTGACCTCTGGTTCGGTTCCGAGCAATGGGCAATTCAGCCAGACAGGATTGAATCGCTACCAAATGATAAAGCCCAAAATTGCCTTTGTGCTTAACAGCCACATCAGCGGGCATGTAACCTTTGAAGAACTTTACTACGGCGACTTCTACAACAAGACGTGGTACATGAAGCCAGCGGGCGCCGCAGCTCCAGAGCTTGTGCAGCGTGCAAACACTCCGTTTTTCCGTGCGGAGATCAACTATAAGTTCGAAAGTTTCATGCCTTACCACAAGGCTCCGAAGATGTAGCTGGGGCCAAGGCTGAATGCCGATTGCAGAGGCGGCGCCTTGCGGCACCGCCTCTGATTGGTTCTCCTTGTCAGTTTTCGCCTTGCCTGAGGTTTTCCGCCGGGGCGCGAACGCGCACAACTCCTTGCAGGTGTTCTGTCCCGGCCCACTCTCTCCTGTCCATCTGCTCTTCCGTGAATCGATTGCCGGGATGCACATCAGCCGGAATTATACTTGCCGCTGAGATCACGTAAAGAGCCTGCAACCGATCCGAACTCTCCTCTACAATTTTGTTGACGGAAAGTTCGCCACTATGATAACTTCGCGATCCTGAATTATATTTCGCTATGGCGTAATTATAAATCGGAGTCAAGGAGCGAAGGTAATGACTACAAATGTCTCGTCAGGCAGCGTGATCAACGCGAAGCAGTCCGGGCCCGACCCGATCGAGGCGGGGCTCTTCCGGAGGGTGACGCTCAGATTCATTCCGTTTTTGATGCTGTGTTACTTTGTGTGCTATTTGAGTCGAGTGAATCTCGGTTTTGCCGCACTGCAGATGAATGGGGAGTTGCGGTTGAGTCACGCCGTCTATGGTCTCGGAGTGGGTCTTTTCTTTCTTACCTACTGCGTGTGCGAGATTCCGTCCAATTTGCTGCTCCATAAGTATGGTGCTTCGGTATGGATCACGCGGATCATGTTCAGTTGGGGCGTGTGCGCGGTTGGAATGGCCTTCATTACCGGGGTGAGAAGTTTTTATACTGTGCGCTTGTTGCTTGGAGCGGCCGAGGCTGGCTTCTACCCGGGTGTTCTATTCTTCCTGACTTGCTGGTATCCGGCGGCCCGGCGCGCCCGCATCATGGCCGTGTTCATCGCGGCAATTCCGATCAGCGGCATCATCGGCAGCCCGCTGTCCGGAGCGCTTCTCTCGCTCCACGGGCTCGGCCTGCACGGCTGGCAATGGCTTTATCTGATTGAGGGGCTGCCCGCAGTGTTGCTTGCCCCGGCGGTTCTCTTCCTGATTCAGGATAGTCCGGCGAAGGCCAAGTGGCTATCGGTGGCGGAACGCGAATGGCTGACTTCAAGAATGTCGACCGAGCAGCGCCAGGTTGAAAGCAAACGCGTCTATTCCATGCTCCAGTGCTTAACAAGCCCGTTGGTTTTGTTGATGGCCTTGATGTACTTCACCAATGTCTGCCTGCTCAACGGCGTCACTTTCTTCATGCCGACGATCGTCAAGGGCTTTGGGATGACTAACTCTCAGACGGGATTTGTTATGGCAGTTCCCAGCGCGTTGGCTCTCGTTGCCCTGATCTGGTGGGGACGACACTCAGACGTACATCAGGAGCGTTACGGCCACGCAGCACTCGCCAATTTAGTGGCGGGAGTGGCGCTTCTGTTGTCGGTGCTGATCCATAATCCGGTCGCGCGAGTCAGCCTGCTCTCAGTGGTCTTCGCCTGTACGCTCGCCTTCACGGCTCCTTTCTGGGCGATTCCGGGATCCTTTCTGACAGGTCGGGCCGCGGCGGGCGGAATCGCGACCGTCAGCGCTATCGGCGTACTCGGTGGCTTCATTGCGCCGTGGATTATTGGCGTAATCCGGGATCGAACGGGCGATTACCGCATCGGTTTCGGGGCGGTCGCTTGCCTGGCGATGGTGGTCTCCGCTCTCTTCTATTTTGTGGGCCGGCGGCGATAGAGGAAACTCACTTGAGTGATATGTTGGCATTACAACTGGAAGTTCGGCGAGCCAAAGACAATGTTCGCGGCAATGCACAAGGCGAATTACCAGACCAGGAAAGGAAATCCATGACCAGGAAATATGTGCTTCGACCCGAGGATGTTCCCTCATACAGCCCGGCCAACCATAAGGGAACGAAAAACTACCGGCTGGTGGGGCCTGAACTGAACGGCGCCCAGTTCATGGAGATCGTCTATGGCGACATCGAGCGTCATGCCGGAGCGGTTGGGCACGCCCACCCAGGGATGGAACAGGCGGTATATGTCATCGAGGGGGAGGCGACAGCGGAAATCGACGGTGTGGTACACCACGTCTCGACGGGTGACCTGATGTTCTTCCCAGCCGAAGTGTTCCATGACATCCAGGTTCTTACCGAGCGCATTAAGCTGCTTGTGATTTACGCTCCTCCGTATGGCGAAGCTCGGGAGAAAGTGCTCCTCCGAACGACTGAACCTCGCGCCTGAAGGGGGAGTTGGGCTTGAACAAGAAAATGTTCCGAAGGGTGACGCAATGGTTAATTCGACGCATCACCCAGTTCTTTGCAGGTTCGAACAATTTGCTGGGCAGCGCGCTGGATCTTCTCTTCCATCCGGGTTGCCGGTCCGGCGACGGTAACGATGTGAACGGCGTTGTTCCACATGAAAACTCCCGACACGGTTACCACTCCCTCAATACTCTCCTCCTGATTCAGGTACCATCCCCGTTTCCTGGAAAGTCTAATATCGGCAAGAAGCTTATTCTTCGCGGTCAGGGTCTTGTGGGTCATGCGCGGCAGTTCCGCGGATTTTATGCACTCCTCCAGGACATCGTCCGGCAACGTGCCAAGGATTGCCTTACCGGCAGAGGTTGCGTACAGACTGTGTATTTCGGCGCCAACTGTTACCGAGTACCGTATAGGATGCTCTGGTTCCACCACGAACAGGTAGATTCCGCGCAGGCCGGTCGCCTTCACCAAGGTCACGGTTTCCTGTATTTCATTCTTCAGCGTCTCCAGCAGGACTGCTGCCCGCTGTACCAGCGAATCATGCGCGATGATTACCTCGCAGATGTTGTAGAGACGGCGCGTTGGATAATAGCCCGCCCGCGGAGCGACTGCATAGACGTAGCCACGTGCCTCCAACGTGTGGATCACGTCATAACAACTGGAGATGGGTATGCTCAGCAGACGTTTCATGTCGGTCAGTGACAACCGACGCTTCTCGGTTGCAAACATCTCAAAGACATCTAGCGTTCGTTCAACGATCTTCGACATTCCCCAGTCTCTCGATGACAGCTAATATTTTAGCGACACTGGCGCGGCCAGGATTTTCGTAAAACAGATCTCCTGTTTTGCGGTTCCGGCCAAAAGTCCAAACATGGCGATGTTGGCCAGGAGCTATTTCATAACCGGCTTGGAGCTCTGCGCCGCATTCCCTCAGGGGCTAAAGCCGGCGATCTTCCCGCCACTTGGCGGCATGGCCGAAGCCATGCCCTTTCAAAACCGGGTTATGAAACAGCTTCTAACTGATTGTGGCGGAGGTGATCGAAATGGTCAAGCGAGCGCCATGATTCAGCGGGTATTCTACAATGCGGGGGAAAGGCGAGGAGAGGAGTGCGGGTGGTGGGACAAGGGTCAAAGAGGGAGTGGTTACACTTGAATTATTTTGCTTGCAAGGATGTGTTGCCGAGCGTATATTTCGCACGAGAGAATAATTATTCGCGATAGCGAACTATTTAATTGATCGATCCGGAACGAGCGGATAGAGGTTTTTGGGAGGACGCGAAGATGAGCGGGCCATTAAGCGGAGTACGAATTATCGACCTGACGACAGTAATCATGGGCCCCCTGGCCACGAAGATACTGGGCGATCTCGGCGCGGATGTCATCAAGGTGGAAGCGGCGAGCGGCGATTCCATGCGCAATATTGGCCCGATGCGCAATCCCGGCATGGGTGCAATGTTTCTACAGGCGAACCGCAACAAGCGCAGCATCGTTCTTGACTTGAAAGACGAGAAGGACATGCAGAAGCTTCGGGAGCTGGTTGCCGATGCCGACGTACTGGTCTCTAACATCCGGCCTCAGGCGATGGCGCGGCTCGGTCTCGATTATGAGAGCGCGTGCAAGATCAATCCTTCGATCATCTTCTGTGCGGCAGTAGGGTACGGACAGGGCGGCCCGTATGCCGGCGCCGCGGTGTACGACGATTTGATGCAGGCCGCTTCCGGCGTAGCCGGATTGTTTGATCGCGTTGACGGTAAGGCGCGTTACGCTCCGGTGAATATTTGTGATCGCGTGGTAGGCCTGTACGCGGTGATAGCCATCCAAGCTGCGCTCTATCATCGCCAACTCACGGGCGAGGGGCAGCAGATCGAAGTGCCGATGTTTGAGACGATGGCGGAGTTTGTTTTGGGAGATCACATCGGCGGCCGGGCGTTCGTTCCTCCACTGGGTGAAACCGGGTATCTCCGCCTGCTATCGCGTGAGCGAGGGCCCTATGCAACCCGCGACGGTTACCTGGCTCTAGTGGTCTATACCGACGCTCACTGGCGCAAGTTCAGCCAGATGATTGGGCGGCCAACGCTCATGGAAGACGATGACCGGTTGCGAAGCATGCAGACGAGGACCACCTACGCGGAGGTCGCAGGCCACCTGCTGGCGGAAGAACTGGTAAAGAAGACCACCGAAGAATGGCTGAAGTTATTGCACGAAGCCGACATTCCAGCCTGCAAGGTCAACGCGGTGGATGACCTGTTCGACGACCCTCACCTTCGCGCGGTTAAGTTCTTTTCTGAGGTAGAGCATCCGAGCGAAGGCACGCTGCTGGTGTCACGTTCGCCGCTCGTTTTCTCCCGTACGCCGCTGGAGATAAGGCATTTGGCCCCTCGTCTCGGGGAGCATAACCCTGAATTTGCAATCGAAGCGCACGCTGGGAAAGAGCCGGCTGCAATGCGCTTGCAGGCAAAGAAAGTTTGAAAGGAACTCCATGTCCAACGAAGATCAGAAGCCTATCCTGACCCACCGACGCGGGGATGCGCTGTGGATAACGATTAATCGTGAGGACCGGCGAAACGCGATCAACCCCGAAGTGATTGCCGGAATTCATGCGGCCGTGACCTCCGCCGCAGACGATGAGTCGCTAAGAGCGATTGTCTTGACCGGAGCCGGCGAGAAAGCCTTTTGTGCTGGGGCCGACCTTACGCGTGGTTCCGGCGTTTTTGCGGCGGCACCCGATGAGCCGACGACGGACTTTGGACGGCTGGCGCGTGCGATGCGCGGAATCAGCATTCCGGTGATTGCACGCATCAACGGGGCTTGCGTGGCTGGCGGTATGGGCCTCATGGCTTTGTGCGACCTGGCAATCGCAGCCGACCATGCGCGCTTCGGCCTTCCCGAGGTTATGGTAGGCGTCTTTCCCATGCAGGTCCTGGTATACCTGCGTCAGATGGTGAGCCCTCGACACCTGAATTTATTGTGTCTCACGGGTGAGCTGATCAACGCAGCAAAGGCTCAAGAGATCGGCATCGCCAACGAAGTGGTGCCCTATGCGGAACTAGATGCGCGTGTTGACGCTCTCGTCGGACTTCTGTCGCGCGGGTCGCCCGTCGCGCTTCGATGGGGCAAGCGCGCAATCGCGGCGATGGAATCGATGAGCTTTGAGGGAGCCCTGGCGTACGCGGAAACACAGATCGCGCTGCTCTCCCGCACAGAGAGCGCAAAGGAAGGACTCGCCGCGTTTACCGAAAAACGTACTCCAAGCTGGACCACGAAGAAATAGGAGGACAGAGAATCATGACTGAACACATTGTTCGTATTGGAGGTGCATCGGGCGCGTGGGGCGATAGCCCGATGGCCATCCCGCAACTGCTGAGCGAAAAGGTGGACTACCTGGTGATGGACTATCTCGCGGAAGTCACGATGTCTTTGCTCGCGCGCGCGAGGAAGAAGAGTCCGGAAGGCGGATACCCGCCTGACTTTGTTGCCTACCTAGCGCCGCACCTCAAGACGATTAAGGAACGCAAGGTGCGTGTTGTGACCAACGCCGGGGGAGTCAATCCACGGGCGTGCAAGCAGGCGATTGAGGCCATCGCAGAGAAGATGGGTGTATCGCTTCGCATTGCGGTCGTTGAGGGCGATGACCTGATGCCGATGCTGGAGCAGTTGCGGGCCTCCGACACGCGTGAAGCTGTGTCGGGTAAGCCTCTGCCGGATACGTTATTGTCCGCCAACGCCTATTTGGGCGCGCTGCCGATCAAGGAGGCTCTGGCACACGGCGCGGAGATCGTGATCACCGGCCGCTGTGTTGACAGCGCACTGGCACTCGGCGCCTTGATGCACGAATTCGGCTGGCGTGAGGACGACTTCGACATGCTCGCCGCGGGAACCCTGGTCGGTCACCTGCTGGAGTGCGGCCCCCAAGCCACGGGCGGGCTGTTTACCGATTGGGAGGAGGTGCCGGGCTGGCACAATATCGGCTACCCGATCGCGGAGTGCCGGGCGGACGGAACGTTTGTGGTGACCAAGCCAGAGGGCACCGGAGGCCTGGTGACGCCGGCCACCGTTGGCGAGCAGGTGCTCTATGAGATCGAAGATCCCGCAGCCTACCGCCTGCCGGATGTCACGGCCGATTTTTCGATGGTGCATCTGGAAGCGGCTGGGCCGGACCGAGTATCAGTGAGCGGAGTTCGCGGGCGAGCTCCCTCGACTCAGTACAAAGTGTCAGCAACTTATCAAGATGGTTTCCGAGCCGTTGCGATGGTTGCAATCGTGGGCGTCGATGCTGCGCGGAAGGCGGAACGAACGGCCGAGGCACTGATCGCCCGGGCCAGGATGCTCTTCAAAGAGCAGGGCTTCGGAGAATTCTCGTCGACCCATGTCGAAGTCCTTGGCGCCGAGGCTTCGTACGGTAGCGAATCCCGTGCGCGCGGGGTGAGAGAAGTCGTGTTGCGGCTGGTCGTGGATCACAGCGACGCTCGCGCACTCGATGTTTTTGCGCGCCAACTGGGTGCGGTAGGGTTGAGCTTTGCGCAGGGTACAGCCGGACTGATCGGCGGCAGACCGAAGCCGACACCACTAGTGCGTCTGTTCACGTTTTTCATCGACAAGTCCCGGCTGGAGGCACCCAGCGTGACCGTCGGGCAGGACACCAGCTTTTCCGTAATCCTGCCGGATATCGGTGTGAATACTTTGTCTGTAGCAACGTCTGAAGCTTCGATGCCCAGTCTGATACAACCGGATGCAACCGTTCAGTACGAAGAAGTCGAGCTTCGACGTGTCGCACACGCTCGCTCCGGCGACAAGGGCAACTCGTCGAACATCGCCATCCTCTGCCGTAAGCCGGAATACGTTCCGTATCTGAGGACGCTGCTTACACCGGAGCGCATCGCGGCCCATTTCGCGCCGGTAGCCGACGGTCCGGTGGCCAGATACGAAGCGCCAGGTCTTTCGGCGTTCAACTTCGTGCTGCAGAACGCGCTAGGTGGCGGCGGCATGGCGTCTGCGCGCATCGATCCGCAGGGTAAAGCTTATGGACAACGCGCGCTTGAGATGCGAGTGAGAGTACCACGGTCTTGGATAGATGACCTTCAAGATTCTCACCGCGATGCACGTACGTTGACGATGTCGGTCTAAGGTCGGCGGTGGAAGCCCTACGAGCACTCATTAAGGAAGCGGAACCATGTTAACGAAAGCCTATATTCCGTACCGAGGCTACTACAGTACTCCGTTCGCCCGCTGGCAGGGCACGCTCGCCAACCAGCATGCGCTTGTGTTGGGAGCGAATACTTCGAAGCGTTTCTTTCAGTGTCGGGGTTGGGATCCAACGAATTTTGATTATGTAATTGTCGGCGGCACAGTCTATCAGAAGCAGTGGTTTTACAGTGGCCCCTGGGTGTCCGCCATGCTGGGCGCGGTCAATTCTCCGGGCGTTCTGGTGAGTCAGGCATGTTCCACCTCGACCTTTGCCATCTACCAGGCAGGGATGGGCGTTGAAACGGGATTGTTCGGGAACTGCTGGTGCCTGATGGCCGATCGCCTGTCGAATGGGCCTCATGCGGTTTGGCCCAACCCGAGCGGTCCGGGTGGGCAAGCCATCGCTGAAGACTGGGTGATGGACAACTTCGGACTGGATCCCTGGGGCGGCACGGCGATGGTTCAGACTGCGGAAAACGTAGCTAAGGAATACCATGTGACTCGCGAGGAATGCGATGCCCTGGTGTTGAGGCGGCAGCACCAATACAACGATTCCCTAGCCAACGACCGCGCGTTCCAGCGGCGCTATATGTTCCCAGTCGAGGCCCAGATATCAAAGAAGAAGACAATCCAGTTGGAGGCCGACGAAGGCATTATCAACAGCACGGCAGAGGGACTGGCTGGACTGAAGCCGGTAATCCCAGGCGGAGTGCACTCCTATGGTGCCCAGACGCACCCAGCCGATGGCAATGCCGGCGTGTTGGTGACTACCCGCGAGAGGGCGCGGGAACTGAGCGCCGACGATAAGATCGAAATCCAGATCGTTTCGTTCGGTTTTTCCCGAGCGAAGAAAGCCTTCATGGCGGGCGCCGTTGCGCCTTCGGCACAGGCGGCGCTGCAGAATGCCGGCCTAAAAGTCACAGATATGGGCGCGGTCAAAACCCACAATCCATTCGCCTGCAATGATCTGGTCATGGCAAAGGTCATGGGTCTGGACGTGGACTCGATGAACAATTACGGCTGTTCGCTGATCTACGGACACCCGCAGTCGCCCACGGGAGCCCGCCAGATCATCGAAGGCATTGAAGAGTTAGTAATAAAAGGCGGAGGTTACCTGCTCTTCTCTGGATGTGCCGCTGGGGATACCGCAGCGTCGATCATTCTCAAAGTCAGATAGCGAAGGTCACCATTATCGCAAGAAACGTGGCCACAACCGGAGGGCAGCAGATGTCTCTTCAGGAACCGATCTAATCCGATGGTTCTACCTTGGCGTAAACAGGACGCTATGAGGCTTCTTCTCCATCAGTTCGGCAAGCTCCGGCAGAGTTCCGTAATACATGGTGGCTGCCTGGCAGTGTTTGACGCACGACGGCACCTCGCCTTTTCCTGTCCGCGCCGAGCATAGGTCACAGTACGCCGTAGGGAAGGGGATATAGTCGATCCGCAGCGTCTTATCCGGTAGTTCGGTCATAATCTCACTCAGATGGATGCCGCCTCTGCCAGCCGGATAGCCATGTTCCTGCTTGCAGGCTATCTCACAAGAGTGGCAGCCCGTGCAGTAGTCGTAATCTATCATGAGGCCTTTTCTAGACATCTTTTTCATCCTCCCCGAGAAGCGGTCTTATAAATAGCGTGAGGCGCCTGAAGGGCTTTCCCTCAGCGGCTAAAGCCGCGTGAAACCCTTTCTTGCGGCACGACTGAAGTCGTGCCCTTTCAAGGCCGATTCGTGAGACCACCTCTAGTCCTTGATCTTTGCGATCCGGCACAGCATGGTTTTTGTAAACGCTCCACCAAAACCAGATGAACTGGGGTATCCCATGGGAATCAACTGATTTACGTTCAGATCCCAGATACCATAAAAATTAGGAGCCTTACCATCGGTTTCCGGCAGCCACCAGCCATGCAGAGCGTGAACCATCCGCGGATGCATGGTGCGAGTCAGTTTGGCTTTTCGCTTGACTCTTCCGCGCACGCCTTCAATCCAAACCCAGTTGCCATCCTCGATTCCGAGGGGCTTCGCGGTATCGGGATGCATCTCGACGGTGGGATCAGGGTTGATCTCGCGAAGCCAGGGAATCTGGCGGTGTTCGCTATGGAACATCACCCCGTTGCGGCGGCCGGTAATCATGATCAGGGGATAGTTTTCCCAGATCTCCGGCGTACTGATGGGGCTCTCAATAGGTTCCTTGTGGAATGGCATGGGATCCAACTTGTACTTCTCAAAGATCGTGGAATAGAGCTCCACCTTACCGGTTGGAGTGCGGAATCCCGGTTGCTTATCCGGGCGCAGAAGCCCCTTTTCGTGCCGGCGATAAGGCACGGTGCCTGAGGGGTGGCCCTTGGGAGCCATCGCCCAGGGCTTCTTGCAAAGTTCTTCGAAGGTTTGACCGGTGACCTCCAGGCGTTGAGTAAACAACGCTCGAACATTCTTCCACGGTACGGCTGCGGGGTTGAGGCGCTTGGCAAGCTCGAAGTTAATCTCCCAGTCAGACTTGCATTCGTCAACCGTCAATACCTTATAAATGGCATTTACAGGAACTCCGGTACTAAAGACCGAGTCCTTTTCCGGGAAGGTTGCGGCGGGCAATACGATATCGGCGATGGCCTGGGCCGTCGGGGTCATGAAGGTATCGACGACGACGTTGAACTCCAGCTTACGGACGGCCTCATAATGGCGCCGGGGATCCTGGGCGGTATTCGCCATGAAGTTATTGGTCTGGCACCAGAGTCCCTTGATCGGATAGGGCTTGCCGGTCTCCATTTGCTCGAGCACCATATCGGAGAGAGCCCAGGAACGGAAGTTCTTCACCAGCGGATAACGATCCGTGCCGATGCGCTTCTCGTTCATCTTATCCACAAACTCCTGCCCGTAAAGTTGGATCACTTCCTGGGTGGAATAGGGATAGAGGGTCACGCCATAGGGCGGGCGGGAAATTACATTGCCACCCGGCACATCCAAATTGCCGGTGATCGACCATAGGCAGGCCAACGCGTGAATCGTAGCGACGGCTTCCGCGTTGCTATCCAGAGGCTGGCCGAAACGAATCGCGGCCGGCTTGGCGGTCGCATACATGCGGGCCGCCTTGATGATCTTCTCTTTCGGCACCCAGGTGATCTGCTCAACCAGGTCCAGGGGATACTCTTGAACTCTTGCTTTCAGCTGATCGAAGCCATAGGTCCACTTGTCGACGAACTCTTTGTCGTAAAGGCCTTCGTTGATGATGACGTTCAGCATTCCCAGAGCTAACGCCCCGTCGGTGCCGGGACGAATCTGCAACCAGAGCTCGGCGCGCGAGGCTTCCCACGAGTTCACGGGGTCGATCACAATTAACTTCGTGCCCCGTTTCATCATGTCGACTACCCAGTGACCGCTGAAATAATGGTCGGTACACTGGCTACCGGAGACGTTTCTTGCCCAGGAAATGAGAACCTTCGGGGCTACCCATTCGGGATCGTTATAGCGCAGGGGAAAGAACTGGCCGGCATCCGGGAAGGTGGCATCGCCCTCAACCTGATGCATGGCGGCCAACCGGGGAGTGAAGCAGGCAATCCCGGAGAGGCCAAACAAGGTCCAGTTGGGACTGCCATAGGCATAGGCAAGGAAGATGATCGGGCCGCCGGAGTCGCGTCCAGTTCCCTGGCCAAAGATGATGGATTCGGCTCCAAATTCATCGCGGATTTTGCGCAGCCGTTGCTCGCAGGTGTCGAAGGCCTCGTCCCACGAAATGCGCTGCCACTTTCCTTCGCCTCTTGCGCCTACTCTCTTTTGAGGATACCGAAGGCGATCAGGATGATCGATGTACTGCGTTAAGGCCAAGGCACGGGGACAAAGTCTGCCGTGGTGATAGGGATGATCTTCATCCCCTTCCACCTTCAACAATTTTCCGTCTTTGACAAAAACTTTAACTCCGCAGCCACCGTGGCATCCCGGGCCCGGCGACCAAGCGCCCATCTTGAATACCTGAACATCGTCGACGATCGGCAACAGCTGACTTTCATCCTTGCTCTGCATATTCGGCCCCTTGATTCCAACCATTTATCATAATTTGCCGCTTGGTAACAATGGCCGGCGTCACAAGACATGAATCATCTTCCAGTAGCCTACCGAGAGGGCGACGACAACCAGCACAATGACAGCATATGCGGTGGCCGATTTTGCCCGTTGCTTAGGGGAAAATGCCTCACCCGCCGTAATACCCTCACCGATTGCGATCCAGGCGTTCTGGTAGGGTATCCAGAAAGGCGTATTGGAGAGGACCAACGCCGCCATCAGCACAAGCGGCGGAACACCTGCTTTGAGCAGCACATTGTAAAGCGGCAAGAACAGCACGGTAAACGCGATCCAGCCGGTAGTATCTAAAAACCTTAAGACAAACATCGCCAGCACCACCACCATCAGAAGAACCGCGGTGCTGAAAGTGAAGTGCTGAGTCACAGGCACCATGTAAAGCGCAAGCCAATCGGTGATCTTAACCTCATTTACCACCGTGCCCAGACCGATGCAGCCGCCAATAAAGATAATCAGCATCCAAGGGATGCCGGTTCCGATCTCCGAATCCTTGATGACGCCAGTCACACCCAAGACTGCGACTGCGATCATGCCCACAAGGAAACTGGGCATGTGATGCAAGTGACCAGCGGTTGCCCAAAAGACTACCGAGGCGGCCACAATGATCGCGGTAATCCACTCGTCGCGCTTGAGCCTGCCCATGGCTTTCAGGCTCGTCTTCACGAAACTGTGCCCCACGCTCAGAGACGCCTCCGGTTTAAGTAGCCAACTGTTGACGAAGATGAGGAGAATGCAGATCGCGAGATTGGGCACCGCACAAACTTCGGCGAAGCTGACCCAACTAATAGGCAGGTTCTTCGAACGGAAAATCTGCTCGACCACCGGCCCCAAAAGCGACCCGTACATCCACGTATTGCCCGGGACGAACGACATTTCCGTGGCCGTTAACATGATCAAGGCCGATCCTTTGCTGCGGCCAGGCAGCCCCAGGGCCTTGGTCAAACTCCAGGCGATCGGCACCATAATCGCCGCTCGAACCGTATTGGACGGAATCGCCAGAGACAGCAGCAAGCCAACCACCAGAAAGGCGGATTGGATGCCCGCATAGCTGGCTGGAAAAGCGGCGATAATGTAATAGGACAAGCGCTGTGCCAGGCCAGTCTTGCGCATGGCAAGACCGTAGAAAAGGACACAGAGCAATATCCAAAAAGCCCCACCGCTGAAGGCGCTCAACACGGAGCCCGGTTTGACCCCGGCGGCAATCATGAGGCCCATCATCAGGATCGCCGAGATACCATTGTTCAGCACCTCGAAGACCCAGAGCACCACGGTGAATAAGGTGATGGCCAGGACGAGGTGTCCAATGTGGGGCAGGCCATGCGGGGTAGGCAACGCCCAGATCCCCAGCCCGACGACCAGTGCAAGCACTAAGCCGATACTTCGCGAGCGTTTGCTTCCGCGAGGAGCAGCCACCTTTGGAGACGGGTCCGTCGCAGGCGCCGCAGCTGTATTCACCATTTCAGCCATATCTAATCCTCCGCCTATAAGTTGTCTTCCTACGCGCCGCGAGGTGCCGGTCAGCCCTTACTTGAGCCAGGCATACTTTTCCTTGATTGTCTTGATCAGTTCCGGACGCGATTCCGCGACCTTTGGGAACTCGTTGTTTTTTAAGCGGTCCCAGCGTTTGCAGGCATTGATGATGGCGCGAGAGTTCCACGTCCGGTTGGCGTCTTTTAATTCCCGTGGAGTAACTGGGTCGAGTTGAGTGCTCCAACACTGCCTCAGGATGTCGATGTCGCTGGCCGGATCCGAACGCGTGCATAGCGCCCAGATGACGTCGTCGCTATCGGAGGGATCCACATCTTCATCCACGACTATGGAATATCGGCACATCAGGCCGCCGGCCTGGCAAAGTGCGGCGATGCCAGCCGCAGCCTCGGCATGGCCGGCGTATTGCTGCTGAATACAGGTGACCAGCCACATGCGACCGCCGCCTGCCTCACCGGACCAAACGCTCTTGACGCCCGGGATGCCCGCTCTACGAAGCGTCTCCATAATGGCCGCGCCGCGCATGACACTGAAATAGTAGGCAACAGAGTCGGGCGGGCGAGAGGGCGGCATACCGAGCACGATGGGCTGGTTTCGGTAGTAGACCGCTTTCACCTGTATAAGCGGCTGTTTTCTTTCGCCGCCGGCGTAGTAGCCGGTGAATTCGCCGAAGGGGCCTTCCGACATCTCCTCTCCGGGATAGGCGTAGCCTTCGATTGCCACTTCCGCATCGGCGGGAATCGGCAGTCCCGTCAGCGGACCGTTGATGACCGGCACGCGTTGGCGGGCAAGAGCGCCAATCCAGGTAAGTTCGTCCACCTGAGGCGGAACGTCGGTCGCTCCAACCAAATGAATCAACGGGTGAATGCCAAGGCACATTACAACCGGGCAGGGTTGACCTCGATCCCAGTATTTTTGCCGAATACCTTGCCCGTGATGTCCGGGAGCAATGAAGTTACTCAACAGGTTCTTGCCCTGCAACTGCACACGGTAGGGAGCCAGATTTACCCATCCGGTATCGGGATCGCGATGCAGCTGGACGGCACCGGTGCCAATGAAGCGGCCACCGTCGCCTTCGTGCCAGAGAGGGGTTGGAAAAACCGTCAGATCGACGTCGTCGCCGATCTGACGGTTTTCCATGACGGGCCCATCCTCCACCAATTGCACAGGATAGTCTTTCGAAATGCCGTCGACCTCCCTGAGAGCCGCGGCGATTTTTCCAACCAGTTCCACGTTGCTTAGCTTGCCTTCAAAGCCAAGGGCAAGGCCGAGGGTGGTCGCATTCCCCATGGAGCAGGTGAGGATACGGAAGCCCTCGGGGAAGCCGTCGAACTTATCGAAGAGAATCGCCGGACCTTTTCGCTTGGCATTGATCTCGGTAATGGTGCCCGGCTCAATATCAAGAGCGGCGTGATCCACCTCTTTGAGTTGTCCGAGGGCCTTCGCTTTTTCCAGCCAACCCCGAAGATCAAAGAAACTCATGTCAGAAGCAGCCGGGGCTGCTTCGCTTGCAGTTTTGATCGCCATCTAGCACTCTCCTTGGTTTGAAAACCAGAAGCTATTTCATAACCGGCTTGGAGCTCTGCGCCGCATTCCCTCAGGGGCTAAAGCCTGCGATCTTCCTGGTTCCTGGCGGCATGGCTGAAGCCATGCCCTTTCAAAACCGATTTATGAGACCACCTCTAGAGACCGCGGCTAGAGACCACATCTCGGACATTGCACGGCCGTCCGAAGATCAGTTGGCAGTGCCGCTGGCAGCCAGTGCCAACCGAGGAAAGAGTTTCAAGGCGTTGTCATGAAAAATGGCGCGCCGATCTTCTTCGGTCAGCAAATCCGTGTTGAGCAACTTTTCCTGCAACCTGCAGGCCTTGGGTTCCGGGGTATGAGGCCAGTCAGAGCCATAGAGCAGATGGCTAGCTCCCACCAGTTGCAGCAAAGCCCAGAGTTGGCCGGGAACAGGATAGCCGGCCAAGTCGTAATAGACCTTGCGTAAAGCGTCGTGAATATCGGGAGCTTCGGCAGCTTGATCGGCCGGTACAAACGCCTGACGGCGCCCGGTGAGGCGGTCGGCAAGGAAAGCGATGAATCCTCCCGCGTGCGGAAGAATAAGCTTAACGTCGGGATTCCGTAAAAGCGTACGGCTCATGATGAGGTTGGTCATGGCCCGAGTGGTATCGAAGAGAAACTCCATCATCGGAATGGGCCAGCCAACCAACACATTCTCCGGCACGGCGCTTGGTTTGGTGGGATGAATAACGACCACCGTCTGGCGGCGGCTAAGTTCCGCGAAGACCGGCTCCATGCGCGGATCTCCCAGATACATTCCGCCGCTGTGAGTGGCCAACTTGATGCCGTCGGCGTGCAAAACATCCAACGCATAAGTAATTTCCGCCAAGGAGGCGTCTACATCAGGCAACGGCAATGCGGCCATCAGGCCCAGGCGTTGGGGATGGTCTCGTACCAACTCGGCTCCATTTTCGTTGCACTCCCGCACCAGCTTGCGGGTTGCCGCGATATCGCCAAAGTGCAAACCCGGCGACGAAATCGTCAACATTGCCACTGCGATGTTCATCCGATCCATCATCTCCAGCTGCTTCTGCGGATTCCATACAGGGACCGGAACCCCATCCGTCTGCATCTGGTTTGCGTGTTCCAGTGCCTTCTGATAGAAGGCGGGTACAAAGTGGACGTGTACATCAATGGCAGGTATGCGATTTTGAGTTGCCGCGGTTTCAGTCGTCACCCTAGAGTCCTCCCAAACTTTACATTCTTAGCGCTTACGCAGCGGCGGAATCGGCACAAGAACCTCGAGCTTTTCCAACGCCGCTCCCTCCAACTGAAAGATCTTATCCCGCGTCGCGGAATTGATGTATTGCTCTTCCTCGCTGGTTCGCCAACTGAAATTGCACTGGCCGCAGTAGATCACCTCCCAGGCGCCACTGCCATCGGGAGCATGGGCCACGACGTTCGCGCTATCTCTTAAACAACGGACGCAGATCATGGTGAAATTCCTTTCTTGTCCGGGCGGCAGATCTTTTCATCGACCTGTTGCCTGCTGTAACTCGATGATCCTTTTGCGGAAGATTTCCGTGTTCTCGACCTTGTCCACGAGCCGGTACTGCGGCCCAGCTGCATCCGGATAGGCCGGGGTGGTTGCATCGATGATGACCTTGCCGCTGATTCCTTTGGGGTCGCTGGAGGGCTCAGTAGGATGGCCTGGCGTGGGGGCAATGACGATCACGTCCTTGGCCGGACGAACCCTGGTTGACAACGCCCACATGACTTGCACCAGATCGAAGGGATCTACAGAACCATCCACGAGAATAATGTTCTTGCAGTAAGCGACGCCGTGAGGCGTGGAGGCGAGGCGCATGGCAACGGTTTTGGCGTAATGACCGAACTTGTTGTCCACCGCGACGATCACCGTCAACCCATGCTGATAGAGCGCATTGACGGCCTTTACTTCCGGCATGGTCTCCCGCAGCTGCTGGTAGAGAGGAACGCAGGTGCTGAGACCAATGATCGTATCCAGTTCCGACCACGATCTTCCGGTGTACATATTTTCCATGATGGGATCATTGCGATGGGTGATAGCCTCAACCTGGATTCGCAACTGGTTGCGTCCGCCGGAATAAGTGCCTGGAAATTCGCCAAACGGCGCCTCTGGGAATCGCTGGCGGGGAAGGACCTTGCCTTCAATCACATATTCGCAGCCCGCGGGAATGTCCAGGTCGCTGGTTAGAGCTTTAGCAATTTCCAGGGGCGCGCCATCGAGCGCGGCGGCATACTTATATTCGGATTTGCCGTAGGCGATGGGAGTGCATGCCATGACCGAGAGCATGGGATGAACTCCCAGACAGATTGCGATGGGCAAGGCTCGATTGGCCGCTTCCGCATGGCGCACATGCATCCCAAGATCGTGGAAAGGGAGCGCTCCTAGTCCAATGGTATCCGGGCCTTGCACCTGAAGGCGATACATCCCAACGTTTGTCTTATCGAATTCATCCGGCTCGTCGAGGTCTTTTGTAACTACCGAGGCCTTAGCAAAATAACAGCCTCCATCGTAAGGGTTTACCTTGAAAAGCGGAAAAATCTCATAAAGATTTATGTTCTTCCGAATAACATTTTCCTGGCAGACGGGGTTCTTTACCCACTTAACTTCTCCCGGATAGCGATCCCAACGACGCGCCAGTTCATAGAACATCTCTTTCAGGCTGGTATTTTTCGGCATCCCCATCATGATGGCGTAGTTCGCCCAAGAGCCATGAACGTTGAGCGCGAGCTGCTTGCCTTTGTAGCCTTTGATGTTGTCCATGAGCACCGCCGGACCGGTCGCTCCCAGGTCAACCGCGCCGCGACCCACGCCCCGGACACCGGGTTCCGGCAGTATCTCCTCATGAAAGCGGACCAACTGACCTTCCTGCTCAAGTTTGCCGATAAATTCGCGAAAATCCCGGGTCGACATTTCGAATCTACCTACTTTCTTAACGGCGCTATGGGCATCACGGTTGGCAGCGTCTCCAGATCCAAGCCATCGTATTGGAAGATCTTTTCTCGCTTGGCCGGATTGATGTATTGATCTTCGTCGCTGGTGCGCCAACTAAAATTGCAGCGAGCACAATAGATCATCTCCCAGGCACCGCTGCCATCCGGAGCATGAGCGACAACGCTAGCGGTATCGGCTAAACAGCGTGCGCACTGCATAAGGCTACTCTCGCTCCATGTAGTTTCTGTGCTGGCACGCGATTGGGCGCGCTTCAAGCCATGCTCAGTTCAAACCGTTGTGGGTTCGAGCTTGCGACCGGAGGCCAGCCGCTGCAATTTCTGCAGCTTCCGGCGAAAGAGCTCCGAGCTTTCGACTTTGTCTATGAGCCGGTATTCCGGCCCGGTTTTATCCGGGTAGGCTGGAGTTGTGGCATCGATGATGACTTTCCCGCTGATTCCCGGAGGTTCGCTGGACGGGTCGGAGGGATGGCCACGGGTGGGATGCACGACGATAACATCCTTGGCCGGACGAACCCTGGTCGACAAAGCCCACATCACTTGGACCAGATCGAAGGGATCTACAAAACCATCTACGAGAATAATGTTCTTGCAGTAAGAGACGCCATGAGGCGTGGAGGCCAGGCGCATGGCAACGGTTTTGGCGTAATGGCCAAACTTATTGTCTACCGCGACGATCACGGTCAACCCATGCTGATAGAGCGCATTGACGGCCTTCACTTCCGGCATGGTCTCCCGCAGTTGCTGGTAGAGAGGAACGCAGGTGCTGAGACCGACCAACGTATCATGCTCTGTCCACGGCATACCGACATACAGGCTTTCCATGATGGGATCGTTGCGATGGGTCACAGCCTTAACTTTAATCCTGTACTGAGAACGCAGCGCGGAATAGCAGCCCGGCATCTCTCCGAACGGCCCTTCCGCGGACCTTTGGCGGGGCACGACTTCGCCTTCCAGAACAATTTCGGTTCCTGCCGGAAGATCAAGGTCGCAGGTCAAAGCCTTGGCAAGTTCCTGAGTCCGCCCATCGAGCGCGGCCGCGAACTTAAATTCAGATTGTCCGTAAGCCAGGGGCGTACACGCCAAGACCGACAGCATCGGATGCACCCCAAGACAAATGGCGATGGGCAACGGCTGATTGTTCTCTTCGGCCTTGCGCAGATGGGTGCCAATGTCATGCGCGGGTTGGATGTTAAGACCGATGGTATCCGGACCATGCACCTGCATGCGGTACAACCCGACGTTTGTTTTATCAAAATTGCCAGGATACTCCGGGTCTCTGGTGATCACCGAAGCTTTTGAGAAGTAAAAGCCGCCATCATAAGGGTTGACCCTGTAGAGAGGTAGAATCTCATAGAGGTTGATGTTGCCGGTGATCACATTCTGCTGGCATACCGGATTGGTGACCCATTTGACTTCTCCCGCAGATGACTCCCATCGGCGCGCTAACTCATAGAACATTTCCTTCAAGCTGGTTGTCTTCGGCATCCCCATCATGATGGCGTAGTTGGCCCAGGAGCCGTGTACGTTGACCGCCAACTTTTTTCCCTTATAGCCCTTAATGTTATCCATGAGAACCGCTGGGCCGGTGTCCACCATATCGGCGGCCGCGCGGGCGACAGCTCGCACGTCTGGTTCCGGGAGTATCTCGTCAGAGAGCCGGACTAGTTGTCCCTGTTGTTCCAATTGTCCCAGGAAATCACGAAAATCCAGGCTTGGCATCTAATCTCTCCTTTCGCGAATGCAGCATCTGGAAACAAGGGACAATTGACTCCGGGCGGCACTTCCAGAGTCCATCCCTATTCTGCCTGCTTTCACCCGCGTTCCGTGTGACTCCAGCGCCTGCTTCATAAATGGCTTGAGGAGTCTGAAGGGCTTTCCCTCAGCGGCTCAAGCCGCGTGAAACGAGCCCTGCTTGCGGCACGACTGAAGTCGTGCCCTTTCAAAGCCGATTTATGAGACCACCTCTACTGCCTGCTCCTTCGGTGAACCCTACCGGCTTGCGGAATCAGGCGGAGCGCACCACGGCCTTCTCAGCAGCGGTCTGGCGCGCGAAATTATACTTCTCGCGAATCGCCAGAACCCCCACCGCCGCAATCAATCCGGGTAAGCCGATTGTCACCAACGTGCCGCGATAGGAGAAGTGCAAGGTCATCAGGAGTCCGACGATTGCCGGCCCAAAAATCGCTCCCAGCCGCCCCAGTCCGTAGGCAAATCCCATTGCGGTGGAGCGCATGCTAGGCGGATAGTATGCCCCGATATAGGCGTTCATGATGTTTTGCGCGCCGTTGAAGCCGGCTCCCGCCAAACTGACCAGAAGCATCAGGTAGACAAACTGAGTCATGTACCCGGTCAGCACAATAGACGCGAATGAAATGAAGTAGAAGAGGCATAGCGTCGGACGGCTGCCGATACGGTCGGCGATGAATCCCGCCACGTAGCTGCCGATGATGGAGGCGATGGAAAGGATGAGGAGGCCAGTCAAGCCCGAGGCCAGCGAGAAGCCCTGACTTATGATCAGTTTGGGCAGCCAGATAGTAAATCCGAATATCGTAAACAGATTCAAAAAGTAGACGATCCAGAACACTACGGTGCTGAAAGCGCGCCCCTCCTGGAATATGGTGGCGATCGGCGCCTTGCCGCTGCCCTGGTTAACTTGTAAGACCGCCCCATCCGGAACGCTCTCGCTCGGTCGCGCCTTGCGCACGAAGTTTCTAAGTTGCTCAAGACGGTTGCGCTTGACCAGGTGAACGGGCGACTCAGGAAGAAGCTTCAAATACAGCGGCAAGGCAATAATTGGGACGAAGCCGGCGAGAAAGACCGACCGCCATCCGAAGTGAGGAAACAGCGTCATTCCAAGCACGGACGCCAGGATGCCCCCGACTTGAATACCCGAGAGCATCAGCGCCACCATGGTCGAGCGGGCGCGAACTGGAGCGTACTCGGTACACAAGGCCACCATATTGGGCATGCTTCCGCCCACCCCCAAACCTGTGATAAAGCGGAAGAAGCCAAACGAGTTAGGACCGCTGGTGATTCCGCTCAGGCCCATGCCTGCGCAGAAGATGACGGCGCAAATCAGAATCGTCGTCTTGCGGCCAATCTTGTCGGCAAGCGAACCGAAGACCAACGCACCAACTGCGGCTCCGATGGGAGCGTAACTGGCGATCGCGCCCGCCTGTGCCAAACTTATATGAAATGATTTCAGCAATAAGGGGACGGCAGCCCCGTAAACGAATAGGTCATAGCCATCAAACGCAAAGACGCCAACTCCCAAGAAAAAAAGGAGCAAATGGAAAGCGTTGAACTTGCTCCCCTCAAACCACTTACTTACGTTGATAGCAGGATTGGATGTGAGTGCCTCGCCATGTGCCGGCATGTACGGTCTCCTTGATTTTAGTTATATTGCCGTTGATTACTTCAGCCAACGCTTTCTTGCGATTCACACACCTGTATAATTCCTGCTCGCAATGGCGCGCGCCGTGAACTTTCTAAGGCGCACGCGCCAATTCGGCCTGCCCAACAAAGCCATGATTGCTCTCGACACTGGCAGTCAAAAAGGTCCAAGAAATTGGGGTTAACGCTAAAACTAATGGAGTGACGCATATTATGTTCCCAAGGGAAAGAAGTCAAGAGATTCTATCAGGAGAGCGTAGTGGGCTTGCGCCGGCCTTGGCCCTGCGCTAAAGTGCGCAATTGAGGCATTGCCTGAGGTTAGAGGGCTCTCTTTTGTGACGGCACGATCATTTGCAACTTGACGGCATCACCCGCGAGCGTTACCTTTGCGGCATCAATTGAATCAGACCGGGGTTGTGATTTTAATCCATCTTCAAAGGAACCAATTGTCATGTCGACTCAATCCACAGCGAGGGCCTGCCCACAGCATCGCGATTTAAGAGAATTTCTGAAGGCGGTAGAAGCCAAGGGAGAGCTGAAGCACGTCAATGGAGCCAGTTGGGACGTAGAAATGAGTTCCCTGGTCGAGCTGATTTACCGTGAAGGGCAGGGCACCCGTCCTGCCGTCCTCTTCGACCAGGTGCCCGGTTACCCCGAGGGCTTTCGGACCCTTTTTGGGACTATCGGCTCGCCCTGGCGGATCGCCAAAACTCTGGGGCTGGACGAAAGTCAAGTTGGATTGATGCAGCTTCACGAGGCTTGGTATCAACGAAGCAAGCACCTCACGGGTATTCCTCCGCGGCAGGTCACTTCCGGTCCGGTGATGGAGAATGTGCTGACCGGAGATGCAATCGATGTCCTGAAATTTCCCATACCCAGGTTCCATGAGTTCGACAAGGGCAGATTTTTTGGCACCCAGCATGCGGTCATTCAGCAGGATCCAGACGAGGGTTGGATCAATCTCGGCACTTACCGGGTCATGGTGGTCAACCGAAATACCCTGGCTCTGCATGCGACTCCGGGGAAGCACGGCAACATCTTGATGTATGAAAAGTATTTCGCGCGGAAGAAACCCATGCCGCTCGCCATCGCGGTGGGAATGGACCCGGTACTGTGGTGGTTATCCTGCCAGACCGACACGCCCTGGGGTGTATCGGAGTACGATGCCGCGGGTGGCATCAAAGGGGAGCCGATTGAAGTCATCAAGGGCCAGTACACCGGAATTCCATTTCCGGCAGCGGCCGAGGTGATAGTGGAGGGAGAAATCATCCCCGGAGAATCTGTCGACGAGGGGCCATTTGGCGAATGGCATGGTTACTACGGCAATCGCGGACTTTTGACCGTACCCGAGCCGGTGATCCATGTGAAAGCGATCTATCATCGCAACCAACCGATATTCACTTGCTCCCAGCCATCGGTTCCGCCGCATACGTTTACGCTATTCCTGAGTGTGGCCGATTCGGTAGCGATCAGGCGAAGACTGGAGAACTTCGGCGTGCCTGGGATCAAGGGCGTTTGGTCGCACTACACTGGCAGCGGCGGTCTTTTCAACGTGATTTCGCTCCAGCAGATGTACTCGGGCCATGCCAAACAGGCGGGAGTGATTGCTTCGCAGTATCCGGCTGAGATGGGTGCTTATACCGTGGTGGTGGAAGAAGACATCGATCCTTCCAATTTGGAACAGGTGCTGTGGGCCATGGTGACCCGTTGCCGACTCGACCGCCAGGTCCAGATTCTGACCGGGTGCCACACCAATAATGTCAATACGTCAATCCCTCTGAAAGAGAAGAGGTCTTCGGAGAAAGCCGTGCCGCTAACTCAGGGGAGGATCGTGATTGACGCCTGCCGTGACTTGGCTTGGAAAGAGGACTGGTACCCGATCGCCAAGGTGAGTCCGGAATTGCGGAGCGACCTGATCAAGAAGTGGAAGTCGCTGCTTACCGAGACGGGGGTAGTGTAGAAGCTATTTCATAATCGGTTTGGAACTCTGCGCCGCATTCCCTCAGGGGCTAAAGCCAGCGATCTTTCAAAACCGGGTTATGAAACAGCTTCTAAGAACGATGTGGAAAGTCCAAAAGTCCGCGTAGTGGGCGCTGGCTGCGGCGGGGTGCGGATAGCACCACATCCCCCGCGCCCTGAGTGTCAGAATTGATCGAGTAACCGGCCGAATCCCCGAATCTGATCGCGCACGCCCGAGCTGCGCAAGGCATGCCATGCCATGACCTGATTGCTGGTGACCACGGGTTTACCCAAATCGCGCTCCAGCGCGGCAATGACCGGAGCGGCGCGAATGGCGGTGCAACTCAGAAAATAAGCATCCGCTTCGGGATGTTGGTGAGCGAGGGTATAGCGATACCATTCTCCCGGTTCGACACTGGGCATGCGGCTTCCTTCGGCGATCTCCATGCCGGCATCGCGCAGCACCTCAATTCCGTGATGCGCCAGAAAAGCAATCTCACGCTCGTTGGTGGCCTTGATATAGGGCGAGATCAGCACGATCCGCCGGATGGAAAGGGTGCGAAAGGCGCAAATGAGGGCTTCGGAGGTAGTCATCGATGGCTTGCCGGTCGCCTGCTCAATTCGCCGCTTCAGGTTTCCTTCCATTGCCGGGTCAAAGGTCGAGACAGCAGTACAGTGGAAGACCACCAAGTCAACGGCATCCGCCAACAGAGACGCTCCCTCCTCGACCTTTTCGGTCATGGCCAGCAGGTCTTCGCGGGTGCTGCCGACAAGTTTAAGGCGCGTCGTATGAAGCGAGACGCCCTCGGGCATCATCGCGAAGATTTCCGGCTCCGCCACCCGGTTCACCGAAGGCAACAACATTCCAATGCGCAAGCGCCAACCATAACGAATCGCGTGGGGACCGCTGCCGCCCGACAACCCGTGATTTGCCATTGAATTAAGCTCCGATCAGCATGCGCCGCTGGATCTCGGCGTAGTGCTCCCCATCTTCTTTCTTAAAGGTTGCCAGCGAGACCCCGATCGCTAACAGGAAAGCCAGCGGGCAGGCGATTATGCCAGGGTTGCGCAGCGCAATGATGGGCGCCGCCTTATGCAGAATGTCGACCTGGATCAAAGGGGATAAAAAGATAAGCAGGAGACTTCCGCCAAGCCCGCCTATCATTCCGGTGATCGCCCCTGCCGCTGTGAGGCGGCGCCAGAAGAGTGCCAGGATTAAGACCGGTAAATTCGCGCTGACAGCTACTGAGTTCGCCAGGCCAACCAGGAAAGCGAGATTCTGGCCCCTGAAAAGAATCCCAAGGACGATTCCGATAAGACCCAGAAGAACGGTCGCGATCTTGGCTACAAGCATTTGCTCCCCGGGGCCGGCTTTTCCATGACGCACCAGACTCACCCAGATATCGTGCGATAGCGTAGCCGCACCCGTAATCAATACTCCCGACATGTTGGCGAGAATGGTGGCGACGGCAATTGCCGCCACGAAGCCCAGAAACGCCTCGCCCCCCAGGTGGTTGGCAAGTAGGGGAAGCGCCATGTTGCCACCCCGCTCGACCCCGCGAATCACGCCAGAGCCGACGAGAGACATTGCCCCGTAACCGACAATGACGATCAAAAGGTAGAAAACCGTGAGGACGGTTATCGCCACGAAGAGCGAGCGGCGGGCGGTGCGCGCATCGGGGACGGTGTAGGCGCGCATCAGCACGTGCGGAAGTCCGGCTACTCCGAGGAGCGACAATCCGAGCGAGATCGTCTCCAGCGGGCTGGTCAGGAATTTCCCCGGCGCAAGCACGCCGATACCGTTACGCGCCGATGCTGCGTTGAAGACCGCTCCGATATGGAATCCCGAAGCGGAAAGCACAAGTACGGCGAGCACAAGCGCAACGATCATCATCAGCACGCATTTGATGATCTGCACCCAGGTGGTGGCAAGCATGCCGCCGAAAAGTACATAGATCAGCATGATGACGCCCATGATGATCACGGCAACATGGTAGGAAATATGGAACAAAAGTCCTACCAGGGCACCCGCTCCCACAAGTTGCATAATGATGAACATCATGACGAGCGAAAGAGCGGACAAGGCCGCCAGGACGCGTACCGTGGGCGACTGCAGCCGGAACATCAGGACATCGGCAAACGTGTACTTGCCCAGATTGCGCACGGCCTCTACAAACAAAAGCATCATCAGGAGGAAGGCGGCCACCGCCGATCCGCAAAAGATAAGCCCATCGTAGCCCGCGAGCGCAATAAGTCCCGAGACGCCCAGAAAGCCGGCGGCGCCGATGAAATCACCGGCCACCGCCAAACCGTTCTGCAGTGCACTCATGTGCCGGCCAGCGACATAGAAATCCTCGGTCGAGTGGGTTCGGCGCGCCGCCCAATAAGTCACGGCCAAGGTCACCAGGACGAATAAAATGAAAGCCACAATGGCCGTGTTACCGGTGTGGAGTTGGTTCGCGGCTACCGCTTGCGGGTTCACGATTTCGTCTCCCGGCTGAGCTTGTCACAGGCCGCATCGTGATGCCGGTTAGCCCAGCTCAGGTAAATCCAAGCCAGAATCCATGGCACAACCATGGAGACGAACGCCACCACAATCGCCACGGTGATTCCATTCATGACTTGTATTGCCATGAAGCCTCTTGCGAAGGCGCTCAGCAGCAAGTAACCAAAGTAGACGATCAGCAGAATAACGGTCAGAAGCCAAGCCATTCGGGAGCGGCGTAATGCGACTACCTGGATCGCCGCCGCGTCGACTTCTGCCGCCGTGAGCCCGCCGCTCTTGCCGGAATTCCCCAAATCCGAAGTCATGGTGCCCTCCTCCGTTCAGCGTGCCTTGTTATCTCTCGCGTCTCCTCAACTCTCGATCGGATAGCCTGCGGCAAGCCATCCCTTGATGGATGGATCGGCCAGAACCTTTACATTCTGCAATCCCAGCGCGATGAGCTGGGCCGCCGTATCCGAACTGTCCGTATCCTTGGGACCGCAATCGCAATATGTCACCAGCGGCTTGTCTCTGGGCAAAAACCGGGTATCGGCGAGGGTCAATTTCTGTTTCCACGGAAAACTGATCGCGCCCTTAATGTGCCCTTTGTCATACGCCGTTTTCTGCTGAACATCGAGAACAACGACTTCCGCGTTTTCATCGATCAACTTCTTTAATTCTTCAATCGAGACACGACCGATATCGGTGTGCGCCGTGTGCCGTGGCAACTGAACCATCTTTCGTCTCCTTTGACTTTTTCTAGCTTGGCGGCATGGGACCAAGGTCCGCTTCAGCCGCTTTGATCAGGTCTTTCCAGTTTGCGGGAAGCGTGATCTGCGCGCTTACCAGTTCGGTATGCTTGCCGACTTCCATCCAATAGGCGTGCGCGGATTGGGCGCCCCCGGCAACGATGATCCTGATTTGCTCAGCTCTCGGCGCCAAGTAGCCGGGCGAGGTCTCCGACGCTCCGCCGGTGACGCGGGCGTGACTTGCCAGTCCCCACTTCTGGAATTTTTCCCAAGGCACGGTTGCATTTTCCCGCAACCACTCCTTCATCTTGAGTTTGCTCCAGCCGAGGTTGGCCCATTGATGAGCCCAGGTACGGGGCAGGAGGAGAAATCCCGGAGCAAAGTCGAAAGTAGTATGGTCGGAGTTTTCATTGATCCAGACATTCGGGTTGGGAGCGGCCATATTCCCGGCAATACGGTGCATGTAACCGATCGCCGCCTGATCGACGGCTTTATAGTCGGAAATCATGATCGTGATGTTGACGGCGCTGGAGACGGCAAGAGCAGTAACGACGTTATCCCCTCGCTTAAACCCTCGCTCCACGCACAGGGGTTCCCAGCCTTCCGGAAGTCCAGTCTCATCTTCGGCGAAGACGGCGTTGGTAAGACGCATTCCGCCGTAGAGTTCCATCGCTCCAAGTCCAGGAATAGCGCCCCCCAAATTCTGGAGGATCATGGCCAAGGCTCGCCCAATACAACTGCCCGCGGGGTGGGTGGAATCAGGACCGATAAGGCTGTACCCGGAGTTCAGGCGGATGTCTTTAGCGACCGATCCGTTCACTACTGCCGCAATATAGTTGGAGTTGCTGCTGGGACTGATATTTTGCAATTGGAATCGTGGAATTGCGATTGCACCTACTATGGCGATCAGCACCGGCATGTACTCGGGGCGTCCGCCAGCCAAAGCCAGATTGACGGCGATGCTATGTACGGTAGCCAATCCACCTCTGGGAGGAACCTTGGCGATGATCGTGCCCGGAGCCAGATCGGTGCCCGTCAAAATCCAATTGACCTGTTTGTCCGTGGGAGGAACCAGCGGTAATCCATCGCCCCAGAGGTTTTGCATGAAGAGATGATTCAGATTGGAGAAGGCTGCTTCATAGTTCGGGCCTTCCACGCTGACCATCGGTGAGGGATAAAGTCCCTTTTGGTTGATCTTGGGCCGCCAAGTTGTGAGGCCGGCCACGATCTTGTCGATATTGATCTGGAGTGGAGACAGATCGCTGCCCTCCAGTCCCAACTCGTTAGGAAACTCGTATTCCACCGGTGCTTCGCTGGGGAAACCGAAACCTGCATACGCATTGCAGGTAACCTGGTAGAAACCTTCGCGTGTGACCACGGTGGTAGGAATGCCCGACAGTTCGATTTGAGCGGCAGCACGGCCGCATCCGGTTGCGCAGCCCCCTCAACCAGCGTTGCCGATAATAGCCGCCTGCGCTCCCGCCGATTTCACGGCGTCAGCGACCTTCGCGAGCTCTTCAAGAGATAATCGCTCGTCGAAAAATGGAGTTTCCGTATAAGGAACAATCTTCATTGTTGGGTAACGCCGCAACAGAGCTTCGCGAATCACGGGAAATGTCCGCTCCGACTCCCACATTCGATTGGCCAACTCGCAGACGGTTATGCCGTTCAGATCGGCCAGCCTGGGAGCGAATAGCTCGCTCACCTCGACTCCGCCGGTTGGATCGTGTGCCTCAATGATCACCGGTTCCTCGTGCATTGTCGCCTTTAGCATATGCATCACTCCATGTATGAACTTTCCAGAATTAACTCAAGCAAGCCTTATGCTCTTGAAAATCTGATAATGCGCACATTCTTCTGACTGCCCTCACGCCCATGCGAACCGCACGGACAGGCAGCACCTTTTCGCAAAGCCAACGTCGGAGCATTTTGCTACTCCCGAGCTATGAATGCAAGCCCTTTGATGATTCTGGCTATGCATTTGCGGAGTTTCTTGTTTTGTGACACTGTTCTGAATGTAGCTGCCTATAACGTCCAAGAAGCGGATGGCTGATGGTTATAAGCGGTGTACTCGGGCGCATTGCCTGCAGCTTGTTAGCGGCGCTATCATTTGGCGGTTGCGTGATCAGGGCATAGGGAGGGCGGCAAGCAGCTGTTCGTTGTAACCAGGGCTCCAGGTCCGCGCTTTGATACTAAATTTTTCGTGGAGAAAAAATGGAATACTCAAACCAATGCAGGTACACCAAAGAACATGAGTGGATCAAGATTGAAGGTGAAACTGGCAGCATAGGGATCACTGACTTTGCGCAGCATTACTTGGGGGATATCCTCTCCGTGGAACTGCCTGAGAGTGGGGCCGAAGTCCTGGCAGGTCAACCCTTCGGGAGCGTGGAGTCCGCAAAATCAGTGTCGGAAGTCTGCGCCCCGATGAGCGGGACCGTAATCGGATCGAACGATGAACTGAAGAAGGAACCGGGGAAGATCAATCAGGATGCGAACCAAGCGTGGATGATCAAGGTGCGCTTGACGAATCCCGGCGAAGTGAGCGGATTGCTTTCGCTCGGCGAGTACGAAGAATTTATGAAGCAAGAGGAGGAAGGCCATTAGCTGGCACCTTCCTGAATGATGTTCCACTATGTTTTCGGATCGGTAAGAGTGTTTGGCGGGAACAATTCCTCGATCGTAACCGGACGGACGGCCATATATTGGTCCACCGAGTATCGGATTGCCGCCTCCAAGGTCGGGCGGCTGGCTTCGACCCCGTAGGCGAAGATATCCGGTCCCATTACCTCTTGCGCGGAAAGCGCCGAACTGACGACCCAGGGCAGACCGATCTTGAGAGCCGCCGTCTCAAATAGCTCCGCCTGGCTGATGCGTTTCGCCTCGGAAAATGCCAAATAGAGGTTTAGTGCCAGCCAGGGATGTTTTTCGTAGAGTTCGCGACGAATGCCCACCGCATGCATAATCGGAAAAATATGGGTCTTGCGGTAATAAGCTTTTTCCACAGTTTCAAAATCTTCAAAGAGGCGGCGCACCGGAGTTTTGCCATCGCGATAGCAGCGTGGGGTGCGCGGGCCGATGAAAGCGTCGAGTTCTCCATTTTGCAGCAGATCGTTGATGGTTTGGTTGCCGGTGAGATGTTGCAGCGGGAATCCTTTGGGTAGATTATTCGGCCATTTGTCCTTGCGACCGGGATTATCCATACTTCCCTGTACCCAATTAATGTCTTCCGCTTTGATGCCATACTCGTCCGCAAGATATCCTCGCGACCAGATGGCAGCCGTAATCTGATATTCGGGCACGCCCACTCGCTTGCCCTTCAGGTCTTCAGGCTTTTCGATGCCGCGATCAGTCCGAATGTAGATTCCCGAGCAACGGAAAGTCCGGGAAAGAAAAGCTGGAATGGCGACGTAAGGGCTAACCCCGCCGATGCCAGTTCCGCGTGAGGTGGCAATGATGTAGCCGCTCAGACCAATCTCGGAGACATCAAAATCCTGGTAGTACCAAGCCCGGTGAAAGCACTCCTCCGGCGAAACTTTGATAAAATTTATTTCACAACCCTCAACCTGGACTCGCCCATCCATGATGGGGCGAACCCGATCGTAATCCCAAGTCCCAATCGTTATTTCCACTTTCTTCATTACGACGATTCCTCACATGTGAAAAGATCCACAACTTCAGGCATTCTGCGCCAAAGCCTTTTGTTCAGCGGCCAGTTTCCTCGAAAAGCTGTACTTCTCCTGAATCGCGATTATGCCGATGGTACTGATCAAACTTGGACCGGCGAGGGCGAACAGCGTGGTGCGATAAGAGAAATGCGCCGTCATCAGCGCGCCAATCAGCAGGGGACCGAGTATGGCGCCCAGACGGCTCAGACCGTAACAAACCCCCGTGGCCGTCGATCGCATCGATGGCGGGTAGTAGGGAGGCATGTAACTGTTCATGGTGTTCTGGGCGCCGTTAAAGCCGGCTCCGGCGAGACATACCAGGATCATCAAATAAGTGTAATTGCCTGTGAAACCGACAAGGCCGACGGAACAGAACGACAGCAAGTAATACCCCACCAGCGTAGGCTTGGTGCCAACCCGGTCGGCAATGACGCCGGCGATACAGCTTCCGACGATAGCCGCCGCCGACAACGCCAACAAAAACGATAATCCGGTTGCCAGTGAAAAGCCGTGATTCATGATCAGTTTCGGCAGCCAAAGCGTGAAGCCGAAGATCACATAGACATTCATGAACCAGATGATCCAGAACAGCACGGTACTGAGCGCACGTCCCTCCATGAAGATTGCGGCAATTGGTGCTTTGCCGCTGCCCTTTTCGACTTCCAGAACGGAGTTATCGGGCACAATCTCCTGCGGCCGTGCTTTCCGCAAGAACACTCTCAGTTTTTCCAGACGGTTGCGACGCACCAGGCGGACGGGCGATTCCGGCAGAAACTTGCCGTAGATCGGCAATACCAGCAGAGGAATACCTCCCATAAAGTACACGGAGCGCCAACCATAATGCGGAAAGAGCCAGATGCTCAAAAGAGCCGCCACCACGCCGCCAACGTTTATGCCCGCATAAATCGTGGCAATGATCGTGGCACGCTTCCTGCCTGGTACGTACTCGCTGGCCAACGCGGTTACATTCGGCAGAGAGCCGCCGACGCCCAGTCCGGTAAAGAAGCGGCAGATCGCAAACGTGGTGGCACCGTGCGTCAAGCCAGTCAAAAACATAGACACGCTGAAGAGCGCGGCGAACCACATCAGCGCGTTCTTGCGACCCACTACGTCGGCTAGAGAGCCTAGGACCAACGCTCCGATAGCCGCTCCCGCCAGCATGTAACTGCCGATCGCGCCGGCCATAGTTGGGCTAATATGAAATTCCTTCATCACCAGCGGAATAGATCCCGCATAGATGAACAGGTCATAGCCGTCGAACATGATAATGCCGAGCGAAAGAACAAATACCATCCAGTGAAAGCCATTGAGTTCGGCCCCGTTGAACCACTGGTTGACGTTGATGGTCGAATTACCTTTGACTGCTCCGCTTGTTGTCGACATTTAAGTGTCCTCCCTGCGAACAGTGTGCTCTAACTGGGAAAAGCCGATTCCAATCTTGGCGCTTCGATCAGGAAATCCCGGCCATCGTAGAGCTACGCTCCGAGATCTTGCTTTGACCTGCGTAACGACAATCAGATGAATATTCGAGTCGGAGCATTGTATGTTGGCTTTCTAGACGAGTCAAACAAATGTTCTGCCTACGTAGTGCGAAAAACACCGGAGAAAGTAATATTTTTTTTGAACCATCACAATGTTTTTAGGTGTAAGGTCGCGATATGACTCCGGCTGGGAATCTGCATTCCTTCCGTTTCGTAAGGTCGGAGACGACCCGATGGCGTGCTTTCTGCAGTCGAGACTCTACAAGGGAGAAATTTCATTGAGCCGAATTTTCATCGCTCACGACCCGGTAACCGAGAAGCAACTTGCCGAAGCTGCGCAAAAACTGGCCATCGCCGGTCATCACGTTGTGCGTGGTCCGAAAGTGATTGCGGGGGTAAAGCAGGTCTTTCCGCCCGAGGTCTACGGCGACTATTTTGCTACCACCGACGTGATCGTAGTGACCTCGCGCAATGTCTGCTCCCGTGAGGTAATGCTGGCCTCGCCGAGACTACGCGCCGTAATCACCCCCACGATCGGCGTCGACGCAATTGACCTCGATGCGGCTAGCGAACTTGGCATCATCGTCGGCCATGGCGCCCTGCCGGAGCTTTTTCTTTCCGTGGCCGAAACCGCTGTACTCGTGTTTGCCGCTCTCCTCTATCGCTTGAAGGAAACCGAACAATTGCTGCGTGCCGATATTCCGCGGCCATGGGCCTCCCGCGCCCGCATGATGCGGGGCAAAACCATCGGACTGATCGGCTTTGGCCGCATCGGCCGTGCCGTCGCCGAGCGCCTGCAAAATTGGGAAGTAAACCTGCAAACATATGATCCCTACATTGATGCATCCAGCCTGCCATCCATGGTCGCTTCGGTTGATCTGGCCACTCTCCTCCGGACAAGCGATCTTGTGAGTCTGCACATTACCTTGAGCAAAGAAACGTACCACCTGATCGGCGAGGCCGAAATTCGTGCGATGAAAGCGGGCGCGTTCCTGGTTAATACTGCGCGCGGTGGTCTTGTCGATGAGCTTGCGCTGTATCGCGCTTGCAGGGATGGACATCTCGGAGGCGTGGCACTCGACGTTTTTGAAACCGAGCCTTTGCCGGCAGAGAGCCCATTGCGTGAACTCGAGGACAACGTCATTCTGACGCCGCATTTCCTGAGTCATGCTTGCGAAACCAACGAAGCCATGCCGGGCGCGCTGCTGGAAAACATCCGGCGAGTGCTGGCAGGCGATCCACCGCTCTACACCAAGAATCCTGGTGACCTTGCTAAGTGGAAAGCGCGCTTGGCCTGCTTGGCCGAGCAGGCCAATAAGTAGCGGCAGCAACGATCAGTGTCATTCTGTCGTGCAATGTGTCGAGGAATCTGTATGCCTGGCGCAGGGTAAATAACCTGCGATTCCATCGATTCCGTGAAATCTGAGGACTAACAACGGAGGAATAGTCTTATGCTCGAGTTATGCCAACCCCCTGACCCCAAGCCGTGGCCGCCCAAACTGAAATGTCCGCCGGGAACGACCGATAGTCATATCCATATCTACGGTCCCCAGAGCCGGTTTCCCGAAGCGCCCACGGCAAAGTTTGCCGTGCCTGACGCCTTGCCGTCGGCGTACCGGCATCTGGCGGAAGTACTGGGCATCGAACGGGTCGTCGTGGTGCAACCGAGTACATATGGTTTTGACAATAGCCGGCAACTCACGGCACTTGGCGAGATCGGTCTCCCCGGAAGAGCGGTGGTCGCCGTGCCCTTCGATGTTTCCGCGCAGGAACTGGAACGTCTGCACCAGGCGGGAGCGCGCGGCGTCCGTTATGCGGTCGGCCACGCTAACTCGCCCTCGTTTGAGGAGATCGCCCGCTTTGCCGAACGTTTGACGCCGCTGCAATGGCATGTGGAATTTCATCTCGTGAAGCCGCTTGTGCTGGCCAAGGCAATGGTGGTGTTATCGAGTTTTCCTGTTGATATTGTTGTCGCCCATATCGCGAGCATAGAGCCAGCGTTAGGAACCGAACAGCCTGATTTTCAAACCTTGTGCGAGTTGTTGCGCGCTGGACACTGCTGGGTAAAGGTCTCGGCTGGCTACAGAATCTCTGCCGAAGCGCCGTATCGGGATGTCGTCCCCTTTGTCCGCACCCTGGTCGAACTTAGGCTGGACCACCTGCTTTGGGGCACCGACTGGCCACATGTCAATTTCAAAGGAACCATGCCCAACACTACGGAAGCGCTCGACTGCCTGCTCGAATGGGTTCCGGAGGAGGCGGCGCGCCGGCAAATCCTGGTCGACAATCCCAAGAAGCTCTACGGATTCTAAGGAAGAGTGGGGCGAGAGAAGCAATACAAGAGGTGCCGGCAGACCCGCCTTATGCGAACAAGTGAACCCGAATTGACACCAAAGCTGGCAGGCACGAACTCCGGAAGCTTTCCGGCACTGGCGAGTTGATCACCAATGCAGGTGTTACTCAACGCCGGTCGGCTTCTGAAAACGAGAGTAGTTTTTCAGCATCCTGTTAGCGTCATGTCAAGGGCTACGTTCTCCATCGTTAGACTGATCTTTAGTTCTGCTAGAGTATTATAGGGCGACTAAGGCTGCCGCCATGATGGAGCAGGAGCGTAGGAAGACGAAATTTGGAGGATGCGTGATGACGCAGGAACTGGAAACTCTGCTTCAACAGAGCCAAGTTGTGGACCTGTCGCAACCGATGTCGCCGGCGATGCCGAAATTTTTCGCGCATATACCGTTTTCGTTTACATTGAACATTCGTCACTCCGATCTGGACATTCCTGGAGGGTTGGGTACGGCGAACGATGTCATCATGGGGTGCACGCACTCGGGCACGCACATCGATGCCATCGGGCATTTCTCGCACAATGGCTGTTTGTTCGGAGGCATCAACGCCCGGGAAGCGGTCAGCGGAATCGGTGGTTTGTTGAAGCTCGGCATCGAACAAACGCCTCCCATCCTGCGGCGGGGCGTGCTCCTGGATGTAGCCTCTTTCAAAGATGTGGCCGCCCTTGAGCCATCGCACGTCATCACGGCCGACTGCCTGGAGAAGACGGCGAAGGCCGAAGGCGTCGAGTTGCGCGCTGGAGACGTGGTTCTCATCCGCACCGGTTGGGCGCAGCACTGGGATACTCCTGCCAAATATGTGGGTGGCGGTGGACCGGGACCGGATTTGAGTGCGGCGAAATGGCTGGTTGCTCACAAGGCTTCGCTGACCGGTGCTGACACCATGTCGTACGAGTTCGATCCCGGCGACGGAGGGGGCGCGGTGCATGGCTACCTGCTGGCTGACAACGGAACGCAGATTATGGAGAACTTAAACATGGAATGGCTGGCGAAGGAGCGCATTTACTCGTTCATGTTTTTTGCATCACCATTGCGCATCGTCGGTGCCACGGCCTCGCCAATCCGACCAGTTGCAATTTGTTCTCAGCCGTAACGTAAGTGCGTGCCTGGAAAAGCAAGCTTCGCTTGAGGGGGATTGCACTCCACTAAAAACTAGAGGGGCGCGCGCCGATCCTTTTTGCTGCGCGATGAATGTGTTGATTCAGAACAATATCCCTGTAGTGCGGCATTCGGTTGCGAGCTCGATGTTGAAGGCATCGCGCAGGGTCTGCTGCGACTGTTCCGCGAAGGGCAGGAGGATTGGCTGGCTAACGGCACCCCCTCTGGATGCCGCCCGTCACGGTGAAGTTCGCCGTAAGGACCAATGTGCCCTCGGAGGTTTTCAACAGTACCGTCAAGGGCGCAAACCCCTCAGAACGGCCAAATCGTTCGCCGACTGCGCTTCTGGCTAGAGATGCAGGAGCACACAGAGTGCTGCTGCAGCAACAGTGCGGTGTCCCGGTGGAGGACAAAACCAAACTGCTCACGGACAACGGCCCCGGCTACATCGCCAAAGTGCTGGAGGATTATCGGCGCACGCGGTCGATCCACCACATCCGCCGCTCGCCGCATCATCCCCAGACCAACGGCAAACTGGAGCGCTTCCACTTGGCGGCTCAGGGATGGTCTCGTAAGCAAATTGCTGCAAACGAGCCAGTGCAAAAATAGAACGGAAAGCGGAATGGAATTGGAACGGAAGAAGGTCAGAATGCAGGTGACTGTAAGAAAATTGAAGATATAGGCAAGAGATGGCACTCAAGAACCTAAGGCGCCTATTTCTCCCAAAACAAACTGACAAATTTCGGGGACACCCCCAAAATCAGGCATTCCGAGGCATAAAACGCCGTCAGCGTTCTTCACGGTGGACTGCCAAAGCGGAGGCGCTTTCTTTCCGCTAAAACCCCTTCCCGCGAACGGGAAGGGGCGAAAAAACGGAAGATTTACATAGCCCCGTACTTGTAAAGCCGCGGCTCGGTAGGAACCAGCTCGTCTTCGTCGATCTCGGCAACGCAGCGGACCATGGAACCGTCGCCCATGTGCCAGCGGATTGGCAGGGCGAAGAAGCGGAAGCGCTTGCCCTTCACCTTATCCAGGTCGCCGCCGAGGTTCTCGACGCCGACGATGCCGTGACCCAGCATGGTCTTGTGGCAGGGCTCCCAGGTGCCGTAGCAGCCGATGGCTTCCAGTTCGCCGAACTTCTTGTCGTACTTAGCCTTGCCATGGACCTTGATGTAAACATCTTTGTCGAACTCGGCGTAGGCTTCGATTCCGTACTTCTCGATGAACTCATCGCAGATCGTATTGCCACTGTATCCCTCGAGCTTCATTCGGGTACCGTTGTTGCCCATCGAGGTGTGCAGCGGGTGATCCAGGGCCTGCTGATCCATGGCCACTACCTTCACCTTGTGCTGGACGAACCACTTGCCGGCGTCGATGCCGCAGCCGAGAGAGTAGTGGTAGTAATGCTTGCTGTCGTCGAACTTGCGGTGCATGCCGGTGTTCAGGCAGACCACCATGCCCTCGAGTTCCGAAGGTTTCATGCCGGCGCGGGCCACGGCATCTTCCAGATCCTTGGGCATGATCAGCTGCCAATCCGCAACGCGGATATCGAGACAGACGGCGGCGCCACAATAGGCGTCGACGGGCAACTCATGGGAGTACAGGGCGCGGCGCCCGTCGAACATGTACTCCATGACATGGCGGGGAGCATCAGCGTGGGTACCGGTGTGCATGGTGCATTTGATGGTCTGGGTCAGCACGCCACCCTTGGCCATACTGTGCATAGGGGCGATTTCAGGCTTAGAAAAGTACGGCCACAGGGGCATGTCGCCAAAAAACGGGTGGCTCAAGTCCACCATTTTCATCTTTCCCATTTCATTCCTCCAGAATATTACGATTAATTGACTATACCTAGCATGATTGCCGGCATGTTGCTTTCGTTGATGATCAAGCGGCCTCCACCGGCACCAATAGGAGTGGAGTCCGTCGCTTCCAGCGCGATCTTCTCGTTTTGGTGGCCAAAACGGTATCCCCCGGACAGAACAAAGTAGATCTCCTCCATCGGTAACTCGTCGTACCCGACCGCCCTGCGGCAGGAGGAGCGACATCCCCATCCAGGATTTCGTGCCCGCTCTCTTCCTTGCAGCTTCAGAACGTGCAGACAGCAATGACGTGAAGCCAAACACGGTTTTACACCGTGCACTTAGATTTTGTTTCCACCTCTCTGACAAGCACAAACTATCCAAATAATGAACTGCCGCCTACCCCATATTACGTCTGAGGTAGAAGCGCGAGTCACTCGAATGTGCTCCTATTACCTAAAGAAATCGTATTCCCTTCGTCATGCCATGGTCAAGGACTTCCGGCAACCGTGCTATCTGTTACCACAGTTGAGTTTTCCCCGTGGCGAAGGAACTACCCGATTCGGCAGGTTGGAGGATGGCCTCCAGCATCCGCCTCCCGGCCAAAGCCCGAATTCTCCAAACAACTTCGTGGCGCGCCCATGCAGGATTTCGCCAGCCTGTCACTGGGCTATTGGAGCGTGTTTGGTTGGTTTGCCAACCGGATGCGCTCGAATCAGCGATACTTCCTCCCTATGTTGTGTGATTTGGCGCCGATGACAATCTGGAACGACTCGCCGGCAAGCGAGAAAATGGCAGGCGATGTGTCCAGCCTGCGGTTTGTGAATCTCACGGGAAAATTGACTCAGATGGACGTGGCGCCGTCAAGATCCTGACGAAATCGCAGTTCACTAAGTGATTCACAACTTAGCGGGGAGCTAAGTCATTTCAGGCGCTGCCATCCAAACACGAATGCGGAAATAACAGCGAGGTTTGAATTGATCGAGGCAGGCGACGTTGAATATAGATGCAAAAGGTCTGTCACCTATTGACCATTGATGTGCGTCCCGGAAAATTGATCCAGCGCAAGTGGGAGTTCTCCGGTTGCTGGCAATTGGCCAAGTCACGGATTGAACGCATCTGGCGCCGCGATGGACTGAAGGTCCTCAGAAACAGATTACGAGTAGTAAACCCAAAGCCATTCCGAGCCGAAAGTAGAATCCGTATTTAGAAGCAAGTCGTGGGTATTTCTAGTATCATCTTGTGGTTTAATCGCCAGGTCGGGAGCTATTGAAGTGTTTTTCACGGGCGCATTCATTAAGCCTCTCTTGCAAGACTTTTATATGGGCTGTAGCGTGATTACCGGTGCGATGGGATTTGCCAATATCACGACCGCAATCATGCTGGGGGTCTACCCATTGGCATTTATTCAACCACTTTCACGCTCACGATTGGGCTTCTATTGGTTTTCCCTGCAAGCAAACGAAAAGGGAAGTTATGTTGAAAGGAAATTTGTATGAGTATGACTGCGACGGAACGGACGCATTCCACGATTAACCCAACGGCGGCGGAAAGAATTTTGTGGCCGATACCACAGCGTGAGTTGGATAGGCGCTGGTCGGCTGTTAGAGCGGCGATGAAGGCTGAGGGATTCGACAGCCTCATCATGCAAAACGATAACCAGTACCTGGGCGGCTATGTACGCTATTTTCTTGATCTTCCCGCCGTGCAAGCCTATCCGCTGACCGTGATTTTTCCCGCCAACGACGAAATGACCACGATCTCGCAGGGTGGGAAATTTTTGCCGTTCAGTCCGCCAACATGGGCGGTAAGGGGCGTCAAGACTCGTATTGGAGTTCCTTACTGGCGTTCAGTGTGCATCACCAGCACGGAGGATGCCGAAGCGGTGGTCGGTGTTATTAAAGCGCGCAACGACAAGAAGGTGGGCATTGTGGGCTTAGGCGCCATGCATGCCGCGTTCTATATGCACCTGAAAGAAAACCTGCCAGGAGTCGAACTGATCGAAGCCAGTGACATGGTCGACCAGATCAAAGCCGTCAAGAGCGAAGACGAACTGGTTTATGCGTGGAAGGCGGTGGCCAGCCAGGATAAAGTCTTCGGGGCCGTGCCGTCGCTCATCCGGCCGGGCAGAAAGGAATCGGAAGTCAGGGATGACATTGTTCACCTGTTGAGCGCGCTCGGCAGCGAGGAGCAGCTGGTCATGATGAGTTCTGCTCCTCCGGGAACTCGCGCGGGGCATCTGTACGAGTTTTACCAAAACCGGAGAATTCAGGCGGGCGATCAGGTCATGATCATGATTGAGCCGAACGGTCCGGGGGGATACTACGGAGAGAACGGCAGGACCTGGGTGTTGGGCGAGCCTCCCAAGGAACTGCTGCGGGCATGGGATGTGGCCGTCGAGGCCCAGAAATTGACGGCAAAGCTCTCCCGGCCCGGTGCCAGTCCGGCTGCCATCTTTGCGGCGAACAACGAATTCCTGGAGAGCAAGGGCTTTCCCATCGAGACCCGCCTTTATGCTCACGGGCAAGGCTACGATCTGGTGGAGCGTCCCGTGTACCGTCCAAACGAGCACATGCTGTTAAAGGCCAATATGATGGTCGCCATCCATCCCACCGCCTTCACCGATACGGCATACGGATATTGCTGCGACAATTATTTGATCGGTGAGAATGCAACCGAGCGGATGCACAAGACGCCGCTGGAAGTAATGGTGATTGACTGTTAGTCAGGGGTGCTAGCGGCGGCTAGAGCAAGCGCCGCTAAGAGAACGTGACTGCGGCAGACGCAGTATCCTGAATGATACAAAGGACGGTTGTTATGAGCTTGACGCAAACCGTGGACAACATCCCTCACCAACGCTGGTTGAGGATTATTCCGCCGGCGGTCATGGTCTATATCTTCTCTTATATGGACCGGGCCAATATTGGTTATGTCATGGCTGCCGGCAAAATGAATAAAGAGATCCACATGACGGCGCAGAGCGCCGGTATGGCCGCGGGCATACTTTTTATCGGTTACTTGTTCCTGCAAATTCCCGGCGGACATATTGCGGCGAAGGGCAAAGCGAAGCTGTTCATCGCGATCTCGGTATTTGTCTGGGGCGCGGCCGCAACTCTCTCGGGTTTCGTGAGAACTCCGGGAGAATTAATGACTCTGCGTTTCGTGCTCGGAGTGGCCGAGGGTGGCACGTTTCCCGCTATGCTGGTACTGCTGGCGAATTGGTTCCCTCCCGAGGAAAGGGCTCGAGCCAATGCTTTTTTCATGTGTAGTAACTCGCTGGCCTACATCATCACCGGGCCGGTCTCCGGATGGCTTATAAACAATTGGGGATGGAGGTACGTATTTGTCGTCGAGGGCCTGGTAACCATGGTCCTGGCCTTTATTTTTTATCCGTTGGTCCACGACCGGCCAGAGCAGGCCAAATGGCTTTCGGCCGCGGAGCGCGATTATCTGGTTGGACGAGCGAAGCAAGAGGAAGAAAGTCTGAAATCGGCGAAGAACGCGCCAGTTTCGTATAAGGCGATTTTATCCAACTTGAATCTATGGAAGCTGGGGATCATTTATTTCTGTTTCCAGGTGGGAGTGACCGGTTACGTCATTTGGCTGCCGACGATTATCAAGACATTGACCAAGACCGGCATGACCGCAACGGGATTTCTCTCTGGTGTCCCCTATGTTGCCGCCATGGCCGGGCTATATATATTTGCGAGAGTCTCGGACCGCAGCGGCAATCGAAGGTTGTGGGTAGCGATGGCGGGACTGGGGTTTTCGATCGTCTTCTTTCTCTCCACACAGACCCAGGGGATGATCTGGGTGTCGTACTCTTTCCTGGTATGCTGCGGGTTCTTTACGCAGGCGCACAATGGTGTATTTTGGACCATTCCGCCGCAATTATTTTCGAAAGAAATTGCAGGCGGCGCACGCGGTATCATTAACGGCATCGGTAACCTTGGAGGCTTCCTGGGGCCGTTTATGGTTGGGTGGTTTATAACCACCTTTCATAGCCAGAAGATGGGTCTTTATGGCTTGGCGAGCTTCTTGCTGATCGCGTGCCTCCTCTCCTTTACCTTGCCGGCATCTTTATCGAAACGGAAAATTGTTCAGGCGGAGGTCGCTCGCGAGGCCGTCTTGAAATCGTAATCGTCTAGAGGCGCCCGAATCAGCGCCTCTATTATACTGGCCTCTCATGCCTTGGTTTTGCCAACCGCGTGCATGGCCGCAATCCGGCCCTGGACGGTGCATCGCGCCAAGCCATGCTGGCTGAATCCACCGGCTGACTCGCCTCCACAATAGAGACCCGGTATCACCTTTCCTTCCAGGTCAATCACCTGGCACTGCCCGTTGATTCTCAGACCGGCCCGCGAATCGTGAACCACGGGCGTAGCCCACGCCGCGTAAAACGGGGCAGTTTGTATTTTGTACTTAGGGGCAGGTTTGCCAAAGTCAGCGTCTTTGCCTGCGTCGACAAAAGCGTTGTACCTGGCCACGGCATCTTGCAGGACGGCGGCGGGAAGACCCTTGGGCTGATATTTCATGACCATCTTGCCCGCCAATTCCGCGATCGTATTGGCGGTGAAGAAGTACCCGCCATCGAAGTCTACGTTGGGGGGTTTAGGATCCCACGACTCCCGCTTTACGGCGTCGGCGTCGAAGATCGCCCAGATGGGTCCGCCTCCGTTGACGGGAAGCCCAGTGCCAGCTAGCGCGGCATTGATAAAATTCACCGAGTTGGGATCGTACTTGACGTTGGTGGGGTTCCGGTAACTGCCTTGGGTATATGGACTGACTGCATGGGAATTGTTAGCCGTGAACTGTCCCGCAGTCTCATCATAGAAGCGCTGACCCGCCTGGTTCACCAGGATAAGGTTCTGCCAGTCGCCCACTCCAAGCCCGGAGGCGCGGGCGGATTGGAAGACCGGGCTACCGGGCATCCAGCGCAAATGATTGTAGCCGTACTGGCAGCCGATCTGGCCCGGCTTGGTGATATTGCTGCCGAATTCACCGGTCTGGTTAAAGGCTCCCCAGAGCGATGCTCCCACAGCCATGGCGGCGAGCTCTCCGCTGGCATCTTGAAAAGACCAGGGTTCGCCGGCCACGCCGCAGTACTCTTCGGTCAGCCGGGGGTCGAAAATTCTGCGGAAGTTCACATTGCCGGTGAAGCCGCCGGTGCCAAGGATGACTGCTTTCTTGGCGCGAATGTTCAGCTTGATGCCTTTTGTTTCAACCTTGACGCCAATCACTTTTCCCGAGTTTGGGCTTTCGCGGATAAGACCGGTCATCCTGTGTTCGAGAAAAATTTGCACGCCTGACTTCCGCGCTGTCACCTCCAACGGACGCATAAGGCCAACTCCGTGGGAGGCAATCGCCTGGGCGCCGCGAGGAAATGGTTTGCCCGTTTCGGGCCGGTCCCATCCCATGGGTGCGCTGTGCATTTCTCTGAAAACCGAGTTTCCCACCGACGTGCCGCCAAAATTATCAGGACCTTTGTTAACGAAGATGACTCCATGGGCGACCAGCCATTCAAACGTCCCAGCCGAGTTGTCGGCAAAGGCGCGAATGATCTCCCTATCGTTGTACCGGTAATCCGGGAACCCATTGGGTTCCACCACGGACCAGTCGGTCAGGTCGGAGAAGAGAAGGTCGGGCGTGTCCGCGATGTTGTACTTCTTCTGGATGCTTGTTCCACCGCCCAGAGGAACGTTTCCACCGCTGACGATGGCGTGTCCGCCAATATCTTTGGTCGCTTCCAGCAGGATGACAGAGGCTCCGTCGTCACGCGCCTGGATGGCGGCGGGCAGCCCAGTGGCGCCTGCTCCAACCACGACGATGTCCGCTTCCTTATCCCATTGAATGTGGCTGCTGGAGGCTGCACTAGCCTGGGGAACGATAGTGCCTGCAGCGACACCCGCACCGGCGATGACTGCATTTCTTAAGAAATCACGACGTGTTTTCATTTCGTATTTTCCTTTGTCCCGCGTTGGAATAACTCAAGATTAGAATGGAATCGCTTTGGGTCGGAGGCCACCGGAGTGCGCTCAAATCGGTTCGCCTGAGTCCCGAAAAAAGAGTAGGCGCAACTGCGGCACTTGTAAACTACCTGCTCGCGCGAGCTCTCCGCGAGGCGCACCGATTGATCCAGTTTCTGCCCGCACACGTTCCGCTTCAAACGACTGGGAAGAGTCGCCGATCCAGGACCAACCGCTTCCTCACCATGGCGCGAGTCTGATCTACAGAGCAATTGAAATCAGGATGCAGAGCACGATCTTGTCGCCGTTGACAGGGGCGATGTGGGCGTACACTAGTGTCGTTCTTGAGATCAAAAAGGAAATTTTGGCTAAGTTGAGCTCTGAACAGAATTTGAAGGAAGAAGGGGGTTTTTGATCGTGAGTGCGCCCAGTTTGCTTTTCAAGGAACGAATTCGCGCTGCCATCCCGACGCGAGAGTTAGAACGCCGCTGGTCAACCGTACGAAAGGCTATGCAGGCCGCAGGGATCGGCGCCTTAGTGCTGCAGAACGACAACCAGTACCTCGGCGGATACGTCCGCTATTTCATCGATATCCCGACCGAATCAGCGTATCCGATTAGCGTCGTCTTCCCAGTCGATGACGAGATGACGGTCATCTCCAGCGGTGGACCGCCACTGCCTCCTTCTCCGCCCGTGTGGGCCGTCCGCGGGGTCAAGAGCTGCATCGGCAAACCCTACTTCCGGACCCTGCATTACACCAATACGCTGGATGCCGAAGAGGTGCTCAAAGCCCTCAAGACGCGCAACGACCGCAAGATTGGGGTGGTCGGCCTGGGGGCCATGCATGCCGCATTCTACAACCACTTGAGGGACAATCTGCCAGGCGTTGAAATCGTTGAAGCCACCGACCTGGTCGACCGCATCAAGGCGATCAAGAGCGAAGATGAGCTGCTCTACGTCCGCAGGGCCATTGAAACTCAGGATATGGTCTTCGCCGCCGTGCCCACCATCATCCACCCCGGCAAGTTTGAATACGAGGTTCGCAGCGAGATCGCCCGCATGCTCACCGATCTCGGCAGCGAAGAGCAGCTCATCATGATGAGTTCCGCCCCGCCGGGACAAAAAGCAGGCAACATTCATTCCTTTTACCAGAACCGCCAGATCCAGTTGGGCGACCAGATCTGCATCATGATCGAGCCGAATGGCCCGGGCGGATTTTATGGCGAAGTCGCCCGGACCTGGGTCTTGGGCGAGCCTCCGAAAGAGCTACTGCACTTATGGGACGTGGCCCTGGAAGCCCAGAAGCGCGCCGCCGTCATGTCCAAACCTGGAGTCAAGCCCGGCGACATCTTCCAGGCTCACAACGAGTTCATCGTCGGCAAAGGCTACCAGGCCGAGGGACGGCTTTTTGCCCACGGCCAGGGCTATGATCTTGTGGAACGTCCGGCGTATCGCATGGAAGAGGATATGCTCTTGCAGTCGAACATGGTGGTCGCCATTCATCCTTTCGCCGCTACTGACACCGCCTTCGGCTTCTGCTGCGACGACTTCCTCATCACCCCAAACGGGGCCGTGCGCTTGCACAAAACCCCTCAGGAAGTGCTCGTGATTCCCTGCTGATTTTGACTCCTCCCCGGGGCGCGCCATGCACGGCTCGCTCCGGGACTTCCGGCTGCCCTGATCGTTCCGCTGGGATTGGGCGCTCTGAAGCTTGGCCCCAACATACTCATAACGTCAGCTCAATTACTTATTAACCAACTTGCAGGTTCTGAATCGGTTCGTCGATCGTCAACGCCGTAAAAAAGGCAAGAAAAGCGCAGACCGCCAGAAAGATGAAAACAACGTTAAAGGTTTTATAAACGTCCAGCAGATATCCGCCGATCATCGGCGAGAAGAAGCCGGAGAAATTACCCACGGAGGTCATTATCGAGATTGCAGTGGGATACGTCTTGCCCGACGTCATGCCCATCGGATAGGCGTAGAAACTCCCCCAAGCCGAGTGAAGGAAAAAACCGGTCAGGAATAAAATGATGGCCAGCGCAACCACGTTGTTCGGGGCATGGATCAGCACACCCATCATGAAGACCAGGCTGAGCGGAGCGAACATGAGCAGCGGTTTCCGGCGCTTGAGCAGAACTTTATCCGAGAACCAGCCACCGCACATTTGTCCCATCATTGCGCCAAGCCAGGGAGCGGCGGCAACAAAGCCCATTCGCACGAACGAATATCCTTTTTCTCTTACCAGAAAGGTCGGTATCCAGGTCATCATTCCATACGACACAAAATTGACGAAGAAATAGGTAAATGCGATTCCCCAGATGTTCCAGGACTTGAAGACCGAACTATTGGTCTCCAGCGTCCTGACCTTCCGGCGGCGAATAATTTTGTCGATCCAGCCAAGCGACCCCTCCGTTTGTGCGCTTGTTTGCCGAACCTGCGCCGATGTTTGCCGGATATAGGCAACTTCGGCTTCATTGCAATGGGGGCTCTCCTCAGGCCGGCTGTGAACTGTCAGATACCAGAGGATCGAGATCAGAATGCCTGGAACGGAAAACCACACAAAGACCGCGCGCCAGCCATGATTGACCATGATCCACACCGCGATCGGCGGTGTCAGCACCAGGGCCAGTGAAGCGCTGCCCATGAAAAATCCTGCCGCGGTTGCCTGTTCGTGGGGCGGATACCAATTCTTGATGGTTGCTGCCCCCCCAACCGGGGCGGGGCCTTCGCACAAGCCCAGACCCAGGCGGAACCAGCGCATCATGGAGGCTCCGGCCGATGTGCTGATCAGAAAGGTAAAGAAAGAGAATCCGAATATCGACGCAGAGACTATCTTGCGGGTGCCGAACTTGCTCATGAATAACCCGGCTGGTATCTGGGTCACCGCGTAGCCGAGGAAGAAGAAGCTCATAAGCGAGCCGGCTTGAAAGTTGGTTAGGTGAAATTCCTTCGAGATCATCGGAAGCACAACGCCGATATTCGTGCGATCCGCGAAGTTGATCATATAAAAGACACAAATGATGACAAGTACTACCCAACGGTATCGCGTCATCTTTTGCACAGCCGCCTTAGGCGCGCTGATCGCAGGTGCAGTGGACGTGGACATCGATATGACCTCCATTTCGTCTTGAAACTCGCTATTAATCCCGCCGCCCTAACTTCTGTTCTTTTCCCTGCCCCAAACTTTACAAAGCCGCAGCCGCAGCTTGCTCCGCCAGAATGATCCTGGCGTCCAGGCTGATAACTCCTTGTTCGTAAATAACAATTGGATTCAGATCAACCTCGGCTATCTCTGAGCACGAAACCATCAATCGGCCCACAGCCACAATGACGCTGGCCAGCGAGTCGATATCCGCCGCTGGCCGGCCCCGGTACCCCGCCAGCATTTTGTAGCCCTTGACGCTGTGAATCATGGTCAGCGCCTCTTCCTTCGTGATCGGCGCGACGCGGAAGACTACATCTTTGAAAAGCTCGACGAATATTCCGCCCAAACCAAACATGATTACCGGTCCAAATTGCACATCTCGCTTTGCGCCGATGATGACCTCGACCCCCGGCTTGGCTTGGGAAGACACTAACATTCCCCTGATTTGCGCCTTGGGATCATAGCTCCTGGCACTTGCAACAATGTCCGCATAGGCCTGCCGGATAGCCTGTTCGCCTGCCAGATTCAGCTTGACCCCGCCGGCATCGCTCTTATGAAGAATCTGGGGAGAGACCACCTTCAAAACCACCGCTCCTCCGACAGAAGCCGCAAACTTGATTGCATCCTCAGGACAGCTCACAAAGGCGGCGGGCGCAAAGGGAACACCAAAACGCTTCATGACGGCCTGGGCCTCGGGTTCCAGTAGATGACGGCCCTCGGCCCGCGCTACAACAAACTCCTCTTGCCGGCTTCGAGTGATCACTTCGGGCGGTTTTTCAGCGGCCAGTCCATCCAAATACGCGGCCCGCTGGACCATTCTGCACAGCGCTTTCGCAGCGCGGTCCGGCACGTCATAGGTGGGGATCTGGCTACGCTCCAGCATGCTGCACGCTTCGCGGACCCCCGGTCCGCCCATGATGCACACCGTAACCGGTTTCTCCTGCTTTACATTGAGAACTTCCAGGATCTTTTCGGACAAAGGTTCAGGACGTAAGAAGGTGGGAGGCACCGTTACCAGTACAACACCATCGACTCCGGGATCGTCCAGAATGCAGGCCAATGCGTCGGCATGGTGCTTTTCCATGGCGGCGGCGCTCATATCGACATAACCAGAAGCAAAATCGACCAGCGCCATCGGCGGAAGCAGCGCCTTCAAGCGTTGTTTGGTCTCCTGCGAAAGCTCGGCCATTTGAACATGCGGCGAAAGTCCCAGTTCATCGACGGCGATAATGCCGGGGCCCCCGGCTTCGGTGAGAACAGCCAGCCGGTTTCCCTTCGGTAGCGGCTGGGTCGACAAAACCTTCGCCGAATCAAGAAGGTCTTCAATCGTGCCGACCCTGAGGATACCTACCTGGCCAAACGCGGCCTCGTATATTTCATCCGACCCAGCCAGCGAACCTGTGTGCGACGCTGCCGCGCCCGACCCGGCATCGCTTCTGCCCACCTTCAGGGTGATAATCGGCTTTGTGCGGGTTATTTCCTTCGCCACTTCCAGGAAGGCCTTGCCATCGTTGACTCCTTCCATGTACATGGCGATGACCCTGGTTCCTTCGTCCTGGGCATAATATCTCAGCACCTCAAGCAAATTGACGTCGGCCTGATTGCCAACATGTGCCCATTTATTGAACCCAATCGGGACAGGCTGGTTGGTAGACAACATCATGAGGCCCGCGCCCAGCGCCCCACTTTGCGAGATCACGCTGATCTTCCCCGGCACCTGTTGGATATCCGCCGCAAACGTTGTGTCCAGATGATTCTCCGTGTTCATGACCCCGACGCAATTCGGACCCATCAGCCTGATCCCAGCCTGCCTGGCTACCTCGATTACGTCATGTTCCAGTTGAACCCGCTCTGGGATCTTGGTTTCGCTGAATCCCGACGCGATGATGACCGCGGCGCGAATATCGCCCCGTTCAGCCGCGCCTTTGAGAATAGGAAGAACCTCGAACGCCGGGGCGGTTATGATCACCAGGTCCACCGGCTCGGGAATGGCCTTCAGACTGGGATAGCACGTATGCCCCAGGACAACGGCTTGTTGCGGGTTTACCGGATAAACATGTCCACCAAAACCAAGCTTAAAGAGATTGGAAGTGATCTGGTAACCGGCCTTTCCCGGATCATTCGATGCCCCAATAACGGCGATATTTGTCGGATAGAAAAAACGGTTCAGACTGTTTAATTCCACGAGTGGCCCTCTTTCAGAATGAGCGCGGAATATTTTTCGTGAACCCGCTGCTGCCACAGTTCAATGACTTCTGCCGATAGGTTGGCAAATCGCCCCTGGCTTTTCACGTATTCGCTCAACGGCTTCAACTGCTTCACCTTCTTGGTGACATGCACTTGCCCATCCACCACCTCGAAGAGCGGCCACAGTCCCGAATCAACGGCGGCCCTTGCGACATTGATGGTTTGACTCGCCGGAAAGCGCCAGCCGGTGCCGCAGGGTTGATGCACATGAATGTAGCTTGGTCCGTCTACATCCTTGGCGCGGCGGATCTTTTTTGCCAAATCGTCCACATAGCCGATTGACGCCGTAGCCGCATATGCAATTCCCTGTGCCAGCAGCATCCCGACGATGTCCTTCTTCATTTCCGGTTTCCCCCCTGGCGTGGTAGTCGTCCACGCCCCCTGCGGAGTCGCTCCAGAGCGCTGAATTCCCGTATTCATGTAGGCTTCGTTGTCATAACAGATGTAAATAAATTTATGGCCCCGCTCGATTGCGCCCGAAAGCGCCTGCAGTCCGATATCCACCGTACCTCCGTCACCGGCTAGGCCGACTACGCAGATGTCTTTCTGCCCGGTAATTTCCAGCCCCTCCCGTATTCCCGACATGTAGGCGGCAATATTCTCCAGATTGGATTGAAAGGCGGGAATTCGCCAACCCGTCTGCCGGCCGAATCCGGTGATAATGGCCGAACAACTTGGCGGCGTAAGAACTATAGTCCTGGGACCAAGTGCATTGACCATGGCACGGGCAATTATCTCCATCCCGCACCCCTCGCAGGTCGTCAAACCGTGGTAGATCAGTTGCTCGGTCATTGGCCACTCTCCTTAGCGTCAATCCACACTCCGCTTGCCTGGGCCAACCCTTGTCCGGCGAACTGACGCGACTTGTCCAGAACCCTGATGACTGACTTGTAATGAAAATCGCGTCCGCCCAGCCCACCCACAAATCCGTATACCGCCGGAGTCGGCGATAGTCCGTAAAGGCTAGCTTTAATCTCGATGGAGAGAGGCCCTTCGGCACCCATGCCAGCCGAGCGGTCAATAACAATGACCTGCTTCGCCTTCGCCAAAGAGCGCCGGACAGCCTCGCTGGGAAACGGCCGGAAGCAGGTGACCTTTACCATGCCAACCTTTTCACCGGTGGCCCTCAGGTCTTTGATCACTTCGTGTACCGTCCCGGCGATTGATCCCATCGCGACAACTACCGTCTCGGCATCCTCCGTCCCATATTCGGAAATCAGATCATAAGACCGCCCAAACGCCTCTTTGAATTGGGCACATATTTCGCTGAAAACGGCCTGAGAGCCTTCCAGAGCACGGTAATGCTCATGCTTGATTTCGGTGAAAATATCGGCCGATGTCAATTCGTTGACAACCAGCGGCTCATCGACATCAAGATATAAGTGCTGTCTTTGAAAGGGCGGCAGAAAACTGTCGACATCCTCCTGCTTCGGGACATCCACAACTTCGGTCGTATGGGAAACGAAAAAACCGTCCTCGCAGAGCATGACCGGAATTCGAACCCGCTTGTCTTCGGCCAGCCGATAGGCCAGGATGACCAGGTCCAGCGCTTCCTGGGCGCTTTCCGCATAAAGCTGTATCCAGCCTTGGTCCCGTTCGCCCATGCTGTCCGAATGATCGCACTGCAGCGACCAGGGACTGGGCAGGGAGCGGTTGGCGATGGCCATCACGATAGGCAGGCGAACTCCGGACGCCACTCCTACGATCTCGTGCATCAAAGCCAGTCCTGCGCCGGCTGTCGCAGTGAATACGCGGGCTCCGACGAGGGCGCCGCCGATAACGGCGCTCAAGGCCGAATGTTCCGACTCAACAGCGATATATTTGGCATTCAACCGACCCTCCCGAACATAGTCGGAGATTTGTTCGACAATCGGCGTCTGCGGAGTGATCGGATAGGCCGCGACCAACTGAACTTTCGACAATCGTGCGCCTTCCGCCACCGCCTGATTGCCGTCCATCGCTTTCCTGATTGTCATATCTTCACTCCGCTTCTTCCGGAATCATGGTGACGGCTTTGGGTGGGCAAACGGTCGGGCAGATTCCACACCCTTTGCAGTAGGTATAGTCAATCACGGCCTTCTTGTCTTCGACCTCGATGACGCCCGCTGGGCAATATCCCATGCATATCTTGCAGCCGACACACTCTTCGCTGACCGTCGGCCTTTCCTGCCGCCACGCACCGGTCTTGACGTTAGCCGGACTGTCGGCATAGGGGCCTTCGCGTTTTGTTTCTTCACTGGACATGGACTTCCGTCCTTTCGTAGGCAGCTTGGGCGCACTCTATATTGCGCTGCGCCTTTTCTTTGGGCATGGCCCGGGAGAGGGCCGCGAAAAGAGATGGCAGAGTGAACCATCCCGTGGTCTTCACCATGGCGCCGAGCATCGCCGCGTTGGGCGGCACATTGCCGATCAGTTCCTTGGTCACTGCCCAGGCATCGACGCACCCGACCTTGGCGTATTGGGAAACCCCCTCCGGACTGCAGGATAGATTTGCCACGAGAATGCCGCCGGGACGGACGTCGGCGTGGATATTCACGCCGAGATTGAGCAATGACCAGTCAAATGCCACCACGCAGTGCGGTTCATAGACGTAGGAATGAATGGAGATCGGCTCCTCGGAAATCCTGGCATAGGTATAGACGGGAGCTCCTTTTCTCTCCTGGCCAAAATTGGGTACGCTTTGCGCATACTCACCGTCGAGCAAAGCGGCGTTCACCATAATTTTGGCCGCAGTCACCGCACCCTGTCCCCCTCTTGAATAAAAAATAAGTTCCTTCATCAGGCAGCCACCTCCTCTTATCGAACGTTAAGCACAGACTTAAATCTCTGCAGAAGCAAATAGCTCGTCACTTTTTGCACCCCAGGGAGGGTGAAAATATTCTCCTGCATGAACACCGCTAAATGTTGCGGATCCTTAAGATGGGCGTGAACATGCAGCGAAGTGGGCCCGGTCATTTGATACACGATGCTGACCTCGGGCCGTTCCGCCAACTTCTTGGCCGTGCTGATGATCTTGCCCGGTAAAACCTCAATCTCGAAAAAAGCCGGAACCAGATAGCCCAAAGCTTCAGCACTGATGACTGCACTGAATTCCTGAATCACTTTCGTCTTGACCAGGTGTTGAATTCGATCCCCGACCGCAGCCCGCGACATATGCACCCTTCGGGCAATTTCGGCGTTGGACATTCGGGCGTTTTGTTGCAGAAGTTCGATTATCTTGCGATCCGAGCTATGCAAGTCTTTAAACAACACGGTGTCACCCTTGGCATGTTCAGAGTTTTCTACTTAATTTCTACGCCCGTTATAATTTACTTTGCAAGGTAAATATCACGAATATTTAAAGTTTTGTATGTCATGAGCTTGTACTTGCCTTACAATGTGCGATCAGGAATGAACATATAGCAACATTAGCTCTCGCAGCTATGATGTAATTGCAATTCTTAGAAGGAAGGACAAATAAATGAGCAATCTGCCGCCCATCAGGCAAGAAGGTTTTGCTTTACAGGCCTGCATAGAATGGTTGGAGAAATCAGGCAATCTGGCCAGGGTAACAACTCCGGTGCGCTTGGACTACGAGCTGGCCGGTGTGGCGCGCCATTTCGAAGGAGGCAAACCAGTCCTCTTTGAGAAGGTTGAAAACTCCTTCTGCCCAATATTCACGGGGCTTTACTGGAATCGAAGCGTGTTGGCGGGGATCTTCGGTTGCCCGGTCGAACGGCTCTCCTACCTGCTCTCGGAAGCGGTCGCCAACTGGCGGCAAAATCCGGTTGCGCCCATAGTCGTCGACAAGGCTCCCGCTATCGAAGTTACCATGGAGACGCCCGATCTACGCAGGCTGCCCGTACCCACTCATGCGCTCGAGGACGGCGGCGCCTATTTCGACTGCAGCGTTGTCATCGCCAAAGATCCAGATACCGGGGTGCGCAACCTATCCATTCACAGGATGATGGTTACAGGTCCGCAGCGAATGACCATGCTGATGGACACCGGCCGCCACCTTCGGGACTATTACGAACGGGCCGAACGCCAGGGAAAGCCGCTGGAAATAACCATCTCCAACGGCATCGATCCCTCGGTTTACATGGCAGCGGTCGTACCGTCCTCTGCCGCCCCCATTGACACCGACGAACTGGGCATCGCCAGCGAACTGCTCGGCAGACCGCTGGAACTGGTGGCTTCCCGCACCGTCAACGTCGAAGGAGTCGCCAACGCACAGTTCATCATTGAGGCCGAAATTCTTCCCCAGCTACGGGAGGCGGAAGGTCCCTTCGGCGAGGTAGCCGGTTACTACGGCACGCGCGACAACCGCTGGGTGGTAAACGTAAAGTCCATCAGCCACCGGAAGTCCCCCATTTTTCATACCCTGATTTCCGGCAAGGAAGTTTTCAATTCCGTGGGCTTGATGGGCGAAGCTAACATATTCAACCTCATCTCCCGCCAGGTACCGGGGATTCGGGGAGTGTACCTCACTCATGGTGGGTGCGGCTTTTATCACGCCGTCGTTCAAATCAAGAAAGTTTACGAAGGCACCCAGCGCAATGCCATCCTCGCAACAATGTCAGCCTTTCCCGCTTTGAAGCAGGTGACGATTGTGGACGACGACGTGAATATTTATGACCCGGAAGATGTGGAATGGGCCATGTGTACTCGCTTCGATCCGGCCAACGATATCGTGATGGTAACCAAGGCCTTCGGCCACGAACTCAATCCTGTTACTCACAACGGGGTGACTACCAAGATTGGCTTTGACGCGACTGCCCCTTTTCCGATGCCGAGCCAGTACCGGAGAGTCAAATTTCAGTCTGTCGATATCGCAAAATACGAAAACAAGTAACCCTCCTGACGAAGAGGCTTTTATCGGTGGAAGTCCAAACAGGGCCATAACGTGCAGTATTGAGAGTTTTGGGAAGGCTCGTGCGAACGTCACCGGCTCTGAAGCCGCAGACGCGGCGTATGTTATAGCTCGAACTTGAAATCTAAGCACAAACGCGAGAAGCCCTGTGTAACCGACAGGCTACCCATCGAGTTTGCCCCCGACAAGCGCGCCTTTGTCCGTTTGGAGAAAATCCCGACTGAGTTTCTCTGGCGTGTTATGGACGGCCAGTTCCGGTTGGCTCAGTTCAAAGGTGAAATCGACCTTTGCTGGAGGGTAATGTGGTAGCGGATTTGCCACCAACATCCGCGCCGCCTCCGATGACGCTCCGGCCACGCGAGTGATCATCTCCACAACGTATTTTTCGTGCTTTGCAGGGTAATCTCCGGCGACGATGTCGCAGAGCGCCCCCACCATCATCCAGACCATGATGGCCCATGTAGTTTCAACGTCCTTTTCGTCCAGAGCGTAAAATCCAGCCTTGATAGCGAGCCGCATGTCCCGGGTTCCGAAAGGAGCAAAGCCCCGTCGCATACGGTCGGCGAGAAGATCGGGCCGCATGGCCCACCAGCGCCACACGGGATCTCTGGAGGCCTCCCGGAGTGTCAACCGGACTGAGACTGGCATGACCCGAGAGGGTTCTGAGACCTTGAATGGCATCGTGGCCAGATCATTGCGCCGTGCAAGATCGTTGATGATACAGTCCAGCAAACGGGCAGCCACTTCGTCCTTGGATTTGAAGTAGTTGAAGAATGTACCGAATCCCACGTGGGCACAGTCGGTAATCTCCCGGATCGTGGCTGCATCAACGCCCTTGATGGACATGACTTCATAGGCCGCGCGGAGAAGACGGACGCGGGTCTCGATGCGCCGCCAAGGGATTCGCGGCTCTACCGCTGGTGACTTCACCGCTGCGAGAATGCGTTTGTCGAGAGCTATTCGTTTGGCCAATTCCGCGCTCTAAACCCCATGCGCTCGCTCATCCCTGAAGAATTTCTTCTTGAACTCAAGCACAGAGAGTGGGTAATAAATGCGTTTTGAAATCAAATTAGATTGTAGCGCAAACCCCACACTTCCAAGAATCCCAGGCGAGGGTCTCCTTCCGAGACCCGTTAGCGTCGGACACAGATGACCGTTACCGCCCGAGCCTCTCCGCGACTGAGCGGCGAGCCAATGTCCTAAGCTCTAGTCTCGAAAATAATATGATTATTTATTGACAGCTCATCACTTTCTGATGTCTAATCATCCCGTTTTTCAGAAACAACATACTTCCACAGCGTTTTCCCTGATGGCACTCGTCAGCGCAAAACGAGAGATGAATAGCTTTGGCCGCCTTTGCTCAAGGGTCGTAACGGAGGAATTTCGATGAAGACTAACGCGGAACTGTACAACGAGAGACTGGCGCGGATCAAAACCGCCGTAGCCCTCGAAAAGCCTGATCGAGTGCCCGTCATCCCGCTCGGCACTTCCTTCTGTGCCAGACATTTGGGCGTCAAGCTTGCCGCCTTTGCATCTGATCCGAAGCTGGCGCACGAAACCATAATGAAATCCTTCACCTCGCTTGGTGAGATTGATGCTATTCAGCAGCCGACTTTCTCGCCCCACCTCCTCAGCTTTGCCTGGCTCTCCAAGGTTCAGTTACCAGGAATTGATCTGCCGGAAGACAGCCCGTGGCAGGTTCAAGAGGCAGAGCTGATGTCCGAAGCCGATTACGACGTCATCATCAACAAGGGCTGGACCTACTTCTACGGGGACTTCATGCTGAACCGCCTGGACAACTTGATGGCCAAACTGGGGCCAACCTTCGGCTTCACGCCCACGGCGATAAAGAACTGCACGGATGCTGGGTTGGTATGCATTTCTCCCGTGATCTTGTGCTCGCCCTTCGAGATCATTTGTGGTGCGCGGTCTATGGGCAAGTTCTTCCGCGACATGAGCCGAATTCCGGATAAGGTGCAGGCGGCTTTGGATGTTGCTCAAGAACAGATCAAGCAGGACTCTCGCGGAGCCATTCGTGCCTTTGGTTGCACCGGCGTATGGGTGGGCGGCTGGCGCGGCGCAAGTGAGCTTGTGTCGCCTAAGATCTGGAACCGCTTTGTCTGGCCCTACTTTAAGCAACTGGTGGAGCTAGCCGACGAGGAAGGCGTGCTACCAATTCTGCATATGGATGCCAACTGGGGCCGGGATTTGGAGCGCTTCAAGGAACTGCCCAAAGCCAAGTGCGTCTTTGCCGGCGACCACGCTACGAACATCTTCAAAATCAAGGAAGTTCTTGGCGACCACATGTGCATCATGGGCGATGTTCCCGCAACCATGCTGTCTCTTGGCACTCCTGATGACGTTCACGCATACTCAACCAAACTGATCCACGAGATCGGTCCTGCGGGCTTCATTCTTTCATCTGGATGCGACATACCATTCGACGCCAAGCCTGAAAACGTGGCCGCCATGATTGCGGCTGTTCACTAGGATTCAAAGCCAGGTGCGGTGATGACTCGCTTGTCGTCGCGCCGAAGCAGCAGCTTACGTTAGAGCAGCTTGTGAATTAATTGTCGTGAATAATCCAGTATTAGGAGGGCGGAATGCCCAGTTCGGAAGAAATCAAGAATGCGTTTACTGAGCTGAATTAAAGGACGCACTGGCCGCGAAGATCCTCGGTGGTCACCTCAAATCCGGCCATGCGTGGACGTCTCAAAACCGGCCATGGAGAGTGGCCTAAGACAGGTTTTGTTTTACCCTGCCGAAGGGGTTTGTGGCAACGCCGGATTCGATTCGCAGTTACGTGCTAAGGTAATGCTGTTCCCGCCGGGGTCGCGCCTGGCGGAAACATCCAGGGCCGAAGACACGGGGCTGGCTCCGAAGGAATCGGCGATTGATACCCTTTGCAGGTGGGCTGTAATGGCTTCCTCTGCGAAGGGTTTCGTGTTTCTGGCGCCATTCTTGCTGGAGCCACCGATTCCAGCCACATATTCCTCTGGTTATGCTGCCGGGAATTCCGGTCATTATGCTGCCAACTACCTCGGTGGAATGTACCACGGCGGTTCCGTTTCGGGATTGTGAGCTACATGGCGATTATCCGCTCACTAACCGGAGGTAAGCTCCTCATACTTCCTCTGTGCGTCTCGGATCGGGTAAATACTCCGCGTTCCGCGCGTTCTGCGGGATAGATGCTCATTGTATGCCGCTGCTGCCCTTTTCCACTGTCGCTGTTCGACCAAGATGTTTCCAATCCGGTAATAACAGTCAGCGATTAGTGAACGAGCAGAACGTATTCCCTCTCCACAGGGGCCATAAGCCAGTTCATCTTCTCCCCAACTGATTAGCCAGCGGTACAGCGTGAGAGCCTCTTTATTTCGTCCGAGCATGTTGAGTGTACCGGCGTAGTCCCAAATGACGAGTTGGCAATAGGGGGCGATCTGCAAGGCTTTCAGTTCGTAATGGAGCGCCCTTTTGTATCGCCTTTGCTCGTAATACGTCAGCGCGAGGCGCGTCAGAAGGAAATGGTCATCAGGAGTACGCCGCAGCCAGGGACGAATGAGTGTACGGGCTTTATCCCACTCATCACGTTCGATGGCTTTCTCGATCAGCTTTGCTGTTCGACGCTCTTGAGGTGTGGACATGATGAAATATTACCGCGTGTGTCACAAATTTCGCGATAGCTGTATTAAACAGCCCTTTTACCTCACTATCCAAATCGGGAACCACCGAGGCGGAGCAGCGTCAGAACGCTCGGTCCAAGTGGCAGCTCATCTATAAGAGATGTACGGAGACATCTGTCGTCTCACCTCCAGCCTGGCGATACCGCAGGCTGGAAGGCGCCAAACTCTCCATCGGCTGCACTCCACACGAAGTCCGCGTAGGTTTTGCACAACCGCAACCACTAATAAAACACGGGCCCTCGGTGTCTAGTTTAGAGTGGTGCGCCGCAACAGTCTCACTTCGGCTGACGGGCAACACGCGATCATGGGAGATTTCACCCCATGGCCCTCTTCCTCGGAGAGCTTTTCTCCCTCTTCGATTACGCAGGTGTTTGGCTGGCTTTCTGCTCCAGTAATCGGTTGACCAGGTTATGATTGCTGTCGAATTTCAGCTCGACCGCTTCGGCTGACAGTTCTATATTGGCCTTCGCTTTCAACTCTGGAACGAGCGCTTCGGATATCCTTTCGGCAACTTGAGGGGTTGTATCGGCGGTTTTCCTATCCAATTGAGACGGCCCTGCTTGGCCGGATGTTATCTCAGCATTTCTTGTTGTATGCTAATATTTGAACATACAAATGCCAGAGATGTCCCAGTTCACCTCCGAGTTCTTCAAGGCCCTGGCTCACCCGTTACGGATCCGGATTCTTGATTCGCTGCGCGTGGGCGAGGTGAGCGTGAACGAACTGAGTGCGCGTCTCGGGATCGAGCAAAGTACCCTATCTCAGCAGTTGGCAGTCCTGCGTAAAAGCAACATAGTAGTCGGACGGAAGGAAGCGCAAAACGTCTTCTATTCCGTCTCCGACCCGGCAATCAATCGATTGCTCGACGATGCGCGGCATATCTTCAACAATCAACTTATTAACATCAGAGATCTTCTTTCGCAGATAGCGCCGGAAGGTCGGAAGTGAGGATCTGTTTCCGAGTAATTTCGTAGGCCCAGTCAGACAACAGATACGCATAACTCCGGAGTCGATCGCGCTCTATTTCCTATGATCCAAACTGTATTCAATTCGTTCCTCGTAGCCTTGTTATCCATTCCGGTAGTAACTCTGCTTTGCCGGCGCGGGCCAAGAGCTCGCGCGCTGCCTTCCATGCTCCTCTTGTTTTCGCTGCTCGTTGGTTCTCTTGTTGCCGGATTCAGTTTCTGGCGAGGCGACAGGCTGGCGATGGATCTCACGCAACTGACGCCTTTTCCCTTCGCTCTAACCGTCGACCGGATGAGTGCATTGTTCTTGCTGTTGATCTGCGCTGTAGGGACACTGGTTGTGCTGTTTTCTATCTCGTACGTTGAGCGCCATTACAGTGGGCCGAAAGCTGATTGGATGTGGGTGCTTCTGCCCTTATTCCTGCTTTCCATGGTGCTGGTCGTCACGGCTTCGACTGCATTCGCTTTTCTGTTTGGATGGGAGCTGATGACGGTCTTCTCCGCCGGGCTGATTCTCATCGATGGCGACTCCGAACGGCGGCGGCACAATATTTTCATTTACCTGCTGATGATGCACGTGGGTACCGCAGCCGTGATTGCGAGCTTCTTTCTGTTCCTCCCCCACGCGAATAGCCTCAATTTTGCATCCATGCGTGCTGCGGTTGCGATCATGCCGATGGGCGTGCGCAACGCCATTTTTCTACTGTCGTTCATTGGCTTCGGAACAAAAGCAGGCATCGTTCCACTTCACCTGTGGCTGCCCAAAGCGCATCCTATCGCGCCCAGCCCGGTGTCGGCGCTGATGTCCGCCGTGATGCTGAAGACGGCGATTTACGCGTTCGTTCGCTTCACGTTCGACTTCCTTGGCGGAGGACCGAGTTGGTGGGGATACCTGGTGTTGGCGGCCGGTGCGGTCTCGGGGGTACTGGGCGTCTTGTACGCCATTGCCGAGCATGACTTGAAACGATTGCTCGCCTATCACAGTGTCGAGAATATTGGGATCATCTATCTCGGCCTCGGCGCCGCACTGGTGTTCAACGCAAACAATGCACCAATCTGGGCCACACTAGCCTTGACGGCGGCCCTTCTGCACACGTTGAATCATGCGCTCTTCAAAAGTCTCTTGTTTCTGGGAGCCGGGGCCATTTCTGATGCCGCTCATACGATCGACATTGAAGAACTCGGCGGCCTGCTCAAGCGAATGCCGGTCACGGGAGTAGTGTTTTTGGTCGCGTGCTGCTCCATCATTGGCTTGCCGCTATTCAACGGCTTCGTTAGTGAATGGCTGATGTTCCGCAGTTTTATTGCGGGTGCGGAACTCTCTAACATTTCGGCCGCCGTCATACTACCGCTCATGGCCGGAGTGCTGGCCCTCATCGGCGGACTTGCCGTGAGCTGTTTCGCGAAGCTTTACGGCGTCGCCTTCCTTGGACGGCCTCGCGGTATCGAGGCGGAACATGCAACCGAAGTCGCTATACCAATGCAGGCCGCGATGGCACTATTGGCAGCGGCTTGCGTCACCATCGGCGTCATGCCTGGCGTTGTGCTGCCTCCGCTGATCGCCGTCACGCAGGAGCTGTTGCATAGCTCGTCGCCGCCGGAACCTGCGCTTTCCATTTCGCGCACTCTCCCACTGGTTGCAGGTTGCGTTATCGTTCTGATAATTGCGATCTCTGGTTTGCGGCGCATCAAGCGCATCACTCCAACCTGGGCTTGCGGACTCCCTGGCCTGAATAGCCGTATGCAGTACTCGTCTACTGCGTTTTCGAAGCCTCTACGCAAGGTCTTCGCGAGAGTTTACAAGCCGGACCGGACGGTTGAGATTGAGTACGTGAACCGGCCGTACTTCCCGAAATCGGTTACGTACCACTCGGTTCGAACCACCTCGTTTGAAAACTCGCTTTATCGCCCAGCCGTGGACGCAATTGTCGCCATGGCTACTCGGCTGCGAAGACTCCAGACGGGGAACGTTCAGGTATACCTGCTCTACATCTTCCTGGCACTCGTTGCTTTGCTCGTCTTTATGAGGTTCGCATGAAGTTTGCGGTCAATGTCATCGAGGCGCTGCTGATCGTGGCAATTGCGCCCTTAGTGCGCGGTGTCATCGCGCGCGTCAAGGCACGTATCCAGAACCGCCGCGGCGCAAGCGTGTTGCGTCCCTATGCTGATCTGCTGAAGCTCTTTCGCAAAGAGGATCTGGTTCCAGACACTGCTTCTGCGCTCTTTCGCTTTGCCCCAGTAGTCTTGTTCGCCGTCACTGTGACTGCCGCTGCGTTTGTTCCTGTGTTGCATCCATCAGCGCTGCTCGGAGTCTCTGGCGATTTCATCGTGCTTGTGTACTTATTGGCCGCAGGAAGATTCTTCCTGATGCTCGGGGCGATGGACGGCGGCAGTTCTTTCGGTGGCATGGGCGCAAGCCGCGAAGCGCTTGTCTCGACGTTGGCGGAAGCCCCACTATTTCTCGGACTGACCTCCGTAGCAATTCTTGCCCATACTGTCAGGCTCTCGGGTATCGTGGAATTCTCGGTGCGTCAGAATCCGTTTCAACTCTCGGCGGTTCATGTACTCGCTTTTGGAGCGTTGGCCCTGGTTGCGATCGCTGAGACTGGGCGCATACCGGTGGACAATCCGACAACGCACCTGGAACTCACGATGATCCACGAGGCCATGGTGCTGGAGTACTCGGGTCCGAGCCTTGCGCTGATCGAGTGGGCCAGCGCCGTCAAACTCACGCTCATCATGGCACTGCTTGTCGGAGTGTTTGTGCCCTGGGGCATGGCCACGAGCAATTCGCTTCTTGGATTAGCATTCGCTCTCCTCGCATTCCTGTTCAAGTTTGCCGTGTTGGCGATTGTCATTGCGATGATCGAAAGCAGCCTTGCAAAATTGCGTATGTATCTGGTCCCCGACTTTCTTGGTGTGGCTTCTGCTCTGGCCATTCTCGCAGTGGTGTTCACTGCGCTGATGAGGTGAGGCAATGGGCTTGATTGGACTTGCGGTGGCAAAGGCACTGGCTTCATCCGCTGTATTTCTGTTTGTCACGGTATTGATGATGGCTTCGGCGAAGCGAATCTCCACCTGTATTGTGCTGTTCGGCCTACAGTCGGCGGTCATGGCCGCACAAATCGTGGCGCTCGCTTACGCCGGGAAGTTGCTCGAGGCATACGCTATCGCCGCATTGGTGGTCGTAGTGAAAATTGTCGCGATACCATACGCGCTCTTTCGCATCGTGAGAGACCTTAAGGCCCCGCATGACACCGCTTCGTCGACGACCGTAGCGCAGTCAGTATTCATCATGGCCGGACTGATTCTTCTTTCTTTCTTCGCCGTCGCACCTTACGCAAAGACGTTGCGCATTGACGAAAACATGCTTGCCTCTGCCGTCGCATTGGTGCTCAGCGGCGCATTCCTTATGGTCAGCCGCAAGAAGGCCCTTATGCAAGTCATCGGGCTGCTTGTCCTTGAAAACGGAATTTTTCTGGCTGCGCTGACGACTACGTTCGGAATGCCGCTGGTTATCGAGATCGGCATTTCCTTCGACCTGCTCATGGGAGTGTTCTTGATGGGGCTGTTTGTCTTTCGTATTCGTGACACTTTCGAGCACTTGGATGTCTCCAAGCTGCGGCGGTTGAGAGGCTGATCAATGACCCTGATTGTCCTCCTTTTAATTCCTCTTCTTGGCGCTGCGATCCTCGTAGCCTGCAGGGAGCCGCGAAATACTGTACGCGTGGCGCTATTCACCGGCGCACTCGAACTTGGGGCCATCACCAATGCCGTCTGGAGGATTCGCGTTGCTGGCGTCCTGCAGGCCGGGCGCTACTTGCGCGCGGATGGTCTCACCGCTTTCTTCCTGATCAACATTGGCTTCATCTTCGCACTCGTGCTTGTGTACTCCGTAGGCTACATGCGGCACATTCCCGCTGGGCGCTTTTCCTCGCCCCGATGGTTCTACGGTTTATTCTTTCTGTTCCTCTTTACGATGGTTGCGGTTTATCTCTCGGCGAACCTTGGCATGTTATGGATTTGTGTGGAAGCCACCACCCTCGCGTCGGCGCTGCTCGTGGGGTTCTATAACACAAAGGGAGCTGTTGAAGCTGGCTGGAAATACCTGGTGGTTTGTACCGTGGGAATAGCCTTCGCGCTCTTCGGCACAATCGTGCTTTATCTAGCTGCTGTGAAGAGCGGGGTGAGTCCTGAATCTGCGCTTGATTGGACCGTACTGATGAATGCCGCCCCACGGCTTGGCCCTGCTAGAGACCTAATCAAGCTGTCATTTGTCTTCGTTGCCGTCGGTTACGGTACCAAAATCGGCTTCGTTCCGATGCACAGTTGGTTGCCCGACGCGCATGCCGAAGCACCTTCGCCAATCAGCGCATTGCTTTCCGCTGTGCTTCTGAACTGCGCCATGTACGCGCTGCTTCGCTTTGACGCAATTACTTCGCATGCGATTGGCAGCCGGTTCAGCCACACGCTGCTCCTAATCTTCGGCGGACTCTCGATTACAGTGGCGGCGCTATTGATGGTTGTGCAGAAAGATCTCAAGCGACTACTCGCCTACAGCAGTATTGAACATATGGGCATCGTCGCCATTGGCATCGGACTCGGCGGCGCCCTTGGCCTCTACGCGGCGCTCTTGCACACCTTCAATCATTCGGTTGCGAAGTCACTCATGTTCTTTACCGCAGGAAACGTGCGCGAAAACTTTGGAACGCTGCGCATGAAAGGTATCCATGGCATGGCACGCTCGCTGCCATGGACGAGCGCCAGTCTTGTGTTGGGCAGCCTTGCCATCGTTGGCCTGCCGCCCTTCGGACTGTTCATCAGCGAATTCATGATCCTGACCGTAGCATTTAGCGCGTCACGATACTTTATCGCAGTCCTGATGCTGGTAGCGCTTTCAGTGGTATTCGGCGCTTTGCTGCATCATTTTCAGCAAATGCTCGCAGGCAAGCCGAATCGCTTACCAGCCAAACTCACTCTTGTGCGTTCCGATGTTGCAGTGATGAGCATTTGTGCAGTATGTCTGATTGTGTTTGGCATTCGAATTCCTGGCGCATTCACGAACCTTCTGCAAAGGGCATTGGTGGCACTGCAATGATGACGAACGTGACACGGCGAAGCGGAGAGGGAAGCGTCGAGGACGCACTACGGCTTCTCGAAAACAGCAACGCGCGCTTGGTCTCGATCTTTGGCAGCGTGGGAGACGATGGCGCAAAGCACGTTCACTATATCGTGGACTTGAATCGCGAGTATCACTGCGCAGATTCGCTCGTTCGCGGTGCAATTTCGTCGGCCACAAAGATCATGCCAGCGGCCGCCTGGTACGAACGCGAGTTGCACGATCAGTACGGAATCGAGATTGACGGTCATCCTGACCTGCGGCCGCTTATCGTTCATCCCCGTGAATACAGATTCCTGCAGGCGCAGGGTGTCGGAGTATGCGAAGTTCCGGTCGGTCCCGTTCATGCTGGAATCATCGAACCCGGCCACTTTCGATTCAGCGTGGTGGGTGATACGGTTCTCCACCTTGAACTGCACCACTTCTACACACACAAGGGCACGGAGAAGCTTTTCGAGGGCATTCCCATCATGAGCGGTCCTATAGTCGCAGAGTGCGTCTCTGGAGACAACTGTTTCTCCCACGCGGTCGCCTACTGCCAATCCGTTGAAAACGCATTTGGCATTTCTGTTCCGCCGCGCGGACGAGCCATTCGTCTTATCGGGCTCGAACTTGAGCGCATGATGGCTCATATTGGCGACGTTGGCGCCCTATGCGGCGATATTGGCTGTACAGTTCCCGCTGCTTACACTTCCAGAATAAAGGAATCGTTGCTACTGGCGTCAACTCGCTTCTTCAACACGCGGTACTGGCGTGGCATTGCCATACCCGGCGGCGTCCGGCACGACCTTTCTGCCGAAGATGCTCGCGAACTCGCTAAGGTAGTTGCTCATGCCGCTGCTGACTTCGCGGAAATGGCCTGCATCATACTCGACGCTCCATCGGTGCAAAATAGGTTTGAAGGAACTGGTGTTCTCAGCAGCGATATCGCTCGCGACCTCGCTGCCGTCGGCCCGGTCGCGCGCGCCAGCGGCATCAAAATCGATGTGCGCCATGACCATCCGTATGGTCAATATCGCAGGACGACGATCGAGGTTCCGCACTACAAGCATGGAGATGTGCTCGCACGCGCCCATATACGCATCGAGGAAACTCGAGTGTCTGCACGCCTGATACAAGATACGCTGATCGAACTGGCAGCTGGTATCATCTGCGCACCGCTTCCAGGCAGCGCTAACACCGAGGGATTCTCCGCGGTGGAATCGCCGCGAGGCGAGCTACTTTACTGGATCAGGATTCGCAACGGCCACATTGCTCGTTGCCATATTAGGTCGCCATCCTTCCAGAACTGGCCAATTCTGCCGTTCGCCATGCCTGGAAACATCATTGCGGACTTTCCGCTGATTAATAAGAGCTTCAATTTGTCCTATTCTGGATGTGACCGATGATGTTTGACATCGTCAAACGCAGCTTGAGCAGCCCCAGAGTGCTCATAGAGGTCACGGAATTGAACGCCGCCAATTCTCAAGGTAGCCGCATGCCTGACTTAGATTCGGCGTTGCTGTCCGCGTCAATCGCGCGGCGGGTAGTCGATGCATGCTGCACGTCCGCGCTGGCAATTGGCGATGTCGACGGGCGCATGACGCTCTCCCTGAACTATGGCGACTGCATCGGCTGCGGACGCTGCATCATGACCGGTGAAAGCGCATTTTTCAACGCAAGAAGGCTATCTTGTTGCGGTGTCAGCAAGCAGGCGCTTCTCCGTCGGTGGGATGTTGAGAGCTGCAGGGAACTCCGAAATGATGAACCGGCCATTAGCGCAGCGGCGAAAGAGATTCGTGCAATCGTGGGCCGCGCATTGAACATCCGCCAGGTTGATGGCGGTTCGTGCAACGGATGCGAGGCCGAGATAGCGGCCCTCACCAACTCTTACTATGACCTGGAGCGCTTCGGCATCCACTTCGTCGCCTCTCCAAAACACGCTGACATGCTGCTTGTCACCGGCCCCGTCACTCGCAATATGGAGGAGGCTGTCAAAAACACCTACGAAGCCACACCCTCCCCTAAGCTGGTTGTAGCAGTTGGGGCTTGCGGATGCAGTGGCGGCATCTTCGCCGAAAGTCATGCAGTAGTTGGTGGAGTCGATTCAGTAATTCCCGTCGACGCCTACATCCCTGGTTGTCCGCCTACCCCGGCGATGCTCTTGACGGGCCTCCTGCGAGCCCTGCGCCACACCTAATCGTGGGTGCAAGCGGCTCGGAGTTCACCGCTAAGGTTGTGCACGAGACACAACATTTTGCTGATCCCTTCGAGGCGCCAGCCTGGCGGAGTAAATGGGTTCAGGAGATCGCCTGACGCGGAAAAGCACCATGATCAGTACGACAGATTGCCGAAGATCTGCTGGATGGGCACGGCGTGGATAGAGTGAGGATCGGGGATCTGGGAACTAAACACTGGACACCGCAAGAAAAGCCCAGTCAGAACCGCATCGGAGCTGCGAAAGACAAACTTCACGTAGAAGTCAGCGCGATCGTGTCGGTGACATCTTCCACACTCGGCAGATGTGGGTTGAAACCTGCCTCACACCCCGCCGCCCGCTCGAAATCCCCTCACCTCCCGGCGATTTTTTTCTCCCGACTTCCCGATCTGGTCCTCTCCTGGCCCCTCCGCACCCCACACCATTGTCAGATCAGTAATCGAACCTATCCCGGAATTACCTGATTAGCCAATCGTTTGAAACTCCGCGCAACCATATACCATTCAGTAACCTCACCTCTCCAAACCATTCACCACTTCGCCAATCTTCAAGCCGTATTTGCACCATAAAGAGTGCAAAAATAGACTCTCGCGCATCCCACTTAAGCAAAAATGTCGCGCAACATCGTCAACTCTCTTTCACCCGCTGTTTACGCGCCTCAAACCAGGATGTTGTGCTCCCGGTTGAGAGACGCGAACACGGCAAGTTGGAAAACCATGCCAAGCGCTCCCACGAGATTGAATTTCCACCAGCGTACGAACGTATTCACGGGAGCGGTTCCTGCCGGTAGAGTTGCCCTGTATGTACTCCGTGCAGAGACGCTTGAGAGTGTAGGCGAGGAAGTTCTTCACGGCCTTCGGCCGGTTATCGCCGCCGCTCCATCCACCTTTCGGATCGCGCATCTCTCCAAACTTGACGCTTAAGACCACCTGCTCGCGAGTCCGCCCATG
>JBEKOO010000005.1:0-150281 GCA_049521655.1 Candidatus Korobacteraceae bacterium
GATCAACCGTCGCACAAGCTGCCCCGACCACTGCTCGTCCTGTCCTCGAATAAGCGCAACAGCAACAACAAACCCAAAAGCGGGTGACGGAGCTTGACACGGTCACTCCATATCAGGACAGATGGGCACCCGCGCGGAAGGATTATTCAACGTTGCTGACTTTCTTGTTGATGAAGGTGACCTTGAAGTCTTTGTAATAGTAAATCTCCTTCACTCCCAGCTTGGCTATCCGCATCGGCTGGCCAAAGGCAGCGGTCACCTGACCAGGAGTCTGGCCCTTGGAAACGGTTGGCGGCGGGGCATCGGCCGGGGGCGGGGGCGGCACAATTTCCGGCATCGGAGCCGGGGACGGTGCAGGTGCGGCCGCGGCGGCCTGGCCACCCTGGCCACCCTGATCGCCGTTGCCGTTGTCATCGGGCGGTTGCACGGTAATGACCTCGGCGACGGTTCTCAAGAAATCGTCCACCGGCGGCACCCTACCCTTGGGGAATGAGAACTTGATCTCCCCGTAATAGCGGACGTCATTGTAGGGATCGCTGAAAGTGCTGACCAGAATCCCATCCCTTTGAAGGACAATGCCGGTAACCCAGAACTTCTCCCCGGCGACAAACTTTCGCGATGCGCAGCCGTTGTTGGCGGCATCGGTGGCGCTTCCTCCGCCGCCGAACGGAAGATGACCTTTGAAGAAGGAGGTGGCTGCATCCTTGGCGCGGTTTTTGTAGTTGGCGGAGAGAACGCCGTCGGTATAGCCGTTAGAAAACGCGTAGGGGGAGGCCGAACTGCACATCATCAGGCCGTCCTTGTGCAAGACCACAATGTCGCCAGCGGTGACAATGTCCGAGTGGTCGGCCGCGGTTTTCGTCAGCTTGAACTGAGAGAGAAGTTTGTCCGAAATTCGGGTTCCCGGGTCGCCCGCCTGGGCTTGCGCGCCGATCGAAAAAATCGCCGCCAGAGCGGCCAATCCGGCGAAGCCAAGAATTCTCATCACAGGGCACCGACGATTGCCGTTGCTGAGTCGTATCATCATTTGACTTGTCCTTAATCTCCGATTGGATTTCATGGATATGGCCCGACCTGCAAATTGCCCGAATCTGAAGCTGCGCTACGGGAACGCGGCTCACAGAAAGTCCTCACCACATTGCACACAATCTAACATAAATGCGGGCGCACGCCCAAGGATTTAGCGGCTAGAAGCGGTTCCTGTATTGGGGCGTCCTGGCCGTCCCCTCGTAGCCGCGCAAAAACAGCGCGTCGAAGGTGGTGCGCCTGTGAAGACAAGAACAACGACAAAGTCAAAAACCCCGCCCTAGCCAAAGAAAGGCCAGGACACCCTAAGCTTTGTTTATGCTGCCAACTCTGAGGCACCCGCCTACTTTTCGCGGGCGACGATGAACTGGGGGAGCCAGAGGAGAGCGCGTTTGAAGTCGTTTTCCGGGAAAGAGTGGAGCTGGGCGACGGCGTGCTGGGCGAACTTTGCCGCCTCGTGGTTGGCGGCGCCGATGGATTCATAACGGCTGAGAATGGTCAGGATGTCCTGGTGAGTGACGCCATTGAAGGCGCGCTGCTCAAGGACGGCCTGAATCTGGGTACGCTCGGCGGCGGTGCAGCGCTCGAGGGCGTGGATGACGGCGAGAGTGGCTTTGCCTTCGCGCAGATCGCTGGCGACGGGCTTGCCAAGGACGACCTCGGAGGCGGTGAGGTCGAGGACATCATCGGTGATCTGGAAGGCCATGCCGACGGCGCGTCCGTACTCACGGAGGCGTAGCTGCTGCTCCTGGCTGGCCGAGGCGAGGACTCCGCCGAGCTGCATGCAGACGGCGAAGAGGCAGGCGGTTTTGCGATAGATAAGATCGAGATGACTGTCGCGGGAGATCAGCGAACCGAGTTTTTCGATCTGGAGGAGCTCGCCTTCGACCATCTGCTTGGTGAGATCGGTGAGCAGATCGAGGACGTGGAGGTTGCGCTCCTCGAGCGAGACCTGGAAGGCTTGCATGTAGAGCCAGTCGCCAGCGAGGACGCACTTGGGATTTCCCCAGATGGTGTTGGGCGAGGGACGGCCGCGGCGGGTTTCGGCGTCGTCGATGATGTCGTCATGAACCAGGGTTGCGGTGTGAATGATTTCGACGACGGCGCCAAGGCGGACGGCTCCGCGTCCTTGATAGTCGAGCATTTTGGCGGAGAGCAGAAGCAAGGCAGGGCGAAGGCGTTTGCCTCCGCCGCGACGGAGATATTCGCCGATCTCGGTGATGGCCTGGACCTTTGAGACGCTGTAGCCCCCGAACTCGCGCTCGATGGCGGCGAGGTCATCCCGGAGAAGGTCGAAGATCATTTTACCGGTCGCTGCCGTCATGGTGTTCAAGAGTGGACCCTTGCCGAATCTATTGGATGCCGCCGGAGATTGTTGGCTTCGAGCGGGTTACGGTTTGCGTGGCCGGATTTATGCGCCGATCAATCAATTATTGCGATAGTTGGTGAACTGTATGTCGATGCCGAAATCGCTCTGGCGAATCAAGGCGATGATCTCCTGGAGGCTGTCGCGGTCCTTGCCGGTGACGCGAACGATGTCCGCGTTGATGGAGGCCTGCACTTTCTTCTTGGAGTCCTTGATGGTCTTGACGATCTCGCGCGCCTTTTCAATGGCGATGCCCTGTTGGAGCTTCACCTTCTGGCGGACGGTGGAGCTGGCGGCGGGCTCGACTTTGCCGTAGGTGAGGGCCTTGAGCGAGACATTGCGCTTGACCAGCTTGGTCTGCAATACGTCGATGACGGCCTTGAGCTTGTATTCATCGGCGGAGGTGAGGACGATCTCTTCCTTGCCATCGAATTGGATGTCTGAGTGGGAAGCCTTGAGGTCGTAACGCTGATGGATTTCCTTGAGAGCCTGCTGGATGGCGTTGGTGACCTCCGGCAAGTCTACGTTGCTGACGATGTCGAATGAATTTTCTGCGGCCATTGGCTTCTAGTGTATGACAAAGCGGGGAATATCGCATCTGGGGAATTGCGGGATTTGAGAAGGGTGGCTAAATTGCGTCCGGGGCGGCAGTGCATATTTGAGCGGCGCGGGGATTCCTCACTTCGTTTGACACCCTCAGGAGCAACATCGAAATGCTGCGCCGCAGGAACTTCGCTTGAGCGGCTCTAATGAGGCGGGACTTAGAGCGGCTTAGGCGAGCCTCGATTTAGAGCGGCTCGGGTGAGACGGGGAGATGGAAGAAGCGGTGGAAATTTTCAAGGGCGAGGGAGCCTGCGGCTTCGAGAGTGAGGTTGCGGAGCTGGGCGAAGTGGCGGGTGGTTTCAAGGACAAAGGCGGGCTCGTTGCGCTGGCCTCGGTGGGGAATGGGAGCGAGGTAGGGGCAATCGGTTTCGAGGAAGAAGCGGTCGAGAGGGACGATGGCGGCGGCGTCGCGGATGTTCTGGGCCTTGGGGTAGGTGAGGTTTCCGGCGAAGGAGAGAATAAAGCCGAGCGAGAGCGAGGCGTGGGCTTGGGCGAGGTTTCCGGTGAAGCAGTGCATGACGCCGCCAAGGCCGGTTGAGCTCCAAAGCTCGCCGAGGATGCGCAGGAGGTCGTCCCAGGCGTTGGAGCTGTTCTGGCTGGGGCGGCAGTGGATGAGAATGGGGAGGTTGACGGCTGCGGCCAGCTCCAACTGCTGGCGGAAGACACGCTGCTGCACCTCCCGGGGCGAGTGGTCGTAGTGGTAGTCGAGGCCGATTTCTCCGATGGCGATGACGCGCGGGTGGCGGGCGAGGCTCAGCATGAGGTCGAGATGGGCGGGAGTGAGCAGGCGCGCTTCATGCGGGTGAACGCCGATAGAGGCGTAGATCCAGGGGTAGCGCTCGGCGAAGGGAATGGCGCAGGCGATGTCGTCGGGGTTGTCTCCGTTGCCGATGGCGAGAAGAGCGCGGATGCCGGAGCGATGGGCGCGCTGGATCATGGCTTCGCGATCGGAGGCGAATTGAGGGCCGTCGAGATGGGCGTGGGAGTCGAGGAACATGGGGTGATTATAAGGTTTTGGGGTTGCGAGGTTAAGGGCAGGGGTAGAGTCAAAAACTCCACCCTAGCCAAAAGAGGGGTAGGATGGGGCACCCGCGGAACCACATTTGCTGAGTGTATTGGGTAGCGTGGGGGTGTTGCCTTTTTGCTTAGGCTAAAAGCCGCGCTCATCCGTTTGCTCCAATGCGCCGCGCCTCCTATACTTAATCTTCGGGCCAACGCCCGCCGGACTCGTAATGCGGATTGCCTACCTCGATTGTTTCTCCGGTATCAGTGGCGACATGTTTCTCGGCGCAGCCGTTGACAGCGGCGTCGCCCTGGAGAAGCTTGATAGCGTCGCACGCGGCCTCGGCCTCCACGCCGAGCTTGTGGCTCATCGGGTTGAGCGCGGCGGCCTTGCCGCGACCAAGGTCGATGTCCTCATCCACGGCAGAGCCGAGCAGCCCCTGGAGCATGAGGGGGCGCATTCGCACTCGCACGAAAGCCATTCGCACTCGCACGAAAGCGAGGCTGGGCACGGAGCTGAGCACGCGCATGAATCCGGGCACGCGCATGGTCATGTTGACGCGCATGAGCATCCGCACGCGCATGAGCATGAAACGCACGGTCAAGTCCATCGCGGGCTGCCTGAGATACGCGAGATCATCGCCCGCGCTCCGATCAGCGGCAGCGCGCGGGCCTTCGCAGTGAAGAGCTTTGAAGTTCTTGCCGAGGCCGAAGGCAAGGTTCACAACCGGCCAGCCGAGTCGATCCACTTTCACGAGGTCGGCTCCGAAGACGCCATCGTGGACATCGTCTGCTCTGCCGTTGCGATTGAAGCGATCGCAGCCGATGAGTGGTACTGCTCCGCGCTGAACACCGGCAGCGGCACCGTAAAGTGTGCGCACGGAGTTCTGCCCGTCCCCGCACCCGCGACCGCCGAACTGCTTCGCGGAGCGCCGGTTTACTCTTCCGGTATTCAGAAGGAGCTGCTGACGCCGACCGGCGCGGCGCTGCTCAAGGCCCTCAACGTGCGCTTCGAGCCTATGCCGCCGATGACGCTTTCCGCTACCGGCTACGGGGCCGGAGGCCGCGACTTTCCCGGCTCGGCCAACCTCGTGCGGCTGATCGTGGGCGAAGCGACCACAATCGGCAGTGGAGTTGGCTCGCCCACAGTTGCGCCGGGTTTTTCGACGGAGACGTGGGGCGCAGGCTGTGGCGAGAGCATCACGGTCCTCGAAGCCAATCTCGACGACATGAACCCGCAGCTCTTCTCCTACGTTTTGCAGAAGCTGCTGGCGGCGGGCGCTCTGGATGCGTTTGGGGTTCCGGTGCAGATGAAGAAAGGGCGTCCGGGCATCGTGTTTACAGTGCTGGCGAGACCGACGCAGGCCGAAGCGCTTTCGCGCATTCTGCTTACCGAAACCACCACGCTGGGCGTGCGCATGCGGCGGGAGCAGCGCCGCATTCTGGAGCGTGAGCACGTCACCGTCGAATCTCGCTGGGGAGCAATTCGGATTAAACTCGGCTGCCTCCAGGGAGTGGTGGTAAACTCCGCGCCTGAGTTCGAGGACTGCCGGGCGATCGCCGAAGCCAGCGGAGTGCCTCTGAAAACCGTTCTGCAAGAGGCTTTGCGCCTCTATCTTGCGTCGCCTGAAGCTGCCCCTGAGCCAGAGAGCGCCGGCAAAAATTTTCAGTCCTGATCGAGAGATTTCCATGAGTGAGCAACGCGAGAAGTTCTACATCACCACGCCCATCTACTACGTAAACGCGCGGCCTCACATCGGCCACACCTATACCACCGTCGTCTGTGACGCCATTGCGCGCCGCCAGCGCATGCTGGGGCATGACACATTCTTCCTCACTGGAACCGACGAGCACGGGCAGAAGATCGAGCGCTCGGCGGCTGCGGCGGGCAAGACTCCACAGCAGCTCACCGACGAGGTGAGCGGCGAATTCCGCGCCCTGTGGGATCGCATGGGCATCAGCTACGACAAGTTCATCCGCACCACCAGCCCGGAGCACAAGCGCGGGGTGCAGGCGATGTTCACCCTGCTCAAGGAGCGCGGCTACATCTATAAGGGCTCCTACACGGGGCAGTACTGCGTCTCCGACGAACTGTACGCCGACGACAATACCCCCGGCGCACCGTGCCCGGTTTGCGGACGCATTACGGAGACGGTTGAGGAGGAGAACTATTTTTTCAAGCTCTCGGCGATGGCCGAGCCGCTGCTCAAGCTCTATGAGGAGAATCCCGGCCTCATCTATCCTGAGACGCGCCGGAATGAAGTCATCACTTTCGTCAAGGGCGGCCTGCGCGATCTTTCGATTTCACGCACTACATTTGCCTGGGGCATTCCGGTTCCCGACGATCCCGCGCATGTCATTTACGTCTGGCTGGACGCGCTGTGCAACTACATCACCGCCATCGGCTACGGCTCGTCCGATGCGGTCGATCAGCAGCGCTACGCGCATTACTGGCCGGCCAACGTACACATGATCGGCAAGGAGATAGTGCGCTTTCACTGCGTCTACTGGCCGGCCTTCCTGCTGGCCGCCGGACTGCCGATGCCGAAACAGATCGTGGCCCACGGCTGGCTGCTCTTCGAAGAGAGCAAGATGTCCAAGTCGCGCGGCAACATTGTGCGCAGCGAGACCATTCTCGAAGTGCTGGGCGCCGACGCTCTGCGCTACTTCCTCTTCCGCGAGGTCGTCTTCGGACAGGACGGCTCGTTCTCCTTTGACGCCCTGGTGCAGCGCTTCAACAGCGATCTTGCGAACGGCCTCGGCAATCTTGCCAGCAGAACGCTTTCGATGATTCAGCGATATTTCGAGGGCGAGGTTCCGTATCCGAGCGCCACCATCTCCTACACTCCGGCAGAAGCGGCCATCGCCAGCCTCGCCGAGGAAACCATCGCCAGCTACAACCGGCTCTTCGAGGGCTTCCACTTCTCGCGTGCGCTGGAGGCGATCTGGTCGCTGCTGAGCGCGGTGGACAAATACATTGTGGAGAATCATCCGTGGTCGATCGCCGAAAAGGATGACGACCATTCGCGCTCCCGGCTGGCCACGGTTCTCTACACCTCTGCCGAGGCTCTGCGTATCATCGCCGTGCTCGCCCATCCCATCATTCCGGACTCGACGGCGAAGATATTTACCCAGCTTGGGCTCGGCGATATATCGAAGACCGATCTGAACACTTTGCGGTGGGGACAGTTGAACGTAGGCACGCGCCTCGGCAAAATCGAAGCTGTCTTTCCCCGCGCCGACCGCAGCGCGATTGAAAGGATGCAACAGATGGAAGAAGAACGTAAGAGCTCCGCCGAGGCCGGCGCGCCACAGCCAACGCAGTCAGCGGAAGTGGGAGCGCAGCCCGGCGCTCCACAGCCAACGCAGCCAGCAGAAGCGGGAACGCAGGCCGCTATGGGAGACGCCGCGCCCGAGGCCGCAACACCAGCGGCGCCCGCCTACATCACCATCGACGATTTCGCCAAGGTCGAACTGCGGGTGGGCACCGTGCTGACGGCTGAAAAAGTTGTGAAGGCAGACAAACTCCTGCGCCTCACCGTAGACATTGGCAGCGAGGTCCGGCAGATCGTGGCGGGCATCGCCAAGACCTACGCTCCGGAGACACTCGTGGGACGCAAGGTCGTCATCGTGGCCAACCTCGCTCCGCGTAAACTGCGCGGCATCGAATCGCAGGGCATGATCGTCGCAGCGTCTTACGGAGAAGAAGGCACACCCGCCCTCGCCAGCTTCCTCGAAGAGGTTCCCAACGGCGCACGGTTGAAATAGAGCAGTTTCTGTATTGGTGTGTCCTGCCCATCCCACCTTAGCCGCGCAAAAGCAGCGCGTCGAAGGTGGGGCACCCGCGTGACTCCGCAAAGGCCCCAGAGTTGGAAAAGAGCCAACTCTGGTGGGCCGCGCGCCTGCCCATCCCACCTTAGCCGCGCAAAAGCAGCGCGTCGAAGGTGGGGCACCCGTGCAGATGTGGGGCACGGGCAAAGAAGAGGCGCATCCCTTACAATCGTAGTTTGATTAATCATGGCGAGGGCTTGCGAAAGAGTCCCGCTAAAGGCAAGGAATCACCGTGTATCTTTTATTGCAGAAGCGCCTGATCGCGCATGTGCGCGCCTTCCTGAAGCAGAAATACGAAATTGAGCCGGTCAACATCGTGGTGGAGCAGCCGCCGAAGATCGAGCTGGGGGAGTTTGCGCTGCCGGTTTCCTTTGAGCTGGCGCGGACGCTGCGCAAGGCTCCGCGGAAAATTGCGGAAGAGATTGTTAGGGAGATGACGCTGCCGGAGGGCTTTGCAGGCTTCGAAGTGGCGGGAGCGGGGTACATCAACGCACGGCTGGACAGGACGCGGGCGGCAGAGATGGTGGCAGATCAAAGGCAAGTTCAACTACCCCACCCTAGCCAAATGCAGGCTAGGATGGGGCACCCGCAGGAGCAGGAGCAAAGTCAACAACCCCACACAAGCCAACAGAAGGCTTGTATGGGGCACCCGCACCTGAGAGGGAAGGTGCTGGTGGAGCACACGTCGATCAATCCGAACAAGGCGGCGCACATTGGACACCTGCGGAACGCGATCCTGGGCGACACGCTGGTGCGGCTGCTGCGGGCGGCGGGCTACCAGGTGGACGTGCAGAACTACATCGACAACACCGGGGTGCAGGTGGCCGACGTGGTGGTGGGCTTTGAACGGATGGCGAAGAAATCGCGGGCCGAGATTGAGGCGCTGATCGCGGGAGGTGAAGGACGTTTCGATTACTACTGCTGGGATTTGTATGCGAAAGTTTCGCAGTGGTACGAGGCGGACAAGGCGAACCTGGAGGCGCGGCGCAATACGCTGCATCTGCTGGAGGTGGGCGGCAACGAGACGGCCGAGATTGCGCAGATGATCTCGATGGCGGTGCTGCGGCGGCATCTGGAGACGATGCATCGGCTGGATATTGAATACGACTTTCTGCCGCAGGAGAGCGACATTCTGCACCTGCACTTCTGGGCCAAGGCATTTGAACTGCTTAAGGCGGCAGAGGTTCTTTACTTCGAGGAGGAAGGGAAGAACAAAGGCTGCTGGGTGATGACGCGTCCGGGAAACGTGAAGAGCGAGGGGCCGGATGCGGGAGCAGACGAAGATGCGAAGGTGATTGTGCGCTCGAACGGAACGGTGGGGTACGTGGGTAAGGACATTGCGTATCACATGTGGAAGTTCGGGCTACTGGGACTGGACTTTGGCTACCGGAAATTTTATGAGTACGCGGATGGGCGCGCGGTTTGGATCTCGTGCGATCCGAAGGAGACCGAGGCTGGGGCTCCGCACTTTGGCGGAGTGGGCGCGATCTATAACGTGATCGACGCGCGGCAGAGCGATCCGCAGGAGACGGTGAAGCAGGCGATCCTGCTGATGGGACACAAGGCCGAGGCGGCACGCTATACGCACTTCAGCTACGAGATGGTGGCGCTGACGCCGCGCTGCGCGATGGAGCTGGGATACGCGGTCAGCGAGGAGGATCAGCAGCGCAGCTACATCGAGGTTTCCGGGCGCAAGGGATTTGGAGTGAAGGCCGACGACCTGCTGGACAAGCTGATTGAGGCGGCCAGGAGCGAGGTGGACGCGCGCCACGCGGAGCTGGGCGCGGCGGAGCGCGGCGAAGTTGCAACCCAGATTGCGATTGGAGCGCTGCGCTACTTCATGCTGAAGTTTACCAAGCAGTCGGTGATTGCGTTTGACTTCCGCGAGGCGCTCTCCTTCGAGGGCGAGACCGGACCGTACGTGCAATATGCGGTTGTGCGGGCTACGAACATCTTCCGCAAGGCGGGGATTGCGCCGGAAGAGGCGCTGAAGGTAAAGCTCGCGGACGACGCGTTTGGGGGGGCGGTGGCGGTAACGGTGGGTAACGCTTCGCTGCCAGCCGCGGGCGCTGGGGCGGGCGATGACGATCTGTGGGCGCTATGGCTGGCGGCAGGACAGACGGCGAAAGTGATTGAGCAGTGCATTGCGACGACCGAACCGGCGGCGCTGACGAAACATGCGTTTCAACTGGCGCAGCAGTTCAACAACTTCTACCACCGGCATCACATCCTGACCGAGGAAGACGCTGGGCGGAAGGCTCTGCTGCTGGCAACGGCGGCGGTGGTGAGGCGAGAGCTGATGGCAGCAATGGCGGTGATGGGGATTCCGGCTCCGGCGGTGATGTGAATCCACAACATTGAGTGGGGCAGATGCGGGGGAGCGGCTTTCCTGTTCCCACATTCGCCAAAGGATGGCTTCGCAGCCGGGTACGCGGCAACGGACGCCGCTCCGGCCGCGGGCGCCCGGCGGATGTGGGGTACCTGTCCGCGTGACTCCGAAGAGCCCCAGAGTTGGAAAAGAACCAACTCTGGCCACGGATACATCTTTTAGGGAGTCGCGCTAGATGGAGCGAGGAGCGATGGAGATCCAATAGCGACGGTTGCAACTGATGCAGCGGAAGGGGACTTTCTGGGTGATGCGACTGCGGAGGAATTCCAGGAAATGCCTACGATGAGAGCGGAAGGCGGAGTCGGTTCCGCAATATTTGCATTCGGAGGCGCTTCGGTGGGTATGTTTATGGCCTCTGTTGGCGGTCAAGCGAACTGCTCCTTAGACGAATGCAGGGTTACAGGATTAGACAGTTCATCATAGACCTTAAGGGCATGACCGTATACCGCAAAATGAATGGGAGAAAAAATAGAAGGGGCAGGAATTCGATCCTGCCCCTTGATGTTTTTCCGGGAATTCTATTTTGATTCGCCGCCGGAGAAGGTGCGGGCGAAGTCAACGAGGGAGCGGACGGCGATGCCGCTGGGACCCTTGGGCATCCAGGCCTTGGCCTCTTCCAGCCAGGCGGTACCGGCGATATCGAGGTGAATCCAGGGCTTGTTGTCGACGAACTCCTTGAGGAACATGGCGGCGGTAATGGCACCGCCCCAGCGTCCGCCGGTGTTCTTGATGTCGGCGATTTCAGAGCGGATGTGGTCGAAGTAATCTTGATCGACAGGGAGGCGCCACATTTTTTCGCCGGTACGGATGGTGGAGGCGGTGAAGGCGTCGGCGAAGGCGTCGTTATTAGAGAAAACTCCGACGTTGTGATAGCCGAGAGCGACGACGACGGCACCGGTGAGAGTTGCGGCGTCGATGAGGTGAGTGGCTCCGAGCTGGCGCGCGTAGCAGAGGCCGTCGGCGAGGACGAGGCGGCCTTCGGCGTCGGTGTTGATGACCTCGATGGATGTGCCGTTCATGGCGAACTGCACGTCGCCGGGCTTTTGAGCTTTGCCGTCGAGCATGTTCTCAGAGCAGCAGAGGACGGCGAGGACGCGGCGGTTGGGCTTGAGCAAGGCGATGGCGCGCATGGCTCCGAGCATGATCGCGGCGCCGCTCATGTCGTACTTCATCTTCTCCATGCCGTCGGCGGGCTTGATGCTGATGCCGCCGGAGTCGAAGGTGATTCCCTTGCCGACGAGTCCGAGGACGGGGGCGGGGGTGGGGACGGGCAACGCGTTGCTGCCGGCCGCGGGCGCATTGGGTAACGCTGCGCTGCCGGCCGCAGGCGCGGTGGGTAACGCGTTGCTGCCGGCCGCAGGCGCGGTGGGTAACGCGTTGCTGCCTGCCGCAGGCGCTTGGGCCTCGGGCTCGTAGCGGATGACGACGAGGCGCGGCTCTTCTTCCGAGCCCTGGGAGACGCTGAGGAAGGCTCCCATTTTCAATTCCTTGATTTTGTCGGGGCCGTAGACCTCGCAGGCGAGGCCGGTTTCCTCGCACATCTCGCGGGCGCGCTCGGCGAGGATGGTGGGAGTCATGAGGTTGCTGGGTTCGAGGGCGAGAGCGCGGGCGAAGTTCTGCGATTCGGCGATGATGGCGCCTTCGGCGATGGACTGATAGGCAGCTCCGGCATCGGCCCAGGCGGGGATGGCGAGGACGACGGTGATAAGTTGCAGGTCCTTGCGGTCGCTGCGGTAGGTGTCCACATCGAAGTCGCCGATGATGATGCCTTCGGTTGCGGCCTGGGCTGCGCCAGGAGCTTCGAGGAGGGGCGGCAGGACGAAGACGAGGGACTTGATCTTCTTCGACTTGGCGGCGCGGGCAGCGGCTCCGGCGAGCTTGCGAAGTTCGGTGGTGCAGAATTGGTCGCGCTTGCCTGCGCCGAGGAAGAGAATGCGCTGGGCGTCTACCGAGGCGGGCGAGAGCAGCCAGACGCACTCGGCGAATTTGCCGGTAAGATCCTCGGCGGCGATGAGGGGCGCGGCGAGGCTCTGGAGAACGGGATCGGAGGCGAGCAGTTCAGGCACGGGGGTTTTGTCGCCGTTATCGGCTACAAGGACGACGAGCAGGTTGGTGGCAACGGCCGAGGGAGCAGACGGGGAAATTTCGATCTTCATGCGAACCTCTCTGTAACTTGATGATATAGCGAAGCGGCTGAGAAGAATAAAGTTTGCGGCTCAGGACTTGCGGCTGCGGGCGATGGCGTCGCGGGCTTCCTTGTCAGCGGTGCGGCGGCGCTCGGTTTCACGCTTGTCCCAGAGCTGTTTGCCCTTGGCGACGGCAACTTCCACCTTAACACGGCCATTCTTGAAGTACATCCGGGTGGGGATGATGGTGAGTCCCTTTTGCTGGATGGCGGCGTGAAGTTTGAGAATCTGGGCATGATGGACGAGGAGCTTGCGGGTGCGCCTTGTATCATGGTTGAACTGCGCGCCGGGTGCGTAGGCGCCGATGTGGGCGTTGAGCAGGAAGAGTTCTCCATTGGTGACGAGGCCATAGGAATCCTTGAGGTTGGCCTGGCCGTCGCGGATGGACTTGACCTCGGTTCCGCGCAGGGCGATGCCGGCCTCGTAGCGATCGAGGAGAAAGAAGTCATGGGAGGCGGCGCGGTTGACGCATGCATCGCGCTCGCCGCTGGCGACGGGGTCGCGCTTGACGTTCTTCGGCTTGTTGGGCTGGGTGAGCTGTACGTGGTTGCGTGCCATGGCTGGTTCCTGCGGTAGAGGTGAAAGGTTGAATGTCAGGGCGCAACTTGCGCGTTGTTGCGAATTCCGTATCCTAACACAACGGGAAGTTTCAGCCGGAGTACGGCCAGGGTCCGCAATGTTATAATCGGCCCGTTAGCGAGTCGGTTCACGCCCGCGGTTGCGGGCGCCTTCAGGGCCAAACCTGCGGGATCATCTCCTTATCTTAAAGGATTGCGATGAAACGGTTTTACTGCGGTTGCCTGGTTCTGCTGGTTGCCCTCTTCGCCACTCTTCCGGCATTTGCCGACAAAGCGGGTTCGTTGTACTCCAAAGGACAGCGGGCCGAGTCGCGGCAGAACTACGAAGAGGCCTATCAGGATTTCAAGCAGGCCTACGATCTTCATCCGGACAAAACAGAGTACCGCTCTGCGTTTGAGCGAACGAAGTTCCTGGCGGCGTCCGCCCATGTGCATAAAGGTCAGGTGCTGCGGGACCAAGGCAAGCTGAGCGAGGCGATGAGGGAATTCCAACTGGCGGTGATGATCGATTCTTCGAGCCAGATTGCGACGCAGGAGATCACGCGCACGCAGAGACTGATCGATAAGGCGCAGCAGCCGGAGAGCTCTCCTCCGACGTCACGCACACCGCAGACAGAGTTGAGCGAGTCAGTGGCAAACATGGCGGGGCCGGTGCAACTGGCCCCGATTTCACAGACGCCGTTGACCCTGAAGCTGGACGAAGACTCGAAGAAGATCTACGAGGCGATCGGCAGCCTGGCCGGAATCAACGTGCTCTTCGATCCGGACTACACGGCCCGGCGGATTCACATTGAGCTGAACGCGGTTTCGCTGGAGCAGGCGCTGCGCGTGGCAGCACTGGAATCGCGGACGTTCTGGCGTCCGGTGACGCCGAATACGATATACGTGGCGCAGGATACGACGCAGAAACGCACCGAGGTGGAGCAGCAGGTGCTGCGCACCTTCTACCTGAATAATTTTTCAACGGTGAGCGAACTGCAGGACGTGGCCAACCTGATTCGCACGATTCTGAAGGTGGAGCGGGTGCAGCAGTTCCCGGCGCAGAACGTGATCGTGATGAGGGGAACGCCGGACCAGGTGGCGCTGGCAGAGTTGCTGATCAACAATCTTGACAAGGCAAAGTCCGAGGTCGTGGTCGATATTGTGGTGATGCAGGTGAGCAAGACAAAGCTGAAGCAGCTTGGAATTCAGTATCCATTCCAGGGCGGCAGCTCGAATCCGAGCATTTCATTTCAGAGTCCCAGCCTCACCAACAGCACCACTACTACGACGACCACGACGACGGCTTCCACCACGAACTCCGGTTTGACGCTGAATAGCCTTGGCCACCTGACGGCACTGGATTTCGCGGTATCGATTCCGTCGTCGAGCGTGGCGTTCCTGATGCAGGACAGCAATACGAACGTGATTCAACGACCGCAGATGCGCTCGGTGGATGGGCAGAAGGCGACGCTGAAGATCGGTGAACGGGTTCCGATTGCGGTGGGCACGTCAAGTTCGACGCTGACGGCGACGGCGCTGACGCAGACACAGTTCCAATACCAGGACGTGGGCGTGAATATTGAAATGACGCCACACATCCACGCGAACGGCGACGTGAGCATGAAGATATCGATCGAGGTTTCGGCGATCGACAGCTATGACACGATCGGCGGACTGACCGAGCCGGTGATTGGACAACGCAAGATCGACCACGAGATCAGGCTACGTGACGGAGAGGTGAACCTGATCGGCGGCATGATGGAGCACGACGACGTGCAGAACATGAGCGGGCTGCCATGGCTGGAATCGATCCCAATCCTGAAGTACCTGTTTGGACAGGGACAGAAGTCGAAGACGGACAATGAAACGGTCTTTGCGCTGATGCCACACGTGGTGCGAAGGCTGGACGTGGACGATTTGAACGTCCGCGGAGTGGACATAGGAACGATGAACGTAGTTGAGGTTCGGCACATCCAGAAGGCTCCCGCTCCGGTTGCGCCGGCGGCGGTGGTTCCGAGCGGCGTGCCGAGTGCAGCTGCTCTGGCAACGCCGGCGGCGAGAGTGAGCAACGGCACTGGCGGAGGCGCAGTGATGCAGGCATCTTCCGTACCGGCCGCGGCGGTGACTGCGGGACTATCTCCAGCTACTCCGGCAATCCCGGCGGCAGTGCGCACTGGGCTTGGCCCGGTGCTGAGCCTGGACCCTCCGATGGTGAACCAGGCGACGGGCGGGACATTTGCAGTCAACGTGGTTCTGAATGGCGGGCAGAATGTGTTCAGCGTTCCGGTGCAGATCAATTACGATCCGAAGGTGATGCGCTTCCTGAACGTCTCCGACGCAGGCGCGCTCTCCAAGGATGGGACGGCGGTGGCGCTGGTGCATCGGGACGATGCGGAGAAAGGCGCGCTGACGGTATCGCTGGAGCGTCCGGCGGGCGCGGGCGGCGTGACGCCCTCGGGGCCGCTGTTTACGATGATGTTCGTGGCCAAGGCGGCGGGACAGGGAACGGTCTCCGTAGGGCGGGCGGTTTTGCGGGATTCGAATAATACGGCGATTGAAGCCAGCGGCTCGCAGGCCATCATCAACGTACGATAGGCGGAGATGCTAAGGGTAAAACAAAAGCGGCAATCCGGCATGACCCTGGTTGAGCTGGTGGTGGCGATCGCAATCATGGCGATCCTTGCGACCGGTGTGTTGCCGATCACGCGCACAGTAGTAAAGCGCGAGCGCGAAAAGGAGCTGCGCGCGGCGCTGTGGCAGATGCGCGACGCCATCGACCGCTACAAGGATGCGGCAGATCGCGGCGCGTTCCAGATCAAGCTGGGAAGCGAGGGCTATCCTCCAGACCTGGATACGCTGGTGAAAGGCATCGACGTAAACGGGAAGAAGATCCGCTTTTTGCGGCACGTTCCAGTGGATCCGATGACCCACGGCACGGAGTGGGGGCTGCGTTCGATGCAGGACGATCCGACGTCGGATTCGTGGGGCGGGCAGTCGGTCTTCGACGTATACACAAAATCAGAGGGAACGGCGCTGGACGGCACGAAGTACTCAGACTGGTAAGCGATGGGAATGAATCTGAATCGAGAGCAGTTCAGAAGGAAAATCGCGGGCTTCACCTTGATCGAAATGATCATCGTGATCGCAATCATCTCCATCCTGGCGGCGATTGCGGGAGCCAGATACGAGCACTCGGTGTGGCGCGCGCGCGAGGCGGTGCTGCGCAATGACCTTTTCACCCTGCGGAGCAGCATCGACCAGTACACGCTGGACAAACAGAAGGCGCCACAATCGCTCTCAGACCTGATGTCGGCGGGCTACATCAAGGCGGTTCCCGTGGATCCGATGACGAATTCAAGCGACACCTGGGTGACCGAGCAGGAGGATTCGCTGATGGCCCTGGATCAGTCGGCGCCGGGGATTGTGGATGTGCATAGCGGAAGCAACGCAACTTCCACGGATGGCAGCGCCTATAGCACCTGGTGAGGGCGAGGTTTCAAAGTTTCAAGGTTGGAAGGTTTCAAAGTTAAGGCAGGCCTGGCGGCCTGCCTTTTTGCGTGGGCGCTGTGAGTTCCCCACATTCGCCAAAAACGGGCGGATGTGGGCCACCTGTGAGCAGATGTGGGACACCCTCGGGCGTGAGTCACGCTCCGTTGCCCATGGTTACCAGCGGGCGCGCTCGTACTGTTTGGGCCACGGCGCATCCTGTTTGAGGACGTGGGCGGCGCGGAGGGGCCAATAGGGCTCGCGGAGGAGCTGACGAGCCAGCAGCACTACATCAGCCTGTCCGGTGGCGATGATGTGCTGGGCCTGCTCGGGTGAGGTGATCATGCCGACAGCTCCGGTGAGGATTCCAGTGTCGCGGCGAATGCGCTCAGCAAAGGCCGTCTGATAGCCGGGGCCGACGGGAATCCTGGCTCCGGGAACAATTCCGCCCGAAGATGCGTCGACGAGATCGACTCCGAGGGGTTTGACCTGGCGGGCGAGGGCGACAGAATCCTCGATGGTCCAGCCACCTTCGGTCCAATCCGAGGCGGTGATGCGGAGCCACAAGGGAAGGCGCTCAGGCCAGACATGGCGGACGGCGGCGACGATCTCGCGCAGAAAGCGGGTACGATTCTCAAAGCTGGCGCCATACTGGTCAGTGCGGGTGTTGACCAGCGGCGAGAGGAACTGGTGGACGAGATAGCCGTGGGCGGCGTGAATTTCGATCAGCTCGTAGCCAGCCTCCAGACTGCGGCGAGCGGCTTCAGCGAAGCAGTGGGCAAGACGTGCGATGGCTTCGACGGTGAGAGCTTCGGGCGGGATGGATTCCGGGGTGAAGGGCTTGGAGGTGGAGGAGAAAATGGGTCGCCAGCCGCCTTCAGCGACGGAGACAGGCTTGCCGGCACCGATCCAAGGCGCAGAGGTGGAGGCTTTGAAGCCGGCGTGGGCGAGCTGGGTTCCGGCAACCGCGCCCTGCTGGCGAATGAAGCGGACGATGCGCGCGAGGTTGTCAATGTGCGCGTCTTTCCAGATGCCGAGGTCGGAGGGACTGATGCGCCCTTCGGGGACGACAGCGATGGCTTCGGTGAGGACGGCTGCGGCTCCGCCGACGGCGCGGCAACCGAGGTGGACGAGGTGCCAGTCACTGGCGAAGCCGTCTTCGGAGGAGTACTCGCACATCGGAGAGACGGCGATGCGGTTGCGGAAGGTAATATCGCGAATTTTGAGGGGATCGAATAAGTTCATACGATATCGATGCCAGCAGAGTGGGATTTGGTGCAAGGGAGTTGGGCGTTGGTCGAAGTCAGTCAGAGGTTGCGCTACATTCCGCGCGGGTAACCATTCCGCGTGAATAACAAGGAAAAGCAAAGTCAATTACCCCAGGTTTGCCAGCGGAAGACAAACCTGGGGCGGCTGAATCATTTCAAAACTAGCTTGTAGGGATGCTTGGCGAGGAACTGGCCGACGAGGCCAGTGGCATGTTCGCAGAGCTGCCGGTCGGTGGCTCCGAAGGCGGCAAGAAAATGGCTATCGATGTCCAACTCGCCAACCACCTTGGCGGCGACGAAGATGGGGACGACGATCTCGGACTTGGTTTCCAGCGAGCAAGCCAGGTAACGGGAATCTCTGTGAACGTCATCGACGATGACGGTCTTTCCGGTGGAGGCGGCAGCGCCGCAGATTCCCTGATTGAGCTTGATGCGGGTGTGCGGCGTCATGGAGCCGCGATACGGGCCGAGAACGAGAACGGGCTCCTGGCCGGGAAGCTCCTCGATCATATAAAAGCCGACCCAGTTGTAACGCAACATATTGTCATGCAGGAGTTCGACGACGCTTTCCAGAAGGACTTTGGCGGAACTGGCGGAGAGTGCGAGTGCATCAAGCTGCTCGACGATCTGCGGAACGGCCGGAGTGGTGCTCATGGTTACGCCCCTTGAACGAATTTATAAATGCAAGCAAGACATTATGCCGGAAGAAATGAGGATTGGGGAGCAATTTTGTGGAGGCGAAGCGAGGTTATGCTAACGCCTGGCCGGAATGGGACGAAGCTCTGGTTCCATAGACAGAATGACACCAACACAAGTCAGGAGACGGCTTCGACTTCGAGTTCGAGCTGGCGGACGGCGACGACGCGGATCTGTGAGCCGGAGAGCAGAGGCTTGACGGAGCGGGCGTTCCAGAGCTCGCCGTGGACAAAGACCTTGCCGCTGGGGATGAGGTCGGTGCAGGCAATACCGAGTTCGCCGATGAGTCCCTGGGAGCCGGTTGCGATCTTGTTGCGGCGGGCGCGCCAGGCGATGGACATGAGGAAGGCGGTGATGAGTCCGAAGGGAACGCTGACGCCCAGCGCGGTGAACAGCTTGACGCGCATCTCGGGGATGGGGCCATCGACCAGGAGCAGTCCGCCGAGGGTGAGGCAAATGATGCCGCCGATGGTGAGGATGCCGTGGGAGACAAATTTTGCCTCCAGAGCGAAGAGGACAAATGCCAGCACAATGAGAGCGAGCGAGGCATAGCGGGTGGGCAGAAGATTGAGGGCAAAAACGGCGAGGAGGATGAAGATGACTCCGACGACGCCGGGAATGATGGCGCCGGGATGGTTGAATTCGGCATAGAGGGCAAGGCCGCCGACGGCGAGAACGAGGAAGGCGATGTTGGGGTCCATGAGCCAGCCGAGAACGCGCTGACGGAGGGTGGCGGGAAGTTCCTCGACGGGCTGGTTGGCGAGGTGGAGAGTTTCCTCGGAGCCGTCAAAACGGTGAATGACGCGGCCATCGAGGAGCTTGAGCAAGTCGGCTTCATCGCGGGCGGTGAGGTCGATGAGATGGAGGTCGAAAGCTTCCTTTTCGGTCCACGAGATGGATTGGCGGACGGCTTTTTCAGCCTCGGCGGCGTTGCGTCCGCGGCGCGAGACGTAAGAGCGCAGGGAGGCGGCGGTGTCATTCTCAATTTTGGCCTTCATCACTTCGTCCGGCTGGCCGCCGCCGAGGGTTACGGGATGGGCGGCTCCGGTATTGGTGCCATTGGCCATGGCGGCGACATCGGCGGACTCGAGGATGAAGAATCCGGCAGAGGCGGCGCGGGCTCCGCTGGGAGCGACGAAGACGATGACAGGAACCGGGGATGCTTCGATTTTGGTAATGATCTCGCGGGTGGAATCGAGCAGGCCGCCGGGAGTGTTGAGTTCGATTAGCAGAGCGGGAGCGTGGCGGATGGCGGCGGCATCAACGGCTCGCGAGATCTGTTCGGCGGCAATGGGCTGGATGGTGCCGTCGATGTGGAGGCGAAGAATCTGCGCGGCGGCCGGGAGGGCTGCGATGAGCAACAGAAACGCAGTGAGAAGCGGGAGAAAGCGTTTCATGAAAAACCTCCAGTGCCGCGGGCGCTGAGTTTGCCGACTCCCAAGGCTAGAGCAAAATACGGGCACGAAACCGGGCCACTCAAGCTGAATCTAACGCTTTCGAGGGCCGGGATGCAACGTCTAGAACTCAGGTGGAAGCCCCGTGGCGCGGCTTTGAATCTCCTGCGCGAGGGCTTTGGCATCTTCGCTATTAGGCTCGAGGGCAAGCGCCTTCTGCAGATTGCTGGCGGCGGCGGTGGCGTCATTGTCATGGAGGTCGGCGCGGGCGAGGACCAGGTAGGCTTCGGCGCTGGGTTCTAGGCCGAGCGCGGCATTGGCAGCCTGGCGGGCCTGGGGAAACTTGTTCTGGAGAAGCAGAGCGTGGGCGAGTCCGGCGAGGGCGGCGGGATTTGCGGCCTCGCGGTTAAGGACCTCGCGGAATTGGTTTTCGGCCTCTCCGGCGGCGCCGTTGGCGAGGAATTCGCGGCCGCGCTCGAGGTGGAGCGCGGGACGGTCAGAGGGCTTGGCTTTGCCGATGGAGGCCTCGATGGCATTCTGCAACTCGACGGCGAGCTGGCGGTAGGAGCTCTCGTCATAATTACTCTTGATGCGCGGGAGCGGCAGCGCGGAAGGGTGGGCGAGAGCGGTAGCTGTTGCGGCAGTACCGGCTGCGGTGACGCCGGCTGCGAGCGACTCCTGGAACTGGCGTGCCTCGGCATCATTGGGACGGCGGCTGAGGGTCTCGCGAAGCTGGCGCTGGGCTGCTGCGATGTCTCCCTTGCGGCAGAGCGCAAGCGCGAGATTGAAGTGATAGTCGGGATCGGAGGGATCGGCGGCAACCGCTTTCTCGAAGTAATCGGCGGCGTCGCGATGACCGAGGCGGCTCTCGGCGGCTCCGGCATTGTTGAGCACTTCGGTGAGGGGAACGCGCTCGGCGGTGGTTTTGAAGGCGGCGGAGGCCTTCTCGAAGTGTCCCAGATGATATTCGCAGAGACCGAGGAGGAAATGAGCCTCGCTGGTGGCTGGGTCGTCGGCGGGAAGCCTGGCAAACCACTGGGCGGCCTGCTCATACTCGCGCTCGGCGAAATAGGTCTTGGCGAGGAGCAGAATGGGCTGCGCATACTGGGGATTGATGGCAATGGCGGCTTTGAGATAACGGATCTTGTCTGCGGCGGCGCCGGCAACAACACCGCGAATGAAGCTCTCAAATGCGTCCAGGCGGATGGCCGGCACGCGCTTCAGAAAGGCCTCGCGCGGCTCGGAAAAGGCAGGCCGAATCTGACGGAGAACGTCCCAGGCGAGCGCGGTCTCGATGGCGATGAGCTGGTTCAATGGGCCGCTCTCGACCAGATCGGGCGAAAGCCGGAGCGCCTTCATGTCAAGAATCTGAGCGCGGGCGCTGAGGGTTTGGCCGTCATAAGAGTAGCTGCCGAGAATGATGTAGTCGGCATCAAGCTGGGAGGCGATGCGATAGAGCGTGGCGCGCGAGGCATGGAGGTTGACGGGTATGCCCATGCGGTCAAAGGCGTACTGGCGGTCATCGCGGCTGATGAGGAAGAGCGATTCGGTGTCAAGGCGCTGGCCCAGGATCTCTGGGAAGGCTTCGCTGATCCACTCCAGGCCAGGCTGATGGGTGGAGTTATCGAAGGGAAGCACGAGAACGGTTTGAGTGCCCAGCGCAGACTGGGCAAAGGCCATCGCCGTGAGCAGAAGCAGGAGCGCGAAAAGAGTAGAAAGCCGGTACGGGTTCAAGGTTCCACCATTATAGCGAGCGAGCGGGAGCGCTGCTTGCAGCTTCGATGCGGCGGCGGCCCTGGGGCTCTCCCGGTGCTGCCGCTAGCTTCATGAGGAGAGATCAATCTGCCGGATGATGGCGTCGGCGGCCTGGCAGGGATCATCGGCGGCGGTGATGGGGCGCCCGACGACGAGGTAATCGGCTCCGGCGCGGATGGCATCCTCCGGGGTGACGACGCGAGCCTGATCGGCGGCGATGCCTCCGGCAGGACGGATGCCGGGGGTGACCAGGGTGAATGCGCTGCCGAAAGCATGGCGCAGCCGCGCGGCCTCCTGAGCGGAGGCGACAATGCCACCGCATCCGGTGTTGACGGCCAGTCCGGCAAGGCGGAGAACCTGGGCCTCGACGCCGGCGCTGACGCCGACTTCTTCCAGGTCGCCAGAGGCGAGCGAGGTAAGAACGGTGACGGCCAGGACGGTGGGCCTGGCTGCGGATTGCGCGGCGGCCTGGGCTGCAGCGTGCAGCATCTTAGAGCCGCCCGAGGCATGAACGGTGAGAAACGAAACTCCCAGCGAGGCTGCGCTGCCCACCGCTCCGGCAACGGTATTCGGGATGTCGTGGAACTTGAGATCGAGGAAGACCTTTTTGCCGCCGGCGACCAGATCGCGGACGAGCGCAGGGCCAACGGCGGTGAAGAGCTCCTTGCCGACCTTATAGAAGCTGACGCCTTCGCCAAGCCGGCGCACCAGCGCCCGGGCTTTTTCTTCGCTGGCAACATCGAGCGCCACGATTAATCGATCTCTGCCGTTCTGCATACTCTCAGGATAACCCAGGGCGGGGCGTGGAAGGAATTCGCTTCCAGGGACGGTGCAGGGCAGCGCTTCCTGCCCTCCCGCCTTAGCCTTAAAGGCGGCGGCGAAGGTGGAGTGCGGGCGCAAAAGCAAAGGCCCAACGGCGGGGGTGTGCCGTGGGCCGGGTTTAAAGAATGTGAACTCGGTTCTAGCGCCGAAGGGCGGGCTGTTTCGCCATCGCCATCTCCGCTTCCGGGGCATCGACCAGGTCGATGCGTACCTTCTGCAAGCCGTTCTGGTGCATCTCAAGGCTGCGGGCTGCGCTAAAGGATAAATCGATGATACGTCCTGGAGAGACCGGGCCACGATCATTGATACGAACAATAACGGACTTCAGGTTCTTCAGATTTGTGACCTTCACGAACGTACCCAGTGGCAGTTCGCGATGAGCGGCGGTGAAGTTGAACATATCGTAATCTTCGCCGCTCGCAGTGGCTTTCCCCTGAAACAGGCCGCCGTACCAGGATGCCTTGCCCACCTGATATGGCTGGGCGGGAGGCTCCAAAGCCCTGGGTTTCTGCTGAGGTTCCGGCAGAAAGGCTGGCGCGCCCAGGTAAGCCGATGTTATATGGCCGGGTGCCGCTCCCATGGTGCCGCCTAGCAAGAGCAACGCAAAGACGGAGTGGGTCAGTACTCGTCGCAATCAAACACCTCGATGATAGTTTTTCCCCCTACTGCAACGCCCGGATCCGAAAGCCGGGCGACTAGTAAATTGTATGGAGGCGAGGGGGCAAAATCAACCCGGCGAAAAATATAGTTACTTTTCCACTTGACAATCTGTATTAGGCGTGTTTATTCGGGAGGAAAACGGTCCAGTCCCATAGGACCATAGCCTGCTCCGAGGCCGGGCGCTCGCTCGATGGCCCGGCGAACGAAGGTCTTGGCGGAGGTGACCGCCGTGGGAACGTTGCGTCCGTGGGCGAGCTCGCAGGCGATGGCCGTCGAGAAGGCGCAGCCGGTTCCGTGGGTTGCATTGGAGCGGATGAGGGGCGCAGAGAGGGTTTCAACAAACTCCATGCCACCGGCTTCATAGGCGAGGACGTCCTCCGAGCGCTGCTCGTTGCCCTGGGAGTGCTGGCCGGCACCGGGATCCCCACCGGTGACGACGGCGGCGGCGGCTCCGAGTTGGCGGAGGGAGCTGGCCATGGCTTCGGCATCGTCACCAGCGAGTCCGGTGAGGAGCGCAGCCTCGCTGCGATTGGGGGTGACGACGGTTGCCAGCGGGAGAAGCCGGGTGAGGAGCAGGCGGCATCCGGCATGGTCAAGGAGCTCGGCGCCGGATGAGGAGCGCAGGATGGGATCGAGCACAACGGGGCAGCCGGGACGGTGCAACGCCTCCAGAAAGTCAGCCACTACGTTCACAATATCTGATGTAGCAAGCATTCCTATTTTTATGGCATTGGGAGGAAAATCATCAAGTAATACTTGAAGCATTTCATGAACGGTTTGGGGAGCGATGGGCTCGACCCGGCGCACGCCTAGTGTGCTCTGCACGGTGAGCGCGGTGATGCAGGCGACGCCGTAGCAGTCATGGCTGGAGATGGTCTTGAGATCGGCGGTGATGCCCGCGCCCGAGGAGGGATCGAAGCCGGCTATGGTCCATACCACCAGTGGCTTGCTCATGGGAGAAACTTAGCACAAACGAAGATCTGCTTGCCGGGTTTTCACGAAGAGGCGCAGGCGCAGAGCTGGCAGCTGCGGGTTACGCCGCGCTGGAAAGCTGCGGGCGTGAGTTGCTAGAATACGTTGGGCGATGGAGTTCGCCTTAAGCGCGGCGCTTGCGGGACGAGTGCGGCTGATGACTCCTACATTTGAAGCGGAGGGGAGCTCCTCGACTTGCTTGCTTATCTGTGGATTTCAATCGGCGCCATCCTCGGCGCCAGTTCACGCTACTTTGTGAGCCGCGCCGTTACCAAGGCCGTGATGGCCTCGTTTCCGTATGGCACGCTGCTGATCAATATTACGGGGAGCTTCCTGCTTGGACTCTTCCTGGTATGGGCGACGGAGCGCGCGCTGCCTGACCCGCGCTGGCGGTTGCTGATCGCCATCGGCTTCTGCGGCTCCTACACAACATTCTCCAGTTACGCCTTTGAGAGCTTCACACTCTTCGAGCAGGGGCACTACATGATGTTTGCCTCCAATGTGCTGGCGAACAACGTACTGTGCCTCTCGGGAGTGGTGGCCGGGGCGATGATTGCGCGCAGCATATAATGGCGGGCGACCGAATGCGGCGGGAAGAAAACCAGGGAGAGACAACGATGGCTGTACAAGTCACCATGTATCTGCACGAGGAAGATCAGTGGCAGCACGGCTCCTTGCATCTGGAAGTATTGAAGTACCTGCGCGAGGAAAACGTTGCCGGAGCGGTAGCCTACCATACGGTGGCGGGCTTCATGGGGCGCATGAGACTGAAGACGGCGACCCTGGTTGAGGGCGGAGGGAAGCTTCCGGTGGTGGTCACCTTTGTCGATACCGATGAACACGTTCAGCGGGTGCTGCCAAAGCTGAAGGAGATGGCGGCGCATCGCCTCATCGTGCGCGAAAACGTGGTGGTGGAGCAGGGAAGCCTGGACTGATCAGGCGGTTTCGGCTTCAGGCGCGGCGCGGGGCTCTTTAGAGTTCGAGGCCGATGGCGGCCAGGCTGGCGATCGTCGAAGCGTAACCGGTGTGATGAATGCCGCGAATACCGAGGGTTTCCGCAACCTGGACGAACATCAGGCGATCGTCGAGGTAGGCGACCTGGCTGGGCGGAACCTGGGCGATGTCAAGGGCAATCCGGTAGATCTCCTCGTCGGGCTTGCGCACGTGGACGAAGCAGGATGAGATAAAAAAATCCACAAAGCTGCCAAGACTAAACTTCTGGATGCGATGCTCGTTGAGTTCGCGGCCTTCGTTGTTGACTACGGCAATTTTCAATTTGTACTGCTCCTTGAGAGCGCGGATCAGCTCGATCATCTCAGGAAAAGACCTGGACTGGGCAAACATGAAATCGCGAAAGTCCTGCCTGGTGAAATTGCGCTCCTCGTAAAAGACAACGCGGCTGAGGTACTGCTCGAGGGTAAGTTTGCCGGCTTCGTAGGTATCGAAGGTCAGGTGGTGCCGCTCGTCCATCTCCTTGCGGTCAAGGGCGAAGGTCTGGGCGGCAAGCTCGCGGGCGTTGCGATCCCAGCCGTTGGTGAGCAAAACTCCGCCCAGATCGAGAAACAGAGCTGTAACCGGCATGACGGAAGCCTCCAGGGAAGATCGGGAACGGCCGGAGACGGCGGACTCGACAGCCCCAGGCAATGATAGCGCGGACGGCCTGAGCCTGGCGCCGAAGGCGGGCGAGCAGGGAAGTTGCAACGGATGGATTGGAGCGGATTCGCGGCTGAGCAATCTGGATCAGACCAGCCGCTCTCGAGCAGCTAAGCTTGCTTCTGTAAGATGGCGGCTGATCGCGGCACAGTCGCGAAGCCGATCCCAAGGAGACGCTATGTCGTTCGGCCTTTACTCGATTGGATTCGCGGTCGTGATTGCTGGCCTGATTTATGCGGCGCACCTGATGCACGTGCCCGCCCAATGGATTGCGGTGGGCGCAATCGTACTGATCGGAGTCGGGATACTGAAGGGCGTGAAGACGACCCGGCAGAAGGATCCGATGGGACAGTAGCAGCGGGAGAAGCGCAGGTCACACGGCGATGCACAAAATACTCAGGGCGCTGGGGGTCAGCGCCCTGCTCCGCAGTTGGCCGGATGTGGCACTTCCAATGGCAGCTTACGATGCCACTTTCACCATCACGGGCGGCTTCACCTGCATCAGTTCCTCGTACAGAGCGCGGTAGTGAATCATCGCCCCGCGCAGTTCATCGGTTGTGGCCTCAAGCTTGCCAACACGCATGGTTGTCTCATGCGCCAAGCGATAGTTCTCGACGACCTTGGGATGATCGACGGAGATATCGGCGGCGCGCTGATCGAAATCGGCGACGGGGTAGCCGCGGGTCTTCATCAGAGCGGTGACCAGGTCATCGGCTTCCATGACGGCTCCCTTGGGAGAGTCGACGAAGCGAGCCTGCACATCCTCCCACTGTTTTGCGAAGCGAGCGTGTTCGAAGGTATCAAGATCGCGGATGGTGAGCTTCTCAACGCGCTTCTCGCGATCGACCAGCTTGGCTTCCGCTTTTCGTTCCGAGCCATGCACCAACACGGCCCGGTTGTATTCGGAGCCGAATTTCTGGCGCAACGCCGAGGTCCTGCGTCTTCGCACGATCAGCCAGGAGAGTCCCGCGATGACCAGGACTATCACGACACCTATCACAAGCACCTTAATCTCCAACGGGGTTAAATACATTGCAACCTCTTCTTCACGGTTTCCCTTTCCGCGGAAACCTCGTGAAGAATGAGTATTGCCCTTCCGGGATGGGAAATCTGGTCAGAATTGATCGCAAAGTGAATCAGTCAGAGCGGAATTTTTTCAGCAGCAAGCATGTGCGCAGGCTCTGTGTGCAGATTCGAGGCCAGCGCGAGGAGGCGCGCAATCTTTTCCGGGCTCAACCTTGAGAGGCAAAGACGGGAATGACGTAGGGGCCCTCGGGAATGACCGCTATTGCCGGATCTCGATGCTCTTCGATGCTTTGGCGGACGGCTTCCTCAACTGATTCGATCATGTCCACGCCGGTGATGCGCCGCTCCTCTTGATTGAGGCCGGTGGTATAGAGCTTGATTTTTCCCAGGCGCATGGGCTTGAGCTGCATCTCGGTCTGCCATTCGTCGATTTCAGCAAAGGTCTTGGCGTTCAATGTGGCCAGGAAGCGTTCGGGTCCAAGCTCGATCAGCTTCTCCTGGGCGCTGCGGAACTCCGGCGAACCGAAGCCCTCGGAACATTCCGAGGCGATGATCAGGGTACCGCCCGGCTTGAGGATGTCCATTGGCGTGACCATGCCCTTGACGGTCTGATAGTAGGTCTTGTCCAGCGGGTATCCGGCGGAAGAGGTGAGCACGGTATTGAACTTGCGCGCCACCGGAATGGCGGTTGCGGCGGTAATGAACTCGACGGCGGCCAGATGGCTGGCGGTGATTTCGCCGAAGTTTACATAGACGAGGTCGCGTTCTTCGTCGAGAACGGTGTTCAACGAGTAGATCTCGCCGATCATGCGAATGATCTCAAGCTGCTCTTCGTGGAGCGGGTTGCCGATCAGGTTGCACTGGGTGGCCAGCGGATGCTCCATGAAGCGCGCGGCATGGAAGGTGCGTATGGTTTCATGATGAGCGACGCCGGGGGCAACGACCTTGCGTCCGCCCGACCAGCCGGCCATGAAGTGCGGTTCGACCAATCCGGTGGCGATGCGCAGATCGGCGTTGAGGAAGCGGCGGTCAATCTTCACCGGGGTTCCGCGCGCGGTGCGGCCAAGATCGACATGATCGGCATCGTTGCGGGCGTAGTGGTTTTCAACGCGCACGGTTTTGAATACCCACGGGTCGCCAACCAGTTCTTCCAGCTCTGCTCCTTCATTGGCACGATGCAGGCCGGTCGCCACCAGCACGGAGATGTTCGCCGCAGAGATGCCTCCGTTGATCAGCTCCTCGATCATCGGACGCAGGAAAAGCTTGTTGGGCACTGGCCTGGTGATGTCGCATATCAAGATGCAGGCGCTCTTGCGTCCGGCGGCCAGCGCCGCGAAGGGTTTGGCCGAGATGGGGTGATCGAGAGCCTGACGGATGGCCTGGCTTGGATTGGACAACTTCGGCAGCGAAACCTTGCGAATGATCGTCGGCTGCGCACCTTGCGGCAGAGCGACCGTCAACTGCTGATGCCCGAATAAGACTTCGACCCTGCTGTCCATAGCTCCTCCAACCTGCGGCCAGCACTGGCCCCGAATCCGTAGGGCCGGGGACGGCGCGTGACCGGGGATAGTTTACATCCGAAAGCGGGGCTCGAAAGCTGTATCTGGCGGAGAAGTTGATTCGGATCTCCGGCGCAGCTTCCAATAGTTCCAGAATTGTTCACCTGCTACGGCGCGTGGAGGCTTTATACTTACGGGAATTGATATTCAACGAGGGAGAGGCAGGAAGATGGCGAAGAGCGTAAATAAAGTCATTCTGATTGGAAATCTGGGCAAAGATCCGGAGCTGAAGCACACCAGCGGCGGCACGGCGGTGGCGAAGTTCACCCTGGCTACCAATGAGCGCTTTAAGGACAAGGATGGCAACTGGCAGGACCGTACCGAGTGGCACAATATCACCTGCTGGGCGCGCCTGGCCGAGATCGCCAGCGAGTATCTGAAGAAGGGCCGCACCGTTTACATCGAGGGCAGCCTGCGCACCGATAGCTGGGACGATAAGCAGAGCGGTCAGAAGCGCTACCAGACTTACGTGAACGCCAGCGACCTGGTTCTGCTCGGCGGCGGACGCAGCGAAGAAGGCGGCGGACGCTCCTCACGCGGCGGCGAATTCGATCAGAGCAGCCACGGCACGGAGTTCGACTCCGCTCCCGCCCGCGCCACCGAAATTACGGATGACGATATTCCGTTCTAGCGGGCACCTGGAATGGATTTGTAAGCGAGACCTGCGTCGAGCCTTGAAACGGCATCCAACTCCGTCAGTCATTCGAGACGCCCACCGTGGCACGCCACGGTGGGCGTCTCGCTCGGCCAGCCTAAAATCAGACTGGCCACTGAGCCTGGCGACGAATCGCAGGTTCAGGGCCTGTTCAGGCGGAACGGGGCAGTAGCAAGCTCCGCATGAAGCGCCCAGAGTTCCCAGGCCCGAATCACGACTCCTTCGTTCACTTTGTTCACATTGGCGGCTTCGGCCGCGTTCAGGAATTTGGGAGTCCCGAGAGCCAGCGCCTGGGCCTCGACTTGTGCGTCTAATTGCGTGTAGATAGCGCGAAAGACCACCGTTCTGACATCGGGAGCCGCAACCGCCATGCCATGACCACGCATCAGTGCCACGGGACCGCTGCCAAGAACCTTCGCCAGCGCCGCACCTGCTTCTATGTCATGCACCAATATCCCGTTGTTCTCTCCCTTTACGTCGCGAACCTCAAATACAGGAACCTGCTGGGGAAGAAATCCGGCCATGTGCATGATGGGGCGCAGCGGCACATTGACTGTGCCAAATGGAACCACTGTAATTGAGTGGCTGTGGACAACCGCCTGCACGTCAGGACGCGCGCGATAGATTTCACCATGAATGAAGCGCTCGCCATACATTCTTTTGCCGCGCGGGTCGATCGGCTGGCTATTTTCGTCGAATTCGAAAATTTCCTCTTTGGTTACGAGGGCCGGAGCGAGCGAGCGCGCCATGTAGAAGTGCTTGGGATTCTTTACCGAGCGAACGCTGACGTGTCCAAAGCCGTCCAAAACCCCCTGGTCAAAGAGGATATGATTTGCAACCACCAGATCCGCGATGCGCTGCTCGTCGGTGTCTGCCGACGACTGCGCGGCGGTTGCATGGGACGCCGGCGAAGTTGTGTGCTGGGCGAAAACGAAAACAACTGCAACCAGCAACACCATTGCTACGACAACGGCAAACCACAAAGAATGAAGGCGATGGGCAAATCGCCGCGGTCTCGCTTCGGGCATGGAGATCCTCCTGGGAGTATTTGACACCAATTTGTCTGGGTTCCGGCAGTGCGGCTTGCACGTGCCGGGTCACGGCCTTGTACAGCTGGTCGCCGGTGGCCCACGAACTGTAGCACACGAGTCCAAAAAATTCGCCCTATTATTCAGGTGAATGCGGCTAGGTGTGGATGATTTCCGGTGAGCGGAAAGGCGCGGGGATTTAGTAAAGTAGAGAGGCATGCCACAGACGAGCTATCGAACCAGCAGCTTCGCCGAATCTGTAATCCGCCGCATGACGCGTGTGGCGCAGCAGAGCGGGGCAATCAATCTCTCCCAGGGCTTCCCGGATTTCGATCCGCCGGAGGCCTTGCTGAAGGCGGCAGTGCGTACGGCTCGCGAGGGACCGCACCAATATGCCGTCACCTGGGGTGCGCCGGATTTCCGCCGCGCGCTGGCGAAAAAACAATCGCGCTACATGGGCCTGCCGCTGGATGCCGACGCGCACCTTGTGGTCACCTGCGGCAGCACGGAAGCCATGATGGTGGCCATGATGACGGCCTGCAATCCGGGCGACAAGGTCATTGTGTTTTCGCCGTTCTATGAAAACTACGCCGCCGACGCGATTCTTTCCGGGGCGCTTCCGATCTATGTTCCGCTGCACCCGCCGGAGTTCAGCTTCGATCCGGCGGAGTTGCGCCGCGCCTTTGAGCAGCGGCCCAAGGCACTGGTGCTGTGCAATCCGTCGAATCCCTCGGGCAAGGTATTCAGCCGGGAAGAGCTGCTGTCGATCGCCGCGCTGGCCGAGGAGTTCGACACCTTTGTTCTGACCGACGAGGTTTACGAGCACATTGTGTACGCGCCGCATCGGCACACGTATTTTGCCGCACTGCCGGGAATGTTCGAGCGCACCATTTCGTGCAGCTCGCTCTCAAAGACGTACTCGATCACGGGCTGGCGGCTGGGCTATGTAATCGCCGCTCCCGCGATTGTGAACGAAGCGCGCAAGGTTCATGACTTCCTCACCGTGGGCGCTGCGGCTCCCTTGCAGGCTGCGGCCGTCACCGCGCTGGAGTTGCCCGATAGTTACTACGGCGAGCTGCTTGCCCTGTACACGGAAAAGCGAGACCTGTTCCTGGGCTATCTCGACCGGGCGGAGCTGAGCTACAGCCGTCCCCAGGGCGCTTACTACGTGATGGCTGATATCTCTGAGTTCGGCTGGAAGGACGACGTTGAATTCTGCGAATGGCTGGCGCGCGAGGTTGGAGTGGCCGCCGTTCCGGGATCGAGCTTCTTCCATGAGCCGGTCAGCCACCTGATTCGCTTTCATTTTGCCAAGCGCTCAGAGACCCTGATTGCCGCCGGTGAGCGCCTGCTCAAGCTGCGGGAGAAAGCGCGAGGTCAGCATGGTTGAGGGAGCCGGGCGCGCATGGCGCTGAGAATTCAGAAGACGCTCCTCGAAGGGCTGCGGCAGCATGGGGAGGAGAGTTATCCGCACGAGTGCTGCGGCGCGCTGGTTGGCGACTTTGACGCTGCGGGTAATCGAATGGTTCGCAGCGTCATCCGATGCGGCAACATGCGCACCGACTCGCCGCAGAAGCGTTATCAAATCAGTCCAGCCGAACTGGTTCGGGTTCAGCGGGAAGCCAGGCTGGCGGGCCGTGAGATCGTGGGCTTCTATCACTCGCACCCTGACCACCCGGCGCAGTGGTCCAGCACCGATCTGGCCGAGGCGTATTGGAGCGGATGCTCTTACGTGATCACCAGCGTCGAAGAGCGGAAGGCCGTTGATACGAATTCGTTTTTGTTGACGGGCAATGAAGAGACCAAGCGCTTCGAGGACGAAGCCATCGAAGTTTATTAGAGTAGAAGTGTAAGCCGGGACGAAGCAAGCGATTCCAGACTGGAGATTGCAGTGGCGACATTGAAGGAAGAGATTCCAGCAACTTTAAGCAACGACGAAATCCTGCGCTACTCGCGGCACCTGATCATGCCCGAGGTTGCGATGGACGGACAGCGGAAGCTGAAGGCCGCACGGGTGCTGTGCGTGGGCGCAGGCGGGCTGGGCTCGCCGCTTGCGCTCTACCTGGCTGCGGCGGGAGTAGGGACACTGGGCCTCGTCGATTTCGACGTGGTGGATTACACCAATCTGCAGCGCCAGATTCTCCACCATACCGGCGATGTTGGCCGTCTCAAGCTGGACTCGGCGACGGACAGGCTGAATGCGATCAATCCGTTTGTGAAACTCGAACGCTTCGATACCCGGCTCACCAGCCAGAATGCGCTGGAGATCTTCGCGGGATTTGACATCATCGCCGATGGCACCGACAACTTTTCTACGCGCTACCTGATCAACGACGCCTGCGTACTCAGCCGCAAGCCGAATGTCTTTGCTTCGGTCTTCCGCTTTGAAGGGCAGGCCAGCATCTACGCGACAGCGGACGGCCCGTGCTACCGCTGCCTCTATCCGGAACCGCCGCCGCCGGGCCTTGTGCCTTCCTGCGCCGAGGGCGGAGTGCTTGGCGTGCTGCCAGGACTGCTCGGCGTCATCCAGGCGACGGAGGTCATCAAGCTGATTCTTGGCCTGGGCGAGCCGCTGATTGGCCGTCTCCTGCTGGTGGATGCGCTGGGCATGCGCTTCCGCGAGATGCGCATCCGCAAGAATCCGGATTGCCGGGCGTGCGGCGCGAATCCAACGGTGAAGGAGCTGATCGATTACGATCAGTTCTGCGGAATTCGTGGTGCAGAGAGCGCAGCTACAACGCCGAAGGTTCCCGAGATTCAGCCCGAGGAACTCAAGCGCCGTCTCGATGCGAGTGAGAATATCTTCGTTCTCGACGTGCGCGAGCCACACGAATATCAGATCTGCAGCATCCATGGACACCTGATTCCGCTGGGCGAGCTGCCCAATCGTGTCGATGAACTGGACGCAAGCCGCGAGATTGTGGTGCATTGCCGGGGCGGCGTGCGCAGCGCCAAGGCGGTGGAGTTCCTGCAACGGTCGGGATTTGAGCACGTCTCCAACCTCGCCGGCGGCATCCGGGCTTGGGCCACAAAAGTTGACCCGGCGGTGCCCAAGTACTAAAGGAATGCGTTGGGGCTGCTGCTCGCTCCGCGGCTATGATGGAGAACATGCAGATACAGGATGAGCGTTATTCGCGGCAGATTCTGTTTCCCGGCATTGGAGTGGAGGGTCAGCGCAAGCTGGCCGAGTCGCGCGTGGTCATCGTCGGCTGCGGCGCTACCGGATCGGTGCTGAGCTCGCTGCTGGTGCGCGCCGGAGTTGGTTACGTTCGCATCATCGACCGTGACTACATCGAGCCCAGCAACCTCCAGCGCCAGGTTCTCTTCGACGAGCGCGATGCCGCCGAGGCGCTGCCCAAGGCCATTGCCGCCAGCCGCAAGCTGCGGCAGGTCAACTCCACCGTAACCGTGGAGCCGCAGGTGGAAGACCTTACGCCGGACAACTGCGATGATCTGCTGGAAGAGACCTCGCTCATTCTGGACGGTACCGACAACTTTGAAACCCGCTACCTGCTGAACGATTACGCCACGCGCGAGCGGCGGCCATGGATTTACACGGCAGCCGTAGGCAGCTATGGCCTGACCATGAACATCCTGCCCGGTCAGACTGCCTGCCTGGCCTGTGTCTTTCCGCAGGCGCCGGCGGGTGCCACGGAAACATGCGACACCGGAGGGATTCTGAACTCGGCCGTCAACCTGATTGCATCGGTGGCCGTCACCGAGGCGATGAAGTTCCTGGTGGGCGCCGAGGCCCAGATGCGGCGGACGCTGCTCTCCTTTGACGCCTGGCACAACGACCACTCGGAGATTCGCGCCGATCACGCGCGCAGCGATTGCACGGTCTGCCAGGAGCGCAAGTTTCTCTATCTCGACGGACGCGCCCACCCGCACATCTCGCTCTGCGGACGCAACTCGGTACAGATTCACGAGCGCCACCGTCCTGTCAATTTTGCTGAACTGGAAGCGCGGCTCGCGCCCCACGGCGAAGTCCGTTACACCGAGTATGTTTTGAAGTTTGTGCGCCCACCCTTCGAACTGACCCTGTTTCCCGATGGCCGCGCGATCATCAAGGGCACCACCGACACCGGAGTGGCGCGCAGCTTTTACGCGCGATTTATCGGGTCATAGGGAAGCCGCGTTGGCGCAGGCTCAACTACGAGGAGCGCATACCCACCGGCTCCGGAGCGGACTGAAGATGCCGTGACTGCGCCGGTGTGGGCTGGCCTTGCGCGGGAACCAGGCTCATCAGCACATTGACGGCCGTAGTGGCCGAGTAGGATTCCTCGTCCGCGGAGAGGAAGCGAAGCACAACGTCCAGATCGTCTCCGGTGGTCACCATGCCGGGTTCCACGCTGCCGTCACGTTGCAACTGTGCCAAGCCGATATCTGCCAGCAGGCAGTTGCAGAGACACTTTCGTCCCACCGTCTCCTCAAAGACGCCGCCCTTGGCGACGTAGACATTTTCCGGCTCGGAGGGACAGCGGTAGGCGAGGGCGCCGCTCGCGGTGCGATAGGCTTCGCGCAGGATTCCAATGTCGCAGATGCGTTTGCGGCCGCGGTAAACCTCGGGCTCGGAGGTCGTGCCTTCAAGCTGCGCCGCCTTGAACGGAAATCCCGTGGGTGAGGAATTTGGATCGGTGAAGACGGAAGCTTCGCCGCGCTTGATCTTGCGCAGCAAGGCGATCTTATAATCCTGGCGCAGGCCGGACTCATCGCAGAAGGCGAATGCCGTGCCTATCTGCACGCCCGTCGCGCCCAGTTCCAGAGCCTGCACAATTTTTTCCGGTGTGCCATAACTTCCGGCGAGCCAGAAAGGCACGCCGGTCTGGCGAATCTTCTCGAGATCGACGCGGTCGCGCTCGCCGTAGACGCATTCGCCCTTCGCGTTCAGAACCATCGGGCCGCGCGGCGGAGCGTTGTGTCCACCGGCCGTCGGGCCTTCAATCACAAATCCGTCCACCTTGCCGTTGGAGCGGCGAATCATGGTAGTGGCCAGCGTGTTCGAGGAAATGATGGCCAGGAAATAAGGACGCTCCAAGGTAGGCATCGGCTGGCCGAAGCACTCCATCGGATCAAAGCGCATCAGGCAATCGTCCTCGGGCAGCGCCCCGGTCACCGAGAGCGGATAGCTGGCGGGCTGACCAGCGGCAAATGCGTCCAGCACGCCGGGAACCTTTAGCGGAATTCCCGCTCCCATCAAAACGTAGCCGACTCCGGCCAACATGCATCCGTAGAGCGAAGCCAGCAAGGGTAATTGCAGCTTCTCCATGCAGTTGACGCCCACCGGATTGGTGTGACCCTCGCGCGCCAGCGCCACCTCAACAAAGTTGGAGACGATGAGCAGCTCCGTCGCTTCCTGCGAGTTGACCCGCGCCAGCATCGGCAGCAGACGATAGGGCGAGCCCGCGGGACGGCCTCCGGCAATGTAATATTTGTCCAGAACGCGCCCGGCCATCGCAGGGAAGGGAAACATCGCCAGGCCGCGCCGCATGTGCCCGCCGGGATCGCCATCCTGCAACCGCCGCGCAAAAATTGTGTCAAGTGCCGTGCTGGAAACAACCCCGAGCTGCCCGGTAAGGGAAACTTCCCTCGCCAGCCGCCAATCAGAAACGCCCGCGCCCATTCCGCCCTGGATAAGTACCGGATGCTGACTCATGGTGCAATTGTGGCAAACATTCCGGCTGGTTTAGGTCATAGTTTTGTATTACCTGCAGGGTAACCCCGGCATTACGCCTGGCAGACCGGCGGGCCATCCAGGGGCTTGTTCCAACGAAAAAAAGCAGAGGACAAGGCCTCTGCTCCAGCTCTGTGGGTTGGTTGGATTGCTAAATAAACATCTCGTCGGTCGGTTCCGCCTTTGAGCGGCGAACCTTGCGTCCCGCCGTCAGCTCGCCGAATCCCGCCGCCACGCCTTCCATGAGCGCAGAAAACTGCCGTATTGGCGTGGCTACCGTATGTTGCAGCGTCTCGGCGGTGCGGTCCACGCGCCTCATGGTGCGTGCTGCCAGCTCCCCGGCGTTGCCCGCCTGAGTCCGGGCGATGCCCACGATCTCGGTAATGGCCTCGTCGATCTGGCCCGCCTGCTGGCGCACCAGGGTTGAGGTTTCCGTCAGATTGGCGATCACCGTCTGAATCTGCGGCGCACTCTCATCCACAATGGCGCGCACCTTCTCCACCAGCGGCAGCACCTGCTCATTCACCCGGATGGTGAGGGCATCGATGCGCTGGCTTGCCTTGCGGGTGGTAAAGTACATTCCCGCCAGGATCAGCATCTGCAGCACCACCGCAACCGCGGTCACCGCGACAAAGGCGATGAGTAAGGTTGTCTCATTCATGACGATCCGTCCATTCGTCGCCGGCCATGGAACCGATGTGGCCTGCGCCGGCGAAGTCTTGCGAGGTTACAGGTTGGGAGCGTCGGGGTCGAGAATCGGGTCTTCCTGGCTTGCATCACGATAGGCCTGACGGCCCGCTTCAAACGCCGAACGGATGTTCTCCTTCTGCTGCGAGATCGCATCCTTTCCGCGATCGGCCCACTGCTGCGCCTGCTCCTTGTATTTGCGCGCGCGTTCCTGCACCACTTCGCGGCCCTCTTCCGCCGCGTTCAGAATTGACTCGCGGGTCTCGCTGCCTGGCTTGGGCGCATAAAGCACGCCGACCGCCGCACCGATGCCGAGTCCTGCCAGAAACCATAAAATGCCGCTACCACTGCAGCCGCAGCTTTCGTCAGCCATCAAATGCCTCCTTAAAACACCTTAGAAACCGAATGTTAGCATCCGGGTTGGGGAATTACAAACCTGTGTTATTAGATCCTTGCGGCCCCGGTTGCAGCAGACCTGAGTTTATTTCAGCGGAGCTTTCCTCACCTCCAGTGCCATATTGGGATGGCCTGGCCACGCAGGGGACGGCCATTCTATGATTGTGACAAGAATCACGGCCCATTGTGACAGTTGAACTCAGGACGCCATCGCCGCTTTGTATAATCAATGTAGTCCTTGCCGGGTATTCAGAATGTTCTGAGAGATTTGGGAAGGCTTCGTTCATAATTTATGCCATTGCTTTGGCTTCGAGTTGCGACCGTTCTGTACGGAGTGGGTCTGATTCACGCGATCCTGATGCTCCGGCAACGGGGAGAGCGTTCGGGAAGGATTGCCGCGCCCGCCGTGGGCCTGGGGATGGTCTTTCACTTCGTCTCCCTGGTAGAGACTGCCTCGCTTTACGGTTACGCCGCGTTGCTGACCATTCGCCATGCGGAGTCTGCCCTGGCGCTGATCATCGCTCTCATCTTTACGGGCCTGTATCTGCGCTATAAGACTGCGTCTCCGGCAGCTTTCGTCTTTCCGCTCATCTTCATGCTGACGTTTGCCTCGGCCATTTCCCAGCATTCGGTGACGATTTCCTCCTCCTCGATCTTCGGCGGCTGGATTCTCTTTCACGTCTGCACGCTGATTTTCGGCTATGCCATGCTCTTCCTGAGCTTTGTTTCGAGCCTGCTGTACCTGGTGCTGTCGCGCCAGCTCAAGCGCAAGCAGACCTCGTCCTGGGCGGCGCGCATGCCCGCCTTGCAGGAGATCGATCAACTTGGCTACAGGGCTCTGCTGCTCGGCTTCCCCTTCATGACCATAGGTCTGCTGGCCGGTTCCGTGGTCGCCGAGGAGCGCTTCGGGGCCGAGTTTGCCACCGATCCCAAGGTTCTGCTTTCGCTGCTGATGTGGGGTATTTATCTCGTTCTTCTTTACACACGCTGGAGCGCGGGATTGCGGGGCAGAAAAGCCGCCTACCTGGCCAGCTTTGCCTTCCTCATCGCGGTCTGCGCGTGGGGCGCGAATTATCTGAGCAAACTGCATAGGTTCATCGCCCCATGAACTTTTTTGTACTGGGTGTAAATCATAAGACGGCGCCGGTGGAAGTGCGGGAGCGCTTTGCCATCTCCGAGTCGCGTCTGCCGGAGGCTCTCGGCAAACTCACCTCGATGAGCGGCGTCGAGGAGGGCATGATCGTCTCCACCTGCAACCGGGTGGAGATCTTCGCGCGCTCCGGGAACGGCGATTGCGATCTGCAGAAGTTCGTGCGCGAATACTTCGGTTTCGGCGCCGGCGAGTACGAGCAGTACATCTTCGAGCACCAGCAGCTTGAAGCGGTCAAGCATGTCTTTCGCGTCGCCTCCAGTCTGGATTCCATGGTGGTTGGCGAGTCGCAGATCCTTGGGCAGGTGAAGGAAGCCTACGCCACGGCGCGCGCCCTGGGCGCGGTGAATTCGCAGCTCGACCAGCTTTTGACCCGCGCCTTCGCCGTTGCCAAAAAGATTCGCAGTGAGACCGCCATCGCCTCCTCCTCGGTTTCCATCGCCTCGGTGGCCGTGGAACTGGCGGAGAAGATCTTCGGCAGCCTCGCCGGCAAGTCGGTGTACCTGGTGGGCGCAGGCAAAATGTGCGAACTCGCCGCCCGCCATCTGATCGCCCACGGAGCCAGGAAGATTTACGTCGGCAACCGTACCTACGACCGCGCCGTTGCCCTGGCGGAGAAGTTCGAAGGCGAGGCGATTCCCTTCGACCGCCTCTATGACACCGCGCCCTGGGCCGACATCATCATCAGCTCCACCGGCGCTCCCCATGCCATCTTCCGCAAGGAGCACGGCGAGAAGTTTCTTCACATCCGCAAGAATCGGCCGATGTTCTTCATCGACATTGCGGTGCCGCGCGATATCGACCCCGCGCTCAACGACCTCGACGGAATCTTTGTCTACAACATCGACGATTTGCAGCAGGTGGTTCAGTCGCACATCGGAGACCGGCGCAAGGAAGCGGCTCGCGCCGAACTGATGGTCGAGGAAGAGGTGCGCAAGTTCGAGCAGCGCGCCCAGACCGCCGACGTTGTTCCGACCATCGTCAGCCTGCAACAGCATCTGGAGAATCTGCGGCAGGCCGAACTGGACCGGGTGCGCGGTCGCCTGGGAACGCTTTCGCCGGAGCAGGAGATGGCCGTCGAAGCGCTCACCCGCGGCATCATCAACAAGATCATGCACACGCCGATTACCACGCTGAAATCGGCGGCGCGCGATGCCGAGTCAACTACGGTGGTCGATGTTGTGCGCAAGCTCTTCAACCTGCGCTCCGAGCGGCCTGCGGAGCCGGAGCCGCCGCCCGATCCGCCGCCTCCTGCTCCAACTCCCCTTCAGGAGCAAGTGGCGATGACCGCATCAGCTTCACCGGCGCGGGCGAATCAAGATCAGAAGTAAGCAAAGGAAGTTGGAATGGCCCTGTTACGTATCGGCTCCCGTGGTTCACAGCTTGCTCTCTGGCAGGCCCATCACATCTCGGCCCTGCTCCGTGAACAAGGACACGAGGTCGAGCTTGAAATCATCAAGACCACGGGTGACAAGATCACCGACGTGGCTCTTGCCAAGGTCGGCACGAAGGGGATGTTCACCAAGGAGATCGAGGAAGCGCTTGCCGCCGGCCTTGTGGACCTTGCGGTACATAGCCTCAAAGATCTTCCCACCGAGTTGGCGGGGCCATTCGAAATCGCGGCCATCACCGAGCGCGTCGATCCGCGCGATGCCTTCCTCTCGATCCGCTACAACAGCGTGAAAGAGCTGCCGCAGGGCGCGCGCGTAGGCACCAGCAGTCTGCGCCGCCAGGCCCAGCTCAAGCAGTTCCGCCCCGACCTCGATATTTTTCCTCTGCGCGGCAACGTGGACACCCGCGTGCGTAAGCTGGAAGAGGGTGGATACGATGCCGTGATTCTGGCGGCAGCCGGGCTGAAGCGCCTGGGCAAGACCGGGCACATCAAGGAGATCATCGAGCCCGAGATCATGTGCTCGGCTGCCGGACAGGGCGCGCTCGGCATTGAGATCCGTCTCGGCGATACCAAGATGCGCGAGCATCTCGCGTTTTTGAATGACGAGCCATCGCGGCTGGCCACGCTTTGCGAGCGCGCGCTGTTGAACCAGCTTGGCGGCGGATGCCAGGTTCCCATCGGAGCGTTTGCCAAGGTCGTCAACGGCGAAATCACGCTGATCGCAATCTGCGCCCGTCCCGATGGCAGCGAAGTGCTGCGCGAGATTGGCAGCGGCACTGATCCGGTCGAGCTTGGCCGGCGCCTCGGCGCCATCATCCTCCGCCGTGGCGGAGAGCAAATTCTAAAGGATGTTTACCGGGAAAACGCGGCCGGCGGCACAGCGCGCTAACCCCAGGACTAGAACGAAGCTATGAGCGAGAACGAAAACATTGAGCTGAATAAGCAGTTGGAGGGTTGGCGCATCCTTGTCTCCCGCGCCCGCGAGCAGGCTGGCGCGCTTTCGGCAGGACTGCGCGAACTCGGCGCTGAAGTCTGTGAGATTCCGTTTATTGAGATTCGTCCGCCGCGCTCGTTCAAGTCCCTGGACGAGTCGCTGAAGTTGGCGGGCGAATACCAGTGGCTGATCCTGACCAGCGTGAATGGCGTGCGCGCCGTTTTTGATCGCATGGCTCAGCTCAATATTTCCAAGCGCACGCTGGCCCGGCTGAAGATTGCCGCCATCGGTCCCGCCACCCGCTCGGCCATCGAGCGCGAGGGATTGAAGGTTGCCGTCACCCCCAGGGAGTATGTCGCCGAGGCCGTCGTCGAGGCGCTCGCCGACAAGATTCGCGGCGAACGCGTTCTGCTCTGCCGTGCCAAGGTCGCCCGCGACGTGATTCCACGCGAACTGCGCCGCCTGGGAGCGTTTCTCGACGTTGTGGAAGCCTACGAAACGGTGATTCCAAAGGCCTCGCGTTCTGAGCTTCGTGCCGTGCTGCGCGATCCGCAGCGGCGTCCGCACATCATCACCTTCACCAGCTCCTCCACGGTAAAAAGCTATGTTGCGCTGCTCGGAATCCGTTCCGGGCGCTCCCGGCTGGTGGAAGGCGTGCTCAACGCATCGATTGGCCCGGTCACCTCGGAGACGCTGCGCCAGTTCGAGTTGAGCATAGACGTACAGGCCGCCGAATATACGATTCCGGGACTGATCGAAGCCATTGTGCAGCGCGCTGGTGCCTGCCTTCATTCTGTCGAACCGGAGCCGGTTCCTTAGCCGCAGGTTACGGAAGTTGCAAGAGCTGCCAGCCGAAACTTCCTTATATGTATGAATCCCTGCGTTTTTGGGGGAGAATATCTTGCACACGTCGAAATATTCTCTGAGGAGCTTGATCGGCGTCGTCCGGCGGCCGATGTATCTTCTACAGCGGTAGTGCTTGCGCGCAGGCAATCCGTAAGGGGTCAATTTTGTTGAAGCAGTTTCTCGGAAGATCGAAGCGCCATCTGCCGGTCTTCGCCCTGGTGTGCTTCGGCATCTTTGTATCGGCTTTCACCTTCGTCTCTCTCCGCTCGTTTGAGCAAGGCAGCGCTAAAGCCGCGTTTCAGCGGGCGGCCCAGGAGCGCTTCGAGGACGTTCAATCCGATCTGGATGTAACCATCGCCAAGGTGGTGGCTCTCGGGGCATTCTGCGAGGCCAGCTATCCTGTCACGCGCGCCTCGTTTGAAGAATTTGTAACGCCGGTGCTCTCCAGTCGCGAGTTGGGAATCCCGGCCCTCGCCTGGATTCCTAAAGTCTCTCTCCGCAACCGTGCCGCCTTTGAAGCAGCGGCGCGCCGCGGTGGTTTGCCTGGATATGAAATTCGCGACCGGCTGAGAGAGGGAGAGACGGTGCGCGCCGCCGATCGCCCCGAATACTACCCCGTTCTTTATGAACTTCCGTATGCAGGTAACGAAGCGGCTTACGGATACGACGACCTTGGCAACAATTTCGGCCGTCGCGAGGCTATTCTGCGTGCCGCGTCTACTGGAGAGCTGGCCGCATCGCAGCGCGTTAAGCTCATCCAGGAGACCTCGAATCAATACGGCGTCCTCATTTTTCGTCCCGTCTATAGCCATGCCGGCAGTCACCCCGGCGAGAAACAACTGCTGGGTTTCGCTAGCGGCATTTTGCGGCTTAACAACGTTGTAGAGAGGCATGGCGCCGATTCTGGGGTTGATCTTCGCGTAACCGATCTCAGTGCGAGCACTCCGGGCGAACTACTTTACCCCTCCTCGCCAAAGCAGGCGCAACCGGTTTCGTCTTTCACCCAATACCGCACGATCAAGGTCGGCGGGCGCAACTGGCAGATGACCGCTTCGCCCATGCCCGGCGCGTTTCCGGTTAAAAGGACGAACAGCTATCTGGGCTGTGCCGTCAGTCTCCTGATCACCTTCATCGTCGCGGCTTTTGTGGAAGACATGCTGAGCCGCCGCTGGAAGGTGGAGCGCCTGGTCGAGGAGCGCACCAGCGCTCTCAACAAGGCGATCAATACCCTCGCCGAACTCCACCGCGGCCTGGAGGAAAGCGAAGCGCGATATCGCCACCTCGTCGAGAACTCTCCCAGTGCCATTGTCGTCGAGCGCCAGGGAAAGATCATCCTTGCCAACCGCGCTGCCGTGGAGATGTTTGGCTTTAACTCGTCGCGCGATGTCGAGGATCAAGTCCTCACCGAGTTTGTCATTCCGGAGCGCAGAGAATTTGCCAGCGAGCTCCTTGAACAGCTCAGAGTGCACGACGGCCAAGCTGCCCCGCGGGAAGCACGCTTGATCCGGCGCGACGGCTCGGTATTTGATGCCGAGATCGCCGCCTCCTCGTTCCTCCATGACGGGCACAGGAACATCCAGATCATCATGCGCGACAATACTCAGCGCAAACGCGATGAGGCCGAGAATGCACGCCTGATTCGCGCCATCGAGCAGGTCGCCGAATCGATCGTCATCACCGACCTGCAGGCGAACATCGTCTATGTAAATCCGGCCTTCGAGCGCGTCACCGGATACAGCCGCGAGGAGGTGCTCGGGAAAAATCCTCGCGTTCTCAAGAGCGGACGTCAACCCGGCGAAGTCTACAGCGAGCTCTGGCAGTCACTGAAAGCCGGTGAAAGCTGGAGTGGCCACCTGGTCAACCGCGCCAAGAACGGAAGATTCTTCACCGAGGAAGCCACCATCTCGCCGGTCATCAACCGTGACGGCGCGATCATCAACTATGTCGCCGTTAAGCGTGACGTCACCCTGGAAATCGAGTTGCAGGAGCAGTTGCACCAGTCGCAGAAGATGGATGCCATTGGACGCCTTGCCGGAGGCGTGGCCCACGACTTCAATAACCTGCTCATGGTCATCGTCAGCTACGCCGATCTGATTGCAAGCTCTCTGCCTGAAGGTGATCCGCTGCGCAAGCACACCGGGCAGATCATGCAGGCCGCGCAGCGTTCCGCTGCTCTTACTCGCCAGCTGCTGGCCTTTGGCCGCAAGCAGGTGCTCGCGCCTCAAGTCCTCAACTGCAATGTCATCCTCAGGGAAACCAGCAGCATGGTGCGCCGCCTCATCTCGGAGAACATCGACCTGAAGTGCAGCCTTGCTCCGGATTTATGGAATGTAAAGGCCGACGCGGACCAGATTGTGCAGGTCATCCTCAATCTCTGCGTCAACTCCCGCGATGCCATGCCCAATGGAGGATCGCTCGTCCTCTCCAGCCGCAACTACCATCTCGACCGGGGCTTCGTCGAAATCTCGGTTGCCGACACTGGCATCGGAATCTCCCCCCAGGTTCAGGAGAAACTTTTCGAACCATTCTTCACCACCAAGGAGCGGGGGAAGGGAACCGGACTCGGCCTGGCGACCGTTTACGGCATCGTCCAGCAATCGGGCGGTTCCATTCGCGTCGATAGCTCGCCGGGCCATGGCGCAACCTTCACCATCCATCTTCCGCGCTGTCCGGAAGACGCCGCTTTGCCGGATTCACCAGTCCATGAGCTCCGCCCTGCCGGGCAAAGCCTGGTTCTCGTGGTCGAGGATGAAGACGCATTGCGTGAGGTCATTGCAGCCCATCTTTGTAAGCATGGCTTCCAGGTACTGGTCGCAGCCAATGGCATCGAGGCGCTCGATCTCCTCGACCGGAACCCGGATATCGCCATACTGATCTCGGATCTGATCATGCCCCGCATGGGAGGACGCGAGTTGGTCCGCCTTGCCGTCGAGAAGGCGCCCGGCCTCCACTGCATCGTCATGTCCGGTTATGCCGAGCAAGCCTTCGTCGATCAAGAGAGCGGCGGGGCTACCATCAAGCATCTCCAGAAGCCATTCGGCATGGAAGTCCTGCTCTCGCGCATCGCCGAACTGAATTGCGTCGGCGCATTGCCTCGGCGGTGAACAGATTCGTCTGCCGAGTGCCGGGCTCTACGCCCTGTCTGCTGCGATTGCCTATCCCGCCCGCTTGATCCTGTCCGCGTACTTGGCTCGCACCTTTGCCACTTTGGGAGCCACGGCGAAGAGGCAGTAAGACTGATGGGAGTTGTTGGCAAAATAGTTCTGGTGATATTCCTCGGCCTTCCAGAAGGCGCCAGCCGCTTCGATGGCGGTCACAATCGGCGCGCTGAAAATCTTCTTCTCCGTCAGCTCCCCAATCACCCTCAAAGACTCTGCCCGCTGCGCCTCGTCCAGTACGAAGATCACCGAGCGGTACTGTGTCCCCGAGTCGTTGCCCTGCCGGTTCAGGGTTGTCGGATCGTGCGCCGTGAAAAACACCTCCAGCAGCTCACCGTATGAGAGCAGCGCCGGGTCGAATTCCACCCGCACCACTTCCACATGTCCGGTGCCTCCGCCGCAGACCTGCTCATAGGTGGGCCTTTGCAGTTTGCCACCCATGTAGCCGCTCTCCACGCTCAGCACGCCTTCCAGTTGCAGCAGCGCAGCCTCCACGCACCAGAAGCACCCTCCGCCCAGAACCGCCGTCTCCGCCTTTTCCATACAGCTTTCGATGCTTTTCCTCCGCAAACGATGCGCCGCCAGCCGACCCTCAGGAATAGACAAAACTCAAATTCGTTTCCGTTGCAGGCAATTGAGACAGTCACGCTTCAATACTTTGAAGGTATCAATTCATAGAAACAAAGAATTATCCATCGTAGGCAGTTTGCGTCATGCTGTATCCGCTGTAAATGTGGAAGCTGTTCTAAGTCGTCTTAATTAAATTTGTACATCGGCTTCCACCCTCCTGTGCAAACCAGAGTTGCTCCATTAAGTTGTTTCATTTCGGCCCAGCTTCGGCTGGGTTTTTTCATGCTTTGCAACTCCCGGAGCCGTCAGAGCCGAAGACGCTAGATGGTGCGCGACGCTTGCACTACAATCGTGACTATGTTGCTGAACGGAATCTTCGCCGCCATTACTACGCCCTTCGATGCCGACGGACGGCTTTACCTCAAGAAGCTGGAGCACAATGTAGACCGTTACACCGGGAGCCCCATCAGCGGACTGGTCGTTCTCGGCTCTACCGGGGAAGCCGTAATGCTCAACGGCGCGGAGCAGCGCGAGCTTTTCCGCACCGCCATTGCCGCCGCCGCGCCGCAGAAGGTGATGATCGCCGGCTGCGGACATGAGTCCGTGCAGGAAACCCTGGAGTTCTGTGAGTACGTGGCCGCGCTCGGCTACCACGTTGCCCTGGTGCGCACCCCTCACTACTACCGGGCGCAGATGACTCCGGCGGCCATGCTCAACTACTTTCGCACCGTCGCAGACCGTTCGCCGCTGCCCGTGCTGCTCTACAGCTTCCCGCAGTGTACCGGCTACGATCTTCCCGTCGAAGTTGTCGCCGAACTCGCCGAGCATCGCAACATCCTCGGCATCAAGGAATCCTCAGGCGACCTGGCGAAGGTCGAGCGCATGGTGCAGCGCACGAGTCACATCGAGCGCGAGGGCCGCACCACGGATGGCTTCCAGACCGTGGTTGGCTCAGGACACAAAATGCATGCGCTGCTCAACGCGGGAGCCGTCGGCGGCATTCTTGCCTTTGCCGCCTGCGCGCCAACCGCCTGCTATGAGATTTACGCGGCGTTCAACGACCACGATCCCAAGCTGGCAGCGGAGAAGCAGCAGCGCATTGCAGCCGCCTGCATTCGCATCGTGAGCGAGTTAGGCATTGCCGGAGTCAAGTACGCCTCCGACCTCAACGGCTTCTATGGTGGCAATCCGCGACTGCCCCTGCTTCCGCTCACCGCCGCCGAACGCCATGAGATCGAAAGCCTGATGGCGAAGCTGAAGAGCTAGCCGGCAAAGTTTCCCAAGTCTTCAAAGTGCGATGTTTCATGGCCGCAAGGTCCAGTTGCGTACGGTTTTCAAAAGCTCATGGCAGGAGCGGACCGCCTCCGGCCCTTTGCTCTTAACCTTGAATTCTTGAAACCCTGGAACCCTGAAACCTTCGTTTCCTCCCTCACGCCACGCGATTCTTTCTCTGCTTCTCCAGCACCTTCGGCGAACGGTTGCTGCCTTGCATTCCGCCGTCATTGGCATGTTCGGCGGCCTCGCTGTCGTCGGCTTCGGCGGGATGGTTTCTGCGGTTCATCGGTCTACCGCTGACGCCGCCAATGGATTTTCCCGGAGCCTCCGTCTCGCCCTCCAGCCGCAACCTCTCGTCGCGCTGGCCAGCCAGCTCCCGCCGCCGAATCTCTTCGCCGTTCTTGATAATGTCAGCCATGAATTCTGCCTCTCCGGAAATGAATGCGCGGGCATCTTCCCACACTTCCGCGCACACGTTTCATCGGTTTTGGTGCGTGATTGGCTCAGAAGGATGCCCAAGCCAGCCCAGCTTCATCGGAACACGGTGCTATGCTTCTATTGAGGATCTGCGAATGATGGCCCGCGAACCGGAGTCTCCCGATACGCCCTGCGGCTGTACCAATTGCTACCGGCTCTTCACTTACGCCGATATCGCCGACTTCTGGGACGAAGGTGAAACCCCGGTCTGTCCCTGCTGCGGTGCGGACAACGTCATCATCTCAACCCCGGAGATGATCGTCGACGCGCACTGCCTCTTCGCCATGCGCAAAACGTATCATTAAGCTGGGAGCAACGAGAAGCGGGGAGCGAACTAGCCGGCCGCGAATTGAATCATGGATTACGAGATCACCCCGCAGGAACTAAAGCAGCGCCGGGAGCGCAACGAGGAACTCATCCTACTTGATGTGCGCGAGCCAGCGGAGCGCCAGGCCGCAAGCATCACACCGAGCCTGCATATTCCCATGGCAGAAGTTCCAGCCCGCGTGCAGGAACTCGACCCCGAGCGGCACATCGTCGTCTTCTGTCACCTCGGAATACGTTCGCTCTCGGTCACCGGCTGGCTGCGCGAGCAGGGCTATGAGAAGGTGCAATCCCTCTCCGGCGGCATCAATCGCTGGGCGCATGAGATCGACCCTGCGGTTCCGCGATACAACCGGTGACAGAGCGGCAGCGCGCGGGTACGCCACATTTACCGCGGCTGGCAAATGTGGGGCCGCATCACGCCGGCTTCGCTCAGTTCGTTGCCGGGTGCAGCTTCTTCACCAGCCCGGCCACATTTGCGGCAAAGTGGCGAACCGCTTCCACGCCCTCTTCGTCTTTGAGCGCCTCGCCCGGCAGCCTGCCGAAGACCATGTTCCAGTAGCTCGATCCCGGCACAATCATGTCGTTGATGAGGAAGAACATCATCATTTCCTGCAGCGTCATCGTTTGTCCGCCACGCCGGGCGACGGCAACCGGGCCGCCGACTTTCCCGGTCAGGAACTTGTCTGTGTTGCGTGAAACATATCCAATGCGTTGCAACGCGCACATCACGTCTCCGCGAGCGGTCCCAAAGTAAACCGGCGTACCCACGATCAGTCCATCCGCCGGGCGGATCTTCTCGATGATTTCATTCAGCCCGTCATCGAGTCCGCACTCGCCGCTGGCGGAACACTTTCCGCAGGCGATGCACGCCTCGATCTTCATGCCCGCAAATGAAATGATCTCCGCTTCAACGCCATGTTCCTGTATGACCTTCAAGCATTCCTGCATCAACAGAGCCGTATTCCCGTCTGGCTTTGGGCTGCCGCTCAATAGAATTACTTTCATCATCGCTCTCCTGTTTCGTGTCTATTATTGTGACACTGACGGCGGACAGTTCGCACGGAATATCGTAGTTGCCGATTCGGAGTATAGTTTTTTCTGGCGGACGCAGGAATATGCCCACGGCTCTTCATCCCGCGCGCTGGTGGCGGACGCTCCCCGACGGGCGCATTCATTGCTATCTCTGCCCGCGCCACTGCCACATCGGAGCCGGCCAGCACGGCTTCTGCTACATCCGCGAAAACGCCGGGGGTGAGCTGGTTCAGCTTGCCTACGGACGCCCCGCTGCGCTCGCCATCGATCCCATCGAGAAGAAGCCGCTCTTCCACTTTCATCCCGGCTCGGCGATCCTCTCACTGGGCACGGCGGGCTGCAACCTGGGCTGCCAGTTCTGCCAGAATTTCGATATCAGTAAGGCGCGCTCGGTGCAGCAGGACTCCGGCCACATGTCTCCTGAACAGATCGTCGAGCTGGCGATCGCGCGCGATGTGCCCTCCATCGCCTTCACCTACAACGAGCCCACAATCTGGGCGGAGTTTGTTATCGACATTGCGCAAGCCGCGCACCGGGCGGGTTTGCGCACCGTCATGGTCTCCAATGGCTACATCACGCGCGAGGCGTTCTTCGAAGTCTATGAGCACATCGACGCGGCCAACATCGACCTGAAGGGATTCACCGAAGACTTTTACGCGAAGCTCACGCTCTCGCATCTTGCTCCGGTGCTTGACACGCTGCGCTGGCTGCGCCGCGAAACCAGCGTCTGGTTCGAGATCACCAACCTCATCATTCCCGGCCACAACGACGCGCCCGAGGAAACGCGCGAACTCTGCGACTGGATTCTGGGCGAACTCGGCGATGACGTGCCGCTGCACTTCAGCGCCTTCCATCCCGATTTCAAGATGCTCGATCGCCCGCCCACTCCGCCGGAGACCATTCACCGCGCCCGGCTGATCGCCCAGGAGCGCGGCCTCAAGTACGTTTACGAGGGCAACATCGTGAGCCGCGAGGGCGGCAACACGACTTGTCCCGGCTGCGGACGCATCATCATCCGCCGCTCGTGGCACAGTTTGGAGAGCTGCGAAATCAAGCATGGCCGCTGCCTGCACTGCAACACTGAGATCGCGGGACGCTTCGAATGAGAGTGCGCGGGAAGAGAAGCCGCGACCGATGCCTTGGCGCAACAAAGGAAAAGGCAGCTCGAAAGCTGCCTTCCCTTTAGAACTTTGCGGCTGCAACGATTACAGAATCGTTACGTTCTCTGCCTGAAAGCCCTTCGGTCCCTTGACCACGTTGAACTGCACAGCCTGACCCTCCGGAAGGCTCTTGAAGCCGCTCGCCTGGATTGCCGAAAAGTGTACGAAGACATCTTCGCCGTTCTGGCGGCTGATAAAGCCAAATCCCTTTGCGTCGTTAAACCACTTTACTGTTCCTTGTTCCATGATGTTTCTTGTTCCTTCGTGAATTGAAATCTGGCTGGGTGAGTCGGAGGGATTTTGGGTGCAGATACGTGTTCCGAAGGCGCTTGTTGTTTCGCTCTCAGGGCGCTTCTACCGCTTGCGTCCTTCCAAATCAACTGCTGGAACAAGCGTAGCATCTTGTGCGGCCGGTGTATACGTCCGAATAAATACGGTTGAACTTGCTTCGTTATCTATATCTTGCGGCCAAGAACTTTGCCAATATCCAACTTGTGCAGCTCACTGCTGAAAGTTTCCAGTGCGTAGAGCGCGCGGCCGGCGTCACTATCTGGATTCGGCAGCGTGCCGCCATTGCGCTCTTTGAATCCCTTCACGGTGTTGCACAGCCGTTCCAGTTCGTCGAGCGCTGCTTGAAGCTTCATATGCGTCATCAGTTTTCTTACTCCTCGGGAAGCGAGAGCCGAACTCCTTCAAACTGCTATGTCGCGGAGTGCCGCAGAAGCCATCGTACTCCAAGCGGAAAACTGGCGCTGCCGCCTCGCATTCAGGGCAACGGAAATGAAAGCTACGACTTTCCCGCCGCAGACGGGTTTGTATTAGTTATTAGCAGAGAGTAGAGGTTTGAGGCATGTTGAACAAAACGGAAGACAGCGGCATCAGGGATGTGGACTTCAATGCGGCTGTCTACGGACTGAATGCGATTAAGCGGGCAACCTGCAACTTCCAGCGTTACCTGGGTGTTCTGGTTGAGCAACACGGCAAGATGAATGAAGTCCGGCTGATCCCCAATGCATCCGGCAACTCGATGGACGCCCTCGTGCGTGATTTTTGCGGCGAGGTGCTTGACCAGGAGCTGAGGGAGAGAGTGCTGCGCGAAATGGCAGGAGTTCGCAAGCTGTTACTCGCCCAGGCATTCTCAACCACCGCCCTCGCAGGATGCGCGTAGGCAATCCGGAGACAACCAGTCCTCAGCTAAACGTCCTTGAGTTGCTCCTCATCCATGCCAAAATAGTGGCCGAACTCGTGAATGACAGTGCGCCGGATTTGCTCCCGGATTTCAGCCTCGGTAGAGCACACGGCTTCGATGTTCTTCTGGTAAAGCACAACGTAGTCTGGTCCGGTTGGCATGTTGAAGACGCTCTTCTTCGTCATGGGCACTCCGTGGAAGAGCCCCAGCAGAAATTTTCTGGGATGGCGCAACGCAGTTTGGCCTGGCGGAAAGTCCTGCACCAGCACGGCAACATTGCGGATGCGGCTGCGGAATTCTTCCGGGAGCGAGTCCATCACCTCCTGCATGACCTTGGCGAATGCTTCGCGCTCCATGGTGTACCCTTCTCGACACTCAGTCAGCTCGCTAGTCGAAGACTACCGTCTTTTTTCCATACAGCAAAACGCAATTATCCAGATGCCAAGTAACGGCGCGCGGGCGCGGGAATGCGCCTTGGGACGGGCTGGCGCTGCGCTCGTACGGGTGGGCTGCGCGGGCGGGTCGTGCGAGTAAACGTCAAGCCGCGAGCTTGTGAATCGCGCGGCGCATTGTTGCCAGTTCCGCAGGCGTGAACTCGTTTTTTCCGTGGACTGCGCGCGCGTGCGCCCGCATGTAACCGAGAATCTCCTCTTCATCGCTACCGGTTACACTCCAGCCGCAGTCGATGCGAACCGCGTCGGCGCAGCACAAACTGCGATCGGCGTGCGGGTGAGCGCCCGGCCACGCCGAATTCCGTGCCGCTCGATTCTGCGGCTTGCCCGCGCTGGTCGAGGGAGCCGAGAGATCGATGCCGGCCTCCGGCGGCTGAAGGTCCGGAGTGCTTCCAGCATCCGGTGCTTCACCGTGCAATTTCTTGTCGCCCATTTTTGCTCCTGGCTGACTGAAGCTGCTTACGATTGATTCCGATGTCCTAATTTCGATGCATGATCGGGAGGTGGTGCAGCCTTGAGCGCCAGGCAAACCATTAACGAAAAAGATAATCGTTGAGGAGCATAGGATAACTGATCCGTTAATCCTTTTGGAAAGTTTGAAAAGGATTGGCGAGAAGATTACCTGCGAGGCGCAAACGATTGACTGAAAGAGCAATCGTTTATGCCCCGGCGCGACCGGGAGTTTGATGACAAACGATCTTTGCGAATCCGCCGGAGCACGGGCAACATCGAAAAAGTACGCACTGGAGGGTTATGTCAGGTCACGGCAACGCACACGCAAGCAGCGAGAAAGAAATTGTGGGAATCACTACCGACGCGATCCTGCGGCCCGCTGGAGTTCTGATGGTGATGGTGGGCGCGACCTGGGCGTTGTTTTCCGGCATGGCCGCAGAGGCCGGAACCTTGGGTCAGCCGCTGGCCGCGGTGGCGCTGATCGTTCTGGGAGTGCTGGCCGCCGGGGCGGGCAAGGCTGCGGAGCAGATTTAGCGCGAGGCGCGCGCGATTTATTTTTTCAGCTTGTCGGCTTCGAGCTTGGCGCGCTTGGCCTTTGCCCATCCCTCCCGGATGAGCTGCCTGGAGCGGGTGAGTCCGAGTGAGTCATCGGGCACGTCATGGGTGATGCAGGAGCCCGCGCCAACGTAGGCTCCGCTGCCGATGCGGACGGGAGCGACGAGCGTAGTGTCGCTGCCGATGAAGGCTCCAGCGCCGATGACCGTCTGGTGCTTGTTCACTCCATCGTAGTTGCAGGTGATGGTGCCCGCGCCGATGTTGGTGCGCTCGCCGATCTCGACATCGCCGAGGTAGGTGAGGTGATTGGCCTTGGTGCCGCGCCCGAGCTTCGCCTTCTTGGTTTCCACAAAATTGCCGACATGCGCCTCGGGGCCGATCTCACTGCCCGGACGAATCCGCGCGTAGGGGCCAAGCACCGCCGCCTCGTCCACGGTAGCGTCCTCGACGATGGTCCCCTGGTTGACGCGGACGCCGTTGCCGATGCGGGCGCTGGTGAGCACCGAGTAGCTGCGGATGAAACAGTCTTCGCCGATGGCGGTTGCGCCGAGCAGTTGCACGAAGGGCTCAATGATGGTGTCTTCGCCGACCGTGACATCGGCGTCGATGAGAACGGTCTCCGGTTTGAAGATGGTGACGCCGCTCTCCATGAGCTCGCGCGTCTTGCGTTCGCGCAGAATGGAATCGAGCTGCGCGAGTTCGCGGCGGGTGTTGACGCCGAGCACTTCGCTGGCGTGCGCGGTGGGCAGGGCCAGCACGGCTTTGCCGTCGCCGCGCAGGATGGACGCGATCTGGGTGAGGTAGAACTCGCCGTGAGGATTGTCGGTGGAGAGGCAGTCGATGCGGGAAAACAGTTCAGCGACGTTGAAGGCGTAGATGCCGGAGTTGATCTCGCCGATGGCGTTCTGCTCGGCAGTGAGCTGCTTCTGTTCGACGATGGCTTCGACCTGATCGGTGGTCGCGCCGTTCTCGACGCGGCGCACGATGCGGCCGTAGCCGAAGGGATCGGGAGGCTCGGCGGTGAGAATGGTCATGGCCGCGGCGCGGGCTATGTGAAAGTCACGCATGCCGGCGATGGTCTTCGGGCGGATGAGCGGCACGTCGCCGCTAAGCACGAGGATATGATCGTAAGCGGCCAGAGCCTGGCGGCACTGCATTAACGCATGCCCGGTGCCGCGCTGCTCAAGCTGTTCGATGAAGTGGGTTCCGAGCGGCGCGATTTCGGCGCGGACGCGCCCGGCCTCATGACCGATGATGCAGAAGATGTCGGCGGGAGCAACGATGCTGCTGGCGGCACGGACAACGTGGCTGAGCAGCGGGCGTCCGGCGATCTGATGCAGCACCTTGGGCAACTTCGACTTAAGGCGGGTGCCCTTGCCGGCGGCGAGAATGGCGATGGCAAAACGTGGGTTGGACATTGCGCTTTCATTGTAAAGCAGGGGAGAGGGATTAGAAGCTATTCCATAGCCGGCTTGGAGCTCTGCGCCGCATCCCCTCAGGGGCTGAAGCCCGCGATCTTCCTGCTCCCTGGCGGCATGGCTGAAGCCATGCCCTTTCAAAACCGGGTTATGAAACAGCTTCTGGTGTTTGCGAGCGGGAGCACACCTCAGAGCACAACGACAAGGGTTCTCGATGGTTGGTTAGCTGCGCGCCGCAGTTTGCGCTCGTCTAATGCGGTTGCGCTTGCACCATGGCGGAGTCTGAGCTTTTTTTGCCTCTATCTTTTCCCCAGGTTTTGTAAAGGCCAAGGTAAGCGTAGTTCTCCGTCTGCCCGGCGATGGAGTGTCCGTATGCGACAAGCAATTGCAGAGCCGGCGATTTGAAGTGGTAATATCCGCCCGCGTCAATCATGGTTGAAGATTGTGTCTGCGCGGCGGCGAAACCTTCGCGAGCATGAGAGAAGAGTTCAGCCGAGAGCTCCAGCTTCTTGCTGACAACCCGCTTCACGAGGTATCCGCCGTAAAGATAGTTACGAAACTGCGTTTGGGGGACTACCGCGTAGCCAAGTCCGCCGCACAGGCTCCAGGGGCCGAGATCCTTTGCAACCCAGATGGGGAGTTTGTACCACACGCGGCCTACGCCCAGCCCCCGCGAATAGCTGCCGGTTGGAATCTCGAACATCGTAAACGAACCGATCTGCGGCCGGTGCTTGGTCTGTTTCACGAACCCATACTTCACGCCGAGTTCCATGTCCGTCAGGCCAAATGCGCTTGGGCCTTTTCCGCCTGGGAAATAAATGGGATTGTTCGACGGCAGAGCCGCCCCAAAGGGCAGAATCGCGTGAAGTTGCACGTTGGGAACGGCTCCCCAGTTGAACTCAAACGCCGGCCCCGCCGAGTCAATTTCTGCCGGAGTGGGATCCACCGTGCCGAAGATGTAGGCCTCATAATGCCCAAGGTCCACCGGTGTGGGGTCGTCAGTTTGAAATGGTGGCCCCGCCTGCGCCCACATTCCGTGAACAGCCAGCATCAGCAGCAGGAATAGCCCTATACCAATCCTGTTTGTTCTCATCGGCGTTACTGCTCTCCGGTCAGTATCATGATGCGCCCAGCGGCTGCCTGGAATCTCCGCAAATAGGTTCGATGACGGACACCAGTTTGCTTTCAGCTACCCCCCGCGCGCTCAAGGTGTGGGGAATTGCGCAGGCCGTTCGCGTTGCAGGCGGGCGGGGAGGTGGACGCCCTTTACGGCAGGCGCGGGAGCTCCTGGGCTGGCGGTAGCTCTGGGAGTGGCGGAAGCTTAGGCTGTGGCGGGAGCTTCGGAAGCGGCTGTGCGAAGTTGTTCTTCCATTGCTCGTGAGCTTCTTTTAGCTCTTGAGCGGCTCGCTCCATCTCATGTTTGAATTCGCCATTCTGGAACTGTTTCTGGAATTCGGCCATCTCCTTGCGGAAGTCCTCGCTGTGGAGCGCGGCATCGGCCGCCTGGCGCTGCGCTCTGGCGATCTGCTTCTGAAACTCTCCGCTCTGAAGTTGCTTGCGGAATTCAGCCATCTGTTTCTCGAATTCCTCATGGTGGGCGGCAAAGGCCTTTCGCCGCTGAAGGGCTTCGGCGATCTGCTTTCTAAACTCCGGGCTGCTGAGCACGGCCCGGGTTTCCGCCAATTGGCGGCGGAGGTCTTCCATTTGAAGCTTGAACTCGCCGTCCTTGAAGATGGACCCGGCGCTGCGTAGCTGGTCCAAGGCGTCTTCCGATCGCTGCTCGGCGCGCTCTTTTGGAGTGAGTTCAGAGGATGGGTTGGTGGAGGTTGCGTCGGGCTCTGCGCTGGCTGACTGCTTTGCGATCTTCGCTGCATTGTGCGAGGCAGACGTTGCAGGAGAAACGGCTGCGCTTGGCTTGGAGGCAGGGGAAGGCGCGGGAAGAGGTGCGCTCACAGAGTCCTGAGCCTGCGGCGCTGGGTTCGATAATTGAACGGATTCAGCCATCACCGGCGCGATATGAACAAGGGATGCGAGCAGCAGTGTGGCGGCGATTACCATCGCCCCGGCGGCTGCGCGGGCCAACCGGGCGCGGAGACTCAGTGCATTTTTCTTTTCCATCAAGCTCATGATGCGTTCCTCCAATGTGTTTCTGTTGAAAAGTCCAAGAGCTTGCGCCGGCTCGTCCATGGCCTGCCTGTGCAACACGCTCTGCGCCAGAGCTACCAGGCATTTCGCATACTTGATTTCAGAGCACATCTGGTGCGCCGCGATGGCGTCGCAGACCATTTCACGGGTGCGGCGAATGCGTTGCTGCACGGCATGGGTTGCGGGATGCCAGGCAACGGGCAAGGAGGCGATCTGGCAAAAGAGGTTGATGAGATAGTCGTGGCGGCGGAGATGCGCCAGCTCATGGCAGAGCGCAGCCTCGATCTCATCTTCGGTGTGGCGAAAAAACTCCTGGGGCAGGAGCAGTACGGGAGCTGACAGGCCGACGATCACTGGAGATGAGATGGAGATGGATTCGCGCAGCCCGGGCACTGCCACCCGAAGGCGCTGGCTAATGTTGCTCAGAACTCGGATGTGCCGGGGCAAGAGCGCGACCGGGTGCGAGTGCTGAACGAGGCCCCGGGCCGCGCGCCAGGCAATCGCGATGCGGACAAAGCCGAAAAAAACGACCGCGAGGTAAAACGCGGTAAGGCTGTGCGCCATGATTGGAGTGAGGCGCACGCCGCGAAGCTGCGCGGCAGCGCGCGGCCAGCGGCTCTCCGCTTGACGCGAGACGCTGGGGGAAAGCGTCACGGGCTGGGGAGCGGGAGCGGGCTGTTCTGCTACTGCGAAGGTACCTGCTTGCGTGGAAACGGGGGCGACGGGTTGGCGGATGCCGAGCGCAGGCAGGAGGACGGCGAACGCCAGTGTGGCAAGCCAGAGATAGTGCTGTGCGAGCGGCGAGGCCTTTACGGCACGAAGCAATAACCATACGCCGAAAGCGAGGAGCGGAATCTGCCAGAGAGCGTTTGCCAGATACTCGATGAGGGTGCGTTCCATGGTCATTTCTCCGCCTCGCGGCTGGCGTTGGCGAGCTTCTGCGCGAGGCGCTCGAGCTCTTCGGCGCTGATCTGGCGGGTGTCAATCATGGCCATCAGTAATGCCTCGGATGAGCCGCCAAACATGCGCTTTACAAGATCATTCACGGCGCTGCCGGCGGCGCGCTCGCGGCTTAGGGCGGGCTGGTAGCGGAAGGCGCGGCCCTCAGGCACACGCTTCACCTTGCTCTTGCGCAGAAGGATGTTGAGCATGGTTTGAACGGTGGTGTAGGCCAGTTCGGAGGAGAGCTTGGATTGCACCTCGGAGACCGTGCATGGCCCGGAGGCCCAGAGGACCTGCATGATCTTGAGTTCGAGCGGGGTGAGCGTCTGATCGGACTTGCGTTGTCTGGTCAACTTCATTCGTCTCCTAAAGCTTTCGTAGATTAAGAATCAGGCGGAGAGATTTGTCAACTAAAAGTTTAGGAGTAAAACGAAAAAAATGGGATGGTTGCAGTTTTGGGAAGCGGGAATATTTCCTATGTCGCGGGCTGCTGCACCTGGTGATCGCGTTGCAGGTGGGCGGGAAGGTTGAGGAGGTCGAGGGCGAGGCGGTCGGTGGCGTGACGGGCAAATTGGGTGGCGTCGAGGTAGTCGCCGAGGATAGGAGTGACGCCAAGGGCTCGGATCTGGGAGAGGTCGTTGAACAGAGGCTCGGAGTTGTCTTCGGCGTAGCGGGCGCGCAGATCGGCGGGGACGGGCGCGGAGTTGAGCAAGGCGTAATCGAAGACGCGGCATTTGGCGTGGTCGAAGATCGCCTGGATGTGCTGCGAGGCGCTGAGGCCGGTGCTCTCGTTGGGCTGGGTCATGAGGTTGCCGACGTAGACGCGGACGGCGCTGGAATGGACGATGGCTTCAGAAACTCCGTGGACCAGGAGGTTGGGAATGCAACTGGTGAAGAGCGATCCGGGGCCGATGCTGATGATGTCGGCATTGAGAATGGCGTCGAGCGCCTGGGGCAGCGGGCGGACATTGGCGGGAATAAGGCGGAGGCGGGCGATTCCGCTGCGGCTGGCGGTGATTCTGGTTTCGCCACGGACGCGCGTGCCATCACGCATCAAGGCATCAAGCTGCACGTTGCTGCTGGCGGAGGAGGGATAGATTTCGCCGCGGGTTTTCAGGATGGCGGAGCTGAGCTTGACGGCCAGGGAAAAGTCGCCGCAGACATCCGCCATGGCGGTAAGGAAGAGGTTGCCAAAGCTGTGGCCCTCAAGACCGCTGCCGCTGCCGCTGAAGCGATAGCGGAAGAGTTTGGCGAGCAGCTCTTCTTCGTCAGAGAGGGCGATCATGCAGTTGCGTATGTCACCGGGCGGGGGCACGCCGAGCTCCTTGCGCAGGCGTCCGCTGGAGCCGCCATCGTCGGTAACCGTGACGATGGCAGTGAGCCGGGAGATGAAGGGCGCAAGCGGCGCCGTCGCCGAAGGGGAGGGTGGAAGGGCGGAGATGACGTGGCGCTTGAGTCCGCGGAGCAGGGTGGAAAGTCCGGTGCCGCCGCCGATGGCGACGACCTGCAGACCTTGTACACGACTTGAGATGGGGATCGCTGACATCATCGCTCTCACTGGGAGCAGGGAAGCGGGGGTAAGTCCGCCCGACGGAAATCAGGTATGACTATGCCCCGACAGTACCTTCGGGATAGAGCAGCTCGGTGAAGCGCGGATCGTCGGCCATGTTGCGGAAATCCGAGTCATTGCGGGCCTGGAAACGAGTTCCCGGGTTGAGGCGAATGGCTTCTCCTAGATGCTGGAGGCTCTCGGTGGTGCGTCCGGTGAGGCACTCAAGCACGGCCAAGCCATACCAGACGAAATCCAGAGTGGGGCGCTGGGTGGAGAGACCTTCGAGGTGCTCGCGGGCGGTGACGAAGTCGCCCAGATTCATGAGCGAGACGGCGAAATCGTAATGCTCCTCGGCGGTCTGGAAGGTGTTCTGAATGTGCTCCAACTGCTGGTTGCAGATGTTGACGTGAACTTTGGCGCGATCGGCAAGCTCGCTGATTCCAGACTCGATCACCTTCTCGAAGAGCAACTTGGCTTTATCGAACTTCTGGGTTTGCAAAAGCCGGAGGCCCTGCTCATAGCCCTGCAGAGTCTGGGCAAATCGCGCCTGCGATTCCTTGGAAGCATCCACGAGCGCTTCCGTTCTGGTTTTGGCAGAGGGGCTTTTCGGCTTGAGATCGAGTTTTTTGGTCATAGGCCCTTCCGGGAATGCGAATCCCTCGACCGGTTCCGGGGCGGTCAAAAACCCGGAAACGGTAACTACCTCAGAATACTGCTTTATACCGTGTGCAGAAGGAAGCGTCAACCGGGGGGATTTGGCGGGTTCTTTTGGCGATGGCGAGAAAGGGAAGATTGGGCTCAACCTGCGGCGCAGTTTTGCGTCTGTATAGAATGAATTGTGATACGGAGTGTGTGAGATGGACGAGGGTCAATCCGCGGCGGCAGGGAAGGCGGAGGATACGATACCGGATCGAGGAGCATGGAGGTGGCTGCGCGAGATTGTGGTCGCGCTGGGAATTTCGATCTTCATCATCGTATTTCTCTACCAGCCGGTGAAGGTGGAGGGAACCAGCATGATGCCGGGACTAGCCGACCAGGAACGCATCTTCATCAACAAATTCGTCTACCGCTTTGAGGCTATCGAGTGTGGAGACGTGGTGGTATTCCGCTATCCGGTTGATCCGAGCAAGAATTACATTAAGCGAATCGTGGGAGTTCCGGGCGACCGGGTAGAGATCTTTCGAGGAGCGGTTTTTGTGAACGGCGAACGGCTACAGGAGCCATACGTTCCGGAGCAGTTCCGGGACGAGCGCTCAATGAGCGAGATTATGGTTCCGGAGGGCAGCTACTTTGTGCTGGGCGACCATAGAAACCTCTCCAGCGACAGCCGCGACTTTGGGGTGGTGGAGCGGAAGGCAATTTTCGGCAAGGCGGTTTTTGCTTACTGGCCCGCGAGAATGATGGGCAAGCTGCGGTAATGCAAGGCTTGGGCGCATCCGATGGGCGGCGCGCTTTGCCGCCCGGAGCGCAGAACGGAAAGACAGTATGAGATTGGCAATCTTCGGAGGGACCGGCGGTACAGGACTAGAGCTGACGCGGCAGGCACTGGAAAAAGGCCACAGCGTGCGGGTGCTGGTGCGGAATCCGAACCGGATGCCGCTGACCAACCAGAATATGCGGCTGGTGCTGGGCAATGTGCTGGAGCAGGAGAGCGTGACGAAAACAGTGCTGGGAACAGACGCCGTGCTGAGCTGCCTGGGACAGCGCAGCCTGATGCGCAATACTCGTGTGGTTTCGGCAGGAACGCGGCTGATTATGGAAGTGATGAAGGCGCAGGGAGTTCGGCGGCTTGTGGTGGAGTCGGCATTTGGCGCGGGCGAAAGCCTTGCGCAGGCTAACGCGATCGGGAGATTGCTGTTTGGCACGCTGCTGTGGGCTCCGTACCAGGACAAGAACGCGATGGAGCCGGAGGTAAAGGCGAGCGGGTTGGATTGGACGATTCTGCGGCCAACGCTGCTGACCAACGGGGCGCTGACAGGGCGATTTGTGGTGAGCACGGGCCGTCCGGCGGCGAACCGCGTGAGCCGGGCGGACGTGGCTGCGGCGATGCTGCGGGCGGTGGAAGAGCGGCTGTGGATTGGCGAGGCTCCGGCGGTGACGGGGGCGTAAGGCAGGTTTCAAAGTTTCAAGGTTTCAGGGTTGCAAAGTTTCAAGGTTAGAGGCAAAGGCAAAAGCAACAGACCCACGTTTGCTGAGTGCGGCGAATGTGGGGCAGCTTCAGGAGTGTGTATATTATTCATGTATCTGCATTAGTATGCATTGCGGCGGAGGATTTCCTCGGCGCGGGGCTGCACCGTGGTGGAATAGCTGGTATCATCTAGAAAATCCACTCCCCTGAGGATGCGATGCAAGCTATCCTTGCGCTGGAAGACGGAAGAATCTTCCGCGGCAAAGGCTACGGAGCACGGCTCGAACGTACGGGCGAAGTAGTTTTTAATACCTCCATCACCGGCTACCAGGAGATTTTTACCGATCCCTCGTACGCCGGGCAGATCGTGGTTCTCACAAATCCGGAAATCGGCAACTACGGCACCAATCCCGACGATGACGAATCGGGCAAGCCCTACATCGAGGGGCTGATTGTGCGCGAGTTTTCGCCGTATGCGTCGAACTACCGCTCACACCAGGTGACGGACGAATACCTGGAGCGGCACGGGGTTCCGGTGCTGTCAGATATTGACACGCGGGCGCTGGTGCGGCACCTGCGTGACCGCGGGGTGATGCGCGGCGTGGTCTCCACGCTGGAGATGGACGCGGAGAAGCTGGTGGCGCAGGCCAAAGCCACTCCCACCATCGACGGGCTGGACCTGGCGAAGGAAGTTTCCACGAAGGTGAGCTACGAGTGGACGAAGGGCGACGTGGAGGAGCGGGTGATTGCCGTGCCCCACGCAACGTTATCGCAGCTTACGGTAGTGACCAGCGAGTCGGCGGGAGAGCGTTTTGGGCCGGAGCGCAAGAAAGTGGTTGCCTTTGACTACGGCATCAAGCACAACATTCTGCGGAGGCTGGTGAGCTCGGGCTGCGACGTGACGGTGGTTCCGGCACAGACTTCGGCGGAGGATGTGCTGGCGCTGCAACCGAATGGAGTGTTTCTGTCCAACGGGCCGGGCGATCCGGATGCGGTGGTGTATGCGCAGAAGGCGATCCGGAAGATGGCGGGACGGGTGCCGATCTTCGGCATCTGCCTGGGGCATCAGTTGATTGGGCTGGCGCTGGACGGCAAGACTTATAAACTGAAGTTCGGACATCACGGCGGCAACCATCCGGTGAAACAATTGAAGACCGGAAAGGTCGAGATCACGGCGCACAACCACAACTACGCGGTCGATCCGGATTCGCTGAAGCAGAGCGAGGTGGAGCTGACGCACGTGGATCTGAACGACAATACGCTGGAAGGGCTGCGGCATCGTAACTACCCGCTGTTCAGCGTTCAGTATCACCCGGAGGCTTCGCCGGGGCCGCATGATTCGCATTATCTGTTTGGAGATTTCGTGAAGATGATGAGCGAGTGGAGAGGGTGAGGTGCTCATATAGCTACCGGAAAGCTTGGGGCGGCGCGGGTGAGCTGAGCTGTGCTGGGATCCTTCGCTTCCACGCTTGCAGCGGGGTAACGCGGCTTCGCCGCTGCCCGCCGCTGGCGCTTGTCGCTCAGGATGACACTCTTAAACACATTGTTGAGAAAGACACCAGTAGTTGAGAAAGCACACGTAGATGCCACGTCGCAAAGATATTTCGAAGATTCTGATTCTTGGTTCGGGTCCGATTGTGATTGGACAGTCGGCGGAGTTTGACTACTCCGGGACACAGGCGTGCAAGGCTCTGAAGGCCGAGGGGTTTGAGGTTGTGCTGGTGAATTCGAATCCAGCGACGATCATGACGGATCCGGAGATGGCCGACCGCACCTATGTGGAGCCGCTGACGCGGCAGTATGTGGAAGAAATTATCCGGCAGGAAGTGGAGCGCGGTGTCGGCAAAGGGATGGCCGTGCTGCCGACGGTGGGCGGACAGACGGCGCTGAACCTGGCGGTGGAGCTGGCCGACAGCGGAGTGCTGGAAAAGTACGGGGTAATACTGATTGGCGCGCAACTGGAGGCGATCAAGAAAGCGGAAGACCGCTTGATGTTCAAGGACGCGATGACGCGCATCGGGCTGGACGTGCCGCGCTCGGCACTGGTCAACAATCTGAAGGATGGATTGGACTTTTCGGGCAAGCTGGGCTTCCCGGTGGTGCTGCGGCCTTCGTTTACGCTGGGCGGCTCGGGCGGCGGCATTGCCTACAACCGCGAAGAGCTGCTGGACCTGCTGGCGCGCGGGCTGGACCTTTCTCCGGTACATGAAGTTCTGATTGAAGAGAGCGTGCTGGGCTGGAAGGAATACGAGCTGGAAGTGATGCGCGACCTGAAGGATAACGTCATCATCGTCTGCTCGATTGAGAATTTCGATCCGATGGGCGTGCATACGGGCGATTCGATTACGGTGGCCCCGGCACAGACGCTGAGCGACAGGGAATATCAGCGGATGCGCGACGGGGCGATCAAGGTGATGCGCGAGATCGGAGTGGAGACCGGCGGATCGAATGTGCAGTTTGCGGTGAATCCGACGACGGGACGGCAGATCGTGATCGAGATGAATCCGAGGGTCTCGCGCTCGTCGGCGCTGGCGTCAAAGGCGACGGGATTCCCGATTGCGAAGATTGCGGCGCGGCTGGCGGTAGGATACACGCTCGATGAGATCACCAACGACATCACGCAGAAGACTCCGGCATGCTTTGAGCCGACGCTGGACTACGTGGTGGTGAAGATTCCGAAGTGGCAGTTTGAGAAATTTCCGGGCGCGGATGAGAACCTTGGGCCGCAGATGAAATCGGTGGGCGAGGTGATGGCGATTGGCCGGACCTTCAAGGAGTCACTGCTGAAGGCGGTGCGCTCGCTGGAGACGGGCAAGCGCATGGAGTCGGAGGCCATCGAGCCGAAGATCGTCACGAAGCGGCTGGTGTCACCGCATCCGGAGCGTCTGCAGTATATACGCTATGCGCTGAGCCACGGATGGACGGTGCCGCATGTGGCGCGATTGACTGCGATGGACCCGTGGTTTTTGTACCAGTTGAAGGAAGTGAACGAAGAGCTGGCCGCGCTGGAGAAGAGTTCGCTGGAAGCGATCACGGGCGAGGAGATGCGCGAGGCCAAGCGCAAGGGAATCAGCGACCGGAGGCTGAGCGAGCTTTGGAATCTGCCGCCGCGCGAGGGCGCGATCAAGGTTTACGAGAAGCGCCAGGAGCTGGGCATTATTCCGGTATACAAACGCGTGGACACCTGCGCCGCGGAGTTCGAGAGCTTTACGCCGTACATGTACTCGACCTTTGAAGATGAGGACGAGGCGATGGCGACGGCGAAGAAGAAGGTCATCATTCTGGGCTCCGGGCCAAACCGCATCGGGCAGGGAATCGAGTTTGATTACTGCTGCTGCCACGCGGCGTTTGCGCTGCACGACGACGGCATTGAAAGCATCATGGTGAACTGCAATCCGGAGACGGTTTCCACCGACTACGACACAAGCGACCGGCTGTACTTTGAGCCGCTGACGTTTGAAGACGTGATGGCGATTTACGAGCACGAGGCCAAGGGAACGGACGATATCGGAGTGATTGTGCAGTTCGGCGGACAGACTCCGCTGAACCTGGCGCTGCCATTGAAGAAGGCAGGAGTCAAGATCATCGGAACATCGCCGGAGTCGATCGATTTGGCAGAGGATCGCAAGCGCTTTGAGGCGCTGCTGAACCGGCTGGAGATTCCACAGTCGCCGGGCGGGATGGCAACGTCGGTGGCGGAGGCGCTGGCGGCGGCAGAGAAGGTCGGCTACCCGGTGCTGGTGCGTCCTTCCTACGTGCTGGGCGGACGGGCGATGGTGATTGCCTACGACGCGAAGGCGGTGAAGGAATACATGGCGGAGGCGGTGGAATACTCGCAGGACCGCCCGATCCTGGTGGACCACTTCCTGGAGGCCGCTACCGAGGTTGACGTGGACGCATTGTGCGACGGCGAAGACACGGTGATCGCGGGCATCATGGAGCATATCGAAGAGGCGGGAATTCACTCGGGCGATTCTTCCTGCGTATTGCCAAGTGTCGATCTATCGCCACAGGTGCTGGCGACGATTCGCGAGTACACGTTCAAGCTGGCCAAGGCGCTGAACGTGGTGGGACTGATGAACATTCAGTTTGCGATCCAGCGCGAGAAGGTGTACGTGATCGAGGTGAATCCGAGAGCTTCACGGACGGTGCCGTATGTTTCCAAGGCGACGGGCGTGGCCTGTGCGAAAATTGCGGCGCGGCTGATGACGGGACGAAAGCTGAAAGAGTTTTTGCCGGAGAACATTGCGGCGCAAAAGGATCTGGATACGGGCGAGTATTTTTATGTGAAGTCTCCGGTCTTTCCGTGGAATAAATTTCCGGGAGTGGACACCGTTCTGGGTCCTGAGATGCGCTCGACCGGCGAGGTGATGGGAGTTGCAGATAACTTTGGCGAGGCCTTTGCGAAGGCTCAACTGGCGGCCGGACAGGCGCTGCCGGCCAAGGGAACGGTGTTCATCAGCGTGAACGAGCGCGATAAACCGTACGTGGCGGAGGTAGCGCGGAAGTTTGTGGACATGGGCTTCAAGATTGTGGCGACGCATGGAACAGCCGAGGCTCTGGAAGAGGCTGGAATGCGGGTGGAGCGGGTTTACAAGGTGAAAGAGGGAAGGCCGAATGTGGTCGATCTGATCAAAGGCGACCGGATTCAGCTCATCATCAACACGCCGCAGGCACGCGGCGAGCCGTGGTTCGATGAAAAGGCGATCCGGCGCGCGGCGATCACGGCCCGGGTACCGACGATTACAACGCTTTCGGCGGCGCGCGCCGCGGCGGAAGGAATTCCAGTGCTGCAGGCGGGCGTGATCAGCGTCTTTAACCTACAGGAGCTGCACGCAGCGCACGATGCGGTGAAGCGCGACGCGGTAGGCAAGGAATAGGAGCGGGCAGATGCGAAAAGCATTCATAGTAACGGTGCTGCTGATGGCCGCAATGTGGCTTACGGCGCAAACGGCGCCACAGCGTCCTTCGCCGGTGGATGGAGCCGGGATCACGATGCCGAGCGGAGTGGCGTATTGGGATCTGAAGGTGGGCACCGGCGCGGTTGCGACCAAGGGCCACAAAGTGAAGGTGAACTACACGGGCTGGCTGTTGGAAGAAGGCACGAAGTTCGACAGCTCGTACGACCGTGGAGTGCCATTTGAGTTCACGATCGGCTCGGGAGATGTGATCAAAGGGTGGGATCTGGGGGTGACCGGCATGAAAGTTGGCGGCAAACGGCAGCTCAGGATTCCGCCGGATCTGGCTTATGGATTTCGGGGACAGCCACCGGTGATTCCGCGCAACGCTTATTTGATTTTTGACGTGGAGCTGCTGGACGTGAAGTAGAGCAGGGTTGATTCAGGAGAGGCGCACCCGGATTATGGGTGCGCTTTTTGATTTGGGCGGAGGCGATTGGGATGCTGGGCTATGGCTCCGGGAGTTCGGGGTTTACGGTGAAGCCGGGAATGCTCCATGGCAGGAAGTATGCTGCGGAGTTGGTTGCCACGATGAGGGCGTGGTTGGGATCGAAGGCGAGTCCGACGATACCGGAGCCGGCGATGACGAGCGAGGGATGCTTGTCCGGAGTAATGCGTACGATGCCACGGCGGCCACGCCAGGAGGCGGCGACGTAGAGGTTTCCTTCGAGATCAAAGGCGAGGCCCTGGGGACGGCCGAGATTGCTGAAGAAGGGAGTGACAACGCCGTTGCGGTCGATCTCATAGACACAGTCGTTGGACGAAGTTGTGGGGCCGGTGACGTAGAGATTTCCATTGGGCGAAAAGGCCAGATGATAGGCGGCGACGCTGGCTTCAATGGTGGCAAAGACGAAGATCTGGCGGTCGGGCGCGATCTTGAAGATGGTTCCGCTGCGGTCTCCGACGTAAAGATTGCCGAGCTCGTCGAAGGCGAGACCGGTGGCGACGCCCATGCCTTCGGCGTAGGTGGAGAGCTCGCCCGAGGTGGAAAGACGATAGACGGCGCCGTCATGGCGCGAGGAAATGTAGAGGTTTCCACCGTTGTCAAGGGCAAGGCCCGTGGGATTCATGATTCCAACATCGATGGAATGAATGATGGAGCCGTCATCAATGCGGAAAAGCGAGGTGGGTACGGACTGGCCGCGGGAGCCTGAGAAGGTGACGTAAATGTTGCCCGCTTCATCGACGGCAGGATTGGCGACGGGGTGGAGGTTTTCGGCGAGCAAGGAGGCGAGCGTGAACGGCACCGAGGCGGAGCCGTGGGGCGTGGTCACGGTGATTGCATCGCCTGGAGCGTTTTCCGAGGCGTTTTCCGAGGCGTTCTCCGGGACAAGGACGGTGAGTTGAGTGGGCGAGGCGAAGACGATGGTGGCGACGGTCTCGCCGAAGAGGAGCTGCGTGGGCTCGGTGAGGCTGGCCAGAAGCGAGCGGCCGCGCAGAACGATTTCACCGCCGGGCAGGGCAAAGGTCGGTTCGACGGAGAGGATGACGGGAGATTCGGAAGTTTTGCTCATAAGAACGCGCTTACTGGTTCATCCACTATTTTACGATGCCGAAATGCAGCATGAGTTGTAGAACGATGAAGGCGTATAGACCAGCGCCAAGATCGTCCACCACGATGCCGACGCCCTCGGGACGCAGGCGTTCAAGGAGGCGGATAGGCGGTGGTTTGACGATATCAAAGGCACGGAAAAGAACGAAGCCCGCAAGCTGCACCTTCCAGGTGAGCGGGGCGGCGACGAGAGTGAGCATCTGTCCGGCAACCTCGTCGATGACCACGTGCGATGGATCGTCGCGATGGCAGGCGCGGGCAGTAAGAGTTGCAGCGGGAATTCCAATGGCAGTGGCCAGGGCACAGTAGATCAGGGCTCCGGGGATCAACATATGCGGCGGCAGGGCGCGGGCGATCAGCGCCCAGGTGAGTACGGCGGCCAGGGAGCCCCAGGTGCCAGGACCGGGCTTGAGCGCGCCGGCACCGAAGAATGTCGCGACGATCCACGCCCAGTAGGGACGAGTGGGGCGGGCCGAGCCATGCTTGGTGTGTGGAGTGGGTTGCTCAGTTGGGCCTGCGGCGTCCATGGTCTTCGCTTTCACCGGGAGATGCGGGCGCTTCGGGGCCTTTGCGGAGACTTCCGATGCGGCGCAGCTTGTGCTCATTGTACCCGGGCTCATTGTACTCGGCTTCGCCGCCGGATTCGGGATCATTGACGGGCGAGGAGATGACGTAGCCTCCGCTGATCCACCTGCCGAGATCAATGATCCGGCAACGGTCGGAGCAGAAAGGGAAATCAGGATCGGCGGCGAGGACGATCTTGCGGCAGGTTGGGCAACGGAGCGATGTCTTTTTCTTCGTCATGGGACAGGTAATACGAGGTTTCAAAGTTTCAAGGTTTCAAGGTTAAGAGCAAAGGCTAAGGGCAAGTTCGCGCACTCCCCATTCGTGCAATAAAAGGCACCATCCTCACTCCTGTGTCAGGCCCTTCCGGTGCAGGCGCAGCTGCTTCTTGTGCCAATTTGTTACTGCCTTCGCTAGCGAGATGCCCTCGCGTGCGCGTCGAAGGTGGGGCACCGGGTTTTTAACCTTGAAACCTTGAAACTTTGAAACTTTGAAACCTTGAAACCTTGAAACCGTAGCCTTATCAATTTACAACAATCTGGCGACGAGGTCGTAGTCGTGAGCTTCTTCGACGATGGCGCGATGGAAGCTGCCAGCCTTGGGGGAGTCGTGGTCGCCGAAATCGTTGATAAAGACTTTGCCGTCGATCTCAGGAGCGTGGGCCGGAGTGCGGGCTTCCCAGAGCAGGTCGGTTTCTTCACTGGGACCTTCGAGCATAACTTCGATTTCGCGGCCAATCCACTGCTTGCGGCGCTGGCGACTGATGCGCTTTTGCAACTGCATGAGCTTGCGGCGGCGGCGCTCGATCTCTCTGGGTGGAACTTTGTCTCCGAGGAGATAGGCGGGCGAACCTTCTTCGTCGGAGTAGGCAAAGACGCCGAGCCAATCAAATTGCGCGGCGGTGACAAAAGCACAGAGCTGCTGGAAGTCATCTTCGGTTTCGCCGGGGAAGCCGACGATGAAGGAGGTGCGCAGGGTCAGTTCGGGAACGGTCTGGCGCATTTTGGCGATGAGCTTGAGGAAGATCTCCGCCGAGCCGCCGCGCTTCATGCGCTTGAGTACGGAGGGCGCAGCGTGCTGCAAGGGAAGGTCAATATAACGGCAAAGGCGCGGATACCTAGCGAGGACTTCAAGCAGGCGCGCGGTGATCTTGTTGGGATAAGCGTAGAGGAAGCGGACCCAGCGGAGATCGTCGATCTGCGCGAGCTCTTCGAGCAGCGCGGCGAGGCCATCCTGAATGCCGAGGTCTTCGCCGAAGCAGGTTGTGTCTTGCCCGATGAGATTGATCTCGCGGACGCCCTGCGCGGCGAGGCGGCGAGCTTCGGTAACGACCGAGGCGATGGTGCGGGAGCGGAACTTGCCGCGGAGCTGGGGAATGATGCAGAAGGCGCAGGGGTGATCGCAGCCTTCGGCGATCTTGATGTAGGCGGAGTGGCGCGGCGTGGCGAGCAGGCGCGGCGTGTTCTCGTCGTAGAGATAGCTGGGCAGCTCGGCTGTGGCGCCGTCCCAAATGGTGCGGGCGAAGCGTCCGGCTTGCTGGCGAGCATTGCCCTCGGGACGCGAGGCGGGTGGTGAGTCGGGTAACGCTATGCTGCCGGCCGCAGGCGCGCTGGGTAACGCTGCGCTGCCGGCCGTAGGCGCTCGGCCGCTCTTGAGCTGCTGCGAGGCACTGGGGTGCGGGTGCGCGGGGTTACTTACAGCTCCGGTCAGGATGGTGAAGGGACTGGGCGCGGTGGGCGCGGGAGCGATTCCGGCGGCGGCGAGGATATCGGCGAGTTCGCCGGTGCCGAGTACGGCGTCGATTTCGGGAATGTTCTTCTGGATCTCATTGCGGTAGCGCTCGACGAGGCAGCCGGTGACGATGAGCTTTTTGGCGCGGCCATGGGTCTTGTGCTGAACCATCTCGAGGATGGTGTCCACGGACTCCTGCTTGGCGGTGTCAATGAAGGAGCAGGTGTTGACGACGATGATGTCGGCGTCTTCGGCATGGGCGGTTATCTCGGCCCCGGCGGTGGAGAGCATGCCCATCATGACTTCGGAGTCCACGAGGTTCTTGGGGCAGCCGAGACTGACGAAGCCGATGCGCGGACGCGGCGCGGGCGAAGCAGATGGAGGGTTCTCTTTGATGGGCGCGGTACTGCGGTCGGTGGACATTCCTGTGGCTATTTTAACAGTAGTTGAGAGCGGTCCCATGTTTGATGAAAGCAGCAAACGTGGGAAATACGGCATCTTTGGCGAAGAAAGCTGGAGGAGACAGGGCAAAATCGATTGCCGGTTGAAAAGCCTGAAGCTGCACGGGCGGGTTGAGCGGCGATGGGATCCTTCACTTCGTTCAGGATGACACCTCAAGCAAGTTCAACTTCAACACACTAAGCAGGTTCAACGGAGGAGTGACCAGAGGAGCGAATAGGTGGGCGCAGATCAGGAGCGGGTAAGGAGAAGAACTCCGCAGCAGACGAAGATGGTGGCGAACCAGCGGCGGCGATCGACGTTCTCATGGAGAAAGAACCTGGCGGCTATGGCGTTGGTGACAAAGGTGAGTGCAGCCGAGGCCGGGCCCATCAGACTGAGGTCGGCCCAGGAGAGACCAACCAGGTTGCTGAAGAAGGCGATGGCCATGAAAACAATTCCGCCAAAGAGGCCTGCGCTGGAGAGCACACGGAGAACCACGGCGAGCCATCCGTGATTGCGGCGGAAGTGGCCGAGGTCGCCGATGCGGCGCATGGCCGTGGCGATGAACACGTCTCCGGCAGTGGAAGCGCAGACCGTGGAAAAGATGCAGAGCCAGGTGTAGAGAACCCTCATGGCTGCTCCTGCAGGGATTTGGAGGCGGAGGCATGGGCGGGCGGATGCTCGGTGCGGGAGGGCCCGCCGGCGACGAGGCCGACACCGGCGGTGATGAGCACAACACCGGCCCAGCGTAGCGGACTGACATGCTCATGCAGCCAGAAGTGGCCGAGCAGGGCCATCACGACATAGCCAATGGAAGTGGCGGGAAGGACAAAGGTGAGATCGGCGAAGGAGAGCGCGGTCATGTAACAGGACATGAAGAGCAGCAGACTGAAGATTCCGAAGATGACCCAGGGATTGGCGAGGGCGTAGAAAACATCGGCGAGATGATGAATGTCGATGGTGCCGACATCTCTCATGCCGCGCGCCAGGAAGGTGTCTCCAGCGGAGCCGAAGATGACGATGGAGAGCAGGACGAGGTATTTACGAAGCGTCAAAGTGCGTCTCCCGTGCGATGCAAGAAGCTAAAGCGGTTGTTGGGTTTCCATCGTGATATGCCTGCAAGCCCACATTTGCTAACAACGGCAAGTGTGGGCACCTGCTCTCATTACCGATTACCGAGAGCCCATCCCTGCAACTCGCCGGTCTGGCGGAGAAGCTGAAGCTGGGCGCGAATGTACTCGAACTGGCTCTGCAGCACGAGGACCTGACGATTGGCGATCTCCGCACGGGCTAGCTCCTGATCGTGGGCGTTGGCATGGCCACTCTGCACCTGAAGCTGTACGGCATCGACGTTGGCTTGTGCGACTTCATACTCAAGTCGGCTGACCTTGGCGGAGGCTTGCAACTGTCGGATGGCGTGCTGAGCGCGGACGGCATCGGCTGCAACTTGGTCGCGGACATTCTGGGCATCGGCTTCGGCGTGAAGCGCCTCGGCATCGGCGGCGGCGGCGCGGGCATTCTGGGCGAGGTTGATGATAGGAACGCGAAGGTTGATGCCGAAGCTGTAGTTATGGGGCGAGAATTCCTTGTAATACTGCGCGTAGTTGTTGAAGGTGGCGAACTCGGCGAACTGTCCGGCGAAGTCGATGGAGGGATATTTCATTCTGTGCTCGGCGCGGGCACGGGCTTGAGCGGCGCGGACATGCTCATCGGCGACGCGGACGCTGTTGGAATTGGCGAGAGCGACCGAGGCGACATCGTCTGCCGCAGGCAAGTCGGGAGGCGCGGGAATGGAGCCGCTTACGGTTTCCAGAGTTGCGGGAGAGCGGCCGATAGCGCGTCCGAGGCGCTCGCGAAGCACGTCGAGGCTGGTTTCCAGCTCGGCGATGCGGAGATCGACGCGGGCGGAGTCGAGCGCGGCGCGCTTGCTGTCCAGGAGGCTGGCGACGCCCTCCTGCTGACGCTGCTGCGCGATGTACAGGGCGTGGTCCACGGACTGCTTTTGCTGCTGCGCGGCGGCGAGGCGCTGCTGGGTGCTATCAAGTTCGATGTAGAGCAGGGAAGTATCGAGGATGACCTGCGCGGTGCGGTCAACGTAGCCGATGTCGGCGGCGATGGAGTCGCTGTGAGCGGCCTTGATGGTTTCGCGAGTGGCGAGGTTGAAGAGGGTCTGGTTGTGGACGACGTTGTACAGCGAAGGCGCTTCTCCGGCGATGGCGATGGGCTGGCCCACACTATAGCCGAGGCCGGAGCCGAAGACTACGGTGGGCATGTAGGCATAGCGCTCGGCACGATAGCGAGCGGCGGCGCGGGCACGGTCGGCCGAGGCCGCGAGCATGACGCCACTGTGCTTGAGGGCAAGCTCGATTGCCGGGCGGAATTCGATGGATTGGGCAGACAGGGGTAGCGCAGCCATTGCGAGCGAGACGAGCAGGAGCAAGGCGATCAGGGGAGTCCGGAATTTCAAAGAGATGGCTTTCGTCATGATTCGGTCGTGGTCCTCCGCAAGCGGCGCAAAGCGCCGGCGCTAGCGCTGCCCCATGCGGCGGAGAGACTCCGAAGCCGGGCGATAGGAACTGGCGAGGGCAAGTGCGGCCCTGTATTCGTCGGCAGCCTGTCCGCCATCTCCACTTTTCAGCAGGATCTCGCCGAGCAGAAAGTGAGCGCGAAAGAGCGGAGCTGCCTCGTCGGTATGGCCACCCTGGATATAGGCGCGCATCTGCTGCGCGGCCAGGGGAAGATTGCGATTGGTGATCAGAAGCAATTCGGCCGCGTCGTAGCGGTCCGCAGGAAAAATTTGCGCGGATTGGATGGCGCGCTCGACGGTCTGCTGGAAGCGCTCCCAGCTTTTACGGGCACGCAGGTAGCGGGCGAAATCGAGATAGGTGCGGGCTGAGTCGTGATCAAGGCGGATGGCCTGGATGTACTCGCGTTCAGCCTGCTGGTAATGGCCTTGGTTGGAGGCCACCATGGCTCGCACCCAGGCGGCATCGGCGGGATGAGCGGAAGCCAGCTCATCAGCCAGGGCAAGAGCTTTATCACTGCCGCCGCCAACGAAGGCAGGCGCGGTGGAGTAGTATTCGGCCAGGTCGCGGGCGATGGCGATGTTCTGGAGGTCGAGGGTTCGCGCGGCAATAAAGGCGGCGACGGTCTTGCGGGCCAGAGGGTAGGCGTAGAGCAGGCTCGCAGCGTTAGCCTTTTCGCCATAGCTGCGGCCGAGCCAGAGCTGGAAGATGGCATTGCCGGGATCAATCTGGGAGGCGCGCTCGCAGTTTCGCACAGCATTGTCCCAGTCACCCAGCGAGAAGTAGACGCGACCCAGATAGTTGAAAGCGGTGGCATTGTTGTTGGCTGCCTGCGGAGTGAGCAGGCGCAGGGCGTCATCGGCGCGGCCGGCATCGAGCAACTCGCCAGGATCGGCGGCGGCGCGGGCAGCAAGCGGAAGCAGCACAAAGCCCAATAGCAGCAACCCGGTCAGCAGGCGGCTGAGCAGGGGAAAAAGACAAACTCGGAGGCGGCTGGGCGTGATCATTACGAAGGATTCTCTACGATCTTTACCGCGACGCCATCCAGCATGGGCACTGGGCTGAACGACTGTACGGCGATGACGTCACTCTCCGAGATGCCGCTGAGAATTTCAACCCGGGTTAAATTCGAGATGCCGAGTTTGACGTCGCGGCGGCTGAGGCGACCATCCTGGACGACGAAGACGAAGCTGTGGCTGCCGTCCTGGCGCACCGCTTCGCGGGGCACGGTGAGAGCGTTCTGCCTGCTATTGGCGATGATAGTGGCGTTGACGTTTACGTTGGGCAGCAGCAGGCGTTCGGAGTTGTCAATTTTGCAGAAGATCTCTCCGACGACGCGGGAGCCGCGGTTGACGACCGTTGAGGGCAAGGTAGTGACGCTGCCCTGCCAGGTGTGACCGGGGAGCGCTTCCCAGGTGATCCGAACAGCCTGTCCAATGGCCAAGCGACCGATCTCAGGCTCGTCCACGAAGGCGCGAACCTGCAACTGCGAGAGATCGGCCTCCTGCAACAGCATGTCTCCGGCATTGACCCAGGCGTCAGCGCGCACCGGGAGGGAGTAGACCGTACCGTCAAAGGGGGCGCGAACATTGCAACTGCGGACGATTTCTTCGTTGAGATCCACGTTGGCCCTTGAGTCGGCGACTTCCGAACGAGCGCGGGCCTGCTGCTCGGGCGAGTAGCGGACCGGCGCCTGAAGCTGGGTGAGATCGGCCTGGGCGCGATTGAGGCGATCGCGAGCGGCGGCGACCTCCTCGGGGGTGGCTGCACCGCGCTGTTGAAGGCGCTCGAGCGCGGAGAGCTGGCGTTGTGCCGAGTCAATCTCGGTGGTGGACTTCTGCAGATCGGCCTTGCGGAGGATTATCTGCTGGCGGTCGCCTCCGGCCAGAAGGTTCTCGTACCTCTCCTGGGCTCCTTTGAGGCGGGTCAGCGCGTTGGCAAGATCGCCGCGAGCGCGGGTGTCATCGAGTACGAGCAGCAACTGGCCGGCCCTTACCTGCGCGCCTTCCTTCACCAGCATCTTCTGTACCGTGCCGGATAGAGGAGCATGAGCTTCAAAGCCGTGGATGGGTTCGACTTTACCGTTGGTAATGATGGAGCTGGCGACTTCCTGACGGACTGGCTTGACGACCGAGATTCGGATGCGACGCGGCCGGAGCTCAACGAAGGCTCCGACTGCGATAAAAATAACCAGAAGGATGACGAGTGTCGTAATCCAAGGTCGGCGAGCTCCGCCGGACGAACTGTTCAAAGTTCCGTTAGCCATGAGTAAGAGCTTTCAGTATATCTGAGCAAAGCGCTCCCAAAGCTCAAGACTAGGAGGTTCGCCGCAGGTTTGGCAAGTGAACGGCCTGATTTATCAAGGCGAAATGCTCTGCCCGGAGTTGATGATCAGCGGGGAGGCGAAGATGAGGTGCAAATCGATCATCAGAAAAGGCAGAGCAGATCGCAGTGAAAAGGGTGGGACGATGCTGCCGGGCAAATGACTGCGCGCTCCTGAAAATGCGGGGGCGGAGGTGAAACGGAATCACAAGCTCAATCTTCGTGCCACACCTTTTGCAAATCCGTAACCCTGCCTGCCAGGTCAAAGGCGGCGAAGACGATGGCAACGCCCCGGAAGCGATGGACGGTCTTAGTTGCCTTGGCAAGCGCCGACTCGTCCTTGGCCATAAGACGAGTCAGTTTGTTCTTATTACGGATACTCTTCGTGGCCTCGATCATTTGCTGTTTGACTTCGATCTTGCCGGCGAGATGCTCGACCGATTTCTCAAGCTTCTCGACCTCTTTGAGTTCGGCTCCAGCCAGCTTGCCTTGAAGCTTTTGCTGGGCAGCGCCTAAACCCGACTTTATGCCCGTTTGCCCGGCAACAAGCGCGACGAGGGCGGCATCCTTTTTTTGGGCTTCTCCAACTTTATCGATAACGTCGGTTACCGTGTCATAGCCGAATCCGATGACTCCGGCGGTAAGTTCGGCGGGAGCCGAGACGAAGAGAGCAGAGACGGTCAGCACTGCGCCAGAGACGATTTCCACGCTTTTCAGAACTTTCACCGTGGTTCCGAGGTTGCGCGTGTTCTGCTCATTCGACCGGCTTGCTTCGGCGAATACCTGCTTAATGTGGTCGCGGGCCTTGCTCCGTTCTTCATCCTGGTCCAGCAGAAACTGCACTGCAGCCTTGCTGCCCTGCGCGACGGCCTTTGCAAACTGTACATGCAGGCGGTCCAGATTCTTATCCGCCATGTCTTTCTGCTCGGCCAGAGTTCCGGTATCGACGTCTGTATCCTTAAAAAAAACGCCTTCAGTTCTTTTCTTGATTAATTGCGAGGTAGCCAGATCATGGGCGACGGAGCGTAGAAACAAAGCCAGTTTCAGCTTATCCAGAAGCAAGATCGACACGGCAGCCTTCGATAGTCCGCCTCCGTGCTGGGCTGCTGACGCCGTTTGAGCCGCATGATCGCCATTCGAGCCGAGAGGGCCCTGCGAATTGCCGGAGTGCGAGATGGCATTGGGATCGGCAGCATCATTCCGGCCCAGTGAGCCAGGTGTTTGAGGAGCCGATACGCCGTTGCCATATACCCTGCGATAAAGTCTCGGATCATTCGAGCTCGCCATCTGTCACCTCCAAATCCGGGAGCTGCGCTCAGTCGCACGCGAACTCCATCTGCCTCAGGGATCACCGGCTGCTTTGGCTGATTGAAAATGCTTGCCGGAAATTGTACACCGGTGAGTGCTCGCTTAGTGTACGGACGCTTCACGAAGATCAACTTACAAATTCAGAGCTCTGCCACAGGCGGGGAGTCAGCTCGTCGGCTAGAATAGCCGGATGGCCACGAAGAAGAAATCGGCACGACTTGAATCGGCACGACTTGAATCCGCACGACCAAGATCCGAAGCTTCAGGCATGACACGCCTTGGCTACACGCCGGACCACGCTGCCAGCGGATTGGAGCACAGCTTTCCCGCAATCGAGTGCTGGCCCAACCAGTTCCCAAGCTACGAGATCGAGATCGACATTCCTGAATTTACCTCCGTTTGTCCGAAGACCGGGCTGCCGGACTTTGGCACGGTGTGGATTCGTTATGTGCCTGACCGGCTTTGCCTGGAGCTGAAGTCGCTGAAGGAGTACATCAACGAATACCGTAACCTTGGAATCTTCCAGGAAAACGTGGTGAACCGGATTCTTGAGGATGTGGTGAAGGCGGCCAAGCCGGTGTGGTGCGAGGTGAGGGGACAGTTCCGTCCGCGTGGCGGCCTGGGTACGCTGGTGGAAGCGCGCTGGCCGAGAAGGCAGTAGATAGCATATAGATCCAATCCCACATTTGATAGCCACGGCAAGTGTGGAGCACCGTCAACAGCGAGGCAAACGCTTGGGCGAAGAGCAGGCACGGGTGAGGCGTTGGTCAACGGCGGGTGCGGGCGCTGGGGCGTCGGGTAACGCTGCGCTGCCGGCCGCGGGCGCTGGGGCGTCGGGTAACGCTGCGCTGCCGGCCGCAGGCGCTTGGGCGCTGGTGATTCTGACGGCGCTGAACTTTGTGAATTACATCGACCGCTCGGTGCTGTTTGCCGTGCAGCCGCTGGTGCAGCGCGAATTTCCGGGTTCGGATGCAAAGTTCGGTCTGCTGACGACGGCGTTCTTCTTCTGCTACATGGTAACGGCGCCGGTGGTGGGCTGGCTGGCAGACCGATATCCGCGCCGACTCATCATGTGCGCGGGCGCACTGCTGTGGAGCGCGGCGACCCTGCTGACGGCAATCACCCACACCTTTGCAGAACTGATGATTCGGCACACGCTGGTGGGAGTCGGCGAGGCGACGTTTGTCGCCATCGCTCCATCGTTTCTCTCCGACCTCTATCCGGAGTACAGGCGCGGGCGCGTGCTGTCGGTTTTCTATATGGCGATACCGGTGGGAACGGCGCTGGGATACCTGGTGGGCGGAGCGGTGGCGGCACGCTGGGGCTGGCGAGCGCCCTTCCTGGTGGGCGCAGTGCCGGGAGTTGTGCTGGGACTGCTGTTGCTGATGGTTCCCGAGCCCAGGCGCGGAGCCGAGGATCGGCTGGCGGTCACCCTGGAGCGCGGGACGTTCGCTGGGTTGTGGCGTAATCCGGCGTTCTGGACCGCAACGCTGGGCATGGCTCTGATGACCTTTGCGGTGGGCGGAATGCAGGTGTGGATGCCAACCTTTCTTTCACGGATACGAAGCGTGCCGCTGGCCACGGCGAATCTGCGCTTCGGATTGCTGACGCTGGCGGCGGGAATTCTGGCGACGATGCTGGGCGGCTGGCTGGGCGACCGGATGGAGGCACGCAAGCGCGGCGGCCACTGCCTGATCTCCGCGATTGGAATGTCACTGGCGCTGCCCTCGGTGCTGCTGGCGGTTTTCCATGCGGGGGAGTGGATGTATCCGGCGATCTTTTTTGGCGAGTTTTTTCTGCTGCTGAATACGGCCCCGCTGAATGCGGCGATTTTGAATTCGGTCTCGGCGCCGATCCGCTCGACGGCCTTTGCCGTGAACATCTTCACCATCCATTTGCTGGGGGATGCATTTTCGCCAAGCCTGATGGGCTACATCTCCGATCGCAGCAATATGCAAATGGCGTTTGTGGCAGCTTCGGCGGCGATTGCCATCTCGGCGGGAGTGCTGTTCGTGGGTGTGCGCTACGCACCACAACTGCCACAGGGAGATTGACGTGAGCTACCAGGCGCTGCCGCGCTTGCTGCCACGCTGACCGGTGCCGAAGGGTTTTGCCTGGGCAGAATCAAACTCAGGCGGTGGATCGCCGGCCGCGACACGAATCTGCTGGCGGTCTTTTACGGCGATGACAGGATGACCGGCGCGAGATGCAGTGACATCGCCGATGACGGCGATGAACTTGCCGTGCAGGTAGGAGAGGTCGCCGACTTTGGCGCGGCTGCGGGCGGAGACTACCGCCTGGAACGAACACTTGCCGCTGGGGCAGAGGGAGAGATGGGTGTTGCCGGTCTTACGGATGGTGACGCGGAAGACTCTGCCGGCAACACATCCGTTCTTGCCGATTAATTCCGAGGCGTGTGAGGCGGCAGTGCATACGACCTGGAGTGGACGCGACTGCGCCGGCGGAGCGGCAGGTTGCGCGGGCACGGCGGGAGCTGCGCTCGGTTGCGCGGCGGGAGGCGTACCCTGTTGCGCGAGGGCAGGGATTACGAGCAGCAGAGCGGCGCACAAGAGGGCGCGTGAGATCACCTGGTAGGTTCCATTTTCAGTGAATTGTTGAAACGGTTGAAGTAATTGAACAGACCGATGGCGGCGGCAAGTTCAATGATTTCTCCTTCATCAAAGTGCTGGCGGAGGCTGGCCCAGAATTCATCATCAATACCGTTGGAGTCGAGTGTCTCGCGCTCGGCGAGCTCGAGGGCGGCCTTTTCGCGGGGATTGAAATCAGAGCGGGTACGGAAGTTGGCGAGGTCGGCGATCTGCTCTTCGCTCCATCCATAGCGATGGGCGAGCTGGGTGTGGGAGTTGAGGCAATAGTCGCAGTGATTGATTTGCGAGGTGCGGACGATGACCAGTTCCTTGAGCTTGAGACCGACCGTACCGGTTTCCATGACGGCGCGGAAGTGGGCGATCATGGTGCGAAGGATCTCCGGGCGATAGGCGACGGTGCGGAACATGTTGGGCACGTTGCCTCGCTCCTTCTTGTAGTGGTCGAAGATTTCCCTGGCCGCCGGGTCGGCCTGTTCGTAAGCGATGGTTGGAATGCGGGACATGAGAGGTATTGTGGGGCCGGGCGGGCGACGTGTCCAGTGGGAAGCAGGAAAAAGGATGGTTTGGCCGACAGCTCGCGATGAGGAGCCTTCTGTTTTGGCGTTTTTGATTGCGATTGCGGAAACCAGAGTTACTGGACGAAGGCAGCGATGGCCAGAGATTCGTAGTCCACATGACAAGAAGTTGTTTTCATCGTCACGGGTTGCCTTCTTCCGAACTGCCATGAGCAAGAACGAATTTAATCATGGTGAGTTCTGTACCAGGCGAGATGCTTCGAAAACGAACTTCGTCCATAAATGACTTGATGAGGAAAATTCCGCGCCCTGATTGCCTGAGCAAGTTTTCCGGGGCCAGAGGGTCGGGAAGCAGGGCTGGATCCAGACCTGGACCTTCGTCGGAGACCATAACCGTCAAGGCACTGGGCGCACTCTCAAAGGAGACGGTCACGTGCTTGTTGGGATCCCAGTGGTTTCCGTGCAGGACGGCGTTCGCGGTGGCTTCACGGACGGCGATGGTAATGCGCCCACATTCCTCCGCATCGAAGCCAGTCTTGGCGGCAAGCTCCGCAGCGGCCTGCTCGGCCTTGTGGATGCTTTCCAGAGTGGACTCGAGCGTATAGGAAACCCTGGTTGTAGTCATCGCGTGATGTTCGTCCATCGTCCCCAGCAGGCGCGGCAAGAGCTTCATTCATGGAAGCTCCGTTGGCGGGGCCAGCCGGCCTTGCCAATACAATTTACCAGTTCAGTCGAATCAAGTCGCCCACAATTGTTGCCTGCAAGGCGTCCAGCGATGGCAGAAGCGCCGTGGCCTGAGCCAACTCGCTGACGGCGTATGTAGTGGGTACGGCGAGAACCGGCATCCCTGCATCTGATGCGGAATGGATGCCATTGGGTGCATCTTCAACGGCGATGCAGGCGGCGGGGCCGAGACCAAGGAGTGCGGCTCCGCGCAGGTAGGGCTCGGGATGTGGCTTTCCGCGCTCGATGTCACCGCCGGTAACGATGAATTGCGGAAGCAGAAGGCCGGCAACGCGAAGGCGGTGGCAGGCGAGGTCGCTAGTTCCGCTGGTGACGATGGCCCAGCGGCGCGGAGGCAGCGAGGCGAGCAGCCGCGCGGCTCCAGGGAAGACCACGACGTCGTGCGAGTCAGCGATTTCACGGCGCTCCAGGTCGCGCAGTTCGGCTTCGGCGTCGAGCTGCGGCGCCAGCAGGCGAACCGTGTCGATGGCGCGGCGTCCGTGTGCGGCGTGGGCGGTGCGGGCTGGATCGAGGCCGTTGCGGATACCCCAGTCGCGCCAGACTCGAGTGACGCCGGCAGTGCTGTCGATCAGCACGCCGTCAAGGTCGAAGAGAACTCCTTGGACCAGCAGGAATGGCATGAATCGAGTGTAAAAGAAAATTCGCGCACATCGACATTGAAGGTGAGAAGCCTAACGCTTTGCGGCGGTGACTGAAAACACGAAGCTGGTCAGGTTTAGAGCCGCCGCGCGATGAATAGAGGAGCAAAGACAACTCCCCCACGCTGCCCAGAGCAAGGCAGGCGCAGGTGGGGGAGTGCTTATTTTCCTGCGTATTTCACCAGCGTATCGTGCCAGATTGCCGCTTCCCTGGGCGATTCGATGTTGCCGCGCAAGATGGTCCTGAAGGGAACCATGCGGCCATAGAAGTCGCGGGTGTCTTCCTTGTGCTGCATCAGGACGGCGCCGTTGAGCGAGATTCCGGCGAAAATCCCGCGCGCACGCGAATAGGTTAGCAATTCGGCTTGCATCTTCCAGTCGGTGGAGGCGTCGGCGTGACGACCCACCGGTCCGGCTGCAACGCTGGCATCACCTCCCAGCTTTACCTTGCTGGCAAGCAGACCGTTCATCCCCTGATCGTTCATGACGAGCATTACGATGTCAGCGGCCTGTCCGCCGATCTGAAAGCCAAAACTCCCACCTTTGAGCGAGAAGAACGCCGGGGCGCTCCAGCCTTTTTCGGTGCGGCAACTGGCCACGCCCTTGCCATAGGCTCCGCCAACCACAAAAGCAGCCTTCAACATGCTGGGGATGACCGCGATGCACTTGGCCTTGGAGATTACCTCTTCGGGCACTCCACTATCTGGGGCGGACATAATCTCCTGGATCACCGTGGCGGCGCTCTGCAAACGGTCAACGTCAGCGGCGCGGCCGTCTGCCAATGCCGCGGTGGTTGTGAAAAGCACGAGGAGCGCAATCAGAGTTTTCTTCATTCTTATTTCCTTCCGTGCGGAGTTAGAGGCTCACTGGTGAATCATAACTCTTAGTTTGAGATGGCGATTGAGGGTTTGAGGTTTTCAGAACTTGCGAAAAGTGTCCGACGTGACACCTTGCGGGCCAAGAATACTGGGGATTGAAAAATGAAAATGAGGATGGCCACCGGGGGGGGGGGTGATCATCCTCGATAATAGCGATTGATGTGCCTACCGGCTGCTTGAGACCAGCGAGTGAGTAATGGCATGAACCGAGAGCGCAATGCGATTCTGCACGCCCACCTTGCGCATCAGTTTGGCAACGTGAGCCTTGACGGTGCGCTCCTCGATGCCGAGCGCAGACCCGATCTCCTTGTTGGAGCGTCCGGCGACCAGCAGTTCCAGTACCTCTTTTTCCCGGTCAGTAAAGGTTACCCGGCCCGCCGGAAAAATTCTTCCCGGAGAAGATGCGACGCGTTCAATGAAGGTGGAGAGGACGCGTCGCGGAGCCCAGACCGAGCCTTGGTGGACGATGCGGATGGCCATGGCGAACTCAGCCGGACCGGCGGCTTCATCCACGTATCCCTTGGCCCCCGCTGCCAGAGCCTTCAGGATCATCTCGTCGTCGGCGCCTGCTCCGGTGACCAGGATGCGGAGATCGGGGCGCGTTGCCTTCAGTCCAGCCATGGCGTCGAAGAGATTCTGCCCGCTGCGGCTGCCGAGGAGGATCAAATCGGCGTCAGCGTTGCTGGCGATATCAGTCGCCGAGGCGGAGACCAGTTCCATGTCCGGTTCGGAATCGAAGAGGGCGCGGAAGCCTATGAAGCGCAGCGGATCGCTCTCCACCACCGCGATTTTCACCTTGGTGGATGGCCGCGCCTTCTGGGCCGGCGGCAATTCCGAGCCTTTTTTCTTCGCCGAATAAGCTGCCGGAGCCGGAGTCTTTGAACCTGAAGTATTCTTCATTTCGCTAGCATACTCAGCTTTGGAAAAAAAACCACGAAAAAGTATACGTTCGTCGCTGTACGCGGGGACAGGGCCTACGGGCACGCATTCCCATGCACGTTGAGGAGTATGGGCCCACGGCGAGGGGCCAACCGCTCAATGCAGGATGTACTACGCCGACTCTTGGCAGTACTAAGGAGAAACTCCGTAGGCTCCTAAGTGGTCCTGCGCATACCCGCGCTCGCCGAAGTGGGGCAGACTTCTCGCATAACCTGAACGAGATTTGGACTGATGCTCTTCAAGGAGCGGAATTCTCTGGGGGAATACCAGCACAGGGGAGGGCGGAGGTCCAGGAATACGGGCCGTGGTGTACCCAAACCAGTCTCCCGCGGCCTGTTCTTCCAAATCGCAATGTTCGGGGCTTCGCTCGTCCAGCAGGAGACATGACGCGCCGCCACGTACTCGCCGGAATATTACTGATATGTTTGGTCCCGGCAGCGGCCCTGGCAGCCGAGTCGTCAGCCACCTTGCCTGCCGTCACCCCATCCCACGCCCACGAAATCGAAAGCCTTGAACTGCAATATTTGACCAGCACGAGTCGAGAGCAACGCAAGTATTTTGTCAGCGAACTGAAGACCCTGGCAAAAAGCCTTTCTGCCGAAGACGCAGGTGCGCTGAATGTGTCTGTGTCGGCGATGCTACCCGCAGCGGATTCCGCCGAAGAGGCCGAAATATTGCTGGATGTTGCGGCGGCGCATCCGGCGGGGCAATCGGCAGGTGAGCGCGCCTTTCCCGAGGATGCCGAGTTTCTGGTGGATGCGCGCCGCGCCGCTTTGGCGGCAAAGCACGCCAAGGGAGACATCGAGGTTCTGGCCGATATCCGCATCGACCACCTGCGCAAAGACAGCCTGGGACGCGACGGTCTGACCGCGACTCATGTGCAAGAGCTCTGGCGGATCAATACTATTCAGGGCGCAAAGAGCTTTTCCCCTCATCCCGTGATGTATGCCGGCATGAGCGAGAGGCTTTGCCTGGTGCGGGCGCGCGTGCTCAAGAGCGATGGCCGCGAAGTGGAAGCCACGGCTTCCGCCGACCAGCCGGTCATCGAACGGGGCACCTCGATGTACTTTGACTCTCGCGCACGCGATTTGCGCTTCCCTCAGTTGGAGGCGGGCGACCTTGTCGAGATCGAATACCAACTGCAGCCGGCGGTAGAACTCAATGCCTGGGCGGGATACTACGCGCGGATGAATCTCTTCCGCGACGCACTTCCGACCCGTTTGCGGCGGCAGGTGGTAATTGCGCCAACTTCGATGAAGCTTTATGCAGCCGAGCGCGGGTTGGGTCCTGCGGTGGTGCGGCAGAAGGGTGAGGAAACCACGCGGATTTGGGAGATGCGCGACATCGATGCACAGCCCCTGGAGGCGCTTTCGCCCGGAGCCAGTGAAGAGGGGCCGTACCTGCATCTTTCCACGATTGGCTCGCTGGAGGAGTTTGGCCGCTGGTACAGCAGCCTGCTGGAAGACGGACTCGTGCTGGACGAGAATCTGCGCCTGCTGGCTCAGCAGATTCTGGAGCGCAACCTCACTGCCCGGGGCAAGGTGCAGGCAGTGTATGAGAGCGTGCAGCGCAGCACAGGGTACATCGCTTTTGAGTTCGGCGTACACAGCTACCGGCCTTATCCGGTCGCCACGGTCGAACGGCGCGGGTTTGGCGACTGCAAGGACAAGGCGGCCATGATCGTGGCGCTGCTCCGAGCGGTCGGCGTGCCTGCGGAATTCGCCATGGTGCGCACGCGCTCGGCGGGCAACGTAGCCGCCGAGGCATACTCGGTTCAGCTCTTCAACCACGCCATGGCTTATGTTCCTGAATTCAACCTCTACCTGGACGGGACTGCGGAATATGCGACCCTCGGTGAACTCCCACCCGACGACCAGGGCGCGGTGGTTATAACCGTGGACGCTGGCGGAAAGGCGACGCGACGCACGGTCCCGTTTTCGCCGCCCGAGGCCAACCGCATCAGCCGCGAGGTCAAGGCGCGGGTTGGATGCGATGGGCGGGTTGAATTCACCGCGCACACCAGTTTTGCAGGATACTTTGCAGCCGAGCAGCGGCGCAGCAGCGGGTCGGATAACCTTGCAGGCAGCTATCGCGCCACGCTGGCTCAGTTCTATCGCTCGGTGAGAATCGCGCATGCGGTGGCCGAGGGTACAGCGCGGGGTTCGCGCGAGGTGGAGCTGAAGATCGAAGGTTCGATCGACGCAGCACACGGCGAGCGCGAAGCCAAGTTGCGCAGTTCGCTGAACAGCGCAGGGCTGACCAGAAGGTACGCGCCGGAGCAGGCGCGGCGCAATCCTGTCCTGGTGCCCGTCATTCCCAGCCAGCGCGAGGTCTTTGAATACGAGCTACCTGAAGGCTCCGAGGCCCTGCTACCGGAAGACATCAAGTTGAGCACCGCCTTTGGAAAGGTGGAAGTGAGCTATCAGCGGCAAGGTCGCACTCTGCGCGTGGAAACCTACACCGAAGTGGTTCCGCGCATCGTGGCAACCGAGGACTACGCGGCCTTCCGGTCATTCTGCCGCGCCGCCGACGAGGCTCTGCAGCGCGAAGTGAGGATCGTACTGCCGTGATGCGTTGGGGTATTACAAATGGCGCGAGACCAATCACCGCCTACCGATCGCATCCTGCTGCCAGGAAGTGGGGGAGATGGATAGCCATCCTGACACTACTCTTCGCGGGCTCAGCCTTTATCGCACAGACGTTGAGCGCTCAGGAGCGCCGTCCAAGCTGGCTGAGCCACTTCAAGGTCAAAGCCGCGGAGCCGGTTACCAGGCCAGAGAGCCGGGAAGATCAGAAGAAGATCATGGACGAGGCCGAGGTGCTGGAGAAATCGCGCGAGGCGGGATTGCTTACCGACTGGCACCTGGACGGACGTTTTGGGGGCGGCGAGCAGGGGGATTTCGCACGCCGGTTTGCGCCCGAGAAAGCAGCGGCGAAAGAGGGCGCACGGCGCGACTTAAGTGAACATTATGAGCTCGTCTTTCCGGAGGGAAGTTTTGCTCTGCCGTCTGCGCTGACTTCAGCGAAGGGAGTTTTTTACGCCAATTCCAGCGCCTACCTGAACAGCAGCGGTGAATGGAATGTGTACCTGGAGAGCGGGGCGGAGGCGGTGGTCTTTTTCGATGGCCGAAGAGTGCTGGAGCGCGCTCCTGAGGCCACCGGAGTGATGCGCGGCAAGATTCACGCCGAGAGCGGTTACCACTCCGTGATGGTGAAGTTTACCGCTGCGGCAGCTCCGTTTCGCCTGGCCATTCTGCCGCCAAACTCGGGCTCGCGGCACAAGAACAACACTCCCTACCTGCAGGCGTCACCCGCCTCCGAAGAGATCATGGCGAAAGGAATCGGCGGGTCGCCTACGGCCAGAGGATATTAGCGGTCAAGCACGCGCTCAGTCTATGCACTCGCGCGGGAATTGCCCGTAGGAAGCGACACTGCGGCGCTCGGCATCTTCTGCAAATTTCTCGCTAAGACGGCTGAGGGTGGCGAAGATCCGGGTGGCGCGGTTGACATATTCCGGAGCGCTCTCCCAGACGGCTTCAAAGCGCTCTGGATACTCGCTGGCGAGTATCGCCAGGCCGCCTGCGACCGACGCAATGCCAAGATTGCGGCGCCCGGAGAGAGCCAGCACGGCACCCGCTCCCACGGCAGTGCAGACCAATGCTTTCTTCCAGTTCTGCATAATCTCCTCCGGCGACGACGGAACGGCTGATCAATCCCGTCCAATCAGTCAAATAATTTCCGCACTTAGCCTGCGTAGAGTAACCCAGAGGGTGCCCTGCCTTCAACTGGCTCCCTTGGGCGAGGAGCGGGCAGTCGCCGGACGGAGCATGGAAGTGCAGAACTGCGCCGCAGATCGGTGTGAGGGGTAGAAGCAATATCCTCTCGAAAGAGAACGGCGGGAGTGGTACAACGGACGCATGAGATCAACTAAACTGGCTGAACGAATCGGCGCTGTCTGCGAAGGCGGCGACGTTGAGGTGAGCGGAATTGCGAGCTTTGCCAGTGCCACCGCGGAGAGCCTGGTTTTTGCGGAGCACGAGCGCTTTCTGCAAGCCGCGCTGGAGTGCGAGGCCGTCGCGGTCATCGTCCCGGCCGAGGCCGGCTCTGCGTTGGGTGCTGCAATCGTTTCAAAAGACGACGCCGCGGGCATGGCAAATTCTCGCGGCAAGGTTCTGCTACGCAGCCCGCATCCGCGCCTCGCCTTTGCCCTTGCCGCCGAGGAGTTACGCCGCTGCGAGGTGCGGGAAGGCTGCGTGCATGGCTCGGCGGTCATCGATCCCTCGGCGCAACTGCACCCCTCCGTATGCGTGGAAGCGCTGGCCGTGGTGGGCCCGGGAGCGAGAATCGGCGCACGCAGCCGGGTCGGTCCGGGCTGTATCGTCGGCCCCGGGGTCGTGATGGGCGAGGATTGCAACCTTGTCGCCCGCGTCGTAGTTCTGAGCGGCACCACCATGGGCGACCGAGTGACCGCGAAGGCTGGCGCGGTTCTGGGCAGTGACGGCTTCGGCTTTGTTCCGGACCCTGCCACTGGCCGGTATCACAAGTTCCCCCAGATAGGCCGACTGGAAATCGGCAACGACGTTGAGATCGGCGCCAACACAACGATCGACCGGGGTGCGCTGGACGCCACGGTTATCAGCGACGGAGTCAAAGTAGACAATCTCGTGCAGGTGGGCCACAACGTCCTCATCGGACGCGACGTAGTCATTGCCTCACAGACCGGCATCAGCGGCAGCAGCGTAATCGAGGACAATGTTCTCGTCGGCGGGCAGGTGGGCATTGGCGACCATGTGCGTATCGAGCAGGGCGTGATTCTCGGCTCGGGGTGCGGCGTTTTAAGTAAGAAGGTCGTGCGCGGCAAAGGCGTGCTCTTCTGGGGGACTCCAGCGCGGCCGCTCGCAGAGTACCTGCGAGAGCTGGCGACGCTGGCGCGGCTGGCGAAGAAAAAGCCACGGGATGGGTGATCAGGATAGCCTGTTGAGTTCAGCGTGGGGTAGGCACATGGGCGACCGGAGAACCAGCACAGAACGCACTCCTGTGGCTATGGCGCACGTTATGACGCTTTTTCGTAGGGGAGTTTGGCTTCAAGCGTAACGGCGGCCGGGCTCTCCCCGGTGATGGAGTTATGGCGGACACTGCCGCCTTCCATCGCGATGCGGGCCAGGCTGACATTGAGCAGGGCAGCGGCGAGGCTATGGACAAACATGTTGGTGCCACGGGTGAGCGAGCCAGCCGCGCTCTGATTCATCCCAAGCTCGGCCAAATCGGCGGAGCTGAACTCCACAGGGCCGGGAAGTTCGCTGACGATGGCCAGCGCATCCTCCTGCACCGAGTTTCCGCAGTACTGGAAGAGTTCGGAGACGGCGATGGGTCTCACCAAAGTCCAATAGCTTCGGAGCAATCCGGGCCAGCGGCCAAAGGCCCGATAGATGTTGTAAAGCACGTCGGCGCTGGTGGCGGAGCGAATGTCAGCATAGATGGCCTTGACAGGGGGCGGAGCGCTCTCCTCATCGGCGATTTCGAAGAGGCGATGCGGCTTGAGCGGCGGCGCGGGAGTGATCAGGATATTGGCACTTCCGGCTGGCCCCTCGAAGGCCTCGGAGAGCAATGACGCGAGCAGAAGGCTCATCGGAAGCGAATCGTAGAAGAGGTCGATGCATTCCTTCAACTCCTCGCTGACGGCGGGATCGAACTGCTGGCGAACGAGTTCGAGGCTGGGAACCTCGAAGTAGGTGTGTATACGGGTGTAGGCGTTGGCTCGCAAGCGGGTGGAGCAGGAGAAAAACTCCTTTGACTGAACGATGGGACGAACCACGCTCCAGAAGCGATCGAGAAAGCGCGGGTGCCCGCCAAGAAACTGGAAGAAGCTGCCGATGTGAGGCACGCCAAGAAGTTGCTGCATGTCGCGATAAACATCCAGCACGCGGCCAGTTGCCTGCGATAGAGGTACGAAACGCACCGGTTGACCTTTCCTCCAGTTCGCCATGATTGCATCAGATGTCAAAAGCGGGGGAGAGGTTCACAACTGCCGGAAACAAAAAGGCGAAATCGGATAGGGAGGCAGAGCGAGCGGCGACGGATTGGAGAGACAAGCAGAGCCGGCGGAATTGGAAGCGTGTATGATTACGGGCGTCATGCACGACTTCCAGGTTTTGTTCGATCATGGTGAACGTTCGGAGTTGTTGGATCCGGCAATGGCGCTATACGGCAAGCTGGGCTTTCCTGCTCCCCCGGCGGGCAGGCCCTGGGTGTATGCCAATTTTGTTCAGACTATCGATGGAATAGTCTCGCTGCTGGGCGCCGAGGCGGGCGGAGCGGATATTTCCGGTTTACCGGAGGATCGCTGGCTGATGGACCTGTTGCGGGCTCACGCCGATGCGGTGATGCTGGGAATGGGAACGCTGCGCGAGGAACAGAAGATGGGACGGCCACGGCCGCGGGGTCCGGTCTTCCGGATCATGGACGCAGGGATGCAGCAACTACGGACGCATCTGCACCGCGGCAGAGAACGCAATATTCTGGTGACGGCGCGAGCAGATTTCCAGATGAGCGATTACGCGGTCTTTGACGGCGAAGACGTGGACGTGACGGTGGTGACAACACGGGAGGGAGCCCAGAGGCTGGAAGCACAGCGCCAGTCTCATGCATGGGTGGATATTATCGGAGTGGACGAGGCGGCAGCTCCTGGGGGCGTGGAACTGCGGCAGGCGGTGGCGGCACTGAGGGAGCGATACGCAATCAACTATCTGCTTTGCGAGGGCGGCCCGACGCTTTACTCGGGAATGCTTAAGGCAGAGCTGATTGATGAGAAGTTTGTTACGGTTTCGCCGCTGGAGGTGGGACGATTAAGCGCGCAGGGGCCGAGACCGACAGTGCTTCCGGAGATTGGTTTCAGCAAGGAAGATGCAGTGCGTTGGAGCTGGTTGAGCTGCAGGAAGGTGGGCGATTACCAGTTTCACAGATTCCGCCGCAAAGTGAGCGGCGTTTGTTAGACTCTGATTGTGAAAGGCATTCACAAGAGCGCCTGGCTGCTGGCGGTTGCGTCCGGGCTGCTGCAAGTTCTGATTTTCCCCCGACCTAATTTGTACTGGTTGTGCTGGGTTGCGCTGGCACCGCTGATGTACGCAGTGCTGCGCGCGCGCGAGGCAGACGCAGCCCAGTTGCTGACCGACGAGGCATTCTCATATCTGGTTCCGGCGCGGCCATGGCAAGGGTTCTTGCTGGGCTGGGCCTCTGGGACGGTCTTCTACCTTGGCACGTGTTACTGGGTTTATTCGGTGATGCACTCCTACGGTGAGGTTTCGCCGGCGGTTTCGTTGCTGCTGCTGGTGCTGTTCTCGCTCTACATTGGACTGCATCACGGGATATTTGGCGCTCTCATGGCGGTGGCGGGAAAGTCGAAAGCCGGCTTTAGCCGGAAGGCGTTGGTGCTGGCGCCGTTCCTGTGGGTTGCGGTGGAACTGCTGCGGGCCCACGTGGTGAGCTTTCCCTGGGCGCTGCTGGGGACGGCACAGATCGACAACCTGCCGCTGGCACGGCTGGCGAGCGTGACTGGCGTGTACGGAGTGTCATTTGAGATTGCGCTGGTGAATACGGTGTTTGCGGCGACCATGCTGGTTCATCGCAAGCGGAGGATGCCGCTGCTGGTTGCGGCACTTACGGCGGCGGTTGCGTTGCAGGTTACATCACTGGTTAAGGTGGACCCGAGCGAGGTGGAGGCGCACGCCACGCTTGTGCAACAGAATGTTCCGATTGAGCGGCGGTGGACCTATGAAGGATATAAGCGGCTGGTGGATGAGCTGAGCACGTTGAGCCAGGCTCCAGAGGCGGCAAAGAATGCGAGCATAGCACCGCTGATTGTGTGGCCGGAGTCACCGGCGCCGTTCGAGAGCGACGACCGGTTGTTCAACGAATCGACGGCGGCGCTGGCGCGGAAGCAGAGGTCATGGCTGTTGGTGGGAGCTACGGAGGTGCAACCGGCGGTCAAGCAGGGCGAGGCAGAGCAGGTGTTCAACTCGGCGCTACTGCTGTCTCCGGCGGGTGTGGTGGTGCAGCGTTATGACAAGGTTCATCTGGTGCCATGGGGCGAGTACATTCCGTTTGCATGGGCATTCGGATTTGCCAAGGCGCTGACCCATGAGGTGGGGACGTACTCGCCTTCTGGTTCAGGGCGCACGCCGCTGGAGGTGGGCTCGCACCGCTATGGTGTATTCATCTGCTATGAGTCGGTGTTTCCGCATGAGGTGAGACAGTTTGCCGAGCACGGAGCGGAGGTGTTTGTGAACATCTCAAACGACGGGTGGTTCGGGGATTCGGGTGCGCCGTGGCAGCACCTGAACATGGCGCGGATGCGGGCGGTGGAGAACCATCGCTGGCTGCTGCGGTGCACCAACACGGGAGTTAGCGCGGCCATCGATCCGCTGGGACGGGTGGTTGCCGCGGCTCCCCGGAACCAGCGACTGGCACTGGATGCGCCATATGGACTGATGAGCGATTTAACCTTCTACACTCGCTATGGGGACTGGTTCCCAATTCTGTGTGCCATAATCTCAATCACGGGATTAGTGTGGCGTGACCGTGGCAGCGCGCACATAACGAGTCCAATTCCCGTATAGGAGCAGGAAACTTATGATCGACCAGCAGCTCGAGCAAGAGTTCTCGGCATTGCGCGGCAAGGTGCGCGAGCTACAGGAGTATCTTTGACTCGCCTAAATTGAAGGTTGAGTTGAAGAATGTGGAAGAGCAGGCTGCCGACCCGAATTTCTGGAACGATTCCGAAAACTCACAGAAAACGATGCGCGAACGCAAACGGCTGGAGGACGCATTGGCGACCGACAGCGAATTGACGCGGCGGGTGGAGGATATCTCTGCCTATTTTGAGCTGGCAGGCGAGGGTGAGCAGGTCGGAGAAGAAGTTGCGCACGAAATGAGCGGGCTTCGCGAGGTGGTGGAAAAGCTCGAAACAGAGACGCTGCTGAGCGGTGAGTTGGACCGGAGCAACGCGATTGTGACGATTCATCCGGGCGCGGGAGGCACGGAGTCGCAGGACTGGGCCGAGATGCTGCTGCGAATGTTTCTGCGCTGGTGCGAGCGCAAGAACTTTGAAACCGTGGTCAACGATCTGCAGCCCGGCGACGAGGCGGGGATCAAGTCGGTGACGTTCAGTGTTTCCGGCGAATTTGCCTATGGATTGCTGACCAGTGAAATCGGGGTGCATAGGCTGGTGAGGATTTCACCCTTTGATCAGCAGGCGCGGCGGCATACGTCGTTTGCCAGCGTGTACGTTTCGCCGGAGATCGATGACAGCATTGAGGTAATCATCAAGCCGGAGGATATAAGGATCGACACCTATCGATCTGGCGGCAAGGGCGGGCAACACGTGAACACGACGGATTCGGCGGTGCGAATTACGCACTATCCAACCGGGATCGTGGTGGCCTGCCAGAACGAACGCTCGCAGCACAAGAACCGGGAGCGCGGTTTTAAGATGTTGCGGTCGAGAATCTATGAGTATGAGCTGGAGAAGAAACGGGCAGCGAGCAAGAAGGTCGAGGATTCAAAGCTGGATATCGATTTTGGCTCGCAGATACGCTCATACGTGCTGCAGCCGTATCGAATGGCGAAGGACCACCGCACCAAACTCGAAGTGGGAGATGTGGACCGGGTGCTGGATGGAGATATCGATCCGTTCATTCGCGCCTATTTGCAGATGCGCAGGGCAGAGCAGAGGTAAGAGGAGATGGAGAGGGCGCCGAGCGACGGAGCGCAAAGGGAGTTGAGAGTGCTGAGTGTTCGCTTTGAGGAAGCGCTGGTGATGGCTTCTGCACTGCACCGCGGACAGGTGCGAAAAGCGAGCGGCGTGCCCTACGTTGCACACGTTCTTGGAGTGGCTTCGCTGGTGCTGGAAGAGGGCGGGAGCGAGGAGATGGCAATAGCCGCCCTGCTGCACGACGCGGCCGAAGACCAGGGTGGAGAAAAGGTTCTGGCGGAAATCGCGGCGACCTTCGGCGCGGAGATTGCGCGGTGGGTTCGGCAGGCGAGCGATAGCCTTGTGCTGCCCAAGCCGGCGTGGGAGACACGTAAACTGCACCATCTAGCCGCAATTCCTTCAGCCGACTGGGAAGCGCGACTGATCATGCTGGCAGACAAGGTGTATAACGCGCGATCGATTCTGGCCGACCACACGCGGGTGGGGTCTGGCGTGTGGGAACGTTTTAGCGTGGCGCGAGAGCGCACGATGTGGTACTACGAAATAATGCTGGACGTGTTTGAGCGCGGGCTTTCGCCGGTGCTTTATGACACGTTGAGCGACTGCGTCAAACGGATGAGGGAGCTGAACTGAATGGCTCGCATGGTGGATCTAATCCGCGATGGAAGTGCGCCGCCTTCGGTGATGCGACGGGCCGCCCAGGGCGTGCTTTCGCTTCCGGCGGGTGAAGCGATTGAGATCCTGGTGGTGCTGGCCGGGCATCACGAACTGGGGACAGAGGCGGAACAGACGCTCGTGAACTGGAACGAAGGTTCGCTGATTGAAGTTGCGTCCGACCCGCATACCCCGCCGGATGTGCTGCGTTACATGCTGAAGTTGCACGGGCAGCGTCCTGCTGTGGTAGAGGCTCTGTGCGATAATCCTGCGCTTGAATTGGAGGAGTTGAAAGCTGCGGCAAGCCACGCCGGAGATGAAGTACTGCGGGCGATGTTGAGGAGCGAGCGCGTGCGCGGTGCAAGCTGGCTGCTGGAATTGATAAGAGCGAATCCAGCGGCAGCGCCGGCAATACAACGCCTGGAACAGTGGCTGGCGACGGCGCAGAACAAAGAAGCAGAGACAGCCGCTACGAACTTTCTGATGCAGCACGCAGAGGAGGTTGCCTGGCAAGACCCGCAGCCATTCGAACTGGCGTCGGGCATGGAAGGCGAAGATGATCCATTGGAGAAACTGCTGCGGCGCGCCAGACGAGGCGATACCGAACGGGACGACACCGAGGCGGCAGAACCCGAGGAGATCGAACAGCTTTCATTGCTGCAAAAGATTGGGCGCATGCGGGTGGGCGAACGAATCAAGCTGGCGATGCGCGGCAGCCGCGAGGAGAGAATGGTGCTGATCCGAGACCGCTCGAAGCTTGTCGCACTGGCGGTGCTCGAATCACCGAAGGTGAACGATGCCGAGATGGAGACCTTTGCGGCGATGAAGAACATACAGGAATCGGTGCTGCGGGCAATCTCCACAAAGAGAAATTACATCAAGAACTATGGTGTGCTGAGGTCCCTGGCGAGCAATCCGAAGACGCCGCTGGATGTTGTGTTGCCGCTGCTGGCGCATCTGCTGGCGAAGGATCAGCGGGCGCTGGCGATGAATAAGAATGTGAATGAAACGGTGCGCAAGATGGCATTGAAGATGTTCCGAACCAAAACTGAAAAGAGGGACTGAGCTCATTCGGAGGTCAAGCAGGTTGGAAGATCGTGTAATGGAGTTGTTGAGAAGGGCGAAAACAATTGCGGTGGTAGGCCTGTCAAACAATACAAGCAGGCCGAGCTACGGCGTTGCCTCGTATCTCCAGAGCAAGGGGTACCGAGTGGTGCCGGTGCATCCGGGGCTGAAAGAGGTGCTGGGCGAGAAGGCGTATCCTTCGTTGAGCGAGGCTGTGAAGAAAGAAAAGATCGACATCGTGGACGTATTCCGTCGCTCCGAAGCGGTTCCGGCAATTGTGGATGATGTGCTGGCCCTGGGGATTCCGGCGTTATGGCTGCAGGAGACCGTAGTGCATGCAGATGCCGCCAGGAAGGCACAGGAGGCAGGGGTGCTGGTGGTGATGGACAAATGCATCCTGAAAGAGCATCGGAGATACGGGCTATAGGATCCAAGCAGGACGAGGCAGCGCCAGGCGGGCTCAAGTTTTTTGGCATATGGCCGATGATGAGAGCAATGGGCCAATTAGAACTGGAGCAAAGAGGCGGCTCCGGGGTCTAAAGCGCAGAAAGTTCATTGCCGAACGCAACAGCGGTGAACTGCCCTGTCGCAGCCATGCGGCAGGGCAATTTTATTTTGAATAGGATTAGAAAATTGCGCTATTGTGAGATGCATGATGGCAGGTGGCGCAAGGTGAGGATGAAGCTGGTCATTCCGAAAGGACTGCCGCAGCTCTCGGCGTACGCAAAGACGGGGTACTATGCTCCAAGTCAGCAGGGTGAGGCGAACAGGGGTATGGATTACAGCGCTGTTCTTGCTGCTGGCGATGTGCAGCGGGATGACGGCAGCGCAGGTTTCCGGCACAGACGATAGGCCAGAAAGCTCGCAGAGAGTAAGCGTGCCGCAGAAGAGTGCGGCGCCGGACGATGATGACGTACTGCTTCCTCCTGAGGGCGTGAACCCTGACAAGCCGCAGGATTCGCCGGCAGCTTCGCCACCTGTTGCCCAGCCCAGCGAAAACTTGAATTCGGCGGTGCCGGGGCGCGAGGCGGGGCGCGAGGCGGGGCGCGAGGCGGAAAAGAACAGCAGCGGGACGTTTGTCTTCAGGGCCGAGGTGCAGGAAGTGATGCTGCACGCGACAGTTGTGGACGAACATCAGCGGCTGGTCACAAATCTGGACCGGGGCTCATTCCAGGTTTTCGAGGATGGAAAGCTACAGCGCGTGACTTCGTTTGGCCGCGAAGATATTCCGGTGGCGTTGGGAATTGTGATCGACAATTCAGGCTCAATGCGCGATAAGCGGCTTAGCGTGAACGCTGCGGCGCTGAACCTCGTGCGGGCGAGCAACCCGCAGGACCAGGTGTGCGTAATCAATTTCAACAATGATTATTATCTTGATCAGGATTTTACGAGCAGCATTCCCCTGCTCAAGGATGCGCTGGAGAGAATTGAATCGCGCGGAGGGACCGCACTTTACGACACGCTGGTGGCGACCAGCGAACATCTGATGAAGAACGCGAAGCTGCGAAAAAAAATCATCCTTGTGGTGACCGACGGTGAGGACACGGCAAGCCGCGACACTTTGGAGCAGGCGATCCGGGCGATTGCCGTGGATGGAGGACCGACGGTATATACGATTGGATTGCTCGGGAAAGAGCGCGAAAAGAGGGCGCGGCGCGCGTTACGAATTGTGGCGGAGCAAACGGGCGGAGTTGCGTTCTTCCCGCCAGATGTGACGCAAGTGGAAGCCATCTCGCAGCAAATTGCACACGACATTCGCAACCAGTACACGATCGGGTACAAGCCGTCGACACCGAAGACGGAAGGCGGTTACCGGCAGGTGAAAGTGGAGGCCGTGGCTCGCGGCTACAAGAAGCTCGTGGTACGAACACGCAGCGGCTACTACACGAACACCGGTCAGGCGACCTCAGCCAGCAAATAGGGACGACCAGGAGTACAGAGGAAAGCGGAGAGGAAGCGGAAGGCTCGGAGCACAACTTCGAGCCTTTTACATGATTCGGAGGAGGGGTTGACCGGCAATTGACGGAAGCCGTAGCCTGAGTGTTCGTGGCACAGAGAGCGGCAGATGGGATTGAGCGGAATGAAATGTTCGATGCGCGTGGTGGATAGCGTTTTGGAGTTGATCGGAGCGACGCCGATGGTGCGGCTACAGAAGATTGTGCCCGAAGGTGCAGCCGAGATCTGGGTGAAGCTGGAAGCATTCAATCCTGGCTTCAGCATCAAGGATCGCGCGGCGCTGGGGATGATCGAGCAGGCGGAACGCGAGGGTGTGCTGCGGCCGGGAGACACCATCGTGGAGGCAACGGCGGGAAATACCGGCGTGGGACTGGCGCTGGTGGGAGTGCAGAAGGGATACAAGATCGCGTTCTTTGTGCCGGAGAAGTTTTCCAAAGAAAAAGTGATGCTGATGGAGTGCTTCGGCGCCAAGGTGTACCGTACGCCTACCGATGAGGGAATGGAAGGCGCAATCAGCCGCGCCAGAAAGCTGGCGCAAGAGAACGAACACTTCTGGTTCGCAGCACAGTTTTCCAATCCGGGGAATTCTCAAATTCACCACGACACGACGGGGCGAGAGATTTGGGAGCAGACAGAAGGACGCATCGATGCATTCGTTTGCGGTGCTGGAACTGGCGGGACATTCACCGGCGTAGCGCGCTACCTCAAGGAGCAGGATGCGAGAGTTCTGACAGTGCTGAGCGACACGCAGAATTCGGTTTACAGCGGTCAAAAGGCGGGCGCACACGACGTGGAGGGAATTGGAGCGAGCTTCATTCCGGAGATATTCGATCGAACGGTGTGCGATGAAACGTTGATCGTGCCGGACGTTGAGGCGTTTGCGATGGTGAAGAGGCTGGCGATGGAAGAAGGCGTGCTCGGGGGTTCGAGCTCAGGAGTCAATGTCTGCGGCGCGATCGCAATTGCAGAACGCCTGGGCAAGGGAAAGCGGGTAGTTACGCTGATTCCGGACTCGGCAGAACGCTATCTTTCGAAGGACATCTTTAACTATAAGAGCGCGGCCGAGCTGAATGCGCGAGAAGCTTCATCGGAGAGGAGCGACGATGACTAAAATCCGCAAAGGATTTTCCACGCGGGCCATTCACGACGGGCAGGAGCCCGAGGCGCTGACCGGCGCGGTGGGCGTGCCGATTTATGCGACCTCGACCTACCAGCAGGACGAACTGGGCAAGCCGCGCCTGGGATATGAGTATTCGCGGGTTTCAAATCCGACGCGCGACCGGCTGGAAACGAACCTCGCATCTCTGGAAGGTGGAGTGGCAGCGCGTGTGTTTGCCAGTGGAATGGCGGCGGTAACCGCATTCTGCCAGATGATGAAGGCGGGTGACCACGTGGTGGCCGGAGATAACCTGTATGGCGGAACTCCGAGATTCTTCAACCAGGTAATGGCGAAGTTCGGCGTTATATTTACATATGTAGATACAAGAAATCCGGAGAACGTGGCGGCCGCGATGAGAAGCAATACGCGCTACGTATTTTTGGAGACGCCAACAAATCCGCTGATGGCGCTGACCGATATAGCGGAGGTGAGTGCGGTGGCCCATGGCATGGGCGCGCAGGTAATCGTGGATAACACCTTCATGTCGCCTTATTTCCAAAAGCCACTGGAAGTCGGCGCGGACATGGTGCTGCACTCGACGACGAAGTTTTTGAATGGGCATAGCGATGGATTGGGTGGAGTAATCGTGTGCTCGACCATGGAGCAGGCCACTGAGCTGGCGTTCCTGCAGAAGGCTTCGGGGGCGATCCTGTCGCCGTTCGAGAGCTGGCTGGTTTTGCGCGGGGTGAAGACTCTGGCTGTGCGGATGAAGCAGCATGACGTAAATGGTCGCGCGGTGGCCGAGTATTTGCAGAAGCATCCGCGAGTGGCAAGGGTCATCTATCCGGGACTGTCAGAGCATCCGCAGCATGAGCTGGCGAAGCGGCAGATGAAAGGCTTCGGCTCTATGATCACGATTGAGACCGGATCGTTGGAAAACACGAAGAAGATGTTGAAGCAGTTGAAGCTCTGCGTGCTCGGCGAGTCGCTTGGCGGAGTGGAGACGCTGATCTCGCATCCGGCGACGATGACCCATGCAGCGGTGGGCGAAGAGGGGCGCGCGAAAATCGGGCTGACGGACGGAATGGTGCGCATCTCGGTCGGGATTGAAGATGTGGACGACATTCTGGCGGACTTGGAGCAGGCATTGGCGGCGATGTAAAGCGATTTCATGATGGAGCGCAGAGCCGGGCCACTGAGGTTCGGCTTTTTCAATTGGAGTGAGGAAAGGTAGATGACTTGAGCGGGACAGACTAGAATGCGGCGGCCAATGACGGCCTTTCCGGTCCGATGTTCGAGTGGGGAATGGTACTGGCGGCGCTACTGGATGAGCTCGCCGTCGTGAAGACCGAGTGCCTGGCGTTCGGAGTCGATGTGGCCGTCAAGCAGGGAATCGAGAAAATAGAGCAGGTCGATTACCGCGGAGGGATCACTGGCATTTTTATCCCTCAGAAATGATTGGAGCACTGCGAGTTGTTCCGCGTGTTTGGCGCAGCAGCCGCGATAGGCGGGAGACTGGCGCTGCTGTAGTGCTTTTTCTTCGGCGTCAAAGTGTTCGCAAATCAGCGGGGTGAGGCGTCTCATGAGGTCGGCGGCAAGGTTCTTTCCTCGTCCCTCGGCCATTGCTTGGTTCAGTTCGTTCAACATTTTGTATAGTTCGCGATGCTGTTTGTCGATGACCGAAATTCCAAGCTTATTCGAATCTTTCCATGGCATGAGCATTTCGAGAGGTCCCTGGAGTTTCTATCGGCAACAAAACGCCCGCACTTGAATAAGAAAATCATCATTTGCGAACGGAGGCGGCGATCCATTCGAGATAGGGTTCCAGACCAGCTTCGATATTGAAAGAAATCAGCTCCGGGAGCTGGTAGGAATGGAGTTCTCGCAGTGCGTCTCGAACCGGGAGAAACTGGACTGCGGTGGACTTGATGAGAAGCAAGAACTCATCGGAATGTTCGACCTCACCCTGCCAGTGATAGATTGAGGAAATCGGTCCGAGAATATTGACGCACGCAGCAAGGCGACGGGAGACGAGTTCGGAGGCAATGGTATTGGCTTCCTCGCGGGAAGGCACCGTAGTCAGCATGAGGCACTTATCGGTCATCGGGCGGCTCCTGCCATGAACTGGAAATACGCTACCGGACGGGTGAGCATGCGGCAAGAGTAATCTGATTGCACGAGGCGTTGTGCAGGCAGCACTGATAGAATTTGTGCTGACCACGCCATAGACGCTGAGAGCGACGTGGACGGTGCAGCTTGATAGATGTCGGGCTGAAAGTCTCGCATGGAATCACCGGGAGAGCGGAGAAGATGGCGACACCCATCAAATTCGGCACGTCAGGCTGGCGGGCGGTCGTTGCCGATGAATTTACCGTGGCCAACGTCAAGCGGGCTGTCACGGGCATTGCGCGCTATGTTGCAGAATCGGGAAAAAACGATCTGAAGCTGGTTGTAGGACGAGATCCGCGATTCATGGGCGAGACGTTCGTGGAGATTGCAGCGAAAATACTGGAGAACTACGGAATTACTCCGCTGGTGATCTCCGAGGCGGCACCGACGCCTGCGATTGCCTGGGAAGTAGTACGGCAGCAAGCAGACGGTGCGATCAACTTCACCGCCTCGCACAATCCCGCGGAATACAACGGAATCAAATTTTCAACGCCGGATGGTGCGCCGGCGCTTCCGGAATTTACCAGCCGGATTGAGGCAGCGGTGGTAAAGGCGGACGAGGACGGCGGTGCCGCTCCGCTTGGCGTGAAGAGGGCTGAGCGTAAGCTGATTGAAGTGAAGTCGAACTACCTGGCCCGAATCAAGGAGCTGGTGGACTTTAAGGCGATTCGGGAGCGCGGCCTGAAGGTCGCGTTCGATCCAATGTGGGGTGCCTCGCGCGGATACAGCAATGTGGTGCTCGAGGACGAAGGAGTCCGGTGCGCGGTTGTACACGACACGCGCGACGTGCTGTTTGGCGGACATGCGCCGGAGCCGGATGGAGAGCTGCTCGACGATCTGCGCCACAAGATGAAGGAGACAGGAGGAGAGATCGGCATTGCCTGCGATGGCGACGCGGACCGCTTCGGTATTGTGGACGGGGATGGAACGTATATTTCGCCGAACTACGTAATCGCACTGCTGTTCAACTACCTGGTGGAGACTCGCGGGTGGAGGAACGGCGTGGCAAAAAGCGTTGCCACCACGAACCTCATCAATGCGGTCGCCAAGCATCATAAGATTCAGCTTTACGAGACGCCGGTGGGCTTCAAATACATTGGCGAGCTGATCAAGCAGGATAAGATCGCCATCGGGGGCGAGGAGAGCGCGGGATTGACGATCCGGCATCACGTTCCGGAAAAGGATGGAGTGCTAGCCGGACTGCTGGTGTGCGAGATGGTGGCGAAGCGAGGCAAGAGCCTGGGAACGCAGGTGAAAGAATTATTTGCCAAAGTTGGTTCATACTATCCGGAAAGACAGAACTTCCGCTTGACGGACGAAGCCAAAACGAAGTTCACTACAAGGTTAGGGACGAATCCGGTGGAATTTGCGGGGCGCAAGGTTTCGCAGGTTGTGCGGATCGACGGACTAAAGCTGGTGCTCGACGACGGCTCCTGGGTTTGCTATCGGGTGAGCGGAACAGAGCCGGTTGTGCGTGCGTACACGGAGGCGCGGAACCAGGAAGATCTGGCGAAGCTTAGTGCAGCGGCCCGGCGTTGGGCAATCGATTAGTTGAGTCAAGAGAGGGATTGGCAATCCGGTGAAGGGGCTGCGAGAGTTCGTGGGAAAGCTTGTGCAGTGGCGCATGCTGCTGGCCAGCGCCGTGTTCCTGGCGATTGCAGGCGGCCTGTGCGCGCACGTTCTGCTGGGAAATAATGGATGGATGACATACCGGCAGAAGAAAGCTGAGTACCACAAGCTGCAGCAAGAGCTTGAGCGAATGGATGAGGAAAACCGGCGTCTGGATGAGGATATCCGGGCATTGAAGAGCGATCCGAAGGCGATTGAAAAAGAAGCACGCGAGCAGCTGCGTTATGCCAAGCCGGGCGAGGTGATCTATCTTCTCCCTGAGCAGCCAGGGCAACATCCTGCGCAGAGCCCTCAGCAGACGGAGTCGGCGCGTAGATAGCGCGGGTGCGCAGCGAGCAGCGAGGCAAGGGCAAGATTAAAAGCAAGAAGGAATGCGAACTCCTGGAATTTCCAGGGGCTTTTTTTGTTAAGCCGGAAACTATCGGACTTTGAAGTAACGCTTGAGGCCGAGGATGGGCTTCTCGAAGCGAATCCACATGAGGGCGGCAAAACCGATGGAGGCCACCAGGCGAATTACAACTATCGCCAGATTGCCGGGAATGCCGAAGCGGTCGAGAGGCTTGTCTACATAGCCGCCAAGAATGGAGAAGACGAGGATGTGGGTGACATAGAGGCCGTAACTGATTTTCCCGACGAACAAAAGCGGACGAAGGGTGAGAGCGCGGCAATAAAAAGTAGGGCGAGAAGCGGCCTGGCCAAGCAGGGCCGCGAGCAACATCCCGCCAAAACCAACAGCCAAAAGCGTGTCTGTAAATGCGGAGCCGTGGTGGAGCATGATTGCGACGCCGGCGACGCCAACGGCGAGAGCGGCGCGGGCGATCCACTTCCAGATGGCGATGGGCCAGCGGACGACGCGCAGAGCTGTGGCGACGAGTGAGCCTATGGCGAGGCCGTCCAGGTGTGTGAGCGTGTTGGTGGGTGTAAAGAAGTTTCCGTAAAAGAGGCGCAGCAAGAGAGAGGCGGCCAGCATGGTAGTGGCAGCCAGGAGTAGCCAGCGGGGAGGAAGGTGGCGCGCGACGGGAGTCCAGAAAAGGTAGAACTGCTGCTCGATCGCGAGGCTCCAGGTTGGGCCGATGGCTCCAGGAAGGGTTATTGGCCAGAGGTTCTGGACAAAGAATAGCAGAAATACCCAGGGCGCAGCCGCGATGTCATGAAGCATCCAGCGGTAGCCGCTGAAGAGGAACGGGAAAAAAAAGTAGAAAAGGAAGAGCAGAAGCCAATAGACCGGCCAGATACGAAGGAAGCGCCGCGCATAAAAGTTGGAGTAGAAGTGGGGTGAGGCGCCTGAATCAAGGATGATGCCGGTGATGAGAAAACCGGAGAGAACAAAAAACAGACTGACACCGCTCCAACCCCAGACGACGAATCTATCAAGAAATGTGCCCTGCAGGCGGGGATGACAATGATATAAAACGACAGCCAGAATGGCCACGCCGCGAAGTCCATCGAACGCGGGAATGAAGTTGGGCATCCACTCCGGTCGCAGGCTTGGAGACAAGACGGGAGGTGCGATTACGGCCTTGTCTCCATCCACCTCGATGACAGCCGTGGCCACTACCGGGAGATCCCTTCCAGGGGCGAACTGGCCGAGGCGTAAAGCTTGCGAGGCATACGTCCGGCGAGAAATCCCTCGCGTCCGGCGATGACGGCGTGCCTCATCGCGGAGGCCATGAGAACCGGTTCTGCCGCAGCGGCGATGCCGGTGTTCATCAGCACGGCGTCGTAACCGAGTTCGAGGGCTAGCGCGGCATCTGAGGGAGTGCCTACGCCGGCGTCGACGATGAGCGGAAGCGAGGTTATGAGTTCACGCAGGATGCGGAGATTGGCGACATTTTGAATGCCAAGGCCGCTTCCTATGGGTGCGCCAAGAGGCATGACGACAGCGGCACCAGCATCAACCAGGCGAAGTGCAACCACTGGATCGTCAGAGGTATAGGGGAGAACGGTAAAGCCTTCCTTGACTAATATCCGAGTTGCTTCAATGGTGGCGGAAACGTCGGGATAAAGAGTTCTCTGGTCTCCGATGACCTCGATCTTGACCCAGTCGCTGAGGCCGACCTCGCGGCCAAGGCGGGCGACGCGAACGGCTTCATCCGCGGTGTAGCAGCCGGCGGTGTTAGGGAGAAGGAAGTACTTTCTGGGGTCGATGAAATCGAGCAGTGATTCCTTGCTGCGGTCCAGATTGACACGGCGCACGGCAACGGTAACAACTTCTGCGCCACTGGCCTCGAGGGCAGCGGCGGTTTGGGGGCCATCCTTGTACTTTCCCGTGCCAACGATGAGGCGCGAGTGGAACGACTTTCCTGCGATGACAAGCGAGTCCATATCTGTATTGTAAATCCTGTTATGTCCTGATGAGAATTGAAGAAGGCGACGGCTTCCGATCTTGAACGGCGCGGCGAAGAAGCCGCGCCAGAGCTGGAGTATTTGAGGAGCGATGGCTAGGTGCTGTGAGCGCTATCGACCGGAGTGGCGTCTGCGTAAAGTTGTTCGATCTGCTCCCTGTATCGGGCCTCGAGGTTGCGGCGGCGCAGCTTGAGGGTGGGAGTTAGGGTTCCTTCTTCGATGCTGAGTTCTTCCGCGATGACGAGCACCTTCTTGAGCCGTTCGAAGCGTGCGAGGTTGGTGTTCACTTGTTGAACGATGCCTTCATACAGCGATTGTACCTTCGGATTAGCGACCAACTCCTGGCGTGAGCGGAGCAAGATGCCCTGCTGTGCGGCCCAGTCCTCCAGGACAGCGAAGGAAGGGACAATGACGACGGCTGGGAAGCGACGACGGTCGCCGAGGATGGCGGCTTCTGCGACCAACGGATTGGACTTCAGAGAATTCTCGATTGGCTGTGGGGCAATGAACTTGCCGCCCGAGGTCTTGATGAGATCCTTCTTGCGGTCGGTGATAGAGAGGAAGCCGTCGGTATCGAGCATGGCAATATCTCCGGTCTTAAACCAATCGCCGTCGAAGGCAGCGGCAGTTTCCTCTGGCATATTCCAATAGCCTTTGAAAACACTCGGGCCGCGCACAAGCAGCTCACCATCTTCGGCGAGACGTATTTGGACATTGCGGAGCGGGCGTCCAACGGTGCCAAGCTTGCGTGCATGGGGCGAGTTGACGGCGATGACGGGCGAAGTCTCGGTCAAGCCATATCCTTCATGAATGATCAGGCCGATCTCGGCATACCATTCGGCAAGTTCTCTCCCCAGGGGGGCTCCGCCAGAGACAAAGATGCGAACTTTTCCGCCCATGGCTTCAGGCACCTTGGAGAAGAAGAGCCGGTTGGCCAGCTTCCAGACAAGAGCTGTGGGTCGCTTGCCGGCCAGCACCTGGTCGAGATGCGCCCAGCCCACGGACATTGCCCAGCGATACACTGCCTTCTTGAAGCCGGCGGCAACACTGCGCTGCACCTGGTTGTAGATTTTCTCGTAGACACGGGGCACGGCGACAAAGATGGTGGGATGAAGCTGGCGCAAAACACGGGGCATGTCCTCGATGAAGGGACAGTAGGCGATGGTGACACCACGGTAGAGCTCAGCAAAATCCACATGGCGCGCGGTAATGTGAGAGAGCGGCAAAAAGCTGACAGCTAGATCGGTATTGACCTGGAAGTCGAACTCATCGAGGGAAACGGAGATATTCGAAGCAATATTGCCGTGAGTAAGCATGGCACCCTTGGGCGTGCCAGTGGTTCCGCTGGTGTAAATGAGAGTGGCAAGATCATCCGGAGTGATTGTGTCTGCTAGAACATCAAGTTCCGGGACGCGCTGCGCGGGCCCGGCCTCCATGAGCGAAGACATGGAGAGCACGGCGGCATCCGGGGCGGGTTCGTCCATGAGAACGATGGTTTCGATGAACGTCTCCGCTTGAATAGAGTGAAGCTTGGCAAGCTGCGCAGCGGTAGAAACAAAGGCCATCGTGGCGCCGGAGTGATGAAGCAGAAAGGAAATCTGCTCGGCGGTGAGAGTGGCATAGATGGGCACGGTGACAGCGCCGGTGAGCAGAATGGCAAAGTCGGCAATGGTCCACTCGGGACGGTTTTCGGCGAGGATAACAACACGGTCGCCGTGCGAGATGCCTTGGATGCGAAGCGCCTGAACAACGCCCATGACCCGTTTATAGAGATCAGAAGAAGAGATGGCCTGCCACTGATGGTCGCACTCGAAGAGCATAATCCTGGACTGATTACGCTCCACTACCTGGAAAAAAATGTCAGCCAGCGTGCGTGGCTTGGGGTTCGCGTTCATGCTTTATCCCTTCCACTGCAAGGTTCAACGAGCTTACCCTTCCAATCCCGATAAGATGATGTCTGCGACGGAATCGGCTACATCCGCCAATGGATAATGAGTTTCGTCCAGCACCCAGGAGGTAACCATTTCGTCGATTGCTCCGAAAAAGCAATTGGCCGCTATTTTGTCGCGGAGTCCTGGACGGAAGATTCCCTGGGCCTGCCCCTCCCGAATGGCAGCGCGAACCAAGCTAAAGTAATCGACCATCTGCTGATGAGAAAAAGGAGCAAGAAAGCGCGCGCTCTGGCGTAATTCCATCTGAAAGACGACGGCCAGATCGCGGTTGGAATCAAAGGCCTCCAAATGGAGACGGGCGAGCCGGCGCAGTTTACCGGAGGGCGAAGCGATGGCTTCGAGTTCCGTGCGGGCGCGGCTCATGAAGGCATTGAACGCGGTATTGATGGCAGTCATGAGGAGCTCTTCCTTGTTACGGAAGTAAAGGTAGATGGTGCCATCAGCCACCGACGCGCGCTCAGCCACGTCCGCGACGCGTGCAACGTGAAATCCTTTCTCGGCAAAGACGGAAACAGCCGCATCGAGAATGCGCTGGTACTTATCGCCCATGACTCGCGGTTTTGAGGCAACCTTGAAGCGCTTCGGCTTAACCTTTGGAGCTCTCATGATACTTGCCTTCTTTGAAGCCGAACAGCACAGGCTAGCGTATCACCGTGACCGGCACTGGTACGCTGCATCGGAAAACGATAATGCAAAACTCAGTGATGGGGAAGAGGAGAGTTGCACAATTCTTGCATTGTGCTGCACTTATCAACCCCGGCTGTGAGATGCACATTCAACTTTGACGCGCGTGACTGGTGCGCGGCGGACGCGGTGCGAGTAGAACGCGGCAGCCCAGCCCGAATGTCGGCAGACCCATCATCGCCACCTTACATCGATCGCTGGGCGGAGCACTTGTGTGAGTAGGTTTCCAGGATTTGCCAGGCAGGGAAATCCAGCGCCGACGCGGGAGGTTGATTTCTTCCCAAACGGACCCCGGAGGCTGGATTTGCTGTGCTCAAGTGCCGCAAGAAGCCTGCCGATGGTTGATTCAGGAGCAGTCCAGAATGCCGGAAATCGAGGGTCAGCTATTTCAGAGTTTCAGCGATGCGATGCCATATGGCGTTTGCCTGGTGGATTTGCACGGCAAGATTGTCTATTGGAATGCGGCGGCAGAAGGGATCACCGGCTATCTGGGGCACGAAGTTCTGGGCCGCGCCTATCGCGGAGACTTGTTGATCCACTGCGAAGGCAATAACGCCGGCGCCGAGGTGCAGTGCCCGGTGAGCGAGGTGCTTCGCGACGGCCGACCGGTAGCGGCAGAGCTCTTCTTGCGCCACAAGTACGGCCACCGCACTCCAATACATATACTCGCATTTCCCCTGCGCGATTTGATGAACGAGATGAGAGGCGTGGGGGAGATATTCGAGCCCTGGCACGGACGAAGCGAAAACAATGCGTGGGCTGGACATTCGGATCACGAATTCGAACTCGTCACAGGGCTGCCTGCACTGGCGGAGAGCAGGGAGCATTTGCAGACGCTGCTTCATTCCCGTCTGGCGTCATCTTCGGCGGTGATATTGATTGAAATGTCAGAGCAGCACGCGATCCAGCAGCACGGCGGTACGGCGATGCTGCACCAGGCTCTTCGCGTGTTGGCCAAGACAGTTGCGGGGCTGCTGCCGTCGCATAAGTATGTTGGCTGCTGGAGCGACTGGCGGCTGATTGCAATTGTCCCGGAGTGCAAGGCTGAAACAATCGAAGCGCTGAAATTGCAGCTCGCAGGCGTGGGTTCGTCCTGCTCGGTGAAGTGGTGGGGCGATCGTCTGGCTGTAGGGATGCGCGCCGCGGCGCGTCTGGTCGATCGCTCGCAAACGGTAGACGCATTAGTTCAAGGGCTGGAGCAGGACTTGAAGCATACTGCCAACGAAAAAGAGTGAGACGATGTTCATCATCATTGGCATCATTGTCGTGTTCGGCTCGATTGTCAGCGGCTATCTGATGGAGCACGGAAACCTGAAAGTTCTGCTTCAACCGGCAGAGCTGATCATCATCGGAGGAGCCGGGCTTGGCACATTACTGATTGCCAATCCTCTGCACGTGATCAAGAAAATCGCCGGCGGATTGGTTGGTGCGCTGAAAGGATCGCACATCAACACGGCGTTTTATCTGGAAACTCTGAAGATGTGCTACGAGATTCTGAATAAGGCGAGAAAAGATGGCTTGCTGGCGATCGAATCCGATATCGAAGAACCAGAGAAGAGCGCGGTATTTACCAAGTATCCGAAATTTCTCAATGATCATCACACGCGGGACTTTGTCTGCGACACGCTGCGAATGGCGGTCACGGGCGGCATCGACCCGTTCGATCTTGATCAGATGATGGACCTCGACATGGAAGTGTCACATCGCGGAGCAAGCGCGCCGATTGCAGCCCTGAGCACAGTTGCCGACTCGTTGCCCGGACTGGGCATTGTGGCTGCGGTACTCGGAGTCGTAATTACGATGGGTGCCCTCGGAGGGCCACCGGAAGAGATTGGGCACAAGGTGGCGGCAGCGCTGGTGGGGACGTTTCTGGGCATTCTGCTTTGCTACGGGTTGGTGGGGCCGGTGGCGGCGAGCATGATGAAACAGGCCGAGGACGAACACGCCTACATATACGTATTGCGAGTCGTGTTGATTTCATTTATCAAGGGTGCTGCACCGATCCAGGCACTGGAGTTTGGAAGACGAGCGATTCCAGGACACATTCGACCGAGCTTTATTGATATGGAAAAGTCTTGCAAGGGGAGTGGCGCCGCCGCTGCTGGAGAAAACTAAGTGCCGAACGCTCCCATCATCATTAAGAAAGTGTCAGGCCACGGAGGCCATAACGGGGGTGCCTGGAAGGTTGCGTATGCAGACTTTGTGACAGCGATGATGGCCTTGTTCATCGTTTTGTGGCTGCTGAACTCCAGCAAACAGGTGCAGGAGGCCGTGGGAGGATACTTCAAGGATCCAACCGGCAATTCCAAGATGGTTGGAAGCACAATGCGTGGCGCCGGACAGAATATAGAGCTTCGAAAAGAAGATATGTCCAAGATTAAGGAGGCTCTGCTAAAGCAGATCAAGTCGTTGCCGGACTTCGAGAAACTAAAAAGTCACATAGACATGACGATCACCGCGGAGGGACTTCGGATTGAGCTGACGGAAGGCGAACGGGGAACCTTTTTTGAGTCGGGCAGCGCGGTGCCGAGTCCAAGCGGGAAAGAGCTGCTGGTGGCGCTGGCGCAGGAGGTCGGAAGGCTTCCTAATCACGTTTCGATTGAAGGACACACGGACTCAAAACCGTATTCTGGTGGGCTAACCGGCTACAGTAACTGGGAGCTTTCCGTAGATCGTGCCAACGCGGCGCGCAAGATCATGCAAAATTTGGGGCTCCAGGAACAGCAGGTTTCGCAAGTGCGGGGATTCGCGGATCAGAGACCGAGAGCCAAAACCAGCGCGGATGATCCCACGAACCGGAGGATCTCGCTCATTGTTGAATACCTCAACAAGGAGGAAAATGCGGACGATAAGCCAAGGGCGCCGGGAGAGGAAGGAAAAGCTCCCAGCGGGAGCCCCTCCGCTGGGGAACACGGCGGGGCTAAGCACTAGTCAGCAAAACGGCATTGTCTGGACGAGGCTAGCCTAGAATAGCCAATTCCGCGATTCGCTCCTTCCACTCGCGCGGTCCTGTCTCGTGGACGGCGGTTCCGTTGGAATCGACAGCCACAGTCACGGGCATGTCTTCGACCTCGAACTCATAAATTGCCTCCATTCCGAGATCGGCGAAGGCCAGCGTGGTTGACTTCTTGATCGCTTTGGCGACCAGGTACGCCGCACCGCCAACCGCCATCAGGTATACAGCCTTGTTGTCCTTGATCGCCTGGATTGCAACAGGACCGCGTTCGGCCTTGCCGACCATGCCGAGCAATCCGGTCTGTTCCAGCATCTGGCGGGTGTACTTATCCATGCGAGTGGAGGTAGTAGGGCCAGCAGGGCCAACGGCTTCGTCGCGTACCGGGTCGACCGGACCAACGTAGTAAATGAAGCGATTGGTGAAGTCCACTGGCAACTTCTCACCACGGTTGAGCATTTCAGTCATGCGTTGATGTGCGGCGTCACGGCCGGTCAGCAGCTTTCCGTTGAGCAGAATCACCTCGCCGGGCTTCCATGACAAAATCTCTTCGCGAGTGACCGTATCCAGATTGACGCGGCGCGCGGAGGCGGGGCTATAGGTGAGTTCGGGCCAGTCCTTGAGTGACGGGGGCTGGAGCGAGACCGGCCCGGAGCCGTCAAGGGTGAAGTGCGCGTGACGGGTTGCGGCGCAGTTGGGAATCAACGCAACCGGCAGATTGGCTGCGTGCGTGGGATAGTCCTTCACCTTGACGTCAAGCACAGTGGTGAGTCCGCCGAGGCCTTGGGCTCCAATGCCCAGGGCGTTGATCTTATCAAAGAGTTCTAGGCGCAATTCTTCTGTGCGAGTCTTGGCCCCGCGGGCTTTCAAGTCCTGTATATCAATGGGCTCCATGAGCGCTTCCTTGGCGATCAACATTGCTTTTTCCGCAGTGCCGCCAATTCCAAGGCCGATGATTCCCGGAGGGCACCATCCTGCGCCCATGGTGGGCACGGTCTTGAGCACCCACTCGACGATCGAGTCAGATGGATTGAGCATGGCAAACTTGGACTTGGCTTCCGAGCCCCCGCCCTTGGCGGCGACAATCACATCGAGTTTGCTGCCTGGGACGATCGATACGTTGACCACGGCTGGCGTGTTGTCGCGGGTATTCTTGCGCGCGCCGGCTGGATCGGAAAGCACGGAGGCGCGCAGCTTGTTCTCCGGCAGCAGGTAGGCACGGCGGACGCCCTCATTGATCATCTCGTCTAGGGGCAAAGTGCCATTGAAATGGACATCCATCCCGACCTTGAGAAAGACGGTTACGATGCCCGTGTCCTGGCAGATTGGGCGATGGCCTTCGGCACACATGCGCGAGTTGATCAGCAACTGCGCGATGGCGTCCTTGGCTGCGGGGGCCTGCTCGCGTTCATAGGCGGCGGTGAGGCTCCGAATGAAGTCAACCGGATGGTAGTAGGAGATGAATTGCAGGGCGTCGGCGACGCTCTGAATCAAGTCTTCTTGTTGAATGATTGTCATGGGTGCGGTTCCCGCTTTTGGTCGCTAGAAGCTGTCTAACATTATCAAACAAAAGTGCGCCAGAGCGAACAAAGTTCTTGAGGGAAGCGGGAAAGTGGGGGTTGGCGCGGCGCAGGGCCCAAAATGACGGCGCCGCCGGGATGGCCGAACCTCAGTTCGACTCGCTCGGCGGCGCAAACAGCTAAGAGCAATCTCCGCTCTGCTAAACCTTCACGCTCTTGCTTCCGCTGGAATCTTTCTTAGCGGTGCTCTTGGTGGCGTCGGGCAGCCAGTCCATCATGGCGCGCAGTCTGGCTCCAACTTCTTCAATCGGATGCTGCTTTTCCGCTTCGCGAAGGGCGGTGAAATGTTTGTTACCGCTGCGGTGCTCGGCGATCCACTCGCGGGCAAAATCGCCCTTTTGAATGTCCGCCAGCACCTTCTTCATGGCCTGGCGTGTAGCATCGCCAACGACAACTTCACCACGGGTAAGGTCGCCATACTCCGCTGTGTTGGAGACGGAATAGCGCATGCGGGCGAGTCCGCCTTCGTATATCAGATCCACGATCAGCTTCACCTCATGCAGGCATTCAAAGTAGGCGATTTCGGGCTGATAGCCAGCCTCGACCAGGGTCTCATAGCCCTTCTTGATCAGCGAAGTAAGTCCGCCGCAAAGAACTGCCTGCTCGCCGAAAAGGTCGCTCTCGGTCTCTTCCTTGAAGGTGGTCTGCAGAACTCCAGCGCGGGTTGAGCCGATTCCATCGGCATAGGCAAGGGCGAGTTCGTGGGCCTTGCCGCTTGCATCCTGATGGATGGCGATTAGCGCGGGAACGCCGCGGCCCTCGGTGTACTGGCGGCGAACAAGGTGACCGGGGCTCTTAGGCGCGATCATCACCACGTCCACATCAGCCGGAGCCTCTATGGTCTTGAAATGAATCGAGAAGCCGTGCGAGAAACCGAGCACCTTCCCTTTGGTCAGATAGGGGCGGATGGACTCTGCGTAAAGTTCGCCCTGAGTTTCATCGGGCGTGAGGATCTGGAGGTAGTCTGCCCGTTTAGCTGCTTCGGCTGGGGCAAGCACCTCGAAACCATCCTCACGGGCGCGTTTTGCAGTGCCGCGCTCGGGGTCCAGACCGATAATGACGTTGTACCCGCTCTCACGCAGGTTGAGCGCCTGGGCATGGCCCTGACTGCCGTATCCAAAAATGGCAATGGTTTTGTGCTTCAGCGCGTCGGGATTGGCGTCGTGGGCGTAAAAGATAGTGGCCAAGGAGACTCCTTAATATATGAAAAACCGACCGGTCGGTCGGTTCTTAAAATGCTCTGCCATTTAGCATTGTATGTCAATGGCTAATTGAAAAAACTAATAGTATCAGAAATGTGAATACAACTTAATTCCCCGTCTTTCTCTTACCAGCAAGTGGAGCACCGGTCTGGTCGTCAGCGAGTGAGCGGCAAGCTGAAGGAGAAGACCGAACCACGGCCCGGCTGGGTCGTCAATGAAATGGTTCCGCCATGGGCTTCAACAATCGCCTTCGCTATGGCGAGTCCCATTCCGGTGCCCTGTACGTTCTGGCGCTGTTCCTGTCCGCGATAGAACTTATCAAAGATCATGCTCTGGTCGATGGCGTCGATGCCTGGTCCCTGATCCGCCACGCTGGTGACCAGCATGTTCCCCTGCAGCTCTGCGGTGATCGTGATGGGCGTGCCGCGAGGCGAATACTTGCCCGCGTTATCAAGAAGCTGAGAAAGTATCTCCTCAGTGTGCCGGAGGTCCATTTTCACCCGTGGCAACGAATCGCCGAGCACCAGCTTTACTTCGTGCCGTGCCAGCGTGTTCTGATTGGTCTCCAGCGCGGCATCGATGGCCTCACGGATGTCATGCGGCTGCAGGTCCAGTTCGACGGCATGGGCGTCTAGCTGAGCCATTTTTGCTGCTTCGCCGACCAACCGGTCCAGCCGGTCGCTCTCTTCATTGATCACCGTGAGCAATTCTCTTCTTGATGCCTCGTCGAGTTGGGCATCGCCGAGGAGCGACTGCGCGGAAGCTTTGATGGCGGTAAGCGGCGTACGAAAGTCGTGGGTCACTGAATCGAGCAGAACGGAACGAAGCCGCTCGCTTTCGCGTCCAGCTTCGGAATGCGCCAGCTTTTCTACCGCTCCGGCACGCTCAATGGCGATGGCGACCAGGCTGCCGATGGCTTCCACGCTCTCTGGAGAAAAGTCCCCACCGATCACGGCGAGAGCTCCAACGGAGCGGAGTCCGATGCGGAGGGGCCGGATGCGAATGTTTTTATCGATGACCGGCTCGCCGCGGTTGCTGACTCTCTGCAGATCATCGCTGGAAATGAAATCCTGAGCGCGGAGGTCGGAGTAATAAACCTTCTTACTATGCACAGAAAGCATTCCGGCGTATTCTGCGCCGAAAATCTCCACAACCTTCACCGGAATCGTATTGACGAGGCCGAGCACGTTGTCGGCGGTGAGCATCTGCTGGCTGAAGGCATAGAGTTGCTCCAACTCGCGGCGGCGGCTGTTGGCGTTGGCAGTTTCCCGGCGTGCGCGCTCGGCAAGTTGACTGGCGATTACGGCCGTGAGCAAGAAAGTGAAAAGCGCAATCCAGTTCTGAGGATCAGCGATGGTCAGGGTTCCAACAGGCGGCAGAAAAAAGAAGTTGTAGGCCAATGTTGCGATGACGGAAAGAAAGATCGCACACCGTAAGCCCCAGGCAGTAGAAACCACCAGTACAGCGAGAAGGAAAGCGAATCCGACAGTGCTGGCATTTGCATTCAGAAAGCGGCACAGGGCGACCAGTGCAGCCACTAGAACACAGGAATAGAGATAGCGCGCGGCTTGAGTCTGCAGAAGCTTGTTCACAGCTTGGGATTGTAGCCTATTCGACAATTCATGGTTCTTGCTTGACAATAGGCGCGGTATGCAGAAGACACCTGAGCAGTGGCTGGAAGAAACCGCGCCAACGAAAAAACGGGGGCTCTTCAAGCTCTTTTTAGGCTACGCTCCGGGAGTGGGCAAGACCTATAGCATGCTGAGCGAGGGGATTAGGCGTTACAGCCGCGGCGAAAATGTCGCGATTGGAGTGGTGGAAAGCCACGGTCGGCCTGCGACCGCGGATCTGGCTGGACGGTTGCCCGAAGTGCCGCGAAAGCAACTCTCCTACAAGGGAACCACCTTCGATGAAATGGATGTCGATGCGATCCTTCAGCTTCATCCGGAGATCGTGTTAGTGGACGAACTGGCTCATACCAATGTTGATGGAAGCAAACACCGGAAGCGCTACGAAGACGTAATGGAGCTGCTAAACGCGAATATTGATGTGATTTCGACGATGAACGTCCAGCACATTGAGAGCGTGACGCCGCTGGTGGGACGCATTACTGGAGTCGTAGTGCGGGAGACCGTACCGGACTGGGTTTTGCAGCGGGTGGATGAAATCGTTCTCGCCGATCTGACGCCGGAGGCCCTGCAGGCCCGCATGAAACGCGGAGACATCTATCCGCTGGAGCGGAGCGATCGCGCGCTCTCGAATTTTTTCCGTCCAGGCAATCTCATCGCGCTGCGCGAGCTGGCGCTGCGGCAGGTGGGCAGCGTAGTGGATCGCAGCCTTGAAAGCTACATGCAGAAGGAGCACATCGAGAACCGCACGCCGATTGCGGAGAGGATCGCGGTGTGCATCAGTTCGAATCCAATCGCGCAGTATCTGATAGCGCGCACAGCAAGGATGGCGGAGAGGGTAGGAGCGGAGTTTTTCGTAGTGTACGTGGACATTGGCCGGGATGATGCTCCCGAGTACCGCCGGACGCTGGAGGAGAATCTCCGCTTTGCTGAAAACCTAGGCGCACAGATCGTGAAGACGAAAGGCAAGAAAGTCGCGGAAGAGGTCGCAAAGGTGGTGAGGGAGAAGCACATTACGCAGGTGGTGTTTGGCCGCTCGGCGCTAACTGGATGGAGAAAATTCCTCTACCTTTCGGCCATTCACGATTTTCTTCGGGATGCACCAGCAGTGGATGTGCATATCGTGACCCAGGAGCCGAAATGACGATTGCCGCAAACACCGCGCAACGCAATATTCTCGTTGTGGACGACGAGTCGCAGATTACCCGTGTGCTGAGGACCACGCTTTCCGGCCACGGTTACATGGTGAGAACGGCAGGCGACGGCGACGAAGCTCTGGAAGTGATGCGGCAGTGGACGCCCGATCTAGTCATCACCGATCTTTCGATGCCGAACATGGGAGGGCTGGAACTATGCAGGCGAATCCGCAGTAAGTCAGCGGTTCCCATTATTGTGCTCTCGGTCAGGGGCGAGGAGAAACCGAAAGTCGAGGCCCTTGACTCGGGGGCCGACGATTACGTAACCAAGCCCTTCAACATGAACGAACTTGTGGCGCGGGTTCGTGCCAGCCTGCGCCGAGCAAGCCTCCCGGTGCAGGAAGATAACGCGAGCGCCGTCGACGCCGGTGATTTTCACATCGACCTGCTTACAAGGCTGGTAACGGTGCGAGAGCGCGAGGTCCGGCTGACTCCGAAGGAATTCGATCTGCTCAGCTACATGGCGAAGAATCCTGGGAGGGTAATTACCCATCGCACGCTGCTCGCCTCGGTCTGGGGCGGGATGAGCACCGAACAGCCAGAGTATCTACACGTGTTCATGAATCACCTGAGAAAAAAGCTTGAACCGGAAGACGGATCGGTTCGCTATATTGTTACCGAAAAATGGGTCGGCTACCGCTTCGAGCCTGGAGATCAGAAATAGTTGGCTCCTAGAGTTATTCTTCGCAAATCCGCGTTATCCGCCTATCGATTCCTCACCCATCGGGCGTTTAGGAAAAATTTAGACACTCTTTATTCGTGGTTTAGGCCCCAGGATATCCAATCGAATTGAAGGCTGGTGAGACAGAGTTGATGGCTCGCCTTGCGGGAGGTTCAGATGTTGGTCCTGACGGTGTTCATTTCAATTTGCACGGTGGCAGTCCTCTTTCTGCTCCGATTTCTCTTCGCGCTCGAATCGGAATTCAAATCTGCACGGAAGCCATTAGCAGAACGAGTTAGCCGCATTTCCACCTTTCGGATTTCATCAGGAGCCGGAGCTCGCGATTCAGGACCTGTGCTCACCTTGGTTCACTCCAGCTCAGGGTTGTTCTCTCGCGAAAGTCTAGAGTCCGACAGCTTACTCTTTCAGCGCGAGCAAAAGTCTCAGTTCAAGAGAGCGTAAGGATCGTATGTCTGTTGAAACAGCTACTCCCGAACGACTGGCAATGTTGCTTCATCATTACCGCGAGGCGCTTGCGCCCGATTTCGGATTACGCCGGAGCGCATGCACTGAGTTTGGAGATCTCTCCCAGCAGGAGCGCAGCCGGATGATCGCTGCTATGAGACTTGCGCTTCTGGATTTGCAGAGCGAGCCGTCGTATGGCGGGCCCTGTGAAATGCTGGCGGTTCCTGACGCCACGGGCGGGAGCGAGGGCAAAGAATGCGGCTGCTGAAGGCAGAGGCGTTTAGGAACTTTTTAGGAACTCTTTAGGCGGGTTTATATTCCGATCGGTTTCAATTAAAAGGTGAGCAGCTGGATTTTCCGAAGGGTGGCTGCGGATCAGGAGAGCAACCATGCAGGATCTTGGGTTCGTCGTAATCACAATTGTTTTCTTCGCGCTGTCGATCGGCTACGTTCACTTCTGTGAGCGAATTAGGTAGGGGAGAAGGACATGGAAGCGATCGTGATGCTTGCGGTGACCGTGCTGATGCTTGTGTATCTGTTTTACGCACTACTGCGTCCGGAGAAATTCTGACATGACCATCAACGGATGGTTGCAAATCGCATTTTTCCTGCTGCTGATCTTGGCCGTTACAAAACCGCTTGGCATTTTCATGTCTCACGTATTCAATCGCGAAAAAACATTTTTGGATCCGGTGTTGCGGCCTGTTGAACGACTGATTTACCGCACGACCGGCGTGGATGAAGATCACGAGATGCCATGGACGGAGTATGCAATTACGATGCTGCTGTTCAGTGTCGTTTCCATGCTTCTGCTCTACCTGATCCAGCGCGTCCAGGGCTTCCTGCCTTTCAATCCGCAGAAGCTTGGAGCAGTCAGTCCACCATCTTTGGCGTTCAATACGGCGGCGTCGTTTACGACGAACACGAACTGGCAGGCCTACTCTGGCGAAACAACGATGAGCTATTTCACCCAGATGGCAGGGCTGGCCTATCACAATTTTGTTTCGGCAGCGACCGGCATTGCGCTGGCAATCGCTTTGATTCGCGGCATTGCGCGGCGCGAGATGAAAACAATCGGAAACTTCTGGGTGGATCTGGTGCGCGGTTCACTGTGGGTGCTGCTGCCCTTCTGCATTGTGGGCGCCCTGGTGTTGGTCTCACAGGGGGTTGTGCAGAACCTGAAGGCGTATGACACGGTGAAAATCGTGGAGCCGCAGCAGGTTCCACATCTGGGAGCCGATGGCAAGCCGGCAGTTGGAGCCGACGGTAAGCCGATGATGGACACGGTCACAGACCAGACGATCGCGCAAGGGCCGGTAGCATCGCAGGAGTTTATCAAGGAGTTTGGCACCAACGGTGGTGGTTTTTTCAATGCAAACAGCGCTCATCCGTTTGAGAACCCAACGCCTCTCACGAACCTGATTGAAATGTTCGCCATCTTCGCTATTGGCGCAGGTCTTACCTACACGTTGGGCCACATGACCGGTTCGCTCAGGCATGGATGGGCGGTGTGGGGTGCAATGGCAATTCTATTTCTAGCGGGTGTGACCGCCACTTACTGGGCAGAGTCTCGCGGCAATCCGCTTCTGCATGGAGTAGATCAACAGGTCAGCGCGGCGCAACCCGGCGGAAACATGGAAGGCAAAGAAGTTCGCTTCGGCATTGCTAATTCCACACTCTGGGCCACGGTTACTACGGATACCAGTTGCGGCGCTGTCAATAGCATGCACGATTCCTACACTCCATTGGGCGGAATGATGCCGCTGATCAACATCTCGCTGGGTGAGGTCATATTTGGCGGAGTCGGATCAGGCATGTACGGCATGATAGTTTTCGTGGTGCTGACAGTATTCATCGCAGGCCTGATGGTCGGACGAACGCCGGAATATTTGGGCAAAAAGATCGAAGGATACGAGGTAAAGATGGCCATGCTGTTCGCGCTCATTTTTCCGCTCATCATCCTTGTGCTGACGGCGATTTCCAGCGTCAAGCCATTCGGTACCGCGTCTATTCTCAATCCGGGACCGCACGGGCTTTCAGAGATTCTCTACGCGTTCACAGAGGCCGCGGGGAACAACGGGTCGGCCTTCGGTGGCCTTAATGCGAACACCACGTGGTACAACGTCGCACTTGGCTTTGCGATGCTGGGCGGTCGCTTCCTTATGAAGATCCCAATGCTGGCCATTGCGGGCAGCCTGGCAGCGAAAAAGTACGTTCCGCCGTCGGTAGGGACGTTTCCGGTTACGACCCCACTGTTCAGCGTGCTGCTGATTGGAGTCATCCTCATTCTGGGTGCGCTGACTTTCTTTCCGGCGCTCAGCCTTGGTCCAATTCTTGAGCATCTGCTGATGAATGCAGGAAAGGCTTTCTAAGGAAATCATGTCGAGCACATCGAAAAGTCGCAAGTCAATCTGGGATCCAACCATCGTTCGCGGGGCGGCTATTGCTTGCGTGCGCAAACTCAACCCACGAAAAATGATGGGCAATCCCGTCATGTTCGTAGTTGAAGTGGGTAGCGTGATCACCACGATTCTTTTGATTCTGCGCCCGCATGAGGCGTTCAAGTTCAATCTGCAGATCACTCTTTGGCTGTGGTTTACCGTTCTGTTCGCCAACTTTGCCGAGGCCATGGCGGAGGGACGAGGCAAGGCGCAGGCAGACACGCTGCGTAAAGCACGCTCGGAGACCATAGCCAATCGCTTGCGCGCCAACGGAGAAGTGGAGCAGGTTGCTAGTTCCGCTTTGCGTGCAGAGGACGTGGTACTGGTCTCTGCAGGAGAGTTTGTTCCCGGCGATGGCGAGATCATCGACGGTATCGCATCCGTCGATGAATCGGCCATTACCGGCGAATCGGCTCCAGTGATTCGTGAATCAGGGGGTGACCGCTCGGCGGTGACTGGCGGCACGCGAGTGCTTTCCGATCAGATCAAAGTGAAGATTACCTCCAACCCTGGCGAGACTTTTCTCGATCGCATGATTGCCTTGGTGGAAGGCGCGGAGAGACAGAAGACGCCGAACGAGATCGCGCTGAATATTCTGCTTGCAGGGCTGACGATAGTTTTTTTGCTCGCAGTGGTCACGCTGCAACCGTTTGCAATTTACTCCGGCTCCCCGCAAACAATATTCGTGCTGGTCTCGCTACTGGTATGCCTGATTCCGACGACCATCGGCGGCCTACTCTCCGCAATTGGAATTGCGGGGATGGACAGGCTGGTGCAGCACAATGTACTCGCGATGTCCGGGCGAGCCGTGGAAGCCGCCGGGGATGTCAACACGCTTCTGCTCGATAAAACCGGCACCATCACGCTGGGCAATCGCCAGGCGTCGCGCTTTGTACCGGCTCCGGGAGTTTCTGAAGCGGAGCTGGCGGATGCGGCACAGCTTTCCTCGCTCGCCGACGAAACGCCAGAAGGACGCTCCATTGTTGTGCTGGCGAAGGAGAAGTACAACCTTCGTGGCCGTGATTTGCAGGAGCATCATGCAGAGTTTGTTCCATTTACGGCACAGACCAGAATGTCCGGGGTCAACTTCAACGGCTTTCAGATTCGCAAGGGTTCGGTGGATGCGATTGAACGCTTCGTTCAAGAGAATTCGGGCGTATTTGCTCCGGAAGTCAGGGCTCTGGTGGATGAGATTGCACGCGCCGGGAGCACTCCCCTGGTGGTTGCAGAGCGCCGGCGCGGGGCGCTGGGAGTGATTGAACTGAAAGACATTGTCAAGGGTGGAATGCGCGAGCGCTTTGACCAACTGCGAGCGATGGGAATTCGTACGGTCATGATCACCGGTGACAATCCATTGACGGCGGCTGCGATTGCGCGCGAAGCCGGCGTGGATGACTTTCTTGCCCAGGCGACACCGAAGGACAAGATGGATCTGATCCGCAAGGAGCAGTCCGAGGGAAAGCTGGTCGCGATGACGGGCGACGGCACCAACGACGCTCCTGCGCTGGCGCAGGCGGACGTGGGCGTGGCCATGAACTCCGGTACGCAGGCGGCGAAGGAAGCAGGAAACATGGTCGATCTGGACTCCAATCCGACCAAGCTGATTGAAATTGTGGGCATTGGCAAACAACTCCTGATGACGCGTGGAGCGCTCACCACATTTTCCATTGCAAACGACGTTGCCAAGTATTTTGCGATTATTCCTGCGATGTTTGCGGCAACATTCCCGGTGCTGAACGCGCTGAACATCATGCATCTGAAGACGCCGCAGTCGGCAGTTCTGTCAGCGGTTATTTTCAACGCGATCATCATCATTATGTTGATCCCGCTGGCGCTGAAAGGAATCAAGTATCGTCCGATGGGTGCCGCGGCGCTGCTACGGCGCAACCTGCTCATCTATGGCGTAGGCGGAATTATCGCGCCTTTCATCGGCATCAAGTTGATCGACATTTTGATTACAAGCGCCGGGCTGGCATAAGCGGAAGGTGGATGATGAAACGAAATATCATTACCGCGATTTTGATGACTGTAGTTACGACGATTCTGTTAGGGATCGTATACCCGCTGGTCGTCACAGCGCTGGCGCAAGTGCTGTTTCCCAATAAGGCGAATGGACAGTTGATTGTGCAGGATGGGAAGACGATCGGCTCGCGGATTATCGCACAGCCATTTACCGGTGCGGGATATTTTCATCCTCGCGGATCAGCGGCGGGAAATGGCTATGACGCTGCGAATTCGGGTGCGACAAATTACGGCCCGACAAACCAGAAGCTGGTGGACCGGGTAAAGCAGGACGTGGATGCAGCCCGCACCGAAAATCCGGGCAGAGCGATTCCCGTGGACTACGTGACCACGTCTGCTTCCGGACTGGACCCGCAGATTAGTCCCGCCAACGCTGAGTTCCAGGCGCCGCGAGTGGCCAAGGAGCGTGGCATCAGCGACGAAGAGCTACTGGCGTTGGTTCGTCAGCACACGGAAGAACGGCAATTTCATTTTCTGGGCGAGGCACGGGTCAACGTGCTCGAACTGAACCTGGACCTGGACTCGAAATTCCCACTCCAGAAGAGAGCATCGCGCTAGGTTTCAGCAAGGCCCGAAAGAATGGTTTCAATGGTCTCGAAAGAGACCATTTTTTCTGCTCGTTTGAAAAAAGCTCGATTGCGGTGTATGTTCAGCCCTGCTATGGCGAATCTTCCGAGTTTACACATAGGCTCCTCCGAGGACCGGCGCTCGCTGGGACAAGCGCGGCGCAAACAGATGAAGCGGCAGAATCACGGCCTCTGGGATGCGAAGCGACGCCGCCATGAACCGTTGAAACTGCTGGAAGAAAGCATGCGCGGACGCGTTCCGGCGCTGGTTCCTCTGAAGTACGAACGGATGCTGGTCTCACCCTTTGGATATTTCCGTGGGGCGGTACCTGTCATGGCTGCCGATTTGGCTTTGCTGCCCAACACCGGCATCGTGAATCAGATCTGTGGTGATGCGCACGTCCGCAATTTGGGGGCATATGCCGCACCGGATGGCCGACTGGTTTTTGATATTAACGATTTCGACGAAACCACACGCGCTCCATTCGAGTGGGACTTGAAGCGTTTGTCTGTAAGCCTTGTGCTGGCGGGCAGGGAAGCGGGAGCGAAAGACAGCTTTGCCAAGGATGCTGTGTGGGCGTTTCTCGATCAATACCGGAAATGTGCGCGCATTTTTGCAAAGCTACCGGTGCTGGAGCTAGCCCGGTACCAGGTGCATCGATTGAGGAAAGTGGCGCCAGTTTCGGAGATTCTGCTGAAGGCGGAGCGAGCAACTCCAATGCACACTCTGGAGACCCTGACGATTCCGGCGAAGAGAGGGACGGGACGCATCTTCCGCGAGAACAAACCAGTGCTCACACGAATCGGCGGATCGCAGGCACGCCGGGTATTGGCCGCGATGAAAGAGTACAGCGAGAGTTTATCGCCGGCGCGGCAACATCTTCTGGCGCAATACCGGCCGGTCGATGAATGTTTCAAGGTAGTGGGCACGGGCAGCGTTGGAACCCGTGATTTCTGCGTATATATGGAAGGCAATGGCTCCGGCGATCCTCTGTTTCTGCAAATCAAGGAAGAGGTAGGATCGGCCTATCTGCCTTACTTGAGTGACAGGGCGAAGAAGTCGCACTGGGGCCGATTGGTGGCAGAGGGACAACTCGCGATGCAGATGCAGTCCGACCCTTTGCTGGGCTGGACGACGATTGCAAATCGCGACTACCTGGTGCGCCAGCTCAATGACCACAAGGCAGCAATTGCCGTGGAAGCACTGAAGGGCCCCGGCCTGGCCGCTTACGCGGAAGTTTGCGGAGAGTTGTTGGCACGCGGGCACGCACGCTCGGGAGATGTGCAGATGATCGTGGGATACATCGGCAACGGGGAGAGCTTTGCGGAGGCGATAGTGGATTTTGCCATAGCATACGCAGACCAGACAGAGGCAGATTGGGAGAAGTTGCGAAAGTCGAAACACGCGCCGCGCGGCACTCGTCGAGCGAAAGCCGCAGTTGCAAAGCGGTGACTCTTTATTGTCGAAAGTCCATCGCATGAGATGAAATCGGCTCCTCCGCAATGGAGGAGCCGAGTGCAAGATTAGCTCGCTTCCGATGCTTCCATCTCAATCGAACGCGGGAAGAGAATATTGTTCTCCAGATGAATGTGCTGATGGAGATCCTGCTCGAATTCTTTGAGACCGTCATAAAATGCGTGATAGGTCGGGCAAGCGTCCTCGGGCAAACTGAAGTTGCCGCTTAGTTTCCGGATGTCAGCAAGTATTGCGCCAGCAGCATCATGCTCCTGGGTCATCATCGCAATGGGGTTTGCAACCGTTCCGAAGCAGCCATGTGGTCTCGGGTTCTTACCCGCCAGGGAGCGCTCAAACTCTGCGATATACGGAAATAACACACGCTCCTCTTTGCCCAGATGTTGCGTCAGCTCCGAATCCAAGTTCGCCAGTGCGTCTTGAATCTCCGGCAGCTCGGAGTGATTGGGCGCATGCCGTTCCACGACCTTTCTGGCGAGCGTCCCAAGACGAGGCAATTCTCTTTTTACGTACTCATGATGCTTGGATACGATATGCTCGATGAGGCTTTCAAGAGATGCGCTAGCCCAGTCCTTCGCACCTTGACTGGGCGCTTCCGCAGCCGATTCAAGCGCGGCGAGCACGCTGGCGATTTCGATATTCTGCTCTGTGCAGGCGACTGCGAGAGGCTTTCGCCCTCCGCAACAGTAGTCAATTCCAAACTGCTCGAATACTCGAATCGACGATGGCTGGTTCAGCGCAATCTCACGGACGGTTTCAGTCTGGGTTGGCATCTCAATCTCCTTGAGTCTTCAAGATAGAAGATAGCGGTGGGAGCCGCAGCGACCAAAGTCACTTGCAGGGCCAATTTGTCTCGGAACGCACTACAATAGAGCGGAAATAAGGATGTATACGCGAGGAATTCCAGTGAGTATTGAACGAATCGATGTGGCGGCTGTTCTACAGAAGACGGCCATGCTATCCAGCCTCTCTACGCCGGAGCTGCAGTTGCTGGCTGCACGAACGTCAAGAAAGCTCTTCAGCTCTGGAGAGGTTTTGTTTTATGAGGGCGAGCCCTGCAAGGGACTGTATATTATCGTGCAGGGCAAGGTGCGGATCTTCAAGACCTCGGCGAGCGGACGCGAACAGGTTCTTGCCGTGAATGGCCCCGGCGAAACCGTTGCCGAAGTTCCGGTCTTTGATGGTGGCCCATATCCGGCTTCCGTCATTGCCGTGGAAAACACAGAAGTTGCATTCGTCTCGCGCAAGGACTTCCAGGATTATTGTCTGGCTCATCCCGAAGTCGCGCTCAAGGTGTTGGCATTTGTTGGAACGCGGCTCCGCGGGCTCGTCAATATTATCGAGGAACTATCGTTCACAACGATTCGCCAGCGTCTTGTCGCATTGCTGGTGCGGCTGGCGCAGAGTGAAGGGAAGCGAAGCGCGCGAGGGATTGAAGTGCTGCTGCCCGGCAGCCACCAGGAGTTAGCCAATCAACTCGGCACCGTGCGGGAACTGGTCTCACGTAATTTGATGCGCTTGCAGGCAGAGGGTCTGGTGGAAGTGGATGCCAGGCAAATCGTGATCAAAGACGTGAAGAGCCTGGCAGCGCTACTCGACGCGACTTAATAAATCGGCGGACAAGTCCAGGTGACTATTGCACAGGAACCCAGGACCAACTGGTTCTCTGCTGCGTCGAATAGATGTTCGGGGCCGATGGGGGATTGACGTCATAGTCCGAGGTTGCGGGGAAAAAGGGCGGAGCGAAGTTTTGCACGCCGGCGAATCTGGGGTCGTAGTAAGTATTTTGCGTGTTCATGTTGGCCCCAAAGATATTCGTCTGAACCTGGCCGCCGAGGTTGTTGAATGTGTTGATGCTGCCGTTGACGAGGAAGCCGCAGGTCGAAGAAGTGCATTGGCCAGGGGTGGAATCGGTTGTCATTCCTCCAATTGCCGCGAGACTGCCATCCACCTGAAGGTTCTGGTTGCTGTATGGGCTTTGCAGAACAATGTTTCCACTCGCCGTGTAAACGCCAAGAACATTGGCGTCATTAGCAGCGATGATCTGAGGAAGAGTAGTGACTCCATTCAGCGAAGCAATCGGCGTGTCTGAGGAATAAGTGCTTTGTATCGGCTCCGTCGTGTATTTCAAGTCACCGGTAATGTCGATGTTACTGGAGCCTGCAATCGTCACCATGACGTTGTTCTGGATGGCAGCTAGCCCCTGGCCCGGGCCGGTAAGTCCAGTGATCGTTCCATTCACGTACAAGACCGCGGAAGGGACTGCATTGCCGGTGATCAGATTTACCGGCACTCCCGTCAATGTCTTGGTCGTGCCTCCCGAATGAACTGTCGTCGTGTTTGCCGCAATGTTTGTGGTAATCGTGGTGACAGTGCTTCCCTGTGTAATCTGGTAGATCTGGGTGGGGTTTCCGGAGGTATCGGTTCCAGGGGTCAATACAATCGATGCGCTGCCTTCCACGTAGAATCCGCCACCTTCGGGGGTTCCGTTGACCGGGACACCGCCATAGGTGGTACCGCTGTAAGGAAGATAGACGCCGGTTGTGCCAGTTCCAGCGTACGCGGCTCCGGAAATATTCTTGAGATAAGTAGTCATCGGATTGGGAGTTACTGTGGCAGGGTCGGGCGGTTGAGAGTTGGAAGTGCACGATGATGTACCTTCACCGCAGCCGATGCCGTCAAGCACCGCATACTTTTGACTGTAAGAATTCGGTGGAAGCGCCTTCGCAGTCTGGCCTTCCAAAAAGCCCTGTTGGTAGGTGATGTTGAAGCCCGAAGGTTGAGTGGCTGACTGGGTGCAGCCACCGCCCGACCAGTAATCCGCCTTTGGGTTGACCTGACCAACCTTGCCAGTGAAGATATAGGCTCCGCTGTTCTCGAACTCCAAGGCGCTGTTAGTAAACACCGGACCCTGGAAGGTGCCGGGAACGAGAGGTGCGGAACATACAGAGTAGTTATCGATAAATGCGCCGTAATATGCGTAACTGGTATTGATGTTATTCGCCGGTGCCTGAACGCTTACGATAATGCTGCCTGTTTCGGTGACGGTAGAACGCTGCAATGACGAGGATGTTCCAATCGAGCAGAGATTATAGTTGAACGTGAATTTGTACGAATCGATCTGTCCGAAGGCGTTATTGGTGGTCACGGGAGAGCCGGCAGCCTGGACAAATGTGGAAGGGCAGGCTGCCGTGTTCAGGACCATGAAAGAAATCGGCCATGAGTTCACCGCGCCGCTGGTATTCAGTTTTCCGTTGGCGAAGCTTCCATAGGCCGCTAGCAAGTTGGCGATGGCGGTGGACGCAGCCGTGCTCCCGTTCAATGGAGCCGTGGTGCAGCCGGCTCCAGGGTTCCCGGTGACCCAACCCGTGCATGGCGTCGAACTGACCGCGGCAGTGACTTGGTTAATCAGATATTGGCGGGAGATGTTCAATCCGGAATCGGCGGCGTAGTAAGAGGCGCGGGCGTTGCCGTAATAGCCGTTGATCATCATGTCCGAGTTCACCGAAACCATCATCGTGAGCCCCAGAATTGTCATGAGAATCAGCAGGAAGAGGACGGTAATCAGCGCGATGCCGCTTTCGTTTCCTAAACGTTCTACCAAGTGGCGCTGCGCGGATTGTACTCTCATTCGTACGGTTGCTCTGATCACGAGATTGCCTCAGTATTGGTTCATGTACACGCCGCTGTCATCGTTCATGCTCAAGTTGCGTGGATTCACAACCACGGCCATTCCCTGAACCTGATACGGTCCCTGATCGAATGTATTGCGGTAGGTGTACACCGTGTCGGTGTTTGGGGTCGTCCGGCCAATTAAAGAGAAGCGGACGGCGCGGACGAGGTTGAAGTTGTACGGCTCCGCCACCGTTGCTCCGGCAGTGTTGGTGATCGCATATTGGGTGGGACTGTAGTAATAGTTTGCGCTGTTGAAGTCCGAATTATAGCTGTTCCAGATGGCGGCTCCCACCTTGAAGCCGATGATCTGGTCCATCACCACAGTCTGGGTTCCCCCATTCTGCTGGCGTACCAACTGCCAGGGATTGTTGGGGTCGGGGTTCGTGGCAACACTGTACTGAACGGATGCCAGTTTGATGATCCAGTCTGTACCGCAGTACTGAACTCCGAACTGAATTGCAGCGGCAGCGGGCAGCGCATTGGTCGTGATGCCCAGGGGATCATTCGCCGCAGTGTTAGTACCCGTTGAACTGGTTGCATTGAAGTTGAATTGAACTGCGGAGCCGGAGACCGCAGCGTTTTGAGTGAGGACCGCAGTGGTAAGCGTCTTGCCGCTGCTGGTTAAGAACATGACTTCGTCGCCGGTATGGAACAAGGCCGCGGTTGCGGCCAGCGTGAGACCGCTGGGGAAGCTGGTGCTGATCGGTGCGGCTTGCCCATATGCCTTGCCGTCGGTGGTTTGGGAACAGTTGCCGGTACCGGCGGCTCCAGTGCTGTCCGTGGAGTGAATTGGGGGATAGACAGAGGAACTGGCGGCACTGATGATATTGAGCTGATCGAAACAGTTCGCGCTGTAGGTTGCCCCGCTGTTGCAGGCGGTGCCGCCCGGAACAACCCAATTATTTACGAGCACGATGCCGATGGGCGGCCAGTTGGGGATGTTGAGACCCTCGAGATAGCCATCGCCCGCATTGGCGAGATCCAATTGCAGTTGAGAGGCAGCGTTGCGCAATGCAAGGCTCAATCCAACTTGACCCTGGAGAGTAACGGCGGAGGCCTGCTGCACGTTGAACAGATTGAAAGCCGCTGCTCCAATGACGAGAAAAACCGCCAGTGCGATGACAAGTTCGACGAGCGTGGTTCCGCGTTGGGAAGCGGCAGCGCGCTTGCTGCGCGAAGCATTCGGCTTGTGGAAGATCATCATTGCCGCACCAAGCTCATCTGGGTTCTAACCCCAGGTTTCACCGAAAGATCGGTCAGCGTAACGAGCACGGTAATGCGCCGCACTCCTGTCAGTTGCGTCCCATTTATGACTGGAGCGGCCTCGATCAGCCAGCTTCGATGAAAAACCAAGTTGGTGGGAGCAGTGGTTGAACTGATCGGTGTGCCGTCGGTATTGCCTGGAATCACTCCAGAGGGCGAGTGATAAGTGGTGTAGTAAGTTGTTCCGTTTGCGGTCACGCTGGAAACGGTTTCGGCAAAGCACCCATTGGAGGGATTGTTGCAGCTTCCGCTGGAGGAGAAGTCGATGCTGATGTCGTCATAGTAATTGACGTTTACCGCGGCGGTCACTCCATCGCAAGAGATGGAGGAGGTGACCGGCGAAGTCAAGCTACCCTCGGAAGTATCGGCTGGCTGCACACAGATCTGCGGCGCCATCATGTTCCAGTGATTCAAATCTTCGAGCTTCTCCGAGGCCAGGGTTTCCGCCAGATTCATGTACTTCGACTGGCGGCCGCGCGTGAGCAACGTGGCCCCGAGCGCCGCCATCGCCGAGACTCCTACGACTAAGATCGCCATGGCGATCATGCACTCCAGCAGTGTGAAGCCTCGCGAGCAGCTCCGCTTAGGGAGCGGTGACCTTAACATAATCCACTCCTGAATCGTTGACGAGATGTCATACGCCTACTGCTTGCAATCAGGGCAGGTGATCTTGACATTGCCCACTCCTGAGACGGTAACGAGCTTGGTTTCAGTTCCATTCAACTGCGCGAGAGCGATGGTGAAGTTGGTTGGCGTTGAAACTCCAACCGTCCCAACCGTTCCACTAGGATTGAGTTGCAGAGTTGCGCTGGGAGTGGCGGAAGAGAGCGAAATATCTGAACTGGAGTACGGAATCAAGCCTCCATTTACGAAGCTGGCACCGCAAGCGGGCGGAGTTCCGCTTATGGGCTCGGTCGCCACTTGATAGGTCAACATGCCATTGATAGGAGTGGCAGAGACATTGATATTGATCGGGCAACCCGTTGAAATAGCCTGGTAACGTGCGCTCTGAATCGCGCCTGCCAAGGAACTGGCGGCCGAGTTAAGGTGCATGCTGTGCAGGGTGGTATTGATGACAGGCAGAGAAATTTTGAGAAGGATCAGGGCAATCGCCAGCACCATCACAAGTTCAAGAATGGTGAAGCCGCTGCTCGAATCAGCCGGTTGTGCTCTCCGCCTGACCGCAGCCAGAGACACTGTCGCTGGAATTCTATCCTTCATAAGGCGCCTGACAAGCCCTCCGCGTTCGTTGGGTTTCTCCGTTGCACGGGAATCACAAAGGTGATTCCGTCTTTGCGCTCAGTCTGTTACATCCTGCCGTTCAAGCGGGAGACAAGTGCCGGAATGCCCTCGTACGCAGTAACACGGCATCGCGAGGCACCATACTCCTTACCGAGCAGTGTACAACCAAGCTCAGCGAAACAAAGCTCCAAATGGGTCAGCGTATTACGTTGGTAACGAGGGAGTGCTCACCGAAGAGAAAGTCCGATGATTAACGGAAGATAGGTTGCCGTCGTTTTGTCCGCTTGCAATGCGGAAATGACGCTTGGAGCGGAGAGATCCCGAAGGAGGCTGTGGCGCTAAACCATTAGCGATATAGTTAATCGTTTGGGAGCTCCTCTTAACCAGTCAGATAATCGTTTTGCGGTTGAGCAAGGATTGCCTGAAGTGCCAACAATTTTCGCTAAATATTGTCTTCAAAGGTATCTACTTATGAGTTAATGGTTGCTGCGGATCGGCGGCTCCGATCGTGCTGAGGCGAGATCAAGTTCGGGGCGAGATGAAGCGGAGGGAGCGAGTGGAGGTTGCGGCGCTCGACCCGGGAAAGCGATGCGTGGCAGCAGAGCGTTGTTCGCCACGAGAGCGGAGCAGGTTCCGCGCACGAAATGACGAGCAATTTCATTGCGCGGGCGGAAGTTCCCATCTATAGTTTGCGGTCAGGGTTTTAGCAGACAGTTGGAGAGTTGATTTGCAGTCATAACTGGAATCCAGGGGGCTCTATGAACACCTTTCCGATCATGTTGGGCGCGCTCTGTGTGTACGCCCTAGCCTATCGATACTACAGTGCATTTCTCGCCGCCAAGGCGATGGTGCTGGATGACCGGCGCATTACTCCAGCCCATACCTACGAGGATGGTCACAACTACGTGCCGTCGCCGAAGTGGGTTTTGTTTGGACATCACTTTGCCGCGATTGCCGGAGCGGGACCGCTGGTGGGGCCGACGCTGGCCGCGCAGTTCGGATTCGCACCGGGCTTTCTTTGGCTGTTGATTGGCGCGGTAGTGGCTGGATGCGTGCAGGACTTTACTGTGCTGGTGGCATCGATGCGCCATCGCGGACGCTCGCTGGCGGATATTGCGCGGACGGAGATCAGTCCATTTGCCGGACTGGTGGCGATGATCGCGGTGTTGTTCATCCTGCTGGTGACGCTGGCCGGACTGGGCATTGTGGTGGTGAACGCGCTGGCGAACAGTCCGTGGGGGGTGTTTACCATCGGCATGACTGTTCCGATTGCGCTGATCATGGGTCTGTGGATGTTCAAGAGCCATGCGGGCGAGGTGAAGATCACTGGACCCACCGTTTTCGGTGTGGTTTGCCTGCTTGCGGCGGTGATTGCCGGACATTGGTTTGCGGCCAGCAACTACGCGCACACGCTGACGTTCAACGCCCACGAGATCACGGCGATGATGATGATCTACGGCTTCGTGGCTTCGGTGCTGCCGGTATGGCTGCTGCTGGAGCCGCGCGACTACCTGTCCACCTACGTGAAGCTGGGCACGATTGCGGCACTGATCATCGGCGTCTTTGTGGTGCATCCGAACATTCAGTTCCCGAACTTTACGCAGTACATTCACGGCGGCGGGCCGATCATCAAGGGCAAGCTGTTCCCGTTCCTGTTTGTGACGATTGCCTGCGGGGCGATCTCGGGATTTCACTCGCTGGTGTCATCGGGGACGACGCCGAAGATGATCGACAAGGAGACGGACGCGCGCTTCATCGGTTATGGAGCGATGCTTTGCGAGTCGCTGGTTGGCGTGCTGGCGCTGATTGCGGCCTGCTCGATGAATCCGGGCGACTACTTTGCGATCAACTGCCCGCCGGCGGTGTTTGCCAAGCTGGGACTGCACACGGTGAACCTGGAAATGTTCTCGCGTGAAGTTGGCGAGAATCTTGCGGGCCGCAGCGGAGGCGCGGTTTCACTGGCGATTGGCATGGCGCAGATCTTCAGGGGGTTGCCAGGGATGGCCAAGCTGATGGGCTACTGGTACCACTACGCCATCATGTTCGAGGCGCTATTCATCCTGACGACGGTGGACACGGGGACGCGCGTGGCGCGCTACGTTCTGCAGGAACTTATTGGCAGGGTTTACAAGCCATACGGCAATAATGCATGGATGCCGAGCAACCTGAGTGCCACCACGCTGGTGGTAGCGGGCTGGGGATACCTGATCTGGACCGGCAACATTTCGACAATCTGGCCGCTGTTCGGCACCGGCAACCAGTTGCTGGCCACCATTGCGCTGGCGGTGACGACGACATTCCTGATCAACATGGGCAAGGCGAAGTACGCTTGGCTGACGTTCCTTCCGATGGTGTTCGTAGGCGTTACGACGATTTCAGCGGGCGTGGAATCGATTCAGACGATTTTCTGGCCACTGCGGTTATTGCCGGGCAAGTACTTCAGCGGATGGCTGGACACGGTACTGATGGTGATTTTCATCGTGGGCGTGGTGCTGGTGGTGATCGACGCGGTTCGGCGGTGGATCATGGTGCTGAACGGCGCTCCAGTGCCAGTGGAGGCTTTCGGGCCGCCGGTGACGAAAGACGGCGAGATCAAGATGGGCTGCTGCTAGAGGAGTGAAGGCCGTATCTGGAAAGACCCAGATCTGCTGACTACGGCAGATGTGGGGCACCTAAAGGTGTGGGTACGTAGGGGAAGATGGAGTCCGGCGGTCGTGAAAAACGACGCCGGACTTTTTTGTCTCATTGCAGATTAAAGCGCGAGAGCGAACCTGCGGGATTGCTCACGGTCAGCGCCGCGGGCCGGGTTGCGAAGTCCGCTGCGGTGATGGTTGCCGAAATCTGCGATGGGCTGACGCAAGTGGCGGTGAGGCTTGCGCCGTTCCATTGCACCGCGGCGGCATCAACAAAACCTATGCCGGTCAAGGCGAGAGCGTGATCGCCGCTGGAATCCGCTGCGTTAAAGATGGAGCTGCCGAGAATGATGGCAGCCGCTTGTGTATTGTTCACGGCAAAGGGCAGAGCGGAGGATGTGGCCGGGTTGGGCGAGAGATTGGCGACGGTAATCCGGTTGGTGGCCGCCGTGGCCAGGTCGGCGGCACTGATGGCAGCGATGAGCTGGGTTGTGCTGACGTAAGAGGTCGGGCGCAATTCGCCATTCCAGAGAAGCGCCGAAGTGGAGTTGAAATTTGCGCCACTGACGGTGAGGGTGAAGGCTTCGCCACCGGCCGCCGTACCGGCGGGAGAGAGCGATAACAGCAGGGGCAGGTCGTTCGGAAAGACGGTCACGGTTAGCTGCGAGGAGGAGGCGTTCTTGTAGTTGCTGTCCCCGTTGTAGGTCGCGGTGAGGATGTTGTCGGCATTCTTCAGAGTGGAGGCAGGCAAGCTGAACTCGGCCTGGGCTGCGGCCAGCCCGGTGGAGGGATCGGTGAAGCCATAGACGGGTGCGCTGGCCAGCGCAGAGCTTCCAGCCAGCAGCGTTACCGTTCCGGTCGGCGTCAGCGAGGCATAGCTTTCGGTCTGGATGTTAACGGTCAACTGTAGCTGCGCGGTGGAGGGCAGGCTGGCTGCACTGGCCGTGAGCGAGGCGGTTGTGGAGGCTGGGACAACCTGAAAGGCGAGCGTCTGGCTGATGGCGGGAAGGAAGCTGGCATCGCCGGAATATGTGGCAATGTAAGAGAAGTTACCCAGCGCTGATTCGACTCCAACCCACTCGGCCATGCCGAGACTATTGAGGGCGAAGGATTGGGTGGACGGGGTTCCGGCTTGCGGGGTGGAGACAAAACTAACACTGCCGGTGGGAACACCTTTTCCGGATACACCCGCCACTTGAAAATCGAGCGCGACGAGGGAGCCATAGGGAAGCTGGCTCAGCGTGGTCACGATCTTTGAGCCCAGCACCACCTTAGGTTCCAAGGTGATGATGCTGGCTTCAGGCTGGACGGTGAGCGCAACGCCCGGCGAGAGACTGGGCGCAAAGCTTGGATTGCCGGCGTAGCGCGCCGTCAGTTGATAGCTGCCGCCGGGGAGAGAAGCGGCCGAGCCGCTGAAGGCGCCATTGGCCAGGGTTGCGTATCCGACGCTCTGCGCGGAGGAAATGGCGCTGCTGGTGAAAATGGCGATGTCGCCGCTGGGAGTGTCTCCGCCGGATTCGGCGGAGACGGTAACGGCGAGATTTACCGCTTGGCCATGGGTGATGGCCGAGGGAGTTGCGGTCAGGAGAGTGGCTGTGGCAGTGCGTGCCGCGGTTGCCCATTGATGGACGAGATTGGCGACGTTGACCGAGCCGAGGCCTGCGACCGCATCGTAACCGGGACCGGCGCTGTAGCCTGCCAGGGTGCCGTAGCTTCCGGCTTGCGTGGCACTGCAGCCGGGGCTGCCGCCGAAACAGGGAACAGTATTGCCGCCCTGGGTAACGTCCTGGAAGATGCAACTGGAAAAGCTTGCTCCGGAATTGGAGGCGTTGCATTGCGATAGTATGGTGGATTGCGCCGACGCCAGGGTGTAGAGGGTGGATGCAGCCTGTCCCTGCGACATTCCAGTCTGCTGATCGACGAGGGCCATGACTCCGGCGAACTCGGGGGTTGAGAGCGAGGTTCCGCCGACGACGTAGAAATAAAAGTCTCCGCTACTGGCGTTGACGGCACACGAATAGAAGAAGCAAAGGACGTAGCCATCATGCTGGGCCGCGCTGAGCGCAAGGTCGGGTATATCGCGCGCTCCATCGGCAGAGACGCCGGGGGCGCTCTGCCATGCGGGCTTGGCGTAATGCCCGGTGCATGTGAGGTCACTGCCACTGAGGGTGAAGACCGTACAGTTGCTGGCTCCTCCTCCGCCCGCATATAAATTGGCCTGGGCCGCGCAATCGGCGGGAGAGCAACTCTCGTTCCAGACCTGCTCTGGGATGTAGGAGAGTGCCGATCCGAATGCGGCGTTGTTCTGAGGCGCCCAATACGAGTTGTCGGCGCTGTCGGTGAGTTGAGTTCCGCCCACGGCAACGTTGAAGGCGGTGGAAGCAAGGCCATTTACGGCGAGGCCCCCGATGGCTGCGGCGGGATCGCCGGCGTCGCCGGTGGCGGCTGGGCTATCGCAGGCGGCTGCGCCGGAATCGCCGGTGGAGACGACGACGGTGATTCCCTGGGCTGCCGCCTGCTCCCAGAGCGAGGAATAGAACTGATTGCCGGAGGCGGCCAACTCCGCCTCACATGCGTTATAGCTGAGACTGATGACGGGAGCGAGATTGTTTTCCACGGCGTAGAGAGCAGAGAGCGCGATGCCATCGGTATTGAAGGTTGAGCTGGAGACGACAAGCAGGAGCTTTGCGTTGGGCGCCATGGCTCCCGCATATTCCACGTCTGCCGTGGATTCGACCTGGTCGGCGCCGTAGGTTGGGCCGGGATCGACGCCATCGACAACCACGCTCAATGCGTCCATGCGGGCAAAGGGCTGGAAGAGAGCGCGATACTGCTGGAAGTCTGAGGCAAGGATATTGCTGCGCGCGAGAATCGCAATGCTTTGCCCGCTGCCGTCGATACTGGTGGTTTCCGCGAAGAGCGGCTTTGCGTTATAGATGGTTTGAAGATCGTCGGCGACCAGAACATGAAGCGGAGTATTGCCGCCGCCGTAAAAAGTGAGAGCCGGCTGAATGGAACTCTGCGCCTGGTAGCGGCTGATGCCCTTACCGGAGAGATGCGCGGAGGGGCGTGAATAGAAATTGTGCAGAGAGAGAACTCCGGAGACCACCGGCGCGAGCGCCTTGGGAATCTGCGGGTTTTCGGCATTGGCATAGTGCGATTCGCCGTTGACGACGTAGCGGTGGATCTCGGTGCGAAAAGCTTCCTGCACCTGAATGGCGCTGCCGGAGAACTCGAGTGCGCCGCGGCTGTGGCTGATTCGGTTGACGGTGAGGCCGTGGGAGCGCAGCCAGAACTGAATGGTGTCGATGTCTTGCTGAGCACTGCCGAAGCACGCTCCGAAGTCTTGCGGGCTGAGCCAGCGGTGAAAGTTCGGCGAGCCCTGATCGTACTGCGATGCAATGAAGCGATCCAGAGCCTGTTGCTGCTCCGGCGAGCGCTTGAGCAAAAGAACCATGCGCTCCATGGGCAGAGCGGCAGGAACAGGGCCGCGGTCAAAGCGCAATGATGCCAAGGGATGCACGTTGCCCTGCAATTCGGTCCACGCGCTCTCCTGAATGGGAGCGGAGATTCGCTGCCGGGGCGCTGCAGTATCCGCAGAAGCGCCATCAGTCCTCTGCGCCTGAACAGCCGCGCCGGCACAGATCAGCAACGAGAGTGCAAATGCAATCCGAGGGGCGAAAGAGACAGGGCGGCTTGGGGCAGGGCGGCGCACGGTCGGGAGGAGATTTCTCCTTGTGATTGCCCCGGCTGAGCGGAGCGTTTGTGCCGAGTGCCGGAAGGATTGGCAAGGGCACAGCCTTATTTACTCAGCGGAAGACTTCTTTTGCAGCTCGAATGAGTGTTCGGCGAAGCAACGGAGTTAAGAGCGGTGCAGATCCGGAACAGTGATCCAGATTGGAAAAGCGCGACGGCTGTGGTGTATCTCGGGCGGATCGATGCACGGCAAGGCCGGGGTGCCTCTGCGGCGTGGTTGAAGAGTTGAACGGTGCGGGGATTGCTTGCTTCGCTTCAGAAAAACATTCATTAGAAATTCACGTCGGCACAATTGCCATGGAGGCGATTTGGCGTGTATTATTGGTAACACGAAAATATAAATAGTAATATTCATAAATTTCTTACTGGGCAGAAAAAGGTTCGGACGATGACTTTGGGTAATTGGACGCGGACATCCCTAAACGCGATTGCATTCCTGCTGTTTGGTTTGTCGCCGCTGCTGCTACAAGCGCAGACGATCATTCAGCTATCAGGAACTATCGTTGACACGTCTGGCGCGGTGATTGCCGGGGCTACCGTGCAGCTTCGCAGCGCGAACGGTACTGTACAAAAAAAAATACAGTCGAACACGAGCGGCTCCTTCATTATTTCTGGACTCTCGGCAGGCAGTTATCGACTCGTGGTATCTAGACCCGGTTTTGAAACTAAAGAAGTGCCAGTCACCATAGGGGCCACCAAGGCGCCGACCCCGCTGCGCATCCCTCTGGCTGTGGGCGCGGTGAGTACCTCCGTAGAAGTGCAGGGCCGAGCGGATGACCTCGTCGGAATTGTAGCTTCCGCCACCCAGGGAACGGTGGGCCCAAAGGAAATCGAAGAGCGTCCGATACTTCGTTCGGGAGAAGTTTTGGAGGCGGTTCCCGGGGTTATCATCACGCAACACGCCGGCGGCGGCAAGGCCAACCAATATTTTCTTCGCGGCTTCAATCTCGACCACGGCACAGATATCGCCATTTTCATTGACGATATGCCGCTGAACCTGCCGTCGCACGCGCACGGCGAAGGGTACTCGGACATGAACACCGTCATCCCGGAGTTCGTGAAGGGGGTGGATTACGAGAAAGGCCCTTATTACGCTGATGTCGGCAACTTTAGCTCGGCTGCGTCTGCCCATGTGGAATTTTTCAAGACGCTGCCTCAGGACTTCGTCCAAGTCGAAGGCGGCAAGTTTGGCTATGGGCGGGCCGTTTTCGGCGTCTCGCAAAAGCTCGGCAAGGGCGGTTTGCTGTACGGCGGCGAGGCGTATCACGATAACGGCCCATGGACGACTGATGAGGACAATTTCTTCAAATACAATGGCCTTCTAACCTACAGCCAGGGCAAAGACGACAAGGGTTTCAGCATCACCGCCCGCGCCTACCGTGGAACATGGCACTCGAGCGATCAAATCCCCGTCGACGCCTTCCCCCTGGTTGGCTACTTCGGCACGCTGAACCCGACCGACGGTGGCGCGTCACAGCGGTATAGCTTGCAGTCGGAGTGGCATAGCCGCAGCGCAAATTCCGAGACCAAAGTCACGGCCTACGGATTTTATTATGATATGAATTTGTTTTCTGATTTCACGTACTACCTGATTGACCCCAACAAGGGCGATCAGTTCGAACAGCAGGACAGGCGCTGGGTGGCGGGGTTTGACGCACGCCACACGATTTTCAGCCGATGGTTTGGCCGCAAGGCGGAAAATAAGTTCGGCCTGCAACTCCGCAACGATTGGGTCCACAACGGCCTTTTCCGGACGGAAAATCGTGCGCGTACGGATAAGAATGATATCAACGCCTGCAATGACGAAGCCATTCCCGAGTGCGTTACCAATCCGAAGCTGACAGCAATCTTGCCGGCGGCCACGGATTTGAATAAATTTACGGACACGATAGGCAGTATTTATGCGGAAAATAAAATCCAGTGGACGAGCAAATTCCGCTCGGTTGTGGCCCTTCGCGGCGACGACGCAAAGTATATCGTCACCAATCTGAATCCCACGTACTTCTCCCCCATCTTCGGCTCGGTCAACTTTGCGGAGCTCAATTCCGGCTCGGCCACCAAGTTCCTGCCCAGCCCCAAAGCAACTTTGATTTTCGGCCCGTGGGCGAATACTGAGTTCTATGCCCAGGGCGGATTCAGCTTCCACAGCAACGACGCGCGTGGCGCAACGCAAAAGGAGGAACCGATTTCGCCGGACAATCCTTTTCCCACGCCCAGCACTCCAATTTCTCCCCTGGTCCAAACCAAAGGCGGTGAGATCGGCGTGCGCACTGCGGCCGTCCCACATCTGCAAAGCACCCTTGCGCTCTGGTATCTCCACAGTAACTCCGAACTGATGCAGGATGGCGACACCGGAGGCACGTCTGCCTCGGAACAGTCGAGCAACCGCTATGGCGTCGAATGGGCGAACTACTACACGCCAGTGGAACACGTGTCTCTTGACTTTGACATTGCGGACTCCCGCGCTCAATTTACCCAGATAGACCCGGATGATGCGGCGTACACCAACGTGGTTGGCCAATATCCTGTGCAAGGCCCAGGTGGCAAGCTGGTGCCGGAAGCGGTGAAGCTGGTGATCTCCGCCGGGGCCACGCTGCACGAGTACAAAGGCCTTGCTGCCAGTCTGCGCCTGCGCTACTTTGGTCCGCGCGAATTGACGTCCGACGGAATCAATCGCTCCCAGGCAACCACGTTGGTCAACGCCAGCCTCGGCTATCAATTCAACAAGAAGTGGGGCATTACGGCCGAAGCATTGAATTTGCTGAATAGCAAAGCTGACGACATCACCTACGCCTATGTCTCCCGGATCACGCCAACCGCCAATCCGGAATTCACAAACGTTTCCCACCCCACCGAACCGTTTCAGGTGCGATTCGGGTTGCACTACCGGTTCGGAAGGAGCGTTACGCCGTAGGGTGCGGCACGCGTGGGCGCGGACGCGCTCGACTTGATTTCTTTGCGGCAATGCCCGCCGAGGTCATCACCAGTTTGCCGTGCTTGACGCCGCGCAGGCTGAGCATGTGATCGGCCAAGTGCTTTACCTCGTCGGCCGGGCCCCTCATGATGACCACTTCGAAGCAGTTCTCCTCGTCGAGATGAACGTGGGTAGCGGCGAGGACATTTCCATGATGATGGTGCTGCGCCTGGGTCAGCTTTTCAGTGAGTTCGGGACGATGGTGGTCGTAGACCATGGAGACAGTTGCAACCACAGGCTTGTTGCCGGTTACCTGTTCGGAGACGAGCGCGTCGCGAATAAGATCGCGCAGAGCCTCTGAACGATTGCTGTAGCCACGCGTGGCAATCAGTTTATCGAAGTCGTCGAGCAGATCCTGTTCGATGGAAACACCGGTTCTTACGAGCTCTGCCATACAATGCTTCTCCCTGACTTAAGTTACCGTAAGCGTGAAGGTGCGGCAACGGACATGGGTGCCGCAACCTACCCTGGCGTGTTATTAGGACTATCTGCAATGACGCCGAGGCCGAGGCGGCGGATTGCGGGCCGGAGCTCCCAGTTCCACTTCCAGATCGCGAACAGAGGCGGATAGACCACCAGTTCCATCAGGAAAGAGGTCACGATTCCACCGACCAGAGGCACGGCGATGCGCTTCATCACGTCGGCACCGGCACCGTTGGACCAGAGAATCGGCAGCAGCCCGAAGATCATGCAGGCCACGGTCATCACCTTCGGCCTTAGCCGCTTGACCGCTCCGTTCTCAATGGCGTCGCGCAGCTGCCTCCATGTGGATAACTCGTTGCGCGCGGCGGCTTCAGCGCAGGAAAGATCGAGATAGAGCAGCATGAATACGGCGGTCTCCGCGTCCACGCCGAGCAGCGCAATCAAGCCGACCCAGACGGCGACGCTCATGTTGTAGCCCATCCAGTGCAGCAGCCAGATTGCTCCGATGGCGGAAAAGGGAACTGACAACAGAATGAGGAAGGTTTTGGCCACCGAGCCGGTGTTGGCGTAAAGCAGCAGAAAGACGGCGAAGATCGTGATAGGCAGGACCATCTTCAGGCGCTCACGCACGCGCTGAATCGACTCGTATTGTCCGCTCCAGACGAGTTGGTAGCCGGTGGGAACGCTCACGCTGGCCTGCACGGCACGCTGCGCATCGGCGACGTAACTACCGAGGTCTCGCCCCGCCACATCGACAAAGACATAGCCGCTGAGCCTGCCGTTCTCATCGCGAATCATGCCGGGACCGGAGCGCATGGAGAGCGTTGCCAGTTCGCCGAGAGGCACCTGCGCGCCGCCGGGAATCTGCACCAGAATGCGCTCGAGCGATTGCAGGTCGCTGCGGTATCCGCGCTCGTAGCGCACGCTTACGGCGTAGCGCTCACGCCCCTCGACGGTGGTGGTTGCGTCCTGGCCGCCGACGGCGGTGATCAGTACGGAGTTGGCATCATCGAGGGTAAGGCCGTAACGCGCCAGGGCATCGCGCTTGAAGGTGAAGTCGAGAAAATATCCGCCGGTGGTGCGCTCGGCATAGACGCTGGCCGTGCCGGGAACATTGTGCAGCGCCTGCTCGACCTCGTGACCGAGGTGCTCGATCTCTTCCAGATTAGAGCCGAGTATCTTGACTCCGAGCGGGGTGCGAATGCCGGTAGTGAGCATGTCGATGCGTCCCTTGATCGGCATTGTCCACGCGTTGGTAACGCCGGGCATGGTGAGCGCTTCATTCATGCCTGCCACGCCGTAGATCAGCTCATTGGTTGTCTGGCGGTCCGACCAGAGATGGGCCAGCGTGGAGTGTGTCCAATGCGGCAGGCGATGGGTGTACCAGCGCTCGCGCTCAGGCCATTGCTCGCGAGGCTTGAGCACAACCACGGTTTCCATCATCGAAAATGGAGCGGGGTCGGTAGCGCTTTCGACGCGGCCCGCCTTGCCGAAGACCGATTGCACTTGCGGAAAGGCGCTGAGAATGCGGTCCTGCTCGCGCAGCAGCATGCCGGCCTGGCCGACAGAGATACCCGGAGCGGTGGTTGGCATGTAGAGTAGCGTGCCTTCATCGAGCGGCGGCATGAACTCAGTGCCGAGTTTGTTGTAGACCGGAATGGTGACGGCCATCAGCAGCAGAGCGACAGTAATGGGAATCCATTTGTGTTCGAGGGAAAACTCCACGACCGGCTGATAGAGCTTCATCAACGGGCGGCTGATGGGATGTTCTTCTTCGCTGCGAATCTTACCTACTAAGAGCGCGCTCGCCGCAGTTGCCAGCCACCTGGGACGGAAGCTGAAGTTCTTGACGCGAGTGAAGAGCAGGCGCATCGCAGGATCAAGCGTAATTGCCAGCAGCGCCGCGATCACCATGGCAAGCGTTTTGGTGAGCGCAAGCGGCTTGAAGAGACGGCCTTCCTGCGCCTCCAGGGCAAAGACCGGCAGGAATGAGACGGCGATGACCAGCAGAGCGAAGAAGCTTGGGCCACCGACTTCTTTCACCGCGTCAATCACGACGCGGCGGTAATCCTGCTTGCGGCCATCGGCTTCCCAGTGCTCCAGCTTCTTGTGGGTCTGCTCCACGACCACAATCGCGGCGTCAACCATTGCGCCGATCGCGACAGCGATTCCGCCGAGCGACATGATGTTGGCGGTCATGCCGGAGAGTTGCAGCGGTATGAAGGCGATGAGAATGGTGACCGGAATGGTGATGATGGGAATTGCCGCGCTGGGAAAGTGCCAGAGAAAAATCAGGATCACCAGGCTGACGATGATGAGTTCTTCGATCAGGGTGTGACGCAGGTTGTGGACCGCGCGATCGATTAAATCCGAGCGGTCGTAGACGGGCACGATGCGCAGGCCTTTGGGCAGCGATGGCTGGACAAGGACAATCTGGGCCTTGACGCGCTCGATCACCTTCTCCGCGTTCTCGCCCACGCGCATGATGACCACGCCGCCAACGGCTTCGCCGCGGCCGTCGAGATCGGTGACGCCGCGCCGCAGGGCCGGTCCGTAGGCGAGGGTAGCCACGTCACGCACGCGCACGGCAGTTCCGCTCTGGGGGTTGGTGAGCAGCACGATGTTTCCTATATCGTCGAGCGAGTGCAGATAGCCGCGTCCGCGCACCATGTACTCGCGCCCGCTGAACTCGACAAGCCGACCGCCGACGTCGTTGTTCGATTTACTGATGGCATCCGAGACGGCATTGACCGAAAGCTTGTAAGCCTGAAGACGAATCGGGTCGATGTTCACCTGATACTCGCGCACAAAGCCGCCGACCGGAGCGACCTCGGCGACTCCGGGCAGCGACTGCAGAGCGTAACGCAGATACCAGTCCTGGTAAGTGCGCATCTGCTCCAGGCTGTACTGGCCGCTGTCATCCAACAGCGCGTACTGATAGACCCAGCCGACGGCGGTTGCGTCTTTCGCAAGCTCGACACTGGCATCCTTGGGGAGGCGCGCGGTGATGGCGTTCAGGTATTCGAGGGTACGCGAGCGCGCCCAGTAAATATCGGTGCCTTCGTCGAAGATGATGTAGATGTACGAGTATCCGAAATCGGAAAAGCCGCGAATGTCTTTCACCTTCGGCATGCCAAGCAGGGCCGAGGTGATGGGATACGTGAGCTGGTCCTCGATGATGTCAGGACTGCGATCCCACTTTGCGTAGACGATGACCTGGGTGTCGCTGAGATCGGGAATCGCGTCAAGGCGGGTGTTGCGCATGGCGCGATAGCCGAAGGCGGCGGCCACGGCTACGAGGATCAACACCAGCACGCGGTGACGCGCGCTGAATTCGATGATTGCGCCGATCACTTCGCGCCTCCCATCTCCATCGGAGCGTTGAGACGAGTGTCTGAGTCGAGAAGAAAGTTTCCGCTTTCGACGATGGTCTCGCCCTTTTTTACTCCCGAGGTGAGGATGGTCTTTCCATCCACGGTTGCGCCGATGGTGACCATGCGCGGCTCAAAGCTGGCGTCATCGCGCGCCAGGAAAACCGTCTGCATGGTGCCGCTGTCGAGAACGGCTTCAGCGGGGACAACGAGGTGGCGTCCATAGTTGATGGTCAGTTCCACATCGGCGAGCATGTTCGGCTTAAGGACGGTCCCGGGGTTTGCGACGTCGATGCGGATTTTCGCCGTGTGCGTCAGCGGATCAAGGACGGGATAGCTGTATCCGACGCGTCCGGTGATGACCTTTCCGGGCTCGTATGGAAAATGAATGACCGCCTGCTGTCCCACCTTGACATAGGGAAGATCGGCCTCGAATACATCGGCAGTGACCCAGACGCGGGTGAGATCGTCAATCGTGTAGAGCTCCATGTCCCCGGAGACGGAGGTGTGCGGAAACGCCTTGCGATCCGTAATGAAGCCACTGACGGGCGAGTAGACGGTGATCGTCTTGCTCACCTCTCCGGTACGGTCGAGGTGAGCAATCTGCGCGTCGGTCAGATCCCAGAGCTTGAGGCGTTCGCGCGCCGACTCCATCAGCGATTGCGAGCTCTTCACTACTTCTTCATATTTTGAATTACCAAGCTGCTGCTGGCCGCGTTGGGCGATGAGGTATTCCTGTTGCGTGGCGACCAGGTCTGGGCTGTAGAAAGTGAAGAGCGGCTGCCCTTTGCTGATGAGTTGGCCGACAAAGTTGGCATAGACATCTTCCACCCAGCCGGTGGTTTTTACATGCACGTGTGCGATGCGGGTCTCGTCGGCGGTTACAACGCCGGAGGTGCGCAGGGTACGGCTGACGTCCTGCTCGTCGACGGTGGTGAGGCGCACGCCAAGGGCGCGCTGCTGGCTCTTGGGCATGTGGATCAATCCGGCGTCGGCGCTGGCTTGCTCGGCTGGAGTTTTTGATTCGTACATGGGCACGAGAGCCATACCGCAGTCCGGAGCGATGCCGGCTTTGTCGGAGTGATAGGCCGGATGCATCGGGTCATACCAGTAAAGAATGTGCTTCTGCGGCTCAGAGGCCGCCGAGGCGGATGCATGACCGGCTTGTTCCCCGGTGTGTGAGAAGAGATGCAACCGTTTTCCGGCAAACAAGAACGCTATCAGAACTACGGCGGCCAGCAGAGCGGCGAAGCGAATGATCGTGCGAATTCCGTGCTTCATCAGTGTGCCTCCGGTGCGGTGGGCGCATCCATGTCGCCGGTGAGCCCGTGGATGCGGGCGATGGCGATTTCAAAATCGGCGCGTTGCCGGTGATAGTCGAGTTGATAGGAGTAAATTGCCGTGTAACTTGTGAGCACGGTAAGAAAGTCCACACTGCCTACGGTGTAGGAGGCCTGTGCCGATTCGCGCGCCAGCCCTGCCTGGGGAAGAATTGCCTGGTCGTACAAGTCGAGCATCGCTTCTGCCGTCTGCGCCGCGGCGTAGGCTTGCTGCAACTCGTAGCTCAGTTCTAGCTTCCGAGCCTGTTGTGCCTGCTTTGCCGCGCGCACACGCAACTCGCCCTCGGCAACCTCCTGCCGCAGCCGCTCGCGGTGGAAGGCCGGCAGATTTACCGTGAACTGCATTCCGTACATGTCAGGCATTCCGGTGCGCTGCTGAAACATGTAGCCAACGCTCAGGTCCGGCGTGGCGTCTTTGCGGCTCAGGGCCAGCGCCGCACTCTCGCGCTCACCCATCCGGGCCTCGCGCGCGAGCATCAGATCGTTGGCCTGAGCAGAGGGCGCGAGGGATTCCATCGCCGGCAGCACGCTCGGAACAGGCTCGGCCGCAGGAGGCAGAGGCGCGGACGCGGGACGTCCCATCAGGGTATTGAGACGGGCCGCTGCGGTCAGGCACTGCTGCCGCAGAGCCGCGGTGCGTTGCAGCAGCATGGAAATCTCCAGCCGCGCGCGCAAGATGTCCTGCTGCATCGCCTTGCCGACCCGGTAGCGTGCCTCGGTAATATCGGCGAGCTGGGTGAGCATCTGGTGATTGCGCTCGGTAATATCCAGTGCGACTCCGTAGTAGCGGTAATCGAAAAAAGCCGCCCGCGCTTCGGTTAGCAGATTTCTGCGCGCCGCAGATTCGGATACCTCTTCGACGGCGACATCCCTGCGCGCCAGGTCGCGCTGCAAAGCGCGCTTGCCTCCGAGAGGCACAGTCTGCATCACGGAGATTCCGCGATAGCTCGACGGATCGTTGTCCTGCACCTTGAACGGCACCGGATCGCCCATCCACGAGAGGGTGAGGGAAGGGTCGGGCAACACTCCCGCCTGCAAAACATGGGCGCGCTGCGCCGCCACGAGTGTTGCGGCGCGCGCCAAAGCGGGGTTGGCCGCCAGCACGTCGCGGAGGACGTCTTCCAGGCGAAGCTCAGTTGCGGGCGGAGTTGCCGCTACAGGAGCCTGCTGCGCCAGCGCCATCGGCGCGAGAAGGAGCATAAAACATAATTTTCGGAAGATGAATCGTCGAAACATAGGGTCATCTCATTTCCATGTAATTGCCAATTCACGCGCACGCACCAGTAGGCCGGACGCAAGTCAGCAGCAGGAATGAGAGGTCAGATAAGAAGCGTGCAGAGGAGAGACAACGGAGGAGCCGAAGATGGAGGCTCTGTAACGCGCTCGACGCGGAGCACGGGAAGTTTCGGCAAGAATGCATTCAAAGATGCAGCGGGCATCAACCCGATTTGCACCGGAGCTACGATCCGCGCGGAAGACTCGCTCAACGCAGGTATGGGAGCCTTACGTTGGCAGCATGGAGGCACAGGAGCCGAAGCTGGAGACGATCCGCGCGGCAAAGCAGCAGCCTGGCCATCGCGCTGGGTTAGGCTCGGCGTAATTTGGCTTGGCGTAATCTGGTTCTTCATGGCGCAATGGGCCGCGCAACAAGTTCTGGCCGTGGAAGCCGGAGAGATGCAGAGCGCCAGCCCCAACGCAGGAGCGAAAAGCACCGCGAGGAGCAAGCCGGAGGCTATGAGTCTGCGCAACTGCATAGCTTGTTTATACACTAACTGCCGCGTTTCCCGGGAGAGCCGGAAGAAAGAAGCTGCCACAGCTCCTGGCGAAGCTGCAGAGCGAGCCGCTGCGCAAGGAAGGCGAGAGCAGGGAATTGCGCGCTAAAATTGAGATTGAGTATACGGTTCCACCGGTCACAAAGGGATGAAGAGGAGGAGCAATGGACTATATTAATCTCGGCAAAACAGGTTTGAAGGTTTCCCGCATCTGTCTTGGCTGCATGACCTACGGAGCTCCCGCCACTGGTGAATTGAAAGGGGGCAGGCATGCCTGGGCTCTGAATGAAGAGGAGAGCCAGCCATTCTTTCGCCAAGCTCTCGATTCCGGAATCAACTTTTTCGACACTGCGAATGCGTATTCCAGCGGCGCCAGCGAAGAGGTGCTGGGACGGTTTCTGCGGGCCAATAGCCGGCGCGAAGCAGTGGTGATTGCCACCAAGGTTCATTTGATCATGCGCGATGAGCCCAACGGCCAAGGTCTCTCCCGTAAGGCTATTTTTTACGAACTCGACCAGAGTCTTCGGCGCTTGCAGACCGACTACGTGGATCTCTATCAGATCCACCGCTGGGACTACGAAACGCCAATTGAAGAAACGCTTGAGGCACTGCACGATGTGGTGAAAGCGGGCAAGGTACGTTATATCGGCGCATCTTCCATGTTCGCCTGGCAATTCACCAAGGCGCTTTATCTTGCCGACCTTCACGGCTGGACGCGCTTCATCTCAATGCAGAATCACTACAACCTGCTCTATCGGGAAGAGGAGCGCGAGATGATTCCTCTTTGCAGGTCCGAGGGCATCGGCATCCTTCCCTGGAGCCCGCTGGCGCGTGGACGCCTGGCCCGCCCCTGGCAGGGTGAAAGCACGAAGCGCTACGAAACCGATCAGTTAGGGAAGAAGATGTACTCGCAAAACAACGAAGAGGGCAACCGGAAGGTTGTGGACCGCCTGGGGCAGATAGCCGAACAGCGCGGCGTTTCCCGCGCGCAACTTGCGCTAGCCTGGCTGCTCAGCAAGCCTGGGATCACCGCGCCAATTGTTGGAGCTTCGAAGCCGCACCATCTGCAGGACTCGGTAGCGGCGCTCACTCTGCGCCTGACGCCGGAGGAGATTGCTTCGCTCGAAGAGCCGTATACGCCGCATCCCGTTCTCGGTTTCGCTTGAGCGCGAAAGTGCCAATGAAGGGGTTGCTTAATCCGGTAGCGCAAGCGGAATGAGTTTGCCGCGCATCAGCGATCGAAATGGAAAAGCTCCTATTGGTTTCGATAGGGGCTTTTTCTTGTGCACGTTCCGGAGAACTCCCGGCCCCGGTCCGCATCGGGTACAAGCTGGAATGGGGCCTGCGACCACCCTGAGCCTCCGTTCGTTGATTCCGCCTAAGTGCTAGCATTTCAACCGAGTCAGCGAAAGATCGGAGAACGATGCCTCAATTGTTTTTAGAAGCTATTTCATAACCGGCTTGGAACTCTGCGCCGCATTCCCTCAGGGGCTAAAGCCCGCGATCTTCCTGCTCCTGGGCGGCATGGCTGAAGCCATGCCCTTTCAAAACCGGGTTATGAAACAGCTTCTAAGGAATTGTGATGGGGCAAAAAGGAAAGCCTACCGGGCAGGGAAGTGGTAGGATTACGGGCAACTCAGAAAGTAGATTCCCGCACGGATGGAGTGGATTGTGGAGCCAGCCCGGGGAGAGATCACTTTGCTCCTGGCAAAGTGGAGAGACGGCGAGTCGTCGGCCTTTGAGCAACTGATGCCGCTCGTCTACCCTCACCTGCGCGAAGTCGCTGCAGCGTATATCAAGAGAGAGAGAAATCCCTGGGAACTCCAGGCGACCGCCCTGGTTGACGAAGTATGTATGCGCCTGATTAACCAGAAGAAAGCGGACTGGGCGGATCGGGCCCACTTTTACACCTTCGCGGCCAAGGTCATGCGCATGATTCTGACGGATCACGCGCGGAGCAATATTGCGCAAAAGCGAGGTGGGGGCGCCCAGCATGTGCCGCTGAACGAACAGATTCCCTGGGTTAAGATCGGTAGCGAGTCTCTGATCGACCTCAACCGCGCGCTGGACGACCTGAACGCGCTGGATCCGCACAAGGTTCAACTTGTTGAACTGCGATACTTTCTTGGCTGCACCGCCGAAGAGACCGCTGCCATTATGCAGGTCTCCAAGGCCACTGTCGATCGCGACTTGAAGTTCATCAAGAGCTGGTTGTACCGGCGTATCTGTCCCGACCCTATCCTGAATGCGATTGAAGGTCCAGCTAAAACTTGAGTCACTCGGGCGGCGATTCTCGCAGTCTATTGCAAGCGAGCCTCCAGACTACCGCAGAGGTGTTCACCTCGATGAACGATTCGTCTGAGTTGTTCCAACGCGTCGAAACTATCTTTCAGGAAGCTTTGCTGACATCGGAGGCGCTCCGGCCTGCACTGCTGCAGTTGATGTGCAAAGGCGATGCGACGTTGCTGGAAGATGTCCGGTCGCTACTGAAAGCCCACGAGTGTGAGGAACTTGCGACAGCATCGTGCCAGTCGGAAGCAGCAAGGAGCCCGGAGTCTCTGCCCGACCAAAGGCGCATTGGGCCCTATGAGCTGGACCGTCTGGTCGGTCGCGGCGGCATGGGCGCCGTATATCTTGCGCATCGCGCCGACGGGCAATTTGAGCAGCAAGTCGCCATCAAGCTGATTGACCTGCCCTTTGTGACGAGCCTCTTCCGGGAGCGATTCCGGCAGGAGCGTCAGATTCTCGCCAGGCTCAGCCATCCAAACATCGCGCGGATGCTGGATGGCGGTGTCAGTGAGGACGGCGAGCTCTACCTGGTGATGGAATACGCCGACGGATTGCCAATCCAGCGATACTGCGAGCAACACTCGCTTTCGATTCGCGAACGCATCGAACTCTTTAAGTCCGTTTGCGCGGCGGTTCGTTTTGCCCACCAGAACCTTGTGGTTCATCGGGACTTGAAGCCCGACAATATTATTGTTCTGAAAGACGGCACGCCGAAGCTTCTCGACTTTGGCACCGCCAAGTTGCTGACTGCCGCGGATGGCGTGGCGGAAGGCGAATTCACGCGCCAGGGCTTTTATTCGTACACGCCGAACTACGCCAGTCCCGAACAAATACTGGGACAGCCGATCTCGACCGCATCTGACATCTACTCTCTTGGAGTGCTTCTTTTTCTTCTCACCACGGGAGTAGCTCCCTATGAGTTGAAGGAGTTTACGACCGGAGAAATGATCCGTGTGATCTGCGAAGAGCAGCCGCCCAGACCAAGCGAGAAGGCTGCTTCGGGCACCCTGGACTCCGACATCGACGCCATCGTCATGAAGGCTCTGCGGAAAGAGCCGGAGGAACGCTACGCCAGCGTCGATCAACTGATTGCCGATCTGCAGGCATATCTCGACGGCCGTCCGGTAGCGGCACACCAGGGCAGCTTCCGCTATCACGCCGGCAAGTTTGCCCGCCGGAACAAGCTTGCGCTTACCGGCTCGGCGCTGCTGTGTTTAAGCGTGGTGGCGGGAATCGGCGGCGTGGTATGGCAGGCCCGCATCGCCAACGTCGAGCGCAGCAAAGCGGAGGCCCGGGCGGAAGACTTGCGCAAACTTAGCAACCAGCTTCTCTCGGAAATTGACGAGGCCATTCAGAAGATTCCCGGTTCGACGCCCGCACAGAAGCTGCTGGTAAGCACAGTTTTGGAGCATCTGGATCGCGCGGCCAAGGATGCCTCCGACGATCCACAGATGGAGCTGGATCTTGCAAATGCCTACACCCGATTAGCCAATGTACAAGGCAATCCGTACGATCAGAACATCGGCGATGCGCAAGGTGCACTGAGAAGTTTGGATAAAGCTCATTCCATAACCACGACACTGCTGCGGCAACAACCGCAGAACGCTGCGGCAGCGCATGCCCTGGGGTGGGTTCAACAGTCGCAGAGTGAAGTGCTTTGGGGCACCGGCAAAACGCAGGAAGCGGTGTCAACAATGCGCCTTGCGGCGGCCACCTATGAGGAACTGGCATCCCGGCCCGGCGCAAAGGTGGAAGCACTGATGGACGCTGCCACCGCATACGGCGGTCTGGGCGATGAACTGGGACAGAGCGGCACAGCAAGTTTGAGCGACTCAGTGGCCGCGCTGGCGGCGTTTCATAAATCGTTGGAACTCGATGAACGTATCATTCAACTCGATCCCGGCTTTTCACGCGCGTTGCGCGGAGTCGCGGTGAATCATATGAAAATCGCCAACATAACTGCCGAGACCGATCCGGCGGCGGCACTGCCAGAATACAGCCGGGCGATTGAGGGCATGAACGCCCTGCCGGATGAGGCCAGAAAAGCCCTATCCAATCAGCGTATTCTGCTCAGCATGCTCCGCAAGAACGGCATGGCGTTGAAGGAGGTTGGAAGATACCAGGAAGCATTGTCATACATGGAACAGGTCAGACCGATGATGGAGAGTTTTTTCAAGGCGGACCCCAACGATACCCGCGCCGGAAATGACTTGTTTGTGCTTCTGGAAAATGAAGCGGAGTGTTTTGAAGATCGCGCGGAAGGGGTCTTCGCGGAGGCGAAGACGGATCGACATTCCGACGCTGCCAGCGCACTGAAGATATTGTCGGAGGCGCAGTCTCTTGTTGAGCATCTTCTACAGATCAGGCCCGACAGCGTTTACTGGCAGTCCTCACAAGGTCTGCTCCTGGTTCGCATCGGCGCGCAACAATGGGCGCTTCACCAGACACAGGAGGCATTGGAGTCGGCGAGAAAAGGTGTTGCCATCTTGAAGAATGTGGGAAAACAGCAAAACGCCCAGGGCTCCGATCTTGATGCGGTTGCTACAGGCTTCACCATCGTCAAGCCGGAACGGTTGCGGGATCCGCAACTGGCCGTGGAATGCGCCGAGCGAATGGTTGAAATGAGCCGTCATCAGAAGCCGGGTTTTCTTCTCACTCTGGCGCGCGCTTACCGTGCCGCCGGACAACCTGGAAAAGCTCGCGAAGCGGCAAATGAGGGGCTTGCTCTTCTACCTGCCGCGACCCCCGCAACAGTTCCTTCCCGCATCCGCAAGCAATTGCAAACAGAGCTTGCCGAATAGTCACCGACGGCCTCAAGTTCAGTATTTTCGCCCCTCTCGACATTAGGAGATTGCGGAGAGGAAAAGAAATAATGAAGAATTTGCCGGGAGAGGTATGAAATAGAAATGATTCCGCTATAATTGTTTCAGCCTGCATTGCGGAGAGATGGCCGAGTGGCTGAAGGCGGCGGTTTGCTAAACCGTTGTACGGTCAAAAGCTGTACCCGGGGTTCGAATCCCCGTCTCTCCGCCAGTAACTTCTAACTGCCCTCAGCATAAGCACTTACCGTTCGAGTTTCCTTACTTCAACTACATTGTCCAGCGTTGTTTTGCGCTTCCAAGGTGCATACTAGGTGCATTTTCCAGAACCTGCATGGCTTCGACCGCGTCTGCATCCGCCGTCTTGATGTAGCAGTTCTGCGTCACCGCGACGGTGGAATGCCGAAGAATGCGCTGTATCGTCCCGTCTGAAACTCCGATTCGATGCAGGTCTGTTGCTAATCCGCGCCGGAAGGCGTGCCAGCCATGCCACTCTACACCGCATTTCTTGAGGGCTGGTCGGATCACGTCTACTGCAAGCGCATCGAGGTTGAGAGGCTTTCCTGCAATGCTCTGGAATACAAGCCCATCGCCTGAACTCCCCGATGCCTCCCGATGCAGATTCAACCGCTCGGCAAGTTGCTTGATGACGGGCACGGGCGCGCGGCTCTTGCGCGTCTTTGGCTCTTGCCGGTGGCTTCGCCAGTAAGACTGCGCAATGCGAAGCTGTTTACCGTCGTAGTCTGCCCATCGGAAGCCGCGCAACTCGCCTTTGCGTGCCCCTGTGTATGCCGCCGCCGCAACGATAGTGGCCGCAGGTTCCGGGAGCACTTTGAGCATTTGCGTGATCTCCTCAAAGGAATAAGCATAGGTGTCTGCCGCTGCTCTGGCAGATGGCAATACCGTGTCATACATCGGGTTCTGGAAACGAATCAAACCCTGGCGCTTGGCATACCGAAACACTCCCGACATGAACGCCTTGATGTGTTGCAGCGTCGTTTTGCTCAGGTCGTGTGTCTCGGCAATTTCCGTTAAGATGCGCTCTCCGTCCATCGTCGTGAAGTCGCGCAATGCTAATGCGCCATGCGGCTTAAGGTAAGACTTCCACAAGTTGCGGTATCCGTGGAACGTACTCACGCGTTTCTGCTTCTCGATCGAAGGCAGGTAACAGCCCTCAACGAGTCTTTCAAGCGACATGACACTCTGCGGAGTTGTCCGGCTGTCATTCACTGGCTCAAGCTGTTCTTCGGCAAGCTTCCGCGCCGCTGCCTTGGTGCGGTACTCCCCGATAGCTTCAACCAGTTTCCGCGCCTTCTGCACTCTGGTGATGCTTCCATCGGGCATCTGCTGATTGTCGTAGTATCTGAGCATCCAGAGATTGCCCTTTTTGTAAATGTATCCTTGTTGGTGGCGGGTTCTCTTCATCAAAGTACCTTTCCGAGAATCCGCCCTGCATTCCTGTTGCTGCCCGAAATGATACGCCTCTCCATCCATGCGTCAAGCTCGGCGCTACCCCAGCGGAAACGGACAGCCGGTCGGCGAACAGACAGAGTTATTCCTTGATGCGGTTTTCCATCTCGCCACGTGCGCAGTAGAGCTTCTCGTAAAGCGATTGCGCGTCACCGCCTGCCAGCGAGGTGACAACGAAACGCGGGTTCTCCTTGCCGGGGATGTACTCGGCCTTGGCGATGACCCGGCG
>JBEKOO010000006.1:0-134651 GCA_049521655.1 Candidatus Korobacteraceae bacterium
ATGGTTTGGCGGGCCGGGTTAATGGAAAGGTAAATGGTTTCGGAAATTCCAAGGCATTGACTGAGAAGGCAACAGAAGTCCACGGCGAGATGCTCAAAGAGTAAATGGTGCGGAGGGGTGGGTAGAGGGTTGGTTCTAACCTGAGTGCTTTATCGAAGGTGCGCCTCCGACAAAGCACTCAGGTGATTAAGCCGCCTTGGTCCGACTGGCGTAGTTTTCCATTCCCGCAATGTCGATGAAGACGACGGGTTCGTTGCCGACAACCCAGCCATCGTGTCCGGGAGGAATATTCACTACCTCGCCCGGTCCGATGTCGCGTTCCGTGCCGTCGTCCATTTTGATGTGCATGGTGCCAGACAACTGCACGCCCAAATGCGTCGACTGGCAAGTGTTGGTGCCTGCAAGTGGCTTTATATGCGAGGACCATCGCCAGCCGGGTTCAAATGTTGCGCGACCGAATGTAACACCGGCTATCGTGATCAGCTCAGCCTTGCCATGCGGAAACGGACGCGTCTCCTGTGGCTTGGAAAAGCTTACGGAGTGAAGGAGATTATCTTGCGACTTGTTACCAGCCATCGTGTGACTCCTTTGCTCAATGTGTCCGGAGCATGTGCCCGCTGGGAACAGATGCTGCGGGATTGGCAAGCGTTTGAGAGGTGGGTGAAAGAGTCGGCAGACTACTTTGACCAACTATGTTAGAGAGCTATGGTGATTCGCATGCAAGAAAGGTTGCCCCCGCGTGGGTTCAGAAACGCCGCTCGTGAAAAGGAGTGCTGGCCGGGTACTTGGGAGCGACGGTTCGGGGGCGATCCTGTTTGTGGACGCTGCGGCGTTTCTCGATACCTATCCACGAGCAGAAATCAGTAACGTTCCAGCCTCGATGTCAATACTGCTCCAGATTCAGTTGCAAGAAGGCGCTGCGAGTATATCATTGGTTTGCTCGCTGTTCGAACGAACCCACAGGAACCCTCGTCCAGTTTTAGTGGTCCGGAAGGCGTTCCCTACAAAACTGCTCCAATTCTCCAGGGGATCAACAAAATGATCTGCAACGCGTGTGGCAAGGAATCCGCAAGCGATTTCAAGTATTGTCCGCACTGTGGGAAGGTATTTGTAGCTAGACCTTCCGTGATTGAATCCCCGAGTCCTTCGCCGGAAGTCGAACCGGTGGCAGATATCCCAACCGATGAGTCTCGGCCAGTTAAAGACGACGTGGCCGGGACAGGCATCAGAGTCGGCACCTGGGTGTTTGGGGCCTTCTCTGCAATCAGCCTGTTGGTATCAATAGTCAAGGGGGTTGTTCCAATCTATCTTCTGGAGGCCGCTGGATGGGCTGGGGCTGCGTGGTATTGGGAGGGAAAAAAGACACATAGCGAATTTGCCAAAGCTGTCGTCGTGGTCATTGCTATCTTGGTTGGCATTGGCGAAGTCATTCACATCGTCTCTCAAGCTGGAGAGTCCAACACGACGACCTCGACTAGCCCCTACGCTGTCTCGGGTTCGCGTTCATCTGGAAATATCCTTGATCGCCCATCCTCTAGTGCTCCAGATTACAGCGCTGCTGGCAGCCCATACCAAAACCAAGCGTCTGCTGCTGTCGGATCATCGTCCGCCTCGGACATTGCCGAGATCGAGCAGAAGGCAGTTTCGCTCTACAAACAGAAGCGGTATGGGGATGCGAGGCCTCTCTTTGTTCAGTCCTGCGACGGTGGAGAGATGAAGGCCTGCAACTACCTCGGCTATCTCTATGCCAAAGGTCTTGGCGGCGCACGCGACACGAAGAAAGCGCGCGACGTTTACCAGAGAGCCTGCGATAAGGGAACCTTGTCCAGTTGCGCCAGTCTCGGCTCACTCTACCAGGACGCGGGGAACGGCGAGGAGGCACGCAAGTATTTCAACAAGGCCTGCCAGGGTGGAGTAGCCGAAGCCTGCGGACTGCTGCGCGGTGTGCAGTAAGCCACGGAGCAGCGAAAATGGCTGGGCGGGAAGCGACACAGGCGTCTCCTCTTGTCAGAGGACACACGAAAGGATGAGATGAGGAACTGGAAAATCGCTACTTGGGCGCTGACCGCGTTCATGGCGACCGCTACTGTGCAGTTGATGGCGCAACAGGATGAGGGACCAATCCTGCGCCCAAAGAAACCAGCGGCCAAGCCGACAGTCGCGACACTGTTGGTTATGTGCGACCTGGCCTGCAACTGGAAGCTGGACGGCGAGACGAAAGGCCACATTGATGCCGGGGGGGCAGCTAAAGCGACGGTCGAACTCGGCCAACACGTTGTGTTCGCCGCGACCGATGACGGAGCCGATCAGACTCAGCAGTTCCGCGAGATCAAAGTGAGCGGCCAAACAGTCGTAACCATAGAACTAAAACCTGTGCGTGCTGCCCGTCTCCAAGCACAACAGAAGAACGCGCAGGAAGAGGCTGCCCGTCTCCAAGCACAACAGAACGCGCAGGAAGAGGCTGCCCGGATGCGTGATCTACGCGATCATGCACGCGTGAGGCTCAAGGAGGGAAAGGCGCTCTACGACTCAAAGCGCTACGAGGAGGCAAGGCCGCTTATTCAGAAGGCCTGTGACGGCGGAGATATGGTCGGATGCAGCAACCTCGGCTGGCTGTATTTAGAAGGGCAAGGGGTACCGAAAGACTATGTCCAGGCACGCTTGTTCTTTCAGATGGCCTGTGACGGCGGAGAAATGGAAGGATGCAACAGACTCGGCTGGCTGTATTTAGAAGGGCAAGGGGTACCGAAAGACTATGTCCAGGCACGCTTGTTTTTTCAGAAGGCCTGTGATGGCGGAGGAATGACCGGATGCGGCAACCTCGGCTGGCTGTATCAAGAAGGGCAAGGATTACCGAAAGACTATGTCCAGGCACGCTTGTTCTCTCAGAAGGCCTGTGACGGCGGAGAAATGGGCGGATGCAGCAACCTCGGCTGGCTGTATCAAGAAGGGCAAGGGGTACCGAAAGACAAGGCGAAGGCGCGTTCTCTCTACCAAAGGGCCTGCGACGGCGGAGATATGAACGGATGCGGCAACCTCGGCTTCCTGTATTTCAGAGGTTACGGGGTACCGAAAGACAAGGCGAAGGCGCGTTCTCTCTACCAAAGGGCCTGCGACGGCGGCGTACAGAGCGCCTGTGACCACCTCAAGCAGCTACACTGATCATCGAGAAGCTCAAGGCCGCCGCGTCTACGCCAGGTCTTGGCTCCGGTTTCCAAGCAGTGAGCAGGGTGGACTCTTCAGCCTCCGCGGCGGGCAATCTCTTGTTCGATTGCGGTTATCCATCCGACAACGGTCTCAAGGCGCTGAACAAATTGTTCGAGGCCGTCTCTGCTCGGCACAAGTGGACGTACGTGGTCGACGACGTTCCTAAATTCGACCACCTCTTTGAGTTCGGTCTTAAACTCGCCTTCCGATGAAAGAAAATCTTGAATGACTCTCAGCTTGTCAACGAGATCGGCCAGCTCGACCAGGGGTAGGGACAGGTTCTCGCTTTCTGCCTTCTTTTTCCTGCCCTCGATTCTCTTGGCATGCCGATCTTCTTTCTCGACATGCTGCGCTTCGAGCCTCTTAAGCTCCGTTAGCCAGTCGTCCGAGCCTTTGAACTTGATTTCGATCGCGCGATTTGCCAGAAGTTCCAGTTGCGCAAGCAGCGAGTATCCAAGCAGCAGGACAGGCACCTTCAGCAGGTCGCTCCGGGTCACAATTCCCTTGATTTGGGTGCCGTCTACGACCAAACGGTAAGGCTGGTTTCGGACTGCGTGAATGAAAGTGGCCAGCGGGGCGTCGGCGGAAACAAGGATGCCCTCGTCTAGCGGCTTGGACTTTCCGCTCTTACTCTTTGGGCTGTCCCTCTCCAGTATCTTCGCAATTCCGGATTTCCCTTCAATTGGGATATGGTCGTATTCGGCCAATTCGGGTCGAGCCAGCACATCGTCCGGTCTGTCCTCTTCGGAGCAGACCCTCAATCCAAAATGTGCGATGTGGCGAACGCGTAGGCCCTCCGTCAGGGGTTGCAACAAGCGTTGTATGTTTGATTCGAATGCTGTCATGACAGTCTCTTGAAGAGGCGCTCCTCTCTCCCCTCGCTGGTTTGCTGGGATTGTACTGGTTTCCAAGGGGAAATGGTGGGCGCATTTGCAGGTCCAAGGCGGGCGGCCCATTCAAGCCCGTCGTTTGGGCTTGAGTGGGGTTTTTGTTGGTCGCTAGGCAGATCAATAATGATAAGTCGGCTAGGGTCCAGAATTCAGGGCGGAAGGGGCTTCGAGCGATTTTCTATCCAATGGGCATTTGTACTAAGCCGCTAGCGCGACGGACGAAGGGTTATTTCGGGAGTTCCCGTCTTCGATCCGTGAGCTGCACGGCTAAGCTGCGCGAATAGGAGCAACATCGGCGGCAATGGGATGCAACTAAGCAATAGCAACGGAGCGGTATACGATTCCGGGCATCACGGATGGATAAAGGAGAAGACGATGGCTACGAATCCGACGTACGAACAGGGAAAACTGCAACTGAAACTCTTCGATCTTCGCCGCGAGACACGGCTGCGGCAGGCGCGCGACTGGTTCGGCAAGCACTACTTTGCGAATACCCTCGACGAGGCGATGGCAATCGCGCCGATGGGAACAGAAGCCGGCACATCCTACATGATGGTCGTAAGCTACTGGGAGCAGACATGTGCGTACCTCAATCATGGGCTACTGCATGAAGATCTTTTCTTTGAGACCAGCGGCGAGTTCTTCTTTGTTTGGGAGCGGGTGCAGCCGACCATACGGGAAGGGCGGCAGCGATTCTCGAATCCGCTGTTCCTCGCCAACCTGGAGAAGGCTGCGAAGCGCTTTGAAAGCTGGAGTGAAGAGCGAACGCCGGGCCATATCGCGGCGATGCGTCAGATGATGAAGCAGATGACTACTCAGACCAGCAAGGCGGCCTGAAGCGCGGGATTCTGAGGCAGTTCCTGTATTGGTGCGTTCTGGCCGTACCACCTTCGGTGCGCAAAGACAGCGCGTCGAAGGTGGGGCACCCTCAGCTTTGTTTATGTCGCCAACATTTGCCTGGGCAACCCGCGCCGTTGTTTACATATTTTCGGGACAGCACACTAGATGATCCAATTGCATTTAGCGGCAATCCGGTGTACGTTGTCGTAATTTGGAACTCATGCGCGTGAGTTTGAAGATGAACTCACAATTTACAGGGCTGTTGCACAAGCGAGGTTAGGAAATCGAGTATGTAGCCATCGCGACGGTGGGCGTAACCACCGTACATTCTGATGAGCTTACGTCGCCGACAAGGGAGTGAGCAGAGAGGGAGCGATGCCCGTCCTACTGGTTTCACGGGGTTCTTACTCAGGCGCCAAGACGCTGGCAGATTGCCTTTCCAAACACGCAGGCTGGACATGCCTGACTCGCGAAGACTTAATCGCCTCGGTGAATGCTCACGGAGAGATTGCAAATCAGGTCATAGCCAGCGTCCCAAGGGCTGCGCAGCACTATGCCCAGTTCAGTTTGCTCCGTGCACCCTACAAAATATTGATGCGATTGGCGTTATTGGAATACGTGCGTCGGGGCAACATGGCGTATTTCGGTTACTCCGGCCATCTCTTGCTTCCGCCCATCTCACACGTGCTCAGGGTTCGCTTTCTTGCTTCCATGAGCCTGCGCATTGCCCAGCATCAGGCACGGGACAACTTCACGGTCGAGCAAGCCCGCGAACACATTCAGCAGGTTGACGAGGAGCGTAGCCGCTGGGCCCGTTTTGTCTACGGCAGGAACCTGCGGGAGCCGGAGCTATTTGACCTCTGTCTCAACCTCGACCGTATTTCGTCCCCAACCGCCTGCGCAACCCTGAAGAATATATCCGAGCAACCGGAATTCCAGCCAACGCCGGAGTCTCTTGCTGCCGTGGAGAACCTTTATCTCTCAACAAGGGTCCTGGTGGCCCTGCTCGAGGACCCGTCCACGCGCACGATGGAAGTGGCAGCCATGGCAAAGGATGGTCACATCACCATCGAAGGCCCCTTTCTTGAGGACGGCGAGTCTCAAAAGATTCTCGAGATCACGGGAACCGTCGAAGGCGTCAAGGATGTGGAATACACGGAAGGCTATTCACATTTGTTTGATTTAGCGGACGAGCGAGGAGAGGTAGAGCTATGCAGGACTTAGAAACGGTAGCTTTGGCGCACTTGCTTCAGGAAGTGAAGGAATCTGTCGAGGGAGTGGGCGAAAGAGAGATCGCACTCTTGAAAGAGCAGAATGAATTGGCGCAGCAACGAACTCAGACTACCTCAAACTTGTTGCAAAATTCGTCGGCTGCCACCAAATTGACTCAGGACCAAACGGAGATGGCGCGTGAGCGCACTACGCTCACGCGGGCGCAAACCCGGCTCTCCGGACGTAGCACGGAACTGGCCATTATACGCACCGATTTATCGCGAGAACGCTCGACCCTGGCCGAACAAAGAACAGAAGTAGCAGTCTATCGAACTGAGCTGGCAAAGGAGCGGACCAGGCTCGCTACGGCCAGAACCAATCTGGCCCGTTATCGCAACACGCTGGCCATTGAACGCACGCGGCTATCGCAAGGCAGGACTGACCTCGCTCAACAGCGCAACGCCCTTGCAGAGGCGCGTACGATGCGTGCTGTGGCCCGTACACGCTTGTCTCTCCAGAGAACATTCCTGGCCCGGGGCAGAACTTACCTCGCTCTGCTGCGAACCGGACTGGCGATCTTGGTGCTCGGTCTTACACTCGTTCGTTTCTTGGGCGTCACCAAGTGGATTATCTTCGATAGCGCGCTGATCTTGGTGGGATTTTGCATGGTTATTTATAGCGCGAGAGGCTACTGGATCGCCCGCTGGAATGACAGGCGGTGTCAATCTGTTCTGGCAAACGACCCCGGCATGGAGGATCTTATATGAGCGCGTGCGGGAGCCCGCTGGCAAGTGAAACACGGCGCGGCACGACTTCCAGCAGGCGACTACCAGTCTTACTGTCTTTCACGAATAGTGCGCGCTAAAGGACTATTGAAGCCCGTTTGTCGGGATGCGCCGCTGTGTTCCATTAAGCGATTCCACTTTACGTACGAAGCGCGACATCGACCTGCTCACCTTGTGAAGCACCTCTGCCCATTGCTGCAAGTGGGCGGGCTCCCGTCCTAACCTTCCAACAACAGGCTAGGACGGCGTACCCCCAGTTTTGTCTATTTTGCCAGTTTGCAGAGGCGAATGGCGTTGCCGCTGTATATCTTCTCCCTGTCGGCAGGGGCGAGGCCGAGGTTTTCAATGACGCGGATGCTCTCGCGGATGAACATGCCCGGCTGTGGATCGAAGGGAGCATCGCTGGCGAAGACCACATGGTCGGAGCCGAAGAAATCGATGCCGCAGCGGGTTGCGGGAAGGGCTCCGGAGAGCGCGGTGTCGCCGTAAAACTTATGGAAGTACTCCAGCGGAGTCATTTTCATTGAGCGCAGCAGGGCTCCGTAATCCTCGTCCGAGGTGCGCGAACCGAGCTGATCCCAGCCAAGTCCGGCTCGTCCTTCAAAGTAGGGAACCATGCCGCCGAGATGATGGGTAACGATTTTGAGATCGGGATGGCGGTCGAAGATTCCAGCGAAGACGATGCGGGACATGGCGGCAGTGGTCTCATAGGGCCAGCCGAAGCACCACCAGATCTCGAAGCGGGATTTCTTTTCGGTTGCGTAATCGCTAAAGAGAGCGGTGCGGGCGGGATGGAGCCAGATGGTGGCATCGAGGCGCGCGGCTTCGTCGAAGATCGGGCGAAATTCCTCGGCATCAAGGGGCTTGCCGAGGACGTTGGTAAAGAGCTGAATGCCGGCGGCCTTCAATTCCTTTACCGCGCGGGTGGTTTCCTTTACCGATTCCTCGGGGTTGTTCAAGGGAAGGGAGGCGACGAATGCGGGAAAGCGTTTGGGGTACTTGCACACGAGCTCCGCAAGTCCATCATTGGCGATCCGGGCTACCTCTGGAGTTTTATCCGGCGCGCCCAAGGTCTCCACGGGCGGTGCGGGCAGAGAGATAATCTGCGCGTAGTCGTCGAACTCGTCCATGATGCGGAAGCGCACATCCAGATCAATGACGCTGGGAACGTTCACCATCCTCTTGCCCAGATCCCTGGGGCCGGGGACGTTGATGTATTTATCGAAATAACTCCTTGGGAAAACGTGGTTGAACATGTCAAGAATCATCTTGCTCTCCTCCGGGTGGCGAACTTGCCCGCATGGCAAGAGAGTATAACCGATGGGCGCAAGGCGACACATCCGCGATGGGAGGCGGATGTGGGGCGGCTCAGGATACGTCTTACGTGGAAGCGGGCTAGTACGAGTACCAGGGCCAGGCTGCTGGAGTGGAAGCGGACTGGTAGGCTCCAAGATCGTAGCTGCCGCTACGCGCGCCGCCGTTGAAGTCATAGGCGGGCGCGTTGGTGCTGGTTCCGGTGCCGATGGCCGGACTTCCGGCAGAGAGCTGGTAGTTTCCGGTTGATGTGGTTGGAGTGTAACTTACGAAGTCAGGATTGGCGCGGACGGTGTTGAGAAGCACCCCGGTCTGCATGGAAGATTCCGTCGGATTGCCGAAGAGGAGATTGTTGGTGTAGACGTTATTCGGGCCGCCGAGCCAGGAACCGGAACAACATTCCTGAATTCCGAAGGAGCCATTGTTGTAGACGATGTTGTTGGCGACATAGGCGTTCTGGAAGGTTGCGGCGCCGTCATCGCCATCGCCAAGCACCATTCCCCAGCCAGTGCAATTGAAGAGGGTGTTGTTGGTGATTATGGTGCTGGTGGCGCCATGCCATGCGGAGATGCATGCGCCGGAGGCGTTCCAGACTACGTTGTTCTGGATGACGGCCCCGAAGTTGGTGGTATAGATTCCGTGGCAATATGCGCTGCCGGTGCTGGGGCTGATATTCCAGATACGGTTGCCGATGATCTTGTTGCTGGTGGCGGAAAAGTTGCCATCGAGAATGCCCGCGCCGCCGGTGCTGCCACAGGCGGCGGCGGCAATGTCATGGACGTAGTTGCCGAGGAAAGAGTCATAGGAGCCGGTGTTGTAGAAACCTTCGTAGCCGGGGCCTGAGAGATCGAAGCCGACGTAGTCCACGTAGTTGCCGCCGGTCCACCAGACAGCGTCGGTCTGAGCCGAGCCGGTGGAGCGAATCTGGGCTCCGCCTTGGGTGGCCGATAGGTAGATAATTCGCTGGGTTGCGGTGCCGCTGGCAACGGTGCTGAACTGGCTGCCCACGTTATAGACACCGGGCTGGACAATCACCTCGGTTCCGGGGCCGATTACGCTGTCTGCATGGGTGAGGGTGAGCCAGGGAGCGGAGGCGGTGCCGGCATTGGAATCGCTGCCGGTGGCAGAGACATAGTACGTCCCGGCGGGCACGGAGGGCGAACTGGGGGAACTAATCGATGCAGCAGGAGTTGAAGCGGCTCCGCCACCGCAGCCGGTGATGATGGCCGTGAGAAGTAAGGATATAGACAGCGCGAGAAGCTGTTTCATGGAATCCCCTGAAGCGAAGAGTACGAGAGGCGGGCGAGTGGGACTGGAGAGACGTCCGGGACTCGATCATGCCGCCCATTTGCCATCTGAAGCTGAGATGAAGGAGCTCTGGTTGGAGTTGCTAACGCAGTTGCAGGGTGGGAATGTTCTGACTTTCCGCCTTAGCCGCGCAGAGACAGCGCGTCGAAGGTGGGAGACCCGCGCAAAGGCGATGATGCGCCGGTTGACTTTACCGGCGGCGGCGATTCGGGCGAACCCCGCGTAGGGTAAAGGCTTCTAAGCGGAGCAGAGTTGCAGAAGCGGAGTCCGGGGAAGCATCGTGCTGAAGCTGGAAAGCTTGCGAAGTACACATGAACTGGAGCGGTTGAAGTCAAGCTGGAAGTGGCTGGAGAAGCAAGGCGGCTACTCCCTGTTTCAGTCATATGAGCTGAATCGGGCGGCGGCCGGGTGGTTCGCCGCGCGGGAGGCGCCGCATGTGATTGTGGCGGAGTCCGATGCGGGGATTGCGATTATTCCGGCGGTGCGGCGCGAAAGGGAAGTGGGATTGATTGGCGAAACGCTCTTCGACTATCGGGAGGTTCTGAGCGCAGGCGACCCGAATGTGCTGGAGCGCGCATGGCAGGAACTGGCGCGGCTGGGGCTTCCGCTGGAGGTGACGGCGCTGCGCGGTCAGCCGGCGCTGGCACGCTGGCAGAGCCTGCAACCCGCAGAGTTCTGCAATGCTCCGACGACGCGGCGCTGCGACATCACGGCGGAGGAATTTGTGGCGGCACACCGGAAGGCCGCCAAGGCAAGCCGCAGACTGGCGCGCGAGGGAATTCGCCTGGTTCGGAGGGAAAACGGAGGGCATGAGGACGGAGTGCGGCGGATTGTGGAGTGGCTCTATCGGCACAAGGCCGAGTGGAGTGGAAGGAGCGAAAACCTGTTCGCGGATAAGCTCCGGCAAGACTTCATGATATACATATTATGTAGCAATATATGTAATAGTACAATATGGAGTTATGAGACGAACAGTGGAGACGTTTTGGCGGCCCTGGTGACGCTTCGCCAGGGGCAGTTCCGGCACTTCTATACGATTCATCACGACCAGCGCTGGGAGAGATTTTCGCCGGGACAGGTGATGATCTTCGACGTTACGCGAGAGACGCTGGCGGAGGGATTAGACGTGGACTTTATGACCGGAGAGTATGCTTACAAGAATCGGCTGGCGACGGCCATGGTGCCGCTGTACCGGGTTGCGGCGAGTTCGGCCCAAATGGCGTCATGGAGTGGAGGCTCGCCGGGGATGGGAAGTCTGGCTGCATGAGGGGAGAAAAGTTTCCGTGCCCGACTCCGCGAAGCAACTACAAGCCATTTATTTAGCTGGATTTGAAGTGGAAACCTTCGAGCGTTTCCCGAATATGGTTGGGGTGATCAAAGGACACTGCATCGCCCTGGTGCAGCCAACCCCCGGCGGATTGAAGCTGATCGGCCGACCGGGATGGAAGATGGGCGAGGTTTTGGGCGTGCTGGTGGAGCAGGCGGGCAGGAAGGTCTTCCAAGCCAAGAGCGAAGTGGTTGAGGCGACGGCCGAGAGGCTGAGCGAGCTGGAGAACTTTAGCCGCGAGCTGGACGAGCTGATGTCGCCTCGGGCCTGAGTATCCGGCGGCTACTGCGGCAAGGGCTCATTGCTGCCGAAGAGCACGACGCGCGGCTGAAAGAGCGTGCCGGCAATGCGCTGCGCCACGGCGATCAGCAGCGATTGATTGGCGAAGACCTTGACGAGGGGCGAGTCAGAGAACTCCGGGAGATTGACTGAGCGGCCATTGCGAATGGCGGCTACCACCTGGGGCAAAGCCGTGAGCGAGGGGAACTCGGGGAGAATGTGACGGGGATGGAGATAGGGAGAGACAGGCGTGGCGGCGGCGGTATAGGTATTTTCTGGCTGATTGCCCCCAACTGCAATGTCCGATAATGAGTATTCTGATAAGTTCACAACGGGGGCAAAGTCGGCTGGGCCGGTGTGATAGGCGGCGACCGTATCAAGCGATACGGCCTGAGAGAGAGTGAACTCCCCTGCCTGAGTGCGGCGTAACTGGGAGAGATGTGCCCCGCAGCCGAGGGCCTGACCGAGATCATGGGCAAGCGAGCGGATGTAGGTTCCGGCGGAAACTTCGGCGACGAAGCGGGCGCGATCACCGCTGACGGCTTGAATCTCAAAGCGGCGGACGTTGACCGCGACCGGCTTGAGCGCGACGGGCTGGTCTTTGCGGGCGAGCTTGTAGGCGGCAACGCCGTTGATCTTTTTGGCCGAGTAAGCGGGCGGCAGTTGCAGGATGCGTCCGGTGAGGGCGGGCAGATGGCGCTGGATCTCCGACAAGGTGGGCTGGGCGTTGGAGAGCGGGCCGACGGCTTCTCCCTCGGCATCATATGTGTCGGTTGAAAAGCCGAAAGATATTTCTCCGTCATAGACTTTCACGCCATCATTAAAGAATTGAGCGAGCCTTGTATAACGGCCCAGAACGAGCGGAAGAACCCCGGTCGCCATGGGGTCAAGGGTGCCCAGGTGACCGACGCTGCGCTCGCCGGTGATGCGCCGGATGCGGTTGACGATATCGTGCGAGGTGCAGGCGGCGGGCTTGTCGAGAACTAAAATTCCATTGACCATTCCCTTCCATGGTCAGGCAAAGCGGGCTTGCGGTCAACCTGCGGGGCGAACAATGACTGAAGAAGTTCTCTGATTTTGGCACGGCGAATGCCGTATGATGGGAACTCGAAGCGCGCCTGCCGCAAGCATCGGCCGACAGACAAACCATGATTCCGCTGAAAGACGACACCCCGCGGCTCTCCCCGCCACTGCTCAATTATTTCTTGATTGCGGCGAACGTGGCGGTGTTTCTGTTTCAGAGCTCGCTCGACCGGAGAGCGGCGGCGGGCTTTGCCCAGACCTTCGGCCTGGTTCCGGGGCGGGTGATGGCGATTTTGCATGGCACTTTGCCGCATGCCCACGCCCATGCACACGCGCTCCCACTGGAGTTTGCCCTGCTGCCGATTCTGACCAGCATGTTTCTCCATGCGAATGTGTGGCACATCCTGTTTAACATGTGGTTTTTGTGGATCTTCGGAAGAAACCTTGAAGATACACTTGGACATTTTCCGTATCTGCTTTTTTATCTGGCATGTGGATTTACGGCCGCCGTGGCACAGATCGTTTCCGATTCCAGCTCGATGGTTCCGATGGTGGGGGCAAGTGGTGCGATTGCGGGGGTGATGGGCGGGTATTTTGTTCTGTATCCACGGGCGCGGGTGCTGATGCTGGTTCCCTTCTTCTTCATCTTCTTTCTCTGGCTGCCCGCCTGGGCAGTGCTCGGCTACTGGTTTGTGCTGCAAATCCTGAGCGGGGTTGGAACGGCGCTGGTCACCGGCAACCAGAACTCGGGCGGGGTTGCCTTTTGGGCGCATGTGGGTGGCTTTGTGGCGGGAGTATTGCTGGTGCGGCTCTTCCCTGCCCGGACGCGGCGCTACCGATACGGCTACTAGGCGCGAACAAAATTCGGCGCATGGGGCATCGCGCCGGGAGCCGGTGGCACTCGAAGAGACAACACAATATATTTCCGAGGTGCCACCATGCCAGAAGCTAATGATTTCTGCGAACGTGCCAGCGTTTATGCCCGGGCCGAGCCGGATGACGAATACGACTGGAGGCCGGAGCCGCTGGACCCATACCTGGTCGATCCTGAGATGTACGAGATCGACGAAGAAGAGGAAGAGCAAGACGAGCACGAACGCTAGGGTGCAGTCTCTTCAGAGCGCACCAGCCGATGGAGTAATCACAATCTCGTCGAAGTTTGCCTTGGCGGGATGGGTGACGTGGGCGGCTACCGTCTGGGCGATTGTCCGCGGAGTGATCATCCGGCGGCGTGGCGCGCCGGGCCAGAACTGCTGCCAGATTCCGGTGTCGATGGCTCCGGGAAGAAGCGCGACGACTCGAATGCCGCGCGGACGGAGCTCCTCGCGCAGGGTCGCGGTGAAGGCGAGCAGACCGCTTTTGGAGGCGCTGTAGGCTGCCATTCCGGGAATGACCATGCGGGCCGCGATACTCAGATTGTTGACGATCACACTTCCCTTCCCGAGAAATGGGAGCAGCGATTGCGTGACCAGAAACGTGCCATGAAGATTGGTCTCGATCACCTCTCGCCAGGTGGCGTAGTCGAGCGAGTCGATGGGCTGCGATGGTCCGGCGATGCCCGCGTTGTTGATGAGCACATCGAGGCGGCGGCGCTTGCCGACCAGGGCGGCAAGTTGGGCGACGGATTGCGGGTCGCGAATGTCACAGGGGATGGCGGTGGAGTTTGGCAGGCGCGCGGCAAGACGCTCAAGCTGGGGCCTGCTGCGGGCGGTCAGGATGAGATGAAATCCGCGTTCAGAGAGCGCCTCGGCGATGGCCAGGCCAAGGCCGCGGGAGGCTCCGGTGACGAGAGCGAGCTTGGCGCGTGCGGGCATGAGGAGAGAGTAGCAGAAAGAGCGATCCACGCGGGATGAGTCACGGGGTTCAACAGGAGAGATCAATAGCGGAGGCAGGAGAGCAACTACAAGAACAAGGTCAACTCCCCCACCCTAGCCAAAAGAGGGCTAGGATTGCACCCGCGCTTAACGAATTTCGACAGCTTCCGGCGCGAAGGAAAAAGGAGGGCGCGTCTATGGCGCATGTCAAGAAGGTGCATGTTATCGATGATCTCAGTTTACTGGACAAGGCCGTCGTCCTGTCGCTGAATAACATCCACGCAAAGGAAACGTCTGCCCTCGATTGCACCAGCGTCGCCGAACTGCTCAAGATGGCGTTTTACGCTCGTGGCATCGACCATGGCGGGACTGCGTTCCTGATCGCATTCGATCAGAATGCCCCGTATCGGAACCCAAACTTCCATTGGTTCAAGGAGTCTCGCGAGTCCTTTGTTTACGTTGACCGAATCATCGTTGCGGCTGCAGCACGAGGCCAGGGCATTGCTAGAATTCTATATGAAGACCTTTTTGTTCTGGCAAAACGAGCTGGGCAAGATCGCGTGGTCTGTGAGGTAAATATCGAGCCCCCGAACCCGATCTCTGAAGCATTTCATTTGGCGATGGGCTTCAAGGAAGTGGGACAAGCGTCCATTCACGGCGGAACAAAGACCGTACGCTACCTCGAAAAGACAATTCGTTAATCAAATTCCGACCCAAACTGCCGTAGTGAAGCGCCCGAAACGGGATACTGAGGTAAAAGGCGATTATGCGACAGGTAAAGCAAAAACAACCGCAAGGTCAAAGCCCCACTCAAGCCAACAGCGGGCTTGAATGGGCCACCCGTCGGCCGCCGTGAAGATCAGTTTAGCGAAAAGCTCGCGGGGTGAGGCTCATCTTTCCCACATTCGCCAAAGGAGGGCGGATGTGGGCCACCCTCAAGACTGGGCACACTTATGGCTTTATGAAGTGCAAACTATTGCGCTTCCGTTCGAATATTCTTCGTAAGTTGCTGATAATCAGTACACGACAAATGGAACGTCGCGTGCACAGCTTACAGTGGATAAATCCGAAAGGAACTGGATCATGGCCAAATATCGCGCGCTTTGTGTAATTTGCTTACTGATTGTCCTCGCCTCGGCAGCCAGCTACGCCCAGTCGTCCATCACCGGGTACTTTGACCTCATCTGTCCGAGAGGAGATTGCTCCACCAGCCTCAGCTCGGCAGTCACAGTGGCGTCTGCTGGGCAGGTTACTTTCACCCTGAACGACAATGGAACCATCGCCGCGAGCCTCATTGACTATGGGCCAGCAACGGTTGTTGGATTCGGATTTAACTCCTCCGGTAGCCCTTTTGAATCCGGATGGACGCCTGGAACGCCGGATTATCCTTTTGGCTGGGGGGACAATTTCGGTTATCAGTTTGGAGGCTTCGGCTCCTACGAGACTTTTAATGTACCGTTGCAGGAGAGCTGGACCATTGGCACACCCGGTGAGTTCACTTCGATATCGCAGGCGCTCAATGGCGGCTCGAATTCCACCGTTGAATTTTTTCTCGCCGACAACACCGGCTCATATGGCTCAACTCCTGTGCCCGTAACAGGCACCCCTGAGCCGGGCAGCTTTCTGCTCTTTGGCAGCGGTGCCCTGGGACTTCTCGGAGCGATCAGACGCAAGTTAGCGCGGTAGTCTTTACCAGGAATTCAGAAGCTGACGGAGCGGAGAGCCCAAACTCTCCGCTCTGTCTTTTTTGCCGGTCGCGCGTTTCAGAACTTTTTTGTATTGTTGTATCCTGCCCGTCCCACCTCAGCCGCGCAAGAACAGCGCGTCGAAGGTGGGGCACCCGCCTTACATTCTTATCGTCTCCCACATTCGCCAAAAGCAGGCGGATGTGGGCCACCTGAAAAACTGGCAAACTTATGGCTTTATGAAGTGCAAACTATTGCGCTTCCCCTCGAATATGCCACGCAAGTTGCTGATATTCAGAGCACGATTAATGGAACATCGCGTGCACAACTCAGACTTAAGTAAGTGTGAAAGGAACGAGAGAATGGCCAAGTATCGCGCGCTTTGTGTAATTTGCTTACTGATTGTCCTCGCCTCGGCAGCCAGCTACGCCCAGTCGTCCATCACCGGGTACTTTGACCTCACCTGTCCGAGTGGATATTGCTCCGCCGCGAGTGCGAACGGACACCCTGTTGGCCCGACTTCCACAGTGGCGCCCGTCGGGGAGGTTACTTTCACCCTGAACGGCGATGGAACCATCGCCGCAAGCTTAATTGACTATGGGTCGGCAACGATTTTGGGATTCGGATTTAACTCCTCCGGTAACACTTTTGAAACCGGATGGACAAACGGAACGCCAGGTAATACTAATGGCTGGGGGGACGGGTTCGGTTACCAGTATGGAGGCTTCGGAGGCTTAGGTGCATCGCAGGAATCCTGGACCATTGGCAATCCGGGTGATTTCACTTCGGTATCGCAAGCCCTCGATGGCGGCTCGAATTCCATCGTTGAGTTTTTCCTCTACGACAGCAATGGCATCTCATATGGCTCAACTCCGGTGCCCGTAACAGCTACGCCTGAGCCGGGCAGCTTCCTGCTTTTTGGCAGCGGCGCCCTGGGACTTCTCGGAGCGATCAGACGCAAGTTGGCGCGGTAGTCTTTACCAGGAATTAAGAAGCTGACCGAGCGGAGAGCGCCAAACTCTCCGCTCTGTTTTTTGCCTGTCGCGCGTTTCAGGTCATCCCACCCTGTTGACATCCTAATTTTCTCCCACATTCGCCAAAAGCAGGCGGATGTGGGCCACCCGTGGGCGAATGTGGGCCACGCGTGGGCGGATGTGGGCCACCCGTGGGCGGATGTGGGCCACCCTCTTCTCCCGGAAGCCGACTACGGCGGGTGAGCTATTTTGCACAGACGGCGGCATCTGCTCGATGAGAAAGTTTCCGCCGGAACCGTTTGCGAGCGAGACGGAGTCTGCGGCAGGTATCGCCAGAAAATCAGTCCTCAATCCACGCAACCCGCAGCAGCAGAGCGTCGGCGGGCAAGCGAGGGATGATGGGGCAGAGGAATCACAATGCATGTTCGTTTCATTCGTACACTGTTGTTCGCAGTTGTGGTGCTGATCATGTCAGCAGCATCGTTGGGGCAAGTTGGCGTGGCCATCAGTGTCGGGCCGCCGGCGCTGCCCGTCTATGAGCAGCCGCTTTGCCCAGGCGACGGCTATCTTTGGACGCCGGGCTACTGGGCCTACGATTACGACGTCAACGATTACTACTGGGTGCCGGGCACCTGGGTGATGCCTCCGGAAGCCGGTTTCCTGTGGACTCCAGCCTATTGGGGCTGGGGCGGCGACGGATTCGTCTTCTATGACGGCTACTGGGGCCCGAACGTAGGTTTCTACGGCGGGATCAATTATGGCTTTGGCTATTTCGGCGAGGGCTTTGAAGGCGGACGCTGGGACCACGGACACTTTTTCTACAACCGTTCGGTGAACAACCTCAACGCCAGCGAGATGCACAACGTTTACAACAGCCCCGCGAGGAACGACAACGGGAGCCATGTCAGTTACAACGGCGGCAGGGGTGGAATCAATTCGCGTCCGACAGGTGCAGAGGAAAACGCGGCGCGTGAGAGACATATCCCTCCAGTAGCGGCACAGAAAGAACATGCGCAGGCGGCCCGAGCCAATCCGCAGCAACGCGCGTCGGAGAACATGGGCAGGCCGGGAACGGCGGCGACACCGCGTCCTGGAGACTTTAATGACCATGCCGCGGTGCCGGCCAAAGAGGCAGGCGCGCCTTATACTCCAGCCAATCGTGGAGGAAACCAAGCGCGTGCAGGAAACAACGCCGCCGGAGCCAGCACGGCGGTCCATCCTCGCGACCTTCCGCCCTTGGCACGAAACGTTGCACCAACAAACAACCCGAAGAGGGACCAGAAATACCAGAAGCAGCAGGATAAGCAAATTGCGAAGCAGCAACAGGAACGGGATCAGCTCCAGCAGAGGCAGGACCAGGAGCACGTAATGCTGGATAAACAGAAGGCGAACGACTCAACCAGGCAGCAGACAGAGCAGAAGCACCAGCAACAGACTCAGGAATTGCAGCAAAGACACCAGCAGCAGACACAGCAATTGCAACAGAGACAGCAGCCTCAGAGCCGGGAATCGGGCAGGAGGTAAGATCGTCCTCCGTAAGCGTCCAGTGAACGGCGGTGGCGAATCGGAGAAGCTGTAGAAGGGGAATGCGCTGCTTCCCACATTCGCCAAAGGAGGGCGGATGTGGGCCACCCGCGAATCGGAGAAGCTGTAGAAGGGGGATGCATTGCTACCCACATTCGCCAAAGGACGCCAAAGGAGGGCGGATGTGGGCCACCCGGTTACACGAGCTACAGGCCGTCTGGCACTTTCTGCCGCAGCAGGGAGAGGAATTCGTTGCGGGTCTCCTGCTTGCGGAACTGGCCGAGCATGGCTGAGGTGACGGCGGCGGAGTGCTGTTTTTCCACGCCGCGCATCATCATGCAGAGGTGGCGCGCTTCAATCACGACGCCGACTCCATGAGGTTGGATGGTCTCCTGAATTGCCTCGGCAAGCTGGGTGGTGAGGCGCTCCTGGACCTGAAGGCGGCGGGCGAAGACCTCGACCAGGCGGGGCAATTTGCTGAGTCCGATGACCTTGCCGTTGGGAATGTAGGCGATGTGGACCTTGCCGAAGAATGGCAGCATGTGGTGTTCGCACAGGCTGAACATCTCGATATCCTTGACGATCACCATCTCGTCGTAATTGACGGTGAAGAGCGCGCCATTGAGAACGTCGGCGGGCTGCTGCGAGTAGCCGTGGGTCAGGTACTCGAGGGATTTCACCACGCGCCGGGGAGTGTCGAGCAGTCCCTCGCGCGAAGGCTCTTCGCCGATGCGGGAGAGGATCTCGCGGACCAACTCCTCAAAGCTGGCGTGCTGGAGGGCGGTGACTTCACCGGGTTGCGGCTGGCTCATTGGGTTGCTGATGGCGACTGCTTTCATGCTCTCTCTCCGGGAGTCGGCGTCCTGGCCTTTTGACGCGCTGGCGGCTCGGCGTCCACGATTTCAAATGAGTTATTCGCGGTCTCTTCAATACGAATACCTTCAAGATGAGCCGGAAGCGAAGCCCGCTTCAATATCTGCTGAATGCGGATTGCAAGATTTTCCGTAGTGGGAACGATGCCGCTGAAATCCTCAAGCTGATTCAGGTTCTGATGATCGAAGCGGTCGATGATCTCGCGCGCGACCACCGCGTCCAGCGCGGCAAGATCGCAGACCATTCCGGTCTCGGGCGCAATCGGGCCGCTGACCGTGACCTCAAGATGATAATTGTGGCCGTGTCCGTGGGGATGGTTGCACTTGTCGTAGGTGGCGCGATTGGCGGCATCGCCGAGCGATGGATTGTGCAGACGGTGCGAGGCAACGATGAGATAGCGGCGCGTAAGGTAGACCTTCATCGCTATTCTCCGTAGTAGTCCACGAAAAGATCGGGCTGCTCGTAGAGGCGCACGCGATGCAGCTTTGCCGGGTGAAGCTTGGATTCAAGGCGTCTCCAGATGGCGACGGCGAGATTCTCCGTGGTGGGGATTTGGGCGGCGAACTCCGGGACTTCATGGTTGAGATGGCGGTGGTCGAAATCGTCGAGAACCTCGCGGGTGAGAATCTCCTTGAGCAGCTTGAGGTCGATGACAAATCCGGTGACGGCATCAGCCTCGCCGGCGACGGTGACTTCGAGAGTGTAGTTGTGGCCGTGTCCGTTGAGGTTGGAGCACTTGCCGAAGACGCGGCGGTTCTCCTCCGGAGTCCACTTGGGATTGTGATAGTAGTGGGCGGCGGAGAACTCGGCTTTGCGCGTGACGTAGATCATTCAGTGCTCCCGGACGAGGGGGACGAAGCTATTTTACGGCTACTTGGAATTCGATGCCACGGAGCTGCGCGCTTCGGCGCCGGCCGTCGGGTAGGCGCGTCCCCGCCAATTGACAATTCCCTTCTCATGGGCAGTGGCGGACTGGCGCAGCAGCGAGGCGAATGACGGCAATCCGAAGACAGAGAGCAGCGAGGAGAAAAATGGAAAATGAGCGCGCGCGATACGGGCGTAAAAGTTTGCGAAACCGATGAGGGTGAAGAACCAATAGAGCACGATCATCAGCGGCCAGAACCAGTCTCTGGAAGCGGCGGGATGCGAAATATAAAAGATCGTCCAGAGGGGTGCGACCACAAGCGAGAGGATGAGGCGGCGAAACTCCTGCATGCGCTTTTTGGCCAGGGCGCGCGGGTCGGGAAAGAGCAGAGCGAGATTCTTCGTCCAGCCGATGCGGAGATCGTCCCAGGAGCGGTACATGCGGGTGCGCACCAGACCGCCTCCAAAACGGAAGCGGATGGTACTTCCCTGCTCCTTGTAGCGGCGGGCGAGAGCCACGTCTTCGAGCAATTCGGTGGCGACGGAGGCGAAGCCGCCGAGCTTGCGATGGACTTCGACGCGGACGAGCATGTACTGTCCGTTGGCGGCAGCATCGGGCAGCGCGGGATCGCTGACGCGGCGCGGGCTATACTTCATGGCCAGCTCGCCAAAGATGAGCGGCATCAGCAACTGCTGGCGGAATCCGGTAAGTAGCTGCTCGGGCGAATAGGAGAGCAGATCGGCTTTGTACAGCTCGGCCTCGGCCACGGCTGCGGCAAGCGAGCCTTCGAGATGCTCAGTGTCCGCGTCGGTGAAGAGCAGCCACTCTCCCTGCGCGGCGGCTTCGCCGGCAATCAATGCGTTGGTCTTGCCGGTCCATCCCGCAGGCAGCGGCTGAGGCGCATCCAGCACACGGACATCGATAAGGAACTGATTGAGTCCAACAAAGGGACAGGCGCGAACCCGTGTGAAGCTCTCGGCGATGGTGCGGGTGCCGTCGGTCGAGGCGTCGTTGACGATGACGACCTCGAAGGCAACGCCCTTCTGCAACACCAGGGAGCGCAGGCAGCGCTCCAGGTTGGCCTCTTCATTGCGGGCCGGAATAATGACGGAGAGCCTGGGAACAGAAATAGCAGGAATCGTGGAGTCCATAATTAAGCGCTTCCGGTTTATTATAAGGGACGTGAACTTCCGTCAACGAATTGCGGCTTCTCTCCTGGTGGTTGCGCTGCTCCTGGCTCTCGGCTCCTGCCGTAACTCAGGGCCGCTGAAGATCGGCGAGATGGCTCCCGACTTTACGGTGAGCGACGGCCAGAAGACGGTCCAACTGAGCCAGCTCCGCGGCAAGCCCGTGCTGCTGAACTTCTGGGCCACGTGGTGCCCGCCATGCGTGCAGGAGGTGCCTGACCTGGTGGCCTTGCAGCAGCAGATGGGCGGCAAGCTCACCGTCCTCGCCGTCAGCATGGACGTGGACGAGGGCGCATACAAGGCGTTCACTCAAAAGAGAATGCCGGGCATACTGACGGTTCGCGATGCGGATCACAAGTCCAGCACGCTGTTTGGAACCTTCGCCTATCCTGAAAGCTTCCTGATCGACAAAGACGGAAGGATTCAGCGCAAGTTCATCGGCGCGGTGGAGTGGACCTCGCCGGAGATGATCGAGTACTTCAAGAAGCTGTAGCAAACCGCATTGAAGCGTGAAGTCCGCGCGACTGGGCTGGGAGCTATTTCATAACCGGCTTGGAGCTCTGCGCCGCATTCCCCCAGGGGCTTAAAGCCCAAGATCTTTCTGCTCCCTGGCGGCATGGCTGAAGCCATGCCCTTTCAAAACCGGTTATGAAAAAGCTCCCAAGTGAAACGCGCCTCCATGGAAGCTTATGCCTGTTGCCGTTCGTCCGAGTGCAGTTTGGGCAAGAAGGCGGTCAGCAGTCCAATTGCGGGCAGGAAGGCGCTGATCTGATAGACAAAGCCAATGCTGGTCAGGTCGGCCAGCTTTCCGAACAACGCGGCGCCCAGGCCGCCGACTCCGAAGGCAAGGCCAAAGAAAAGTCCAGAGATCATTCCTACCTTGCCCGGCAGCAGCTCCTGGGCATAGACGACGATTGCCGGAAAGGCTGAGGCCAGAACCAGGCCGATGATCACGCTGAGAACGCCCGTCCAGAAGAGGTTGGCATGCGGCAGCATCAGGGTGAAGGGCAGCACTCCGAGGATCGATACCCAGATCACGCGCTTGCGTCCCACGCGGTCGCCGATTGGTCCTCCTGTAATGGTTCCAATGGCCACGGCGCCGAGGAAGGCGAAGAGATGAAGCTGGGCGTTCCGCTGCGAGACGTGGAACTTGCCGATCAGGTAAAAAATGAAGTAGCTGTTAATACTCGCCAGGTAAAAGTGCTTGGAGAAGATAAGCGCCACCAGAATCGCGATCGATTTATGGACTTTTTTCGGCGAGAGCGGCGAAGCCACGGCGAGATGGGCCAAACCGGTTTTGATCCTGCCGGCCAGGTGGGCCTTGTACCAGATGCTTACCCTGATCAGGATGATTATTGCCGCCAGGGTTCCCAATGAGAACCAGCGAATGCTGGATTGCCCCCTCGGCAGCACAATAAAGACGACCAGCAGCGGGCCGCAGGCGACGCCTACGTTGCCGCCCACCTGAAAGATCGATTGCGCCAGTCCGTACTGACCACCGGATGCCAGTCGGGCCACGCGCGAGGATTCCGGATGAAAGACCGAAGAGCCCACGCCCAGCAATGCCGCGGCAATTACCACCGCGTGAAACGACGAAGCGGACGCGAGCAGCAGCAGACCGACCAGGCTGGAACACAAACCGATGGGCAGCGAGAAGGGCCTGGGATGGCGATCGGTGTAAAGCCCGACGCAGGGTTGCAACATCGATGCCGTTAATTGAAAGGTCAAGGTCAGCAGCCCGATCTGGCTGAAGCTCAGGTGGAAGGCCGCCTTGAACATCGGATAGGTGGATGGCAGTATCGACTGCACCATGTCGTTCAGCAGATGGCAGACGCAGACCGAAATCAGAATGGAATAAACCGGAATCGCCGCGTTGCTTGCCGCGGGCGCGGAGATCGATGGCGCGGAATGCCGCTCCACGCTCCCTTTTGGAAGCTCACTGCCGGCCAACGCCGTCTTCGAACTGTCGATGGAAAGATCGCCCATAATTCTTATCCGAACTCTTCTTTAGATAATTCAGCATACATGGGATTTATTCAACTCTCGAATGCGCTCCGGAGAATTTGGGCATCGTGGGTTTCCGGCTGAGGGTGTGGGCCTTGCGCGGAGCCGCGTGAATGCATGGCGGAATCGCTTTAAGGCCGCCGGAAAAAAATAACTTGGCCGCCCCGGCAGCTGATTAGGAGCTCTCTCATAAATGGCTTGAGGCGTCTGAAGGCTTTCCCTCAGCGGGCAAACAGGCTGCTGAAAAGGCGCCTTTTAGTGTGTCACCCTGAGCGAGCGGCTGCGGTTGCCGCGAGTCGAAGGGCCCCTGCTTACTTGCAAGTCCTTACATAAATAGGGGTGCTTCGACTGCGCGCGCCCGGATGCGGGCGCGCTGCGCTCAGCATGACACTCGATTCGAAGCTGCGTATCGACTTTTTCAGAAGCCTGTAAAGCCGCGTGAAATGAGCCTTTCTTGTGGCACGACTGAAGCCGTGCTCTTTCAAAACCGATTTATGAGGCCACCTCTAGGAAATCGGCTTGAGGATCACTCCGACGCCCCGGATACCGCTGATGGCGACGGTGAAGGGATTGTCCATGCGCAGATGGCGGACGGAGCCGGAGTGCTCGAGCGCGGGCTGCGCGGAGAGCCATGCCCAATCGACCAGGCCTTCGCCACGGTCTGGATTGATGGTGAAGTAGGCGATGCGGAAGGCGGTCAAATTCTGGAAGAAGTGACTGCCTTGCGATGGCGTAACGCGGAAGTCGCGGAAGCCGGCCTCGACGATGACCCTTGCGCCGGAGACCTGGTCCCAGGTGACGGGGATGCCAAGCCACGGATCTTTGGAGCCCCAGCGGCCTACGCCGATGAGGATGTATGGGATGTTGTCACGCAGCAGTTGCGCGTTGTAGCGGGCCACCACCTCCGCGACCTCGACGCTGTTGGCGCGATGAAAGCTCTCGTAATCGACGACCACCGCGTCACGGATGTCCTCGATGCGTCCATTGCCGAGGACGTGGGTGCTGCGGCAGAGGATGGTCGAGGGCTCGGCGGATTCAATGGTGAGGTCTTCGGTTTCACGCGAGCAAGTCAGCGGGCGCATCTGGAGAAAGCCGAAGTCGGCGGGCTCGGTCGAACTGCCCATGCGCACGGCAAACTCGATTTCCACGGGACGGCCGAGGGCGTCTGCGCCGAGCTTCTGGATGTAATCGAGAAGCTCCGGCAGCGGAAAAATATTGTGCTTGAGGATGGGCGCGAAGCTGACGACGCGCGCGCCGGGACGGCTGAGGCCGTCGTAGATCGCATCGTTGTCGCGCGAGTAGGTGGAGGCGACGTAGTGCAGCGTGCCGTCGCTTTCGGCGTCGCGGAGGGGATAGGCGCGCTCGCGCAGGCGCTCGGCTCCGCCAATGCCGTGCGGCGCGTTGCCCGATGAACCATCACCCGCCGATCCCAGTTCCAGGGCCATGAACTCGGTTTGCGAGTTGCGCAGAACGTCTTCCACGCTGGAAAACTGGATCATGTGGCGCGGATAGTGCGGACAGAAGGATAGCGATTTGCCGCCGTCAACGACGGTGCGTCCGAGTCCCAGCGCGACAGCGGCGATTCCGTCGTTGGGCTGCATCGGCTCGGAGGGATAAAAGTTGCGCGAGCGTACCACGCCGGAGAAGTCCGGATAAAATCGCGTGCCATGCGCCGCACCCACCAGCTCCTGAATGATGACGGCCATCTTCTCCTCTTCCAGGCGGAAGGGCGTGGCGCGAATGTAAGACTTGGCGTGCTGGCTGAAGGTGGAGGCATAGACGCGCTTGATGGCTTCGTTGAGTTCCTCCAGGCGGCTGTCCAGCTCAACGCCCTGGTTGGCGAGCATGAACGTGTCATAGACGCCGGTGAAGGGCTGATACTGTGAATCTTCCAGCAGGCTGGAGGAGCGGACGGCGAGCGGAAAACGAATCTCACGCAGGAAGGCGGCCAGAGCGGCGCGCAGAGAGCGCGGCAGGGCAGCGGCGAGGAAGCGGTCGAGCAGCTCCCGGTCGTCGCTGCAGTGGATGGCAAAAGACTCCAGGTCGTTCTCCGCGAGAAACTGCTCGAAGAGGTCGGTGGCGAGCACAAGGGTGTTGGGAACGGCAATGCGCACGCCGGGAAAACGCTGTCCGACGTTGTACTTGTGCAGGAGGTGGCGGACAAAGGCGAGACCGCGGGCCTTGCCTCCCAGCGAGCCGATGCCGAGGCGCAGAAAAAATCCAACCGACGCGCGGAAGTGCGCGGGCTCGAAATCGCCGACCAGCACCTGCTTCTGTTCGCGGCGATAGTCGAGGATGGTTTGCAGGCAGTGGGCGCGCAGCGCTTCCGCGTCCTGGTAGTCAACCAGGCGGCGGGGACGGAGCTTCTCCGCCAGAGCCAGTTCGGTGCGGGCGATGAGCCAGTGCGAGATGTCATTGCGCTCGCCATGAAATACCAGCGACTCGACCGGAATGCGGCGCAGTTGCGACTCCATGGCGTCAAGATCGCTGGCGCGGCCCACCTCGGCGCCGTTAGCCAGGCGGAAGACAAAATCTCCGAAGGCGAACTCCTGGGTGAGAAGCTGACGCATGTCGGCAAGCAAGGTCTCCGAGCCCTTGCGCAGAAAGGCGAAGCCCTCCGCGTAGGCGCGGGATTGAAGCTGCGAATCGCTGGATTGCAGCACGATGGGAATGTCCGGAATAGTGCGGCGGACCAGGTGCGCGAGTTCGAAGCCGGCGGCGGGATCGAGCTCTCCGGCGCGCGGAAATTCAACGTCGGAAACCACTCCGAAGAGATATTGGCGGTAGCGCTCGACGATGCCGATTGCGCTCTCGTAATCCTGGGCGAGAAGAATCTTGGGACGGGCGCGCATGCGCACCAGCTTGTGCGCCAGGTTGTAACCCTCGCTGAGAATGCGGCGCGATTGCGAGATCAGCGCCGTGTAAATCTCAGGCAGCAGCGCGGAGTAGTGGCGCACATCGTCCTCGACGACAAGCACGACGGGCACGCCCATCTTCAGCGTGTCATGCTCAACGTTGCGCTTGTCTTCCACGTACTTGACGATGGCCAGCAGAAGTCGCGGATTGCCCTGCCAGAGAAAAACCTGCTCGATGCCTGCAAGTGGACGCCGCGCCAGCAGCGCCGTGGCCTCCTGGTGGTCAAAGGCAAGCACGGCGACCGGAATTTCCAAACCGGCCCGGCGCACGGCGGCGGCCAGTTCGAGGCAATCCATGTCGGCGAGATGAATGTTGCAGACGATGAGGTTGTAACGCGGCTGGGTGCGTGCCAGTTCAAGCGCCTCGGCGGCGCTGGAGACGCGCGTGACCTCCGGCGTGTGCTGGAGATGAAGCTCGATTGACTGACCGAGAAGCAGCTCGTTGAGGCGTCCGTCTTCGCGGAGAATGAAGGAATCGTAAAGGCTGGAGACGAGCAGGATGTCCTGCACGCGGAAGGGCATGAGATTCTCGAAGCCCTCGAAGAGGCGCTCAGGATCGGCGAAGAGCTGCGAAGTCTCGGCTGGAGGCATGGCTTGGAAGATGCAAAATCAATCGAACTGATTCGCGCAACATATTATATGAGGCCCAGAGGTTGCGCCATGCGGAATCCAATCCGCCGGCTCATTTGCCGCGTCATTCGCATCCCAGGATCGCGGTCAAAGCCGCTTCCCTATTCTCTCCAGCCAGCGTGGCATGATAGTTATAGATCATGCCGCAGACGCTTGCTGAAAATGGTCACCGCGATGAGCAGCCAAGGCCGCTGTCGCGAAGCACGGTGAAACTCGGCATCGTCTGCCCCATGGCAAACGAGGGAGAGCAGGCGGTGGCCTTCTGCCGGGCGGTGCTGGAGGAATGTCCGGGCTTCCGGGAAGTTGTTTTTTTTGCCGTCTTTGACCGGGTCACGCGTGACAACAGTCTTGACCGGATGCGTGAACTGGAGCGGAGCGAGCCGCGATTGCGCGTGGTGTGGGCTCCTGAAAATCGCTGTGTGGTGGATGCTTATTTGCGCGGCTACAAAGAGGCGCTTGCCGCCGGATGCGATTGGATTCTGGAAATCGATGCCGGCTTCAGCCATCAGCCGCGCGAGATTCCAAACTTCTTTGACGCCATGAAACCGGGGATGGATTGCGTCTTCGCAAGCCGCTTTCTGCGCGCAGGCAGCTTTGAAGAGAGCTCCACCAAGCGCCGCCTGGTGAGCTGGGGTGGAACGCTGCTGGCAAACCTGCTACTGGGAACACGCCAGACGGATATGACCAGCGGCTTCGAGCTGTTTACGCGCGACGCGCTGCAGATGGTTCTCGATCGGGGAATCGAATCCCGCGCCCACTTTTTCCAGACCGAGATCAGAACGTATTGCAGAAATCTGCGCTATGTAGAGGTTCCAATCACCTACCGTGCGGCAAGTCCGCGCCTTGGCGGGTCTTCGCTGAAGGAAGCCTTCCGGCAATTGTGGCGGCTCTATCGGCTTCGTCTGAAGGGTGAACTGTAATGGATTCCTTGGCTAGCGGCTCGGCCAGTTTGGTGGTTACTTCCATCTCCGCTCCGAATGCGGTTTTGCGCGAGCTGGCAAAGCAGTGCAAGGCTCGCGGCATGGCCTTCTACCTCATCGGAGATCTTCCCAGTCCGGCTGATTTCTCGCTCGACGGCTGCGAGTTTTACAGCCTGGAGCGGCAGCGGGCGACCGGCTTCCGCATCGCCGCACTGCTGCCGACACGTCATTATTCGCGCAAGAACATCGGCTATCTGCTGGCCATTCGCAATCGCTCCCGGCTGCTGCTTGAGACCGACGATGACAACATGCCCGCGCCGGAGTTCTGGCAGGCACGGAAGCCGGAGCTGCGGCTGCGGCTGCTTGCGGGAAGCGGCTGGAGCAACGTCTACGCATATTTTTCCGAAGCTAACATCTGGCCGCGCGGACTGCCGCTGGACGCTGTCCGCAGCGCTCTGCCGCCCTTCGAGGCACTGCCGGAGACGGATGCGGATTGTCCAATTCAGCAGGGGCTGGCCGACGACAATCCCGACGTTGACGCGATCTACCGGCTGCTGCTTCCGCTTCCCATCGTCTTCCGGAAAGAGCGGCAACTGGCCCTGGGAGCCGGTGCATGGTGTCCCTTCAACAGCCAGAATACGGTGTGGTTTCCCAAGGCTTTTCCGCTGCTGTACCTGCCGTCCTACTGCTCGTTCCGCATGACCGACATCTGGCGCAGCTTTGTGGCGCAGAGAATCGCCTGGGAGAACGGCTGGAGCGTGCTCTTCCGCAGCCCGGATCTCTCCCAGGAGCGCAACGAACATAGCCTGATGCGCGACTTCGCCGATGAGATCCCCGGCTATCTGCATAACCGCGAAATCGGCGAGCGGCTGGAGCGGCTGAAGCTGGCGGCAGGAGCGGACAACATCGGTGAGAACCTGATCCGCTGTTACGAGGAGCTGGTCCGCCTCGGCGTCGTCGGCGCAGAGGAGATTGCGCTGCTCAAGGCGTGGGAAAAGGATATCGCGGAGGCGTAAAGTAGTACGCTGGATTATCCCTTAAGAGTGCATGGCCATGTTCAACCGAGCCAGAGGCTTTCTGGCAAACCATCCCCGCGCCGAGTGGCTGATCCCGGCGGCCTTATGCATCATCCTGCTGGTGCAACTGCTGCTCAGCGTGCGCCAGATGTCGCAGCACGCGGATGAGGCGGTACATATGCACGCAGGCTATCGCGTGCTGAAATGCAGCGACTACGCATACGGCCGCGAGCATCCACCACTGGCGAAGATGCTGGTGACCGCTCCCCTGCTGTGGAGCAAAGCTCCAATGGACTGCGGGGGCACGGCGAAGATAGATGAGGAGGAGCAGGCCACAAGCTGGCTCTATTCGCAGCCAGAGTGGTGGCGGCTGCTGATGGAGGCGCGAGCCGTATCGAGTCTGTTTGCGGCGGCGCTCTGCTTCGCGGTGTGGGTCACGGCGCGGCGCATCTTCGGTCTGGCTGTGGCGGCGCTCTCCACGTCAGTGCTGGTCTTTGAGCCGAACATACTGGCACATGGCGCGCTGTTGTTGAATGACATTCTTGTCTCCACCCTCTTTCTGCTCGCCGTCTTCTGCTTCTATCTCTGGAGCCGGCAGCGCTCCGTGCCACGGCTGGCGGCCACGGGATTCTGTCTGGGGCTGGCCCTGCTCACTAAATATTCAGCGGTGTTGCTGATTGCCTTGCTGATTCTGCTGGCGCTGGCCGACGCATGGCTGGAGACGAACAATAAGAAGGAAGCAGTAGCAAGGACGCTGCGGAATTTCGGCGCAGTGGCGGCGATTCTTGTGATTGCGGCGGCAATTATCTGGTGCGGCTTTGGCTTGCGCTACGCGGAGGGTGGCCAACGAGCCTCGGATTCCAGCGCCGAGCAGCAACTGTCCGGCATGAGGGCCGCCGATGTGCAAATAGTGAAGGCCATGCGCACCGCCCATCTGTTGCCCAAGGCGTATCTTCATGGCTACCTCGATGTGCGTGGCCTGGTTGACACGACCGGCGACGGTGTCTATCTGCTGGGACGGCCACACTCCCATTCGCCCTGGTTTTTCTTTCCTCTGAGCATGACGGTCAAGTTTACGCTGGCATTTCTGGCGATGCTGGCGATGGGCTGCGCAGGGCTCATTCTGTTTGGCCGCGAGCGGCGCAGGGAGCTTGTCTTCCTGTTGCTGCCGGTGCTGTTGTATCTCGCGGCAAGCACGCGCGTACAGAGAACCGCGAGCGGCATCTGGCACCTCTTCCCCATGCTGCCGTTCCTCCTGATTGCGATCGCGGTGGGATGCATTTCTCTTGCGCGGCGCTATCGTTGGGCGAGTGGGGCGCTGGTTTGCCTGCTGGCGCTTCATGCGGCTTCATCCCTGCGGGCGTATCCCAATTATCTTTCCTACGCCAATGAGGCCTGGGGAGGGCCGCGAAACCTATACAAGATACTGCCCTGGACCGATCTCAATCAGAGCTACTGGCAGGTCAGCCGGTACATGGAGAAGCATCCCGACACGCCCTGCTGGATAACCGGCGAGTGGCGCGTTCCGGCGAGCAGTTACAAGGTGCCCTGCACGCAGATGGGCAATTATTTTGAGGCAGCGCTTCCAGAGCACATGAAAGGAATCGTCTTTATCAGCGGCTCGTGGTATGAGCTGTGGGGCCAGCCCGGAGGCCCGTATGCCCCGTTCTATGCGCTGCAGCCAAAGGCGCTCCTCGGTGGCAGCGCGATGCTGGTGTACGAGGGCGAATTTGACACTCGTGTGGCCGCCGCCAGGGCTCTCGATAACAGGGTTCGGACCTTCCTGTGGGCCAGGGATCTACGCTCGGCGCTGCTAACGGCCAAAGAAGCGGTCGAGATGGCGCCGAACACTGCAACTGCCCATGATTCATACTGTCTCGCGCTGCTAGGCAACGGCTATCTGGAGCAAGCCCTCGGGGAGTGCTCGCTCGCGCAGAAGCTCGCCCTTCCTGATCTCGAGGGTCAAAGGCTGGCGAATGATTTTGCCTACCATCTGGATTTGGTGAAGCAAGTGAAGAGCGGGCACATACCGCCGGAGCTGCGGTAATCCGGCGAAACTTCCTCTTCTACGCGGAAGCGATTAACCGCTCCCTGCCTGAGCTTCACTCTCCGGCTGCCGCAGGCCTTGTTTTGCGCGGCGGCAGCCGGGAGAGAATCCAGCTACACCAGTCCCTGATCCATCATTGCGTTGGCGACCTTGAGGAAGCCGGCGATGTTGGCTCCGGAGACCAGATTGCCCGCAGCGCCGTACTTCGCGGCGGTCTCAAAACAGTTGCGGTGGACTTCCACCATGATGTTGTGGAGCTTGTGATCGACCTCCTCGCGAGTCCATGCCATGCGCTGGCTGTTCTGCGCCATCTCCAGGCCGGAGGTGGCAACGCCGCCGCAGTTGGCGGCCTTGGCGGGACCGTAGAGGATTCCGTGCTCAAGGAACAGACGGGTTGCCGGCAGTGTGCTCGGCATATTGGCGCCCTCGGCCACAACCTTCACTCCGTTCTTAATCAGGTTGCCGGCGTCAGCCAGGTTGATCTCGTTCTGGGTTGCGCTGGGGAAGGCGCAATCTCCCTGCAGCGCCCAGAGAGGATTGTGATCCATCTGCCCATCGGTGGGAACGAAGATGGCCTTCTTGAACTGCTTGACGTAGTCGCTGATGCGGCCACGCTGCGCGTTCTTCAATTCCATCACCCAGGCAAGTTTTTCGCGGTCGATGCCCTCGGGATCGTAGATAACGCCGTTGGAGTCTGACATGGTGACCGGCTTTGCGCCCAGGTCGAGGAGCTTTTCCACCGTGTACTGCGCCACGTTGCCGGAGCCGGAGACCAGGCAGAGCTTGCCCTCCAGCGTTTCCTTGCGGCTCTTCAGCATCTCCTGCGCGTAGTAAACGCAGCCGTAGCCGGTGGCTTCAGGCCGGATCAGCGAACCGCCCCAGTTGAGTCCCTTGCCGGTGAGGACACCGGTGAATTCATTGCGCAGCCGCTTGTACTGTCCGAAGAGGAAGCCGATCTCGCGGCCTCCCACGCCGATATCGCCCGCCGGAACGTCGGTGTCCGCGCCGATGTGGCGCTGCAATTCGGTCATAAAGCTCTGGCAAAAGCGCATCACTTCCCCGTCGCTCTTGCCCTTGGGATCGAAGTCCGAGCCTCCCTTGCCCCCGCCCATTGGGAGGGTGGTAAGGGAGTTCTTGAAGACCTGTTCAAAGGCCAGGAACTTGAGGATTCCAAGATTGACCGAGGGATGGAAGCGCAGTCCGCCCTTGTAGGGGCCGATGGCGCTGTTCATCTGAATGCGGAAGCCGCGGTTGATCTGCATATTCCCATGATCATCAAACCACGGCACGCGGAACATAATGACGCGCTCAGGCTCCACCATGCGCTCAAGGATGCGCGCCGAACGATATTCAGGATGTTTATCGAGCACCGGACGCAGGGATTCCAGAACCTCCTGCACGGCCTGATGAAACTCCGGTTCGGCGGGGTTTTTCGCCTTCACCTGGGCAAGTACTTCTTCGATGTAGCCGGCCGGATTCTTGAATCCGGGAGTCGCGAGGTTTACTTCGGTTGGCATAGATAACGCCTCCAGGTTGCTATAAAAGGGCTCCCGGCGGCCGTTATCACGAAGAAAGGAGGTTGGAGCGGAGCAGCGGGAAATCTTCCGAGTGCGCCACCCGGCGCACTACGCTGCAGCCGACCTATACCACACAATCCACTAGGGTAAAGGTTGGCCCGGAGGCCTTTGTTCGAGGGCTGTTCCCTCGATCCGGAACAGCATTAAATCCTCTGCGCAGTTAGATGCGCCATGACGCAAGTCACCAGCAGCGGTGACGAGAATCCAGCTTGTAAACAATCCCTGCTGTACACAATCCCCCGCTCACGCTCCCGGAGGCCGCTTCTGGGCCGCAAGGCTCTCGCGGAAGTACTCCAGGCTCAAGCGTAAGCCGCTCCGCAGGTCGATAGCCGGCTCCCATCCCAGCAACGCCTTCGCCCTGGAAATATCAGGACAGCGCTGCTTCGGATCATCCTCCGGAAGCGGCGCAAAGACGAGCTTGCTGGCCGAGCCGGTGACCTCCAGAACGATTCGCGCGCACTCCAGCATGGTGAACTCGCCCGGATTGCCGATATTGACCGGCATGTGCTCGCCGCAGGCGGCCAGCCGCACGATTCCTTCCACCTCATCGCTGACGTAGCAGAAGCTGCGGCTCTGGCTTCCATCGCCATAGACTGCTAGTGCTTCGCCCAGCAGAGCCTGCTTCATGAAGTTGGAGATGACGCGGCCATCGTCAAGTTGAAGGCGCGGGCCGTAGGTGTTGAAGATCCGGACGATGTGCGTCGCCACGCCGCGATAGCGGTGATAGGCCATCGTCAGCGCCTCGGAAAATCGCTTGGCTTCGTCGTAGACCGAGCGCGGGCCAATCGGATTCACATGCCCCCAATAGGACTCGGGCTGGGGATGCACGTTGGGATCGCCGTAGCATTCCGAGGTCGAGGCCAGCAGAAACCCAGCCTTGTATTTGTGCGCCAGCTCAAGGCAGTTGCGGCTTCCGGACGAACCCACCTCCAGCGTCTCCAGCCCCCATCGCAGGTAATCCTCAGGGCTTGCCGGGGAGGCGAAATCGTAGATGAAATCCACCGCGCCAAAGTCGAAGGGACGACAAATGTCGTGCCGCTCAAAGCTGAATCGCGGATCGCCGGCAAAGCCCTGCATATTTTCCAGCCGCCCGGTCAGCAGGTTGTCAACACAGAGCACATGATGACCGTCAGCCAGCAGCCGCTCGCAAAGATGGGAGCCCAAAAATCCCGCTCCTCCAGTTACCAGAATCCGCATGAATGCCTCGCTTCGAAAATGTCCACGGGAGTTCGCTCCAGGATCGAGCAGCTCCCAGCCGGGTGCCAGAGACAGACGCAACCGGCTCACATTATCAATAGATGATAAATGCCGGAATTGTAAGCCGGAAGGCGAGGAATTTCTGTCCCGGTGATCACAGTAGTCACGCCAATTCGGAGGAAGCGGCATCGCGGTAATTCCCGCATCGGGATAGTAGAATAAAAGGCCTGTTATCGACAGTAGTCCCTTGAAATGGCATACTTCTCCCGTGACTGCTGATTCATTGAAAGTGTCGGCTGGCCTACTATTGCTTGCAATTGTGACGATTACCGCATCGGTGAACATCCTCCTGCGTGGCACGATTTATCGGCGGCTAAAGCCAGAATCCCGCCCGCGTAGGTGGGTGCTACTGGCGCTCCTGCTTTTGCTCGCTCTTTTTGCGGTTTGGTTCCCGGTCTGGATGACATGGCCCCATTCCCTCGTTGCGAGGGCTTTAACGCTGACGTTCGGCATCGTCTTTGGTGTGGTCGGGTTGGGGCTTCGAATGTTTACATCAGCGGTAGATTTGTTCGTCCAGAAGAGGGGCTGGCCCCTACGCTAAATGATCAATGCGATAACTGGCGAAACATCGCCACCCCCCGCACAATCCCTAAAACCAGTGGGAACCGACTCGGTAAATGGCATATTTGAGATACAATGTATCTCAAGGCGGGACGCTCATGACGACGACAATGGTTCATATCCGCGTAGACGAGAAGGTAAAGGAAAAGGCCGCAAAGACGCTGGCCGCAATGGGCTTGTCAGTATCCGATGCGGTACGCATGTTGCTTGTTCGCGTGGCCGCAGAGAAGGCCCTTCCATTCGAGGTTAAAGTCCCCAACACCACCACCGTGAAAGCGATGAGGGCAGCGGACCGGGGCGAGGGCAAGCGATTCAAGACCGCAAACACGCTGTTTAAGGACTTGGGAATCTGAGCGTGAGAAACCCGATTAGCGGAGCGCAGTTTCGGCGTGACGTGAAGCTGGCCGAACGGCGCGGCAAAGACATGACGAAGCTGCGCGAGTTGATTCTGCTCCTGATCGAAGGCGAGCCCCTGCCGCCGCGATACAAAGACCACTCACTCGGCGGCGACTGGATACACCATCGGGATTGCCATATCGAGCCGGATTGGCTCCTGCTGTACAAAATTGACGGCGCAGATCTTTATCTAGTCCGTACCGGGACACACTCAGACCTGTTCTAACACAGCGCGTTACAGCTTCTCCAGAACCGCAATCAGATATCTCCAGAACTCGGCGACCGAAGAGATCTGCACCCGCTCCGCCGGACTGTGCGGATGCTCGATCTGCGGGCCGAAGGAGATCATCTGCATCTCCGGATAATTCACCCCGAGCACTCCGGTTTCCAGTCCCGCATGCATGGCGATAAGGTTCGGCGTGGAGCCGTACATCTGCTCAAAAACCGCCTTCGATTTGCGCACGATCTCGCTGTTCGGCTCAGGCTTCCATCCCGGATAGCTGCTCGAGTGTTCAACTTCGAAGCCGGCCAGCAGACACGACGTTGCGACCAGCCGCTTGGCGATGTCCTTGCTTCCCTCGATGGCCGAGCGCTGGCTGGTAACGATCTCCACCACATCGTTTTTCAGCAATACCGTGGCAACGTTGGTGGAATCCTGCACCAGTCCGGGTACGTCGGGACTCATGGCGAGCACGCCGTGATGCAGGCTGGCCAACAAAGCCACCACCCGCTCCGCGTCTGCCGTGGCGATGACCTTTTGCGGACGCTCCGCCTTTTCCACCGTGATCTGCAGATCGGGATCGAAAGCGCCAAGGTCGGTGCGGACATCTTCGGCAAACTGCGCAACGATGGATTTCATCTGCGCTTCGTTGGCGGCGTCGGTCACCAGCGTTGCCCAGGCTTCGCGCGGAATCGCATTGTGCGCGCTGCCGCCCCTCAAGTCCGCGACTTCCGCGGGAAACGCCGCCAGCACAAGCTGCAGCGTGCAGCCCAGGATGCGAATCGCATTGCCACGCCCCAGGTGGATATCCACGCCGGAGTGGCCGCCCTTGAGTCCGCTGACCTTCACCCGGTAGGCTGCGCCCGCGCCTGCCGCCTGCAGCGCAACCTTGCGCCGCGCCCGCGTGTTCAGGCCGCCCGCGCAGCCAATGCACAGCGTTCCCTTCTCTTCGTTGTCCAGGTTGAGCAGGTAGCGAGCCTTCAGCACTCCGGCCTTGAAGGCCGTGGCGCCGCCCAGCGTCGTCTCCTCCTCCACGGTGAAGACAAACTCCATCGGGCCGTGCTTGATCGTCTTGCTCTCCATCACGGCCAGCGCGGCAGCCACGCCTACTCCATTGTCCGAGCCCAGCGTAGTGCCGTCGGCGTAGAGCCAATCGTCCTTGCGAACCAGCCGGATGCCATCGGTGTCGAAGTTAAAATTCGTGCCCTCGTTCTTTTCGCAGACCATGTCAAGATGGCCTTGCAGGGCGGTGACCGCCGCCGATTCACGGCCGGCGTGGGCAGGCTTGCGAACCACAACATTTCCAGCCCCGTCGACAACTGCTTCCAGGCCGAGCTTTGCGGCCAGCTTCAGCACATGCTCGCGTGCCGCGGCTTCCTTGGTGGAAGCGCGCGGAATTGCCGCCAGCGCTTCAAAATGTCCCCAGATCTCGTGGGGCTCAACTCCAGCTAATACGCTTGCCATAGCACTCTCCATCACAACTCGATTGCAACCATCCTACAACGCGGGTGGCCCATATTCGCCTTCTTTTGGCGAATGTGGGAATGCAGGAACGATCACACCCAAGGCTCTTGACTTTGCCCTCCGCTCTTCGCGAATGACCTATTCCGGCGTCTTCTTGCCGTTGCGGTTGCCTACTTTACTCCCACGTCTTCCACGCCGCTTTTCCTGCCGCCCAGAGCTCTTCCAGATGATTCTTGTCGCGCAGAGTATCCATCGGCTGCCAGAAGCCGCGGTGACGGAACGCGCGCAGTTGATCGTCTTTGGCAATTTTTTTCAGCGAGTCCTGCTCGAATGGCGTCGCGTCGCCCGCGATGTATTCGCCAACCTTGGGCGAGAGCACGAAGAAGCCGCCGTTGATCCACTGCCCGTCGCCTGCCGGCTTCTCCTGGAAATCGACAATCGCATTGCCCTCCATCACCAGCGAACCGAAGCGGCCTGCCGGCTGCACCGCCGTCAGCGTGGCCAGCCGCCCATGCTGCTTGTGGAACTCGATCGAGCCGGTGACATCGACGTCGGCAACCCCGTCGCCATAGGTCAGGCAGAACGATTCCTCATCGCTGACGTATGGCAATATGCGCTTGATGCGTCCGCCCGTCTGCGTCTCTCCGCCGGTGTCGATCAGCGTGACCCGCCAGGACTCGCCGAAGTGCTGATGCACCTTCATGCTGTTCTTCGCCAGGTCAAAGGTAACGTCGGAGGAGTGCAGAAAGTAGTTGGCGAAATATTCCTTGATGACATACCCCTTGTAGCCCAGGCACACGATGAAGTCATTCACATTGTGCGCGGAGTATATCTTCATGATGTGCCAGAGCATGGGAAAACCGCCGACTTCCACCATCGGCTTGGGACGCTGCGTTGTCTCTTCGCTCAAGCGGCTTCCCAGTCCGCCCGCTAAGATCACTGCCTTCATAGAGCTCCTGACGCTAACTGGCGCTGTGCTGAAAAAGTTTCACGAGTATATCTTAATCCCGCCGCTCTCTCATTTTGCCCTGCGCCTTGCCGCCCAGGGCGCGGAAATATATCTGTGCGCAGCCGCCTGATATGACTTATACTTAGGGTATCGAAATCTCGCTAAGTATGAACGTACGCGATTTTGAGCTGGTACCGCCGAATCACTTCCGCGTTCCACTCTCAGTAGCATCCGATCTTCTCAGCAGGAAATTAAATACAACAAACAAAAGAAAAGGTAAAACACAGTGGAACAAGGAACAGTGAAGTGGTTTAACGACGCCAAGGGATTTGGATTTATCAGCCGCCAGAACGGCGAAGATGTCTTCGTGCACTTTTCGGCAATTCAGTCGAACGGTTTCCGGAGCCTTCAAGAAGGCCAGGCAGTCCAGTTCAACGTCGTTAAGGGGCCGAAAGGCTTCCAGGCAGAGAACGTACAAGTTCTGTAAGCGATAACGATCGATCAGCAAGAGCCCGGAATTCATACTTCCGGGCTTTTCTGCGTCTACTCCCGCGCAGCATTCCCCTCACAAAGCAGCGACAATGCTCCGGCCATGCAATGCGCTCTTGCTGTCTCCAGCAGATTGTCGATCCATGCTTTTTTTCTATTGATATATACCTAGAAAAACAATTGCCCTCGCATTCTCTCCTGTCATGCTTTTTTCTTATCGATACATATATAAAAAACGATTAGACCTTTTCCCTACTCCGACCTAAAGTGTTGGCCGTAGTTTTAGCACGTCCATATTGCGGTACACGTGTACCGACAGACAGTCATTAACTTTTATCGCGCGCCAGCTTACGTCTGTGCTGAACGCCAGCAAGCGCGTACACAATTCACGCCAACAACCTTTAAGGAGCTCTCCGTATGAAGATTTTCTGTACGCGCGCTGTCTTGCTCGTTGCCTTAATTGCCCTTGCCCTGGCCATCGCAAGCTGCGGCGGCTCTGGCTCAACACCCGTAGCGCCCGCCATCACCTGGGCTACTCCCTCAGCCATCACTTACGGTACGGCTCTGTCGTCCACCCAGCTCGACGCCTCGACAAGCGCACCTGGAATCCTTACGTACAGCCCTGTTGCCGGCACCGTTCTTACTGCCGGAACCTACACGCTGACGGTAACCTTTGCACCGACCGATGCGACCAAGTTCACCAGCGGGACTTCTACGGTGAGCCTGACCGTCAACCAGGCGACTCCGGCGATCACCTGGGCTGCTCCAGCAGCCGTCAATGTTGGAACCGCGCTTTCGGCGACGCAGCTGAACGCAACCACAACCGTTCCCGGCACATTCACATACACTCCGGCATTGGGCACGGTACTTGCGACCCCAGGTGCCAACACTCTCTCGCTTACCTTCACCCCCACCGACGCGAAAGACTACGCCGCGGTTACCACCACGGAGAGCATTACGGTCAACTTCAATCCGCAGAGCGCCTGCCTCGCCATGCCGGATTTCAACATCCCGGCCTCGGCTATCGGCCTGCCGACTCTCGGCGCGACCGTTCTCTCGACCACGTGGGTACCCGGCGCAGCTGCGGTTTCAACCACAGCTCCAAAGAACTACGAAGTGGACTCTTCGCTGACCGCTACCGTGAGCTTCTGCGAGGTTCTCGGCGCCATTCACTCGGTCGACCCGGCTGCCGAGGATATCCACTTTGAAGTGAATCTGCCCGCCGTTTGGAACGGCAAGGCAGAGCAGCAGGGCGGCGGCGGCTCTGACGGCAGCGTCGTCTCCGGCCTGGCAAGTGCAACCAGTGCAGGCGGCGTAACATTCTGGCCCGTCACTACCCCCGCAGCCGCAGGCGGGGCGCAGAAACTTGGAATCGCCAGCCCCATCGGACAGGGATACGTAACCCTGGGCAGCGACTCTGGTCACACCACTCCTCCTGCCGGTGGCTTCTCCCAGGTTTGGGGAATGAATGCTGAACAGCTCGCAAATTTCGGTGGTCTGCAGGTCAAGAAGACCAAGGACACTGCCGTAGCCCTCATGAAGAACTTCTATGGCGTTGGACCCAAGGACTTCTACTTCGTCGGCGGCTCGCAGGGCGGACATGAAGCTCTGGTTGCGGCGCAGTGGTATCCCAACGACTACAACGGCGTCCTCGTGCAGTTCCCGGCCTATGACATCACCCTCATGCACATGGGCTCCAACATCTTCTCCAAGGCCCTCTATGCTGACAACGGCTACGGCCTCGGCGGAAGCTGGATCAGCCCCGGACAGATGCAGCTCATCTACAACTACGTTCTTGCCACCTGCGCCAATCTTGACGGCGCGCCGGCGGTAGATTTCGTCCGGAACGTCGATGCCTGCGTTCCACTCACCCAGAACCTCCTCAACAAGATCGACCTACCCGCAACCGGCGGCAACCCGCTCCGCTGCCCCGGTGGCATTAACACCGCCGCACAGGGCACCGCTCTCGGCGACTCCTGCCTGGGCGACGGGCAGATCACTGCTCTCGGCATTATCGCTGCGCCCTGGTCCGCTCCCTTCCCGCTAGCCGATGGAAAGCAGACCTATCCCAAGTGGCCGATCATCGAGGGTGGTTCTTTCGGCGCTTCCAATCAACTCTGCGTCGCAGCCGGCGGCACCAAATGCGCAATCAGCGGCAACAATCTGGGCTCCACTGCCGCTTACCACCAACCGCCCGCGCCTACGGATGCGTTCCAGTTGCAGCCGTCTACCGGCACCATCCAGGGACTCATCACCGAGAACCTCAACCTCGACACGATTCTCAACTTCAACATCGCCACTCAGACTCAGTACTGGCCGCGTCTGGTCCAGCTCACCAGCCTCATCGATGCCAACAATCCGGACCTGACGGAATTCATGATCAAGGGCGGAAAAGTTATCATGGCCTTCGGACGGGCTGACGATTCGATCAGCGCGTGGAACAGCCCTGACTACTACAATGCCGTCGTCAGCTTCTTCGGCCAGGCGACGACCGACAGCTTCTTCAAGTACTACTCCATCCCCGGCATGGGACACGGAAGCGGCAACTTCGTTCCCAACTGGGACGCCCTCGGAGCGTTGGATAGCTGGGTGAACGGTGGCGCTGCCCCCACAAACATCACCCCGGCATTGTCTCCGAATGGCGCTTACATGATCGGCGGCGACCGCAACGCCAATCTTGCAGTGACGCTGGGTCGCAGCCTTCCCGTTTGCCAATGGCCGCAGTACCCGAAGTACACCGGGCCGGCAAGTCCGACGCAGGCTCAGATCAACAACGGCCTCAACTACACCTGCACTGCGAAGGGACAATAACTTCGTTCCGCAGGCTGAATAGAAAATGGGGGATGGTCCAACCGGCCGTCTCCCAGAAACCTGAAATTTGAGCGAATCAATGAGATGCCCCATCCAAACTTCTTCTTCAGCTTGGATGGGGCATCGTTTTTTTCTTCACTGCCTATCTGTCATTGGTTATCCAGCCACCAGGCAGGGTCCGCAGGCTAACCATCCAGGTAATCGTTGTTCGCTTGCGAAACGATTAACTGACCAGTAACCTCTCGATTTCCAACGATTACCCACCTCGCCAATAGTTTTGGCAAATTTGCACTATAGATGGTGCAAATACGCACTGTTGTCAGGCAAATTTTCTGCTATCCAGCATCTCCGGATTACGCGATGACCGGGGCAAAGTCACTCTTGCCAATGACATGCGTCACAGCCCGAATGTTCGTCATACAATGAGAATGACGATACCGCGAAAGGATTTTTCCATGTCCTCAACTACCGTTCCCGAAGTGGGCGCGATGCTCACTCTTCCTGGAGATGCCGTACGCCAGATTCAATGGCGCTTTGCCGACCGCTACGATATTCAGATGCTGGTGCAGTCGGCGCGCGCGGTGGCGCGTGGCCCGGTGGCGCGCATGGTTGCCTCCGGCGAACGCAACACGCACGAGTGGACTCCGGCGAAGAGCGCAATGATGGAAGCGTTTGACCGCGCCGGGATCACGGCTTCGTTCATGGAGCCCGAAGAGGGCGGATTCATCAGCGGGCCCAAGAACCTGGCGCTCTCGCTGGCGGCCTTTGAACTGGCCTGGGTGGACGGCGGAGCGGCAACCGCAAGCATGGCCAGCCACCTCGCCCTGGCGCCGATCCGCGAGCGCGGAACCGCCGAGCAGACGGCGCACTACATGTCACTGGCCGCGCCGGCGCAAGCGGGCGAGGAGCGGCGGACGTTGCGCGGAGCCTTCGCGCTGACCGAGCCGATTCCCTATGTTGGCGTTGACACCGGGATATTGAGCGGGCGCGTGAGCGTGGCGGAGTGGAACGAGGGCGAGGAGCCGATGTTACAGGTCGACAAGCGCGGACGCTTCATCACCAACATCGCCTGCGCCGACTTTATCACCGCAGCCGTTGATTCCGCCGATGAGCGCATCAAGGGAAGTTGCATGGTGATTCTGGAAGCAGGCGATCCCGGAACATTTGATCGTGGCACGCCGACGAAAAAAATGGTGCATCAACTCAGCTCGACGGGCGATCCCATTTTCAGCCTGAAGGTTCCGGCAAGCCGCATTGTAGGCGGATACACGGTGAAGGACGGCAGAATCATTCCGAACTTCAGCCACAGCGAGGTGATCGAGGCGGTCTTCCGGCGGACAAGAGTTGCGGTCGGGCTGATGACCTCGGCCAAGCTGCTCTCGGCGGTTGAGCCGGTGATTCGCTATCAGCGCGGACGTTTCCGCGGCGGGGAGTCGATCAAGGAAGGCAGCCTGCGCTACGAGATGGGAATCCAGCAGCGCGAAGATGCGCTGCAACGGCTGGTGGACGTGTGGGCCGCTGGCGAGGCAGGCGCATCACTCGGCTTTGCCACGGCGCGGCTCTTCGACGAGCTTGATCCGCTGGAGCGGCAGAAGGTGGCGCTGATGGCCGAGCGCGGTATCCAGGGCGGCAGAGCGGAGGCAAAGGCGCTGCGCGAGAGTGAAACGCGAGCCATGGAATTGCTCGCAGGCAATTTGACCGCCGAGCGGCGTGCCGAGCTGGAAGCCGACACGCTGGTGAATTTTGTGCTCAGGGATACGGCGGCCAATGTGCTGTGTCCGGCGACCAAGCTGTGGAACACTGGCGAAGGCGCCAACATGATGCGCGAAGCCGTCAGCCTGATGGGTGGATACGGCATCACCGAAGACTGTCCCGGCTTTTTGGCGAACAAGTGGATGGATGCACAGCTCGAAGCGACCTACGAAGGGCCGGAGGCGGTACAGCGCCGGCAACTGACGGTCACCATGACCAGCGAGGTTTTCCTGGCTCAGTTCCGGGCATGGATCAAAGAGATGCGCGGCATCGCCTCCGAACGCCCCGGCACCGGCGCATGCACGGTGGCCACGGCGATGACGATGTGGCTGTGGACACTGAACTACACGCTCCACGCCAAGGACGCCGACGGCAACAAGCTCTACCACGGACAGCGGCAGGGTGTGACCTTTGCTCTGGCTGATGCGCTCTGCTGGCTGATGGCGGCGCGCTGCCAGATTCTGGATGTGCAGGAGTTGGAGGCGAAAGGCGTCAACGATCCGGTGGTGGCGGAAGGGCTGCCGGCTACACTTCAGTTCTTTTCCGACCTTTGCCACGTGCAGTCGGCGCGAGCTTCGGGTGAGGTTTCGCGTATCTGCGCCGAGTTGGTCTATGGCTATAACCGCCATCCGGCGTGGGACTCGGAGGGACACAAGGCGTGCTTCCTGAGCGATGAGCTCGATGAGTACGAGGGCTTCATCCCAGGAATTGCCGCGCTCGCCACCGATGTCATCGTCGATGGCGTGCATCCGGTGAAGGCTGGACCGTGTGCGGCTTGCGTGGGATCCGTAGACTTCCTGCGGCTGCAGAACAAGCTGGCAACCTGCCTGACGGGTTGCCGTCTGGCGAAAGACCGCGCCGCCCAGACGATCGCAAAAGTGATGATCCCCGAAGCGCTGGACTACCCATCATGAGCGAGGCCATCACGAACGAGGTGAACGAACAGACGGCGGCACCGTCGGAAGTTGAGCCTCAGCAGGCGGAAGTTGAGTGCCAGCAGCCGGAAGTTGAGCGCCAACGGATGGAAGTGGACATCGCGTGCGTGGGCTTTGGCCCGGCAATGGGCGGCTTTCTTACCACGCTCACCCGAGAGATGGCAGCGGCTCCAGGCGAGGCGGCGATGGAGAGCAAAGCGGCGCCGGGAATGCCTCTGCAGGTGCTCTGCTACGAGCGCGCAGACGATATCGCAGCGGGCGTCAGCGGCGTAGTGACGCGCGGCAGAGCGATACGCGCCAGCTTTCCGGAGCTGAACCCATCGGAGGTACCTATGATGGTTCCGGTGAAGCAGGAGAAGGTGCTGTACCTGCTCGATCCCATCGGCGCAAGCCGCCGCTCGGCGACCTTGCGCACAGGCGACGCTGCGATTCGCGCGCTGCAAAGTTTGCTGCCCATGGAGCACTGCGCGCTGGAACTGCCGTATACACCGGAGTTTTTGCAAAAACACGATGGGCTGCTGATGTCGATTGGCCAGTTCAACCAGTGGGTGGGCGGACAATTGATGGCCAGCGGCCTGGCGCAAGTGTGGCCAGGAACTCCGGTCAGTACGGCGCTCTTTGACGGCAAGGCCGTGACCGGCGTGCGGCTCGCCGACCAAGGTGTGTTTCTCAACGGGAGCCCCGAAACCGGTTACATGGCCGGCATGGATGTACGCGCACAACTGACAGTGGTGGGCGATGGGCCCGTGGGCGCGGTTGGGCAGAGCATCGACAGAAAAATTGGGATGCCAGCCGGACATGCGCGGCACGAGTGGGCGATTGGCATGAAAATGCTGGTTGAGCTACCGGAGGATACGCCGCTGGAGGCTGGGACGGTGTGGCACACCTTCGGCTATCCCGAGCCGGAGATCTTCGGCTTCCTGTATGTGCATCCGGAGCGGTTGGCCTCGGTGGGAATCTTTGTGCCGTCGTGGCTGGGCAATCCGGCACGAACGGCATACCGGTACTTGCAGCACTTCATGCAGCATCCATATCTCTGGCGCTATTTGAACGGCGGCACAATGCGCTCGTGGGGCGCAAAGTCATTGCAGGAATCGGGAGCCAACGGCGAGCCGTTCCTGGCAGGCGACGGATACGCCCGCATCGGCGAAGGCTCCGGCAGCACCAATATGCTGACCGGCTCAGGCGTGGATGAAGCCTGGGCGACGGGCGTACAACTGGCCGAGGCAGTGGCCGAACTGCTGCGCGCGGGCAAGGGGTTCACGCGAGAGAATCTTGAAGCAAGTTATGTGCGCCGCCGCCGTGCCAGCTTTGTTGAAAGTGGAGCGCAAGCGGCGAAAGAATCGCGCAACGGTTTTCATCAGGGTGTGGTGCGCGGACTGATCGGAATGGCCCTCGCAGGAATGACCAACGGCAAGCTCTCGCTCGGGGCGAAGATTCGTCCGGCGCATGAGCAGATCAAGACGCTGGAGAAGTTTTACGCGGGACGCCTGACGCCGGAGAAGCTGGCGAGCTTGAAGCAGAAAGCAGCGGCAGGCGGGCGTTCATTGCACGACGCGCTGATGAGCGCATGCGGCTGGCCGGAGATTGTCTGCGACGGCAAACTGCTGGTCTCGCATCAGGATGCGCTGCTGATGGGCGGAAAAGTGCAGGCGGCAGGAGGATTTGCCGACCACGTCATCTTCCGCGACCCGAAACTATGCTCTGCATGTGCAGAGAGAACCTGCATCGCGATGTGCTCCGGGCAGGCGATTACGCAGGACGAAACCGCTCTCCCGGCCTTTGACCGCGAGAAATGTGTTCACTGCGGCGCGTGCCTGTGGAACTGCGCGCAATCCCCCGATGGCGAGAGCTCGAACATCGAGTTCCGTGCCGGGGCCGGTGGATTGCACTCGGCGGAAAATTAACAAATTTGACTCTTGAGATCATAGGATCTAAAACATATGGCAAATAGCTTTCACATCGTGGTCTGCGCCAGCATCGTGCCCGATCCGTTGCAGACACTGGAGCCCGCCGCCGGGCCAACCTTAAAGAACGAGATGATTCTTCCCGCAGTACTCGATCCGTGGGCGGCTTGCGCTCTGTATGAGGCGGCAAACCTCGCGGCCAAACATGCTGGAAGCAAAGTGTGGCTGGTGAGCCTCGGTCCGAAGGCAAAGCTGCAACAGGTGATGATGACGGTGGCCCAGAAGGTTCCGTTTGAGCTGGTGGTCATCGATGGGCCGCTGGGCGGATTTACCGACGCGCACTCAACCGCGGCCGTGCTGGCCGAGGCAATTGCGGCCCTCCCCGGACTGGAGCGCGAACGCCTGCTGCTCTTTGGTGGATGGGAATCGGCTACCAGGGGCGCTGGCGTGACCTTGCAGACGGTGGGCGAGCGGCTGGGAATCACGGATCAGTTTCAGGGAGTGGATCAGATCACGGTGCGCGAAGACGGTTCGTTCGAGGTGCTGGAGCGCGTGGAAGGCGGCAAGCATCAGGTCTCCGTATGCGCCGCGCCTCCGGCCGTGCTGGGATGGGCGACGGGCAGTCTGCCGGAGCCGCGCAACAGTCCGCAAATTGGAATGGCAAATATGCGCGGCATCATGCCCGCATTGCAGAAGGCAAAGAGTGCGAAGCTCGACGCCAACGGCCTCGCCTACGTTTCCGTGAGCCTGCCGAAGCAGCGGCGCGAGACGCGCGTGGTGAAGGATATGCCGGAAGACGAAATCGCGCGCGAGATCGTGCAATGGATTGCGGAGTAAGCCATGGAAAAACTTCTTGTATTGACACATGTGGATGAATCGGGAACGGCGCTGACGCGGGCTTCGCTGGAGGCAGTGGCGGCAGGCGTGGAGTTTGCAGGCGCGCTGGGCGCGCCGCTAACCATCGGCATTGTCGGAGCGCAGAGCGAAGGTGCGGCCGGCTCGCTGGCGGGCACCGGCGCAAGGGTGCTCAGCGTCGCGGGCGAGGCCTTTGCGCAGCCTCGCTACGCCAGCGACGCGGCTGCCTGTGAAGCACTGTGCCGCGCGGCAGAGGCGACGCTGGTGTTTGCGCCCGAGTCTTCGCGCTTTGTCCGCGTACTGCCCGGTGTGGCGCACCGGTTCGCGGGCTTTGCGGATACGCACATCACGGCGCTGGCAAAAGCAGAAACGCTGGAGGCGACGCGCTGGTTCTATCGCCAGCGCGTGGAAGCCGTGGTGCATCGTGAAAGCCGTCCGTGGTTCCTGCTGCTGGAAGCGGGAACGCGAGAGCCGTGGGCGGCGACCGCCGGGCAGGTGCAGGCGGAGACGGTTGCGGTAACACTGCCGGAACTGCGTACCACGGTCACCGGCGTGCGCGCTCCGAAGCAGGATGAGCAGACGATTCGCCCGGATGCCAAGATCCTCCTTGTGGCCGGTGCGGGATGGACGAAGAAGCAAGCCGATGGACAGGTTCACGCCGCGGAAGCAGAGGCGCTCATCCTCGGATTTCTGCGCGCGGCTGACGCGTCACTGGGCAGCAGCAAATCGCTGGTGGACCAGAGCGGCGAAAATCAGGCGGTGCTGAAGTTCATGACTCACATGAACCAGGTTGGGCAGACGGGAGCGACGCCGCGCCATCCCAAGGGACTTTCCACCTGCTGCCACGGCGAAGAGCCGCACGTGGTGGGCTGGCGCTTCATCGGCGAGCGGCGTGCGGTCAACCTGGATCCAAACTGTGGATGGGCTCGCGGCAAGACTGACGTGCTCTACGTGGCCGACGCCTTCAAAGTGATGGCCAAGGTAAACGCGCTACTGGCGGAAAAGAAATAAAAGATTGCTTTGCGAAAGCCGGGCCGCGCGATGGCCCGGCTTTTGGGCGCTCGAATGCGGCGCTTCCCTTTCCGCTGTACCATACAGCAAGCGTGTGGAGGAACTTATGCTGGCAAGTTTTACGGTGATTCCGCTAGGAGTTCCAGATGGAGCAAAGCATCTGATCGCAGAGGCCCTGGCGATCGTCGATGCCTCGGGACTTCCCTACAAACTGGGGGCAATGAACACGACGATTGAGGGCGAACCCGACGAGGTGATGGAAGTGATCATGCGCTGCCATCGGCGCATGCTGGAGTTTGCGCCACGGGTGATGACCAACATCACCCTCGACGAGCGCAAGGGTGCAACCGGAAGGCTCACTGGAAAAGTGAAGGACGTGGAAGAGCTTCTGGGAAAAAAACTGGAGCGGGAGTAAGGGGAGAGTTTGGCTGGCGCCTAAATCCACGCTTCCCATAAAGTGTGTTTCGCACGGGAGAGCAGCACAGGATATCTGCTGCTCACAGCCTTTCAACGCGTTGTGGTGCTGGCATGTGCCTGCGCCGTTGCAGGCGTCGCGGATGAGTCCGTCACCTGAACGGTGAAATTAAATTCGCCGGACGCAGAGGGCGTACCAGTGATGGCTCCCGTGCTGGAGAGCGTTAGCCCAGCCGGCAACTGCCCCGAAGCAACGCTCCAGGTATACGGCGAAGTTCCCCCCAGGGCGGTCAGGCTTGCTGAATATGTGTTTCCTTTTGTTGCCCCAGGCAGCGCGGTTGTGGTCACGGATAAGGTAGCTTGAGGATCAGCGCTCTTGGAACCGCATGAACATGCACAACAGGCAACGAACAACATCAGCGGGAAAAATAATTTCTTCATCCAGTCACCTCGGATTGGACCATTCCCGGCAACAGATATCTGTGTCCATGTCCGAGTATAAGGACCGGAGACGCGCCTTGCGATAGGCAGAACGACTTATTCTCCCGTTGAAGATGTACCGGATAGCAGCTCTCTTACTTAGAAGCAATTTCATAACCGGCTTGGAACTCTGCGCCGGATTCCCTCAGGGGCTAAAGCCCGCGATCTTCCTGCGCCCTGGCGGCATGGCTGAAGCCATGCCCTTTCAAAACCGGGATATGAAACAGCTTCTAGAAGAATCGAAGGCAAACTGTTTAATTGCTTCCATGTACTTCGCTAAAAACACCAGACATACCTCTTGCGCGCTGCGTGCCTGTAATTTTCACGGGAAACGATTGACATGCGCCTTCAATACCGCTAATTTAGATAGGCGAATAAAAGGCGAATATGAAGAGCGCGGCGGAAGTTCGGAGGCAGGTCGAATCGGCGCTCGCCGAGCGCATTCCCGCAGCCTTGTCGCTGCGCCCTCCCATCGCGCCGGAGCTGATTTCCTGTGGCTTGGCGGAGGTGGACGCCGTGCTTGGCGGTGGGCTGCCGCTGGGCTCGATTGCGGAACTGACGGGTTCTCATTCTTCCGGACGCACTACGCTCGCGCTCTCCACGCTGGCCGAGGTTACGCGGCAGGGCGAAAGCTGCGCGTATGTGGACGTCTCCGACGTTTTGAGTCCAATTTCCGCCTCGGCCCTCGGAGTGGAGTTGCAGCGCCTGCTTTGGGTGCGTCCAGCGGGGCCTTGCACGGGGCCGCGCCCTGGCCGGATGCGCGGAGAAAACACATCGTGGATGCGGCTCGACCATGCGCTGCGCGCTACTGATCTGCTGCTCAGCACCGGAGGCTTCCGCGCCCTGGTGCTCGACATGGGCGACGTACCTCTGGAGCAGGCGCGCCGCATACCCCTGGCGACCTGGTACCGCTTCCGCCTACAGGCGGAGCAGTCGCACATTCTCCTGATGCTGATGACCTGCGTGGCCTGCGCGAATAGTTGCGCCGCGGTTTCTCTGCACTGCCGTCAGGGGGCAATCGGATGGCGGCAGGCGGAGGAGCGCAGTCCGCGGCTGCTCGCCGGGTTGCGCTACCGCGTGAGCGTGGAGCGCAGCCGCACCGTTGATTTCACCCGTAAAAAGCCGGCGGCTTCGTCCGAAGCCGTATGGAGCAGCACTACCTCGTGGTCGAGATGAGCTATGCCGTTCCCGCTGTATCTCTGTGTGCATGTACGCGACTTTGCCGTGCTGGCGCTTAGTCGCGCGCGTGGGGAGGGCTATGGTGAACTGTGCTCACGCGCGGTTGCGGTGCTGAGTGGCGATCCGCCGCTGGAGCGCGTCTTTGCCATGAACCAGCAGGCGCGGATTCTGGGGCTGGAGCCGGGCATGAGCCGAGTGCAGGCTGAGTCATTCCCGGTGGTGGCGCTGCGTCGCGACCGTCAACAGGAAGACAGATCGTTTGCGGAGTTGATGAGTTGCGCGGAGCGGTTCTCCCCGCGGATTGAAAGCATTGCCTCGCCGCAGGAAGAAAGCTGCGGAGCTACTCTCTTGCTCGATGTTTCGGGCTCGGAGCGCTTGCTGGGCAGCGCACGGCAGATTGCCACGGCGCTATGGCATTCCGTACGCCGCCTCGGGTACGAGGGATACGAGGCAAGCGTGGCGGCTGGGCATAACGCTTGTGCGGCCATACTCGCGGCTCGCGGCATAGCGGGGGTGACGGCGATTGCATCTGAATGTGAGGCGGAGACATTGGCGCCCCTGCCACTCACCGTGCTTGAACCCGACGAGGCCCAGGCGCAGACCTTGGCCGCGTGGGGCATCCACACTCTGGGACAATTGGCTGCCTTGCCCACAAGGTCGCTGGTGGCGCGCATGGGGCAGAGCGGCTTTCGTCTGCAGGCACAGGCGCGCGGAGCGTACAGCCACCTGCTGCTCCCCACCGCAGAGCCCGCTGATGCGCCGCTCTGCGAAAGCATGGAACTGGAGCATCCGGTGGAACTGCTGGAGCCGCTGCTCTTTCTGCTGAGCCAGATGCTGGGGCAGGTTACCGAACGCGCGGCGCAGCGCGCGCTGGCCATCGCCTCGGTAGAGACCTGCCTGGTGCTCGACGGCGCCAACAACAATGTTCGCTCCGAGCATTGCCGCACCGTGCGGCCCGCACTCCCGGAGCGTGATCGGCACACGCTGCTCAAGCTCGTCCAACTCGATCTGGAGTTGCATCCTCCGGAAGCCGCTGTTATTGCCCTACGCATTGAGGCGCATCCGGCACCTCCGCAGAGAGCGCAGCGGGGACTTTTCGCGGCTCAGGCTCCCGAGGCGGGACGGTTGGAGATATTGCTGGCGCGTCTGCGCAAGCTGGTGGGCGAAGGGCGGGTGGGTGCTCCTGAACTGCTCGACACACACGCCCCCGAGGCATTTCGGGTTGCAAACTTCGAGATAGGGCAAGCCGCTACGCCGAGAGGCGTTCCCGCGCAAGATGCAAAACACGCTTCGGCACTGCGCATGGTGCGTCCTCCGCGCTCAATTTCAGTCGAGCTGCACGGTGACGTTCCCGCTGCGATGCATTACGAGGGACGGTGCCTTACCCTGCAAGCGGGCTCAGGCCCCTGGCGTACCAGCGGAGCCTGGTGGACGCATCCTGCCTGGTGCCGCGAAGAGTGGGACGTTGTGCTCAAAGAAGAACCTCAACGCTGCCTGCGCCTGGCGCATGATCCCGGTGCCGGGGAGCTGACGCAGGGCGGGCGCGGACCAACGGATGGCCCTCCGGCCGCAGGCGCTGGCGGGTACGCGGCAATAGACGCCGCTCCGGCCTCAGGCGCGGGCTGGTACGTGATTGGAATTTACGACTGAGTGATGACGATGTATGTGGAACTTCATGCCCGCTCGGCTTTCAGCTTTCTTGAAGGCGCGTCTTTGCCTGAGTTGCTGATGGCACGCGGCGCGCAGCTCGATATGTCCGCAATGGCCTTGCTCGACCGCAACGGTTTGTACGGCGCTCCGCGTTTCCACATGGCCGCCGGACGTGCCGGCATGCGGGCACACATCGGCGCCGAGATTGCGGTGCGCGATGCCGGAGAGCGGGTGCGTCCTCCGCAGTGGCTGCCGCACCGGGTTCCTGCCGAGCCGGTGCGCTTTGCTCTGCTGGCTGAAACGCAGACTGGCTATCAGAATCTGTGCCGCCTGGTTACCCGCTACAAGTTGTGCGAGGCACACAAGGCGGAGGGCGCGGCGTGCCTCAGCGATGTTGCGGAGTTCGCCGGAGGGCTTGTATGTTTAACCGGCGGTGATGAAGGACCACTGGCCGCGACGCTGGCGGGCGGCGGATATGATGCGGCTCTGAGCGAAGTCGAGCATCTTGCGCAGATATTTGGAGCGCGCAATGTTTACGTCGAGCTGCAGCGCCACTTTGACCGCGAGCAGGAGCATCGCAATCAAGCCGCGGTACGCATTGCACGAGCGCTGCATCTGCCTCTGCTGGCCACCAATGGCGTCAACTATGCAACTCCCTACGAGCGCGAAGTGCTCGACGTGCTCACTACGATCCGCCACCACTGCACACTGGAGAGCGCTGGCCGCCTGCTTGCTCCCAATGCCGAGCGCTACCTGCGCTCACCGCGCGAGATGTTGGAACTCTTCCGCGATCTGCCGGAGGCGATTGCCAATACGCGGGAGCTCTCCGCTCGGCTCACCTACCAGATGAACGATCTTGGATACCGATTTCCCGAATACCCCGTGCCGGGGGACGAGCCGATGCAGCTGTTCCTCGAAAAGCGCACGGAAGAAGGCATTCGCAACCGCTATCTTCCCAAGCGCGATGACCGGCTCTTTGCGCGAGCACAGAAGCAGGCGCAGCGCGAACTCGCGCTCATCGCCAAGCTCGGCCTCGCAGGCTACTTCCTCATTGTGTGGGACATTGTGCAGTTTTGCGGACGCGAAGGCATGCTGGCGCAGGGGCGCGGTTCGGCGGCCAACAGCGTGGTCTGCTACGCGCTCGGCATTACCGCCGTCGATCCGGTTGGAATGGATTTACTTTTCGAGCGATTTCTTTCCGAAGAGCGCGGCGAGTGGCCAGATATCGATCTTGACTTGCCCAGCGGAGAGCAGCGCGAAAAAGCAATTCAGTATGTCTATCAGCGCTATGGCGAACTCGGCGCGGCGATGACCGCCAACGTCATCACCTATCGCGGACGCTCCGCCGCGCGCGAGGCAGGCAAGGCGCTGGGCTTTGACGCGGAGACGCTCGACCGCCTGACCAAACTTGTCAGCGCCTGGGAGTGGAAGGACAAAAACGAGACGCTCGAACGCAACTTTCACGACGCGGGCTTTGACATTCAGCATCGCCGCATTGCCAAGTACGCAGAGCTGTGCCGGCGCATGCAGGACTTGCCGCGCCATCTCGGACAGCACTCGGGAGGCATGGTGATCTGCGGAGGTCAGCTCAACGCGGTGGTGCCGATTGAGCCCGCCTCCATGCCGGGGCGTACGGTCATCCAGTGGGACAAGGAAGATTGCGCCGACATGAAGCTCATCAAGGTCGATCTGCTGGGGCTGGGGATGATGGCGGTACTGAAGGATTGCCTTGAGCTGGTGCCCGCGCATTACGGCGAGCCGCTCGATCTGGCGCAGCTTCCGCCGAACGATCCGCCAACCTATCGAGCGCTGCAGCGGGCAGACACGGTGGGCATGTTCCAGGTGGAGAGCCGGGCGCAGATGGCGGCGCTGCCGCGCAACTATCCAACGTGCTTTTACGATCTGGTGGTGCAGGTGGCGATCATCCGGCCTGGCCCTATCGTGGGCAACATGATGAATCCCTACATGAAGCGGCGGCGTGGCAAGGAGGCCATCTCTTACTATCATCCGCTGCTGGAGCCGGTGCTGAAACGAACGCTTGGCATTCCGCTCTTTCAGGAGCAGCTCATACGCATGGCGATGATCGTTGCCAACTTCACCGGCGGCGAGGCCGACGAGTTGCGCCGGGCCGTGGGAATGCGCCGCTCCATGGCGCGCATGAGAGACCTGGACGCCAAGTTGCGGCACGGCATGACCGCCAATCGCATAAGTTCCAAAGTGCAGGATGAGATCGTTCAGTCCATCTCGTCGTTCGCGCTCTACGGATTTCCGGAGTCGCACGCCGCTAGCTTTGCGCTCATCGCCTACGCCAGCGCCTACCTCAAGTGCAACTATCTTGCGGCCTTCACCGCCGCTCTGCTCAATAACCAACCCATGGGCTTCTACTCGCCGGCTACCATCGTAAAAGATGCGCAACGCCACGGTTTGCGCGTCATGCCCGTGGATGTGCAGCGCTCCAATTGGCCCTGCACGCTGGAACCCGAGTTCGGCAACCCGCATCGCTTCGCCTTACGTTTGGGCCTGTGTTATGCGCGCGGATTGCGCCGCGAGGCCGCCATCGCATTGATCGCAGCCAGAGCGCAACAGGCATTCACATCGATTCAAGAGCTCGCGCTGCGCGTGCCAGAGCTGCGCAAGAGCGAGCGCGCGCTGCTGGCCAAGATCGGCGCGCTCAACTCACTGGGCGAGGTGACGCATCGCCGCGACGCGCTCTGGCAGGTGGAGTATGCGGGGCGTCCTGCCGGGCCGCTGCTGAATGAACTCACTGAACAGGAATCCGCCGAATCGCCGCTGCAGCAGATGACGATCGAAGAGCGACTTGTAGCGGATTTCTCCGGCACCGGAGTCACCGTGGGCAGGCATCCCATGGCCTTTCATCGCGAGCGGCTGAGAGAGATGGGCGTTCTTGCTGCCGGTGAGCTTGCCGGCCATGCTCACGGAAGAGCGGCACGTATCGCCGGATGCGTGATCGCGCGCCAGCGTCCGGGCACGGCCAAGGGATTCGTATTTCTCAGCATTGAAGATGAGACAGGCATTGCCAACGCCATCATTACGCCCGCTGTTTATGAGCAGTTCAAGCAGATAGTGGTTCGCGAAAAGTTTCTGCTGATCGAAGGCGAGTTGCAAAACCAGGAAAATGTTATCTCAGTGAAGGCGCGCCAGATTCTTCCGCTGAAAATCAGCAGAGCCGAAGTCCGCTCGCACGACTTCCACTGAAATCACGCGGCCTCGATCTCCTGCGCGCACTCGGCATCATCATTCTTTACCTGATTCACGCGCTGACTCACCCGGTAGCGCCGCATAGCATCGGCGGAGTAAGGCTTCAGCAGCGGCTGTAGTTCCGCCACGTCTGTAAAGCCAGGATCGAGCCATATCTTATACGCATCGCGCGGCAGAATCACCGGCATACGGTCATGGACATCGTGCATGAGTTCGTTTGGCGTGGTGGTCAGAATCGTGCAGCTTTCGATCATATGCCCCGCCGGATTCTTCCAATGCTCCCATAGTCCGGCCAGGGCGAAGACCGATTGATCGGCCAGCGTAAAGCAGAACGGAAGCTTCTCTTTGCCTTCGCGCTTCCATTCGTAGAATCCATCGGCAGGAATCAGGCAGCGACGCGAGCGAAGCGGCCCACGGAACGATGGCTTGGTGGCCGCGCTTTCCGCTCGCGCATTGATCATCTTGTAACCGACTGAAGGGTCGTTCGCCCAGGATGGAATCAGTCCCCAGCGCATAAACGACATCGAGCGAACAGGCTGAGATGTATCCTGGCGCACGGCAACGATCTGCTGCCCCGGAGCGACGTTATAGCGTGGAACCCAGTCGAGATCGTCCAAGGCGCCGTCGGCTTCGAAGGCCGCCTCCAGAATCTCTTTCTTCCGCGCTACTCGAAATCGTCCGCACATGGAAAAAGTATACCGACTAATCTACGCTATGTAGTACAGAGCCGATTTTGTATGTGCGTCAGCGCAGAATTCTACGCGCTCAGGCAAGGAGGGAGCAATCAGGATGGCACCCCAGAGAGAAATCCCGGATTCCAGCAGCGGGCCAGTGTTGATCCGGCCACTTCATGAACGCGACTTGGAGCGCGCAGACCGCATTTTCAGGGTCGCGTTTGGAACGTTCCTCGCTCTTCCGAATCCGGAAACATTTTCAGATGACGCCGATTGCGTTCGAACTCGCTGGCTGGCTGATCCAGCAAGCGCCCTTGCTGCGGAGGTAAATGGAGAGATCGTCGGCTCCAACTTTATAACCCGCTGGGGCAGTGTAGGCTTTTTCGGACCGCTTACGGTGCATCCGTCTTTATGGGAGCGTGGTATCGCCAAGAAGCTGCTTGCTCCGACGCTCGCCATACTCGACGGATGGCAGCTCTCGCACGTTGGTCTGCACACATTCAGCGATAGCGCAAAGCACATTGCCCTGTATCAGCAATTCGGCTTCTGGCCTCGCTTCCTCACCATGATTATGTCCAAAGCAGCGGTGCAGGGCGATAGCAGGCAGCTTCTCCGCTTTTCTGAGCTTCGAGCGGATGAGAAGGCCTTGATTTTGAAGGAATGTTTCAGAGTAACCGATTCGGTTTATCCGGGTCTGGATGTCGAACGTGAGATTCGAGCGGTTGACAGCCAGCGGCTCGGCGACACGATTCTACTTATGGATCATTCGCAACTGGCTGGCTTCGCCGTCTGCCACTGCGGTGCAGGATCGGAGGCGGGCAGCGGAAACTGCTACTTGAAATTTGCCGTGATCGATGCACGTCGAACTGCTGAAGAGCGTTTTCAGGAGCTGCTGAAGAGTTGTGAGCAATTCGCAGTCACGCAAGGAGTGGCGCGTCTGACGGCAGGCGTCAACACGAGTCGCTTGGAAGCCTATCGCTCACTGTTGGCGCAAGGATTTCGAAGCGAGATACGGGGCGTAATCATGAAGCGGGGAAACGATAACGGATATAACCATGAAGGAGTTTATCTGATTGATGATTGGCGTTGAGCTGAGTAGAGATTTCTTTTGCGGCTCCCTTCGCCCATATCAAACGCATGCTAGTATGAGGCCCATGTTCCGCTCCGCTATCGCCACCCTTGCTTTCGCCATCGTCCCCGTACTCTTTGCCCAATCTTCCACCCCTGCCGGCGATACCATAGTGCTTCGCGCCGCCCATCTGCTCGAAGTGGAGCGTGGCGCGCTGGTCAGCCCCGGCGAAGTGCTGGTGCGTGGCAACCGCATAGTTGAAGCCGGTCCCTCGGTGACTCATCCCAGCGCCGCCACGGTGATTAACCTGGGCGAAGCAACGCTGATGCCGGGGCTCATCGACGCTCATGTGCATCTTTTCCTCCATCCCGGAGCCGAGGATCTGCAAACCGTCATCGAATCCGTACCGGAGCGCACCATCCTCGCCGAGATCGCGGCTCGCGAAGACTTGATGGCGGGCTTCACCGCCGAGCGCGACATGGGAACCGAGGGAGCGGGTTCGGCTGACTCCGCCGTGCGCAACGCCATCAACGCCGGACTGATTCCCGGGCCGCGCCTGCGCATCAGCGGTAACGCCATCAGCATCCTCGGAGGTCATGAGGATGCAATCCACTTCAATCCCGCCGAGCACATCTCCTCCAACGCGAGTTACGCCAACAACGCTGCCGAACTGATTGCGGTGATTCGAGCGCAGTTGAAGGAGGGCGCGGACTTCATCAAGATTTACCAGACCGGCGCCGACCGCCTCATCGAGGGCAAATTCACTACGCCCTATCAGTACACCCAGGCCCAGCTTGAAGCCGCGGTGCAGGAGGCGGCCCGCGTTGGCACCCGCGTCGGCGTCCATTGCACCGGCGAGCCCGGTGCGCTGTACGCAGCTCAGGCTGGTGTTGCCTCCATCGATCACGCCTACCAACTGAGCCCCGAAACCATGCGCATCATGCGCGAGCGGCAGATCTACGCCGTACCCACCTTCGCCATCGCCGAATACTTCGCTGCCCACGCAGACAATCCGGCAGCCGCCGCGCGCGAGCGCGCCATGCAGGCCTTCCATGCCGCGGAGTTCCGCAAACAACTCGACGCTGGCGTGCCCATGGCCGTTGGCTCCGACGTTGGCCCCTTTCCGCATGGCACGCAGGCTCGCGAGTTCGAATTGATGGTGCAGTACGGAATGTCCGCTGCCGATGTCCTCCGCGCCAGCCTTATCAACGGCGCGCGACTCCTCGGCTGGCAGAACGAAATCGGTCAGCTCAAGCCCGGCTACCTCGCCGACGTGATCGCCGTCCCCGGTAATCCGCTCGCGGAGATTTCAACACTCTCGCACGTAATTTTTGTCATGAAGAATGGCGTGATCTACAAGAAATGACAGATGGATTCACATCCGCCCCGCAGTTGGAAGAATGTGGGGACTACATCCCGTCCGCGCGAAAGTTGTATAACTACTTCCCATGAGCACACTCTGCCGCATCCTCGCCGCTTTTACCCTAACCACGGCCGCCTTCGCCCAGATGACTGCACCCGCCGCGCCGCCTGTGCACAAGTGGGCTGTTGTTGTCCACGGTGGCGCGGGAGTTATCGAGCGCACCTCGATGACTCCCGAAGCTGAGGCCGCCTATCGCGCCGGAATCAGCGAAGCCCTCACCGCGGCCGCCAGTGTGCTCGACAAAGGCGGTTCGTCGCTCGACGCCATCGAAGCCGCCATCAAGCTCCTCGAAGATAATCCGCTCTTCAATGCGGGCCGTGGTGCGGTCTTCGCCGCCGATGGCACCAACCAGCTTGACGCCGCGATCATGGACGGCAAGCCGATGCGTGCCGGAGCAGTTGCCGACGTGCAGCGCACCCGCCATCCCATCTCGCTCGCCCGCGCCGTCATGGAACACTCGCCGCACGTCATGCTCATCGGCTCCGGCGCCGATGCCTTCGCCGCCAGCGTCCATCTCGAACAGGTTCCACCCAGCTTTTTCTTCACCGAGCGAAGCTGGCAGGGGCTTATTCAACAACTCAAGAAAGACGGTCTGCCAATTCCCTCCCGTCCTGAAGGCGCGCCCGCACCTCCCGCTAAGCCCACCACATCGCTTGAGCCGCCTGATGCCCACAAGTACGGCACAGTTGGAGTCGTTGCGCTCGATCGGCATGGCAACATCGCTGCCGGAACCTCCACCGGAGGTATCACGGCCAAACGCTGGAACCGGGTCGGCGACTCCCCGATCATCGGTGCGGGAACCTATGCATCGAATCAGTCCTGTGCCGTTTCGGCCACCGGGGTTGGCGAGTACTTTATCCGGCTCACCGTAGCCCGCAGCATCTGCTCCCTCGTGCAATACAAAGGGATGGCTTTGCAGGCAGCTGCTGACGAGATCGTGCAGAAGGAACTCGTCGCCATCCGCGGCGACGGGGGCGTGATCGCCCTCACCCCCGACGGCCAGATGGCATGGAGCTTCAACACCCCCGGCATGTTCCGTGCGAAGTGGAAAGAAGGCGGTACGCCGCAAATCAGCATCTACCGCGATGAACCGTAGACGCCGGTCAGCTCACGCACTGTGTGTTGTAGGCGAAAAATGCCATATTCTCCATAACTTCATGGAGAATATGGCGGGAGCGGTACGACTCGAACTTGCGGCCTCTGCCATGATAGGGCGGAGGGTTACGGAGTGCAAAAGGAGCGGGTCACAACCCTCTCATTTTTTCAACAAGCCAAATGTCGGATTCTTTCTTCAGCAGAATTGAGACGCGCACCGGCCCAACCGTCTTGATTGTTTGGTCCTTCTGGCGGTAGGTGAGGGCTTCGCGGCAGTCGACGGCGGCGGTAAGATTGGCGACCACAGGGACGGTGCATTGCAGGTCGAGCCGGGGGGTGGAAGCGGTTCCCTGCAGAAACTTGAATACCCCGCGAAAGGCTGCCTCGCGGCGCCGATCCAGACCCGGCCAAACTCTATAGATTCCCGAAAGACTCAGGGATTCGAAAGCGTCGTGGTAGTCGGTCAGCGTCTTCTCAAGTCCAGCAAAGTCGTCGCGGGAAATCGCGCCGGTGTTGAGCGCTTCCGCTCGTACGGTCAACAGTTCAGGCCCTGGCACCTGCTGCAAAATGCGCGAGCGCTGAGCCGTGTTCGCAGCTCCCGAGTCAGTTGCGAGCTTCACGTCTTCGGCGGCGCACAGCGTTACAAGCGCCAACCCTATGAGCAGCACCTTCACTGCTTGCAGCATCCTGTTTGTCATGCGAACCTCCTCAGGTAAACTACTTCGGATTGGCCTCGTTCTCAAATTACGAAAGCCTACAAGTCTTCCGATTATTTCGATACAAACTTGCGCCGCTTGGTTGCATCAGAGGCGCAGAATTAGTGTGGGCGGGCATTGCGCAGGAGTGATCGAAATTAGAAAGCCCCCTTGCGGGGGCCTCTTAAACCATTGAATCTGATTGGAATTCAATGGCGGGGTCGACGAGACTCGAACTCGCGGCCTCCGCCGTGACAGGGCGGCGTTCTAACCAACTGAACTACGACCCCGCGTCGTTACGCGGATAGTACCGGCCCAGGCGGGCCGTCGGGTGGAACCCGGAGGCTTGAAGCAGTGGTGGGCAGTGAGGGACTCGAACCCCCGACATCCTGCTTGTAAGGCAGGCGCTCTAACCAACTGAGCTAACCGCCCTTACGGTGCTCCCTTTGCCGTTTGTCACGCGGCTATGGGGGCGGCCTCCTGATGGAACCGACTCGCAAGTCGAGTATATGAAACACTTGGGCCTCCGGTCAAACCACGCTGTGGAAATAAACTGCGCACGAGGCGGGCAACCCAGAGGTATTCACGGTGAATCCAACCTCTGCGGCAGATATGTTTTCCCTCTCAGGCGGCTTTCGCAGGTGAAAGATGAAGGCAATTCTATTTGTGGATGATCACGAAGTTCTGGCGCGTTTGACCTGCGAGATTCTGCGGCAGCAGGGCTACCGCGCAGAGCACGCCTATAGCGCTAGCGCCGCGCTGGCCATGTTCGACCGCGAAAAGTTTGACCTGCTGGTGACCGACTATCGCATGGAGGAGATGAACGGCCTGCAACTTGCCGGGCTGATTCGTCAAAAAGCGCCTGACGTTCCGATCATCATCGTTACTGGATATTCCGCGATAAAAGGCAGCGGCGAGGTCGATGCCTGGATCGAAAAACAAGACATGTTCCCTGCCCTGATCGACCAGATCAGATTGTTGCTGGGCGAGAGCCAGCCGCAGGTAAGGGTCGAGCGACAGGAACTGAAGGGCGCCTGAGCTGCGCCTTGCCCCTCGCGCGCTGAATACGGCGGTCACAAACATCGCAACCCAAGCGCGAATCTTCAGTCCTCCCTGCTACACTTTTCCAATGAAGCGCCTGATCGTGAATGCCGACGACTTCGGATTGACGAACGGGGTGAATCGCGCCATCGCCGAGTGTCACCAGCGTGGCATCGTATCCTCGGCAACGCTGATGGCAACCGGGCCCTGCTTTGACGAGGCCGTGGCGCTGGCGGCGCAGATGCCCCGGCTGAGCGTGGGTTGCCACGTGGTGCTGGTCGATGGCGAACCGCTGCTTCCTCCGGGCGAGGTACGATCGCTGCTGGCGCCTGGAACCAATCGCTTCCACCACTCGATCGGCGATGTGCTGAGGGCCGTGGCCCTAGGACGCTTCCGCGCTGCAGAAATCGAAGCCGAGGCTGCGGCGCAGTTTGCGCACCTGCAACGCGCCAGCATCGAGGTGTCGCACTTTGACGCGCACAAGCACGTTCATATGTTCCCATCGATCCTGCGGCCGCTGCTGCGTGCGGCCTCCGCGCATGGCATCGCGGCGCTTCGCAATCCATTTGAAGCGCCGGGAGTGGTTAGCCTTCGCGAGACGCTCGGCGATCGCACTCTTTTCGTCCGCAAGGCCGAGACCACATTGCTGAGCGCAGGGTTGCGCAGGCGTTGGCTCCGCGCGGTGCTCGCGGCTGGCTTCACCACCACCGATGGCAGCCTTGGCATCGCCACCACGGGCGCTCTCAATGAAGCAAGTTTGCGCGCCATGCTGAAGCGGATGCCACACGGAACCTGGGAGCTGGTCTGTCATCCGGGATACAACGACAGTGATCTGGCCGCGCTTCGGACCAAACTGCGAGAGTCGCGCGAGGTGGATATGGCCGCACTGCTGAAGATCACCGCCCGTGAACTGAGCGACGACTTCGGCGTGGAACTGGTGCCGTTCCGTGCGGAATTGCTGAGAGTGGCAACCGCCGGGGAAATTTAGAATCAGCCGTAGCTCACAGCGAGCGGCAAGGAGAGTCATGCGGATTGGAATCACCTGTTATCCCACCTACGGCGGCAGCGGAGTTGTGGCCACCGAACTTGGCATTGAGCTGGCCAACCGCGGACACCAGATTCACTTCATCTCCTATTCGCAACCGATCCGGCTGACCGAACCTCACCCGCACATTCACTTTCACGAAGTGGAGGTCTCGCAGTATCCGCTCTTTGAATATCCGCCCTACGATCTGGCGCTGGCAACGCGCATGGCCGAAGTCGCGGAGCTCTACGACCTGGATTTGCTGCACGTACACTATGCCATTCCGCACTCCGTAAGTGCGATGCTGGCGCGTCAGATGCTCTGCCATGACCATGTGCGCAAGCCCCGCCGCCTGCCCTACGTAACCACGCTGCATGGAACCGATATCACCCTGGTAGGGCTGGACCGCTCTTATCTGCCGATTACGCGCTTTTCAATCGAGCAGAGTGACGCTGTAACCGCGATTTCGAACGATCTGAAAAAATCCACCATCGAGAGCTTTGAGATTACCAAGCCGATTCATGTCATCCACAATTTCGTGAACTGCGATTTGTACCGCCGCGATGAACAGGCCGCGGCGAGGCGGGAGGAGTTCGCCAAACCCGGTGAACGCTTGCTTGTGCATCTATCGAACTTCCGGCCGGTAAAGCGCGTAACCGACGTGGTGGAGATATTCGATCGCGTGCAGAAGAAGATTCCCGCGCGGCTGATGATGATCGGCGACGGGCCGGATCGGCGTGCAGCCGAGCGCCTGGCCTGCGCGAGAGGAATCCACCACCTGATTCACTTTCTTGGCAAACAGGACAGGATCCACGAAAAGCTGGCAACCGCCGACGTGATGCTGCTGCCCAGCGAGATGGAGTCCTTTGGCCTGGCGGCGCTGGAAGGGATGGCCTGCAAGGTGGTGCCAGTGGCCTCGCGCGTGGGAGGGGTGCCGGAGGTGATCGAAGACGGCGTGGATGGCTTTCTGGCTCCCGTCGGAGACGTGGAGACCATGGCCGCGCGCGCACTCGAGGTTCTGACCGACGACGCATTGCTGGACAACATGAGCCAGCGCGCGCGGGCAACGGCGCAAGCCCGCTTCTGCTCCACCAAAATCATTCCGCAATATGAAGCGCTGTACCGGGAGCTATTGGAGTCAAAGTCGTAGATTGATGGGATGGCTATCGCGGGCTATTGGAGCGCAGGTCGTAATTGACTCCGTCCATCCCGCCACTCTGCGGAATAGGCAACAGAATGCGTACGATCGTTCCCGCGCCGGTGCGGCTTTCCATTTCCAACCGCGCCGCATCGCTGTACAGCACATTGAGCCGCTCGCGAACGTTCGCCATGCCGATTCCGGCTCCGCGCTGCGGCGCACTCCACTCGCTCACATCGGAGCCGGGCTCGACGATGCCAACCCCGTCGTCTTCAACCTCAATGATCAGCAGGCCCTCGTGGATGCGGCTGCGCAGATAGATTGTGCCTCCGTCAATCTTCGGTGACAGTCCATGCTTGATCGAGTTTTCCACCACGGGTTGGATCAGCATCGCAGGGACCACGATCTCCAGACTGGCCGGATCGAGTTCCTTCACCACCTTCAACTTGTCGCGCCCAAAGCGGATCACTTCAATGTCCAGGTAATCGTCAATGAATTCAAGCTCTTCGCGCAGCTCAACGAAAGAGTCGCCTTTCTTGAGCAGGCGGCGAAGAATTTTCGAGAGCTTCAGAATCATCTCGCGCGCCGTGTCCGGGTCAAAGCGCACCAGTGATGCCACCGAGTTGAGCGTGTTGAACAGAAAGTGCGGATTGATCTGGCTCTGCAGGGCTTCCATTCGGGCCTGCAGCAACAGGCGCTCCCGCTCTTCCAGCTTCATCTCGATTCGCGTGTTGTTCAGCACCTTCAGTGCAATCGCAACTGTCATCACCGAGGTGATGTAGATGGCACCGCGCACCAGCCAGTGCGGCGAGTCCAGCGCCCACGTATGGCGAGGAAAAAACTCCCTGGTCTCCAGGCGCAGGAATTGCAGCGCCAGAATCATGAAGAAAAACGAGGTTTGCCAGTCGATGAAAGACTTGGCAATACTGCGCCGGATCCAGCGGTAAATACTCAGATCGAAGAGCGGGCTGAACGACCAGATAGCTTCGCGGTCCTTGGCAAGCTCGCGCAGAAATCCCGCACTGAGTCCCGCAACCACGTTCAGCGGCAGGTTCATGTACTGGTGCATGAACAGATAAGGCAGCGAGACCAGGATTCCCCCGCAAACCCCTGCGGTTCTTCCGGCGATCACGCCGAGAAGAATTGCCGCCTCGAATGAGACGTCGGCCGCCAGAAAATTCTTGACCGTGGCCCGCACCAGCACGCCCAGCATGAAGGGTCCGCCGACGAAGAGGACCATCTCCAGTTTTTCCCAGATGTCGCGATCCTCGTGAAAAAGCAGGACGCGAAAGCGTCGCGACCGCGCCAGTACGCTGCTGACGGCAGCCGAGACGCCGAGCTGAACGAGCAGCGTGATGAGGATGAGAGGCTGGTCAATCATCGTGCGCTCATCCTTGACCGCCCGGTTGGGCGCGAGCAACCTGCACCGCTCGTTCGATGAGCTTCGGAATCAGCTCTGCCGAGGGCACTCCCCCCTGCGCAAGATCGCGCGTGCCGCCGCCGCGTCCCCCGGCAGAACTGACAAGAGCCATCAGCTGTGCGCCCGCGTCGAAGGCGCCGCCGGGAGACTGCGCGAAGACTAGCCCGGGAGTTCCCTGCCCGGCGCCCACCAGCGCGATTACATTTGCTCCCGACGCGACCAGTTTTTGCGCAAACAGCTTCACGAATCCGAGGTCGCGATCGGCAAAATACTCGGCGATGATCCTGCGTCCGCCCTCGGCAGGAGTACGCGTCAGCGCCTGCTGTGCGCTGAGCTCGGCGATCTCCGACAGAAGTTTTTGCTGTTGTTTCTGCGCAGCTTTGCCCGAGTCAATCAACTTCTGGCTCTGGGCCGCAACTTCCCAAATATGCGATGAGTACAGCGCGGCGGCCTCGCTGAGAACCTGGAAGTCCTTCCGCGAGAAGCGCAACGCGCGGGCGCCACAGACGAACTCAACCCGGACTCCCTGCTTCACCTTCTCCATCTTGCGAAGTTGTATGTTGCCAATCTGCCCGGTGGTGAGCACATGAGTACCGCCGCAGGCGCATAGGTCCACGCCACGGACTTCGATCAGACGCAGGGTTCCATGCGCGGCTGCAGGAATCTTGCGCACCCCGACCCTGCGCGCCTGTTCCGGCGTTGCCTCATGCATCAGAATCTGGCGGTCCTCCCACACAAGCTGGTTGGCATGATGCTCGGCCTGTATAAGCTGCGCGGTGCTGAGGTTCGCAATTTCCAGGTCGATGGTGCAGCTCTCCTCGCCCATGTGGAAGCTGACCGTCGGGGCATTGAACAATTTCAGCAGCGCCGCCGAGAGCACGTGCTGTCCCGAGTGTTGCTGCATATGGTCCTGGCGGCGAGGAACGTCGATAAAACCGCGCACCCGCAGCGGCAGCTCAAGCGCAGCCCCAGGTTGCTCAACGACATGCAAAACACTGTCGTCGGATTCGTCCTCGATAACCTCGGAGACGCGGAGTTTTGGAATGGGAAGCGAGGCTGGCTGCTCGCCCTCCGTCGCAACAAACTCGATCCATCCGGTGTCGAAGGGCTGGCCGCCGCTGGTGGGATAAAACGCGGTGCGCTCCAGCACCAGCGCGCGCCGCCCGTCGGCGAGTTCCCGAACAGACTCGACGGAGGCGATGAAGTCGAATTGAAATGAGTTCTGGTAGTAAAGGCGCTCGGTCATATTCGTCAGGAGAAATCATACCGCCAATGCGAGGCAGTGCGGCTTTTATAGCTTCCGCAGCAGAGCGCTGTTTCTGCGGAAGAGTTTGCGCTCGCGCCGCCGCTGGAAGCCCGGCATCCCTGCCCGCTTGTCGCGGATGCGGAGGGACTGCTGTCGGGCCTCTTCGCGGTGCCCGGTTTCGGCGAGAAATTCGGCGTAGTTCAGTTGTGTCTCAGTGAGCGTGGAGGTTCGTAGAATCTGCTCAAATAAGCGTTGGGCGCGGTCGATGTCTCTGGTCTTCCAGTCGGCAAGGGCCAGCAGACCAGCGGCGCGCTGGAAGTCATAGCCGGCATCGGCCGTGACAACATGCTCCAGGTCGGCGCGAGCGGCGGCATAATCGCCTAGCTCGACCTCGGCGAGGCCGCGGCGGTAAAAGGGGTCAATCGAATCGGTGCGCTGCGCCAGTGCGCGGTCGAAGCAGCTACGGGCACCGCTCCAGTCGCCTTTATCCAGCCGGAGCAGGCCCAGCTCTTCGTAATTTCCTGCCGAAGGATTTTGCCGGATTGCGGCTTCCACCTCGCGTCCGCGGCGGCCACGCTCCACAAAGCGGAATGCGCCGGGATCGAACAGCTCCGGGAGCCACTCGATTGCCAGATAAATCAGCGCGCCAAGCGGCCCCAGGAAGATAATGAGGTAGAGCCAGTAAAAGCTGGGTTGGCGGCGGACGAAATGCACCAGTGCGATCACCATCAGCACAACGCCGAATATGCCCCAGGAAAAAAATCTTGAAATCATCCTCTGAATCCTAGCACCTTAAGTTTCCAGGAAAGAAGTTGTAAAATCGATTGCAATGTCTTCCGTTCGGCTGATTGCAATCGATCTTGATGGAACTTTGCTGGATTCCAACTTCCAGGTAAGCTCGCGCAACCTGGCCACGTTGCGCCGGGCGCACTCGCTCGGTGTGGAGATTGTTCTGGCTACGGGACGCCGGCACATCTTTGCCCTGCCGGTTGCACAGGCGCTGGGCCTTGACGTCACTCTCATCAGCTCCAACGGCGCCGTTACCAGGATCGGCGACGGAACCCTTTTTCACCGCGACCCACTACCGCTTCCGGCTGTCAAGGAGTTGGTTGCACACATGACGGACTTCCGGCGGAACCTCGTTGTGACCTTCGACGGCGAGGAGCCTGGGTCGCTGGTGCTGGAGACGCTGGACGAGCTGAATGCCTCGATCAAGAAATGGCTGGAAAAGAATGCGCAGTATCTTCGCTTCGTGCATCCCATCGAGGACGGGCTGAGCGGAGATCCGATCCAGGCGATGTTCTGCGGAACCGTACCTCGGATGATTGCCGCGCAGTCGCAGCTCAAGAAGAATAGCGGACTGCTCACCCGCATCACCGTACTGAAAACCCAGTACGACGCCCGCGATCTCTGTATGTTGGACATCCTCAACAAGGGCTGCACCAAGGGTGCGGCACTGCGGCGCTGGGCGGCCTTCAAGGGCTACCATCCCACCGAGGTAATGGCAATCGGCGATAACTACAACGACATCGAGATGCTGGAATTCGCGGGGCACTCCTACATCATGGGCAACGCTACCGAGGAATTGCGTGACCGTGGCTGGCAGACGACTCTAAGCAATAACGAAAATGGCGTCGCAATTGCCGTGGAAGCGGCCCTGGATGGACTAGAATAAAGATATGAGATCATTGCGCCTGATGGTGACACTGCTACTGCTGTCGAGTACCGTCTTTGCGGTCGAGATTGCAGAGTTGAGCAATGGTTTCTCCATTCGCCATCGCACGCACGAGATGCGCAACGGCTTGGTGCGGCTTTACATTGACGATCAGAAAAGCAGCTTCGTCGACATACCTGCGGATCAGATCGTCAGCTACGCATTCGAACCCGACCCACTCCCGTCGCCGCGATCTTCCGAGCCCGCCAAGAACACTGGTCAGATCGTCCGCGAGGCCTCAGCCAAGCACGGCGTGGACTCGGACTTCATCTTCAGCGTCATCAAGCAAGAGAGCGCGGGTAATGCGCTTGCGGTTTCGCCTGCGGGCGCACGCGGGCTGATGCAGTTGATGCCGGGCACGGCTTCGAAGCTTGGCGTGAGTGACAGCTTCAGCCCGGAGCAGAACGTACTCGGTGGGGCGCGCTACCTGCGTGAGCTGCTGGAGCGATACAACGGCGACGCCGTCAAGGCGCTGGCCGCATACAACGCAGGCCCCGGCGCGGTGGACCGTTACAACGGAGTGCCGCCCTACCGTGAAACCCGCGAGTACGTGCAGCGCGTCATCCGTGATTACAACAAGAGCAAGCAGAACACCGGAAAATCCTCTTCCACGGATAAGAAAACGACCGCCTCAAATCGCTATGGAGCCAGAACCGAAGGCGCTGCGAAATAGCAGGCTTGCAGGATTGCAGTCCTAATTGAAAGGCGCCCGCGAACTCCATCTCAGGCTCGCTGTTTTCCTATGAAGAAGAAGCAGATTATCTCCCTGATCGTTGTCGCAGCAATCCTTGGAGCCCTGGTTTACCTCCAGTTTCGCTCCTGGCGGAGCTTCGATTGGGCAAAGTTCCGTCAGTATACCGGCGGAGTAAGTCTCTGGCATATCGGCGCCGGAGTCGCGCTGATCTATCTGGCGTATGTGTTGCGTGCCATCCGCTGGGCAATTTTCCTCAAACCCACCGCGCCCACCAGCTTCCGACGCCTCCTCGGGCCGCAGATCATTGGCTTTGCCGCCCTGGGACTTTTTGGTCGCGCCGGTGAATTTGCCCGCCCGTACTTGATTGCCCGAAAAGAGAAACTTTCCTTCACCTCGCAGCTTGCGGTATGGACCGTGGAGCGCTTTTTCGATCTCGGTTCGGTTGTTCTGTTGGTGGCCGTTTTTTTTGCAATCAAGGGCGGCGTCCTCGCCCGTATTCTGCTCCAGGCGATGAACAACGGACTGCGGATGGCGGCCCACAACGCCAGCCACAAGCTTCCGCTCGCCCTGGCCGCCCTGGTGGTGCTGGCGCTGTTGTTTTTTGTGCTCCGGCGAGCCTCCGGACGCGCGGCAACTGCGCTGCGGGCGCGCCTATACGCCTTCAAGCAAGGCTTTAATACCATTCACAGCGTCGGTGCCTTCATCCAGCTGGTCCTGGTCTCCGTGGCCATGTGGCTGATGATTGCCGGAGCCTACATTGAAGTTCTTCACGCTTACCCGCAAATTATCGTGACTGTCTCCGGAGATCCAGCCGGGGTGCAGCGGGTGGCGCGCATGAACACCATGAAGCTCGATGATGTGCTGCTCGTGATGGGCTCCAGCATATTGGGCTCGGTGGTACAGTTGCCCGGAGGCGTGGGTGGCTCGCAGTTAGCCGTGATTGGCGTCCTTCAGTCCAATCTCTTCAGCGGCGAGCCGTACAACATCACGCGGGAGCTGGCCGTTAGCTGCGGCATCATGCTTTGGCTTGTGACCTTCATGTCGGTCATTCCGGCGGGGGTTATTTGGGCACGCTTCGAGAAGGTCTCGTTCCTCCGCCTCTCCGAAGAAAGCTCGCAGGAGGAGGAAGCGGTCGAGCAGAATGCAGCCGAAGCCTCATAATACGCCGCTGCTGATACAATCCCGCTGATACAATCTTCATGCTCCACAGGCGGCTAGCTGACTTTGACAGGAAAGGCTGCGCGGCCGGACAGACGGCGCCAACGGCTCCATGAGATCTCCCAATGAAATGTCCCTTTTGCGGATTTGATCAGGATAAAGTGGTTGACTCGCGCGAGAGCAAGGAAGGCGAATCGATTCGCCGCCGCCGCGAATGCCTGCGTTGCGAAAAGCGCTACACCACCTACGAGCGCATCGACGAAATTCCCTACATGGTGGTGAAGAAAGACGGGCGGCGGGAGAAGTTCGAGCGTCAGAAAGTGCTCAGCGGTTTGCTCCGCGCCTGCGAAAAACGTCCGGTTCCGATCGGCCAGCTCGAACAGATTGTCAACGAGGCCGAAGCCTTCGTGATCGACAGTCCAGAGCGCGAGCGCAAGACCGGCGAACTTGGCGAGCTCATCATGAATCGGCTGCGCAATCTGGACAAGGTGGCCTACGTGCGCTTCGCCAGCGTCTATCTGGATTTCAAGGACGTGCATGAGTTCATGTCCGAGCTGCAGGATCTGCTGCGTTCCAAGGACGTACGCGAAGCCAAAGCTGCACTGGTGGCCGCCGAACGCGGCAAGCGTACGGCAAAAGAATAACCTCGAAATACCGGGCGGAATTTCGGAAGTCGAGTGTGATTTCAGGAATTGCACCCGAAAGTGCAATCATGCTGCATCGCAAACCGGTGAAGTAGCATCTTTTCTGTAGGCGTTGAGTTGAATGAATCCACGGGCCGGAAGGCAGTTCCGGCGCTTTGATAATCAGCCGCTCAAGAGTGATGGATTGGCCCGCGGCCAATCGGGTTCTCTGAACTTCATGACGCAACTTCCAAACACCCAAAGCACTCCGTATCATCGCGCTCATCACCGCTTCACCGTGCTGGCCGCTGGCTGTGTCTTTCTGCTGATCGTCGCCGGGGCTCTGGTGACCAGCAATGACGCCGGACTCTCGGTCCCGGACTGGCCCACCTCATTCGGCTCGCTCTACCGGATTCCGCCGATGGTGGGTGGGATAAAGTTTGAACACGTCCATCGCATGATCGCGGAGTTCATCGGCCTGCTCACCATCGGTGTCGCCATCTGGACCCAGAAGGTGGATCAGCGCCGCTGGATGCGTGTTCTTGGCTGGTGCGCTCTCGGGACGGTGATCGCACAAGGATTGCTCGGCGGCCTCACCGTGCTCTTTTCTCTGCCGCCCGCTATCTCCACCGCTCATGCCACCCTTGGACAGACGTTTTTCTGCATCATGGTCAGCATCGCATTCTTCACCAGCAGGAGCTGGGTCGAGGCGCCTAAACCGGTCATTCTCCAGGATGCACGCCCTCGTCTTACAACGCTCTCTCTGCTGACCGTAGCCGCCGTATGGCTGCAACTCATCATGGGCGCGGCCTTCCGCCATTCGGGAATCCGCCTGCTCCCGCACATCATTGGAGCTTGCGTGGTCTTCTGCATCGTGAACTGGCTGTCAATTTCAATTCTCAAGCGCTATCGCGCGACGCCCCAACTGGCTACACCCGCAACCGTGCTGCTCGCCCTGCTTCTCGTGCAGATCGTACTGGGCCTGGCCAGCTACATCACCCGAGTTCTCTGGAGCCATTCGGCTTCGGTACCGCTTGCCGCCATGGTGATCTCGACTGTGGCGCACGTCGCCTGCGGAGCGTTGCTCCTGGTCACCACGGTGATCCTCGCCATCCAGCTTCACCGGTATGCTCCGCCGAATTTTCTCCCCGAAGCAGCGCCGCAACTGCCCCCATCGACCTCCACGGTGAGCGCATGACGACCGTACCCGCACAGCCCCTGGTTATCAGCGCACGCGGCCCCCTGGAATTGCTGCGTGACTATGCGCAGCTCACCAAGATTCGCGTAACCACCCTGGTTGTGGTAACCGCCTGGTGTGGATTTTTCTTCGGGCAGCACAAGTCCGGCCTGCCCGTGCTCACCATCAAATTGTTCTGGGCGTTGGCCGGAATCGGCATGGTCGCAGCCGGAACCGCCTGCATGAATGAGATCATCGAGCGCAAGAGCGATGCCCTGATGCGGCGCACCGCGCAACGCCCGATGGTTACCGGCTCCATGGGCCTCGGTCACGCCATCGCCGTGTGGGCAATTCTCACTGTCACCGGCGCAACGGTACTGGCCTTCGAACTCAATTACCTTACTTCCCTGCTCAGCCTGCTGACCGCTGCCTGTTACCTGCTTGTCTATACGCCGCTGAAAAAAATCAGCCCGCTTTGCACCTTCGTCGGAGCCTTCCCCGGAGCCATGCCGGGAGTGCTGGGCTGGACCGCCGCACGAGGCCATCTCGAAGGCGAAGCCCTGGTGCTCTTTGCCATCGTCTTTTTCTGGCAGTTTCCCCACTTTCACTCCATTGCCCTGCTCTACCGCGATGAATATGCCAGGGCGGGTATCCGCATGTTACCCGTGGTGGAGAGCGATGGCCGCTCAACGGCCCGGCAGATTCTGATGTACGGAGCGGCGCTGCTTCCAACCACGCTGGCTCCCACCCTGCTCGGCATGGCAGGGCTGCCGTATTTCATCGGGGCCTCGGCCCTCGGGCTGGCTCTGTTTTACTTCTGCGCCCGCATCTGGAGCGAGTGCCAGCCGCCCTCCGTGCCGCGCTCCAGGATTCTGGCTCGGACCTTGCTGAAGGCCACCGTCACTTACCTTCCCTTGCTTTTTGCATTAATGATGTTGAACAGCGCGGCATGAAGTACGCATTATGCAGTACGCGGTATGCCGCGCTCCCGGCTTCTTCCGGCTGAGGATTTATCATATTGACAATCATGACGATGGACGAAAAGTTCGACGCCTCCGCTCATCCCGGAGTCGAGACCGTGATCGAGATTGATGGCCTGCGGCATCAGTATGGTGATCGCACTGCCCTCAATGGCGTCTCCTTCACCGTAAATCGAGCCGAAATCTTTGGCCTGCTCGGCCCCAACGGCAGCGGCAAGACCACCATCTTCCGCATTCTTTCCACATTGATGTTGCCCTCCGGCGGCCGAGCCTTGATTCTCGGCCACGACGTTGCTTTGGACCCCAGCGGTGTGCGCCGCCAGATCGGTGTCGTCTTTCAGTCGCGCAGCATTGACGTAAAGCTTTCGGCAGAGGAGAACCTCATCCACGTCGGCCATCTCTACGGAATTACCGGCGCGGCGCTTAAGAAGCGCGTGGCTGAGATGCTCGAGCGCGTCTCCCTCACCGATCGCGCCAAGGACCGGGCTGAAACCTTCTCCGGCGGCATGCAGCGCCGCCTCGAACTCGCCAAGGGACTGCTGCACCGCCCGCAGGTTCTGCTCCTCGATGAGCCCACTACCGGCCTCGATCCCGGTGCCCGCCGAGATCTCTGGCAATACCTCCAGGTTCTGCGCGACCAGGAAGGTGTCAGCATCATCGTGACCACGCACCTGATGGAAGAGGCCGAAAAATGCGACCGCCTCGCCATCCTCAGCCACGGCAACCTTGTCGGCCTGGGCACGCCAGCGCAGCTCAAGAGCGAAATTGGCGGCGATGTGATTCTGCTCGATGCCCATGAACCGCAGAAGCTCGCCGCCGCTGTCAACGAACGCTTCGCCGCCGGAGCCGCCGTCCTCGACGATGGCCGCGTCCGCATCGAGCGCGAGGCTGGCCATCGCTTCATCACCGATGTGGTGGAAGCATTCCCCGGCGAGATCGATTCGGTCAGCGTCAGCAAGCCTACTCTGGAGGACGTCTTCATCCGGCGCACTGGCCACCGCTTCTGGAATGAAGATGCCCAGGGGCTGGAGCAACGCGCCGAAACCACAAAGAAAAAGCACTAATCAGAATTGGGGCTGAATTTGGCAACGCATACAACATTGCATCCGGCAGCAACCAAGGGAACCACCTTCGGACTTATGCCCGCGCTCTCCTTGTGGCGGCGGGAGGTGGTGCGCTTTTACCGGAATCTCAGCCGCGTCATCGGCGTTATCGCTTCGCCCCTGCTCTTCTGGGTGGTCATCGGCGCCGGCTTCGGCAACTCCTTCCGCAACCCCACAACCGGCAGCGGTCAGAATTATCTCGACTTTTTCTTTCCCGGCGCGCTCATGATGATCGTGCTTTTCACTTCGATCTTCGCCATGATGTCGCTGATCGAGGATCGCAACGAGGGCTTTCTGCTCTCCGTCTTGGTCGCCCCCGTGCATCGCTCGGTGATCGTGCTCGGCAAGGTGCTCGGCGGCACGACCCTGGCAACCCTGCAGGGAGTGCTCTTTCTGGTGATCGCCCCACTGCTCGGAATTCACTTCGGCATTGTGCAATTGCTGCTGGTCATACTAGACATCTTTCTGGTCTCATTCTCGCTCACCGCGCTTGGCTTCATCATCGCGTGGCCCATGGACTCCACCTCCGGCTTCCACGCCATCATCAACCTCTTCCTGATTCCCCTCTGGCTGCTCTCCGGCTCTCTCTTTTCGGTCAGCTCCGCTTCGCCGTGGATGGCCTTCATCATGAGGATCAATCCCCTCACTTATGGCACGGAAGCTCTGCGCAACTTGCTCTTCCCGGCCACTGCCTCGGCTGAATTTCCGCTTGCAACTTGTCTGTCAGTGCTGGTCGTCTTCACGCTTATCATGTTCATGTTGGCTTTTGTGGTGGCCAACCGGCGCACCACCAAGCCGGCAGCCTGAGGATCGAACCATGCAAGCGCAATCGCTCTCCTATTTTCCTGCCATCAACGCAACCCTCAACGGCGCCGCTGCGCTTCTGCTTGTAACCGGCAAGCGCTTCATCACCCGCAGACAGATCGAGGCGCACAAGCGGACCATGCTCGCGGCGTTTACGACCTCCGTGGTATTCCTTCTCTGCTACCTGTATTATCACGCCCATGCCGGCGTGCTGCACTTTGCCGGACAGGGCTGGCGGCGGCCCCTGTATTTCACTCTGCTCACCAGCCACACCCTGCTCGCCGTTGTGATTGTGCCGCTCATTCTCATTAGCCTCAGCCGCGGCCTCAAAGGCCAATATGCCAGGCACGTCAAAATCGCTCCGCTGACCTACTGGCTATGGCTCTATGTTTCCGTCACCGGTGTAGTGATCTACTACCTGCTCTATCATCTCTGGCGCGGGTGACCCCGACGGCACGAGCCCATGCCCACCACAAAGCAAAGCCCCGGTTGCCCGGGGCTCCATACCGTTTGTCTTTATTGCTTCCGCTACTCGCTGACCTCGACCGGGTCTTCCTCGCCCAGTTCCAGAGCGCCGTCGTCCAGATGCTTCAACCCGTACTCATACCCGGCATCGTAGGCATTCCGGTTCATCTCCGCAAAGGCCGAGGGTACTGAATCTTCGACTGCCTTGCGCAGCGAATCGCGTTCGAGCAGTCCGGATATGGCGCCGAAGAATCCTGTCATCACGATGTTCTGCACCATCTTCTTGCCAAGGTCTTCTGCAATCCGCGTCGCGGGAATCGCATACACTTTCACGTCAGGCGTTGTAACGTCCTGAACCCGAACCAGATCCCGTTCGACGATCAGCGTGCCACCCGGCTTGATCTCTCCGTGGAACTTGAGGAACGCCTCCTGCGACATCAGAACCATCAGATCCGGTTGCGTGACATACGGGTACAGAATCGGCGTCGGAGAAAGAATCAACTGCGCCGAGCAGGCGCCGCCACGCGCTTCCGGGCCAAAGTTCTGGGTCATCGTGGCAAAGCCGTTCTCCACAATGGAAGCCGCTCGGCCAATCACGCTGGCGCACATAATGACCCCCTGTCCGCCAAAGCCGGCAATACGAATCTCGGTTAACCGCATACGGGGCCCTCCGCTTCAATGAATTGATCGCCAAGCCGCTGTTGCAGATGCGCACGCATCATGGTCGCAAAGTCGGGACGTTCGCGATCCACAAACTTGCCGACGATGATCTCGCCGCTCTTGGTCAGTCCCACTTCGCTTGTCGGCGCTCCGTGCTTGGTCTTGGAAACTTCCTTGTAGAACTTCATGGCGTCAAGTCCGTCGCCCATTTTGTTGCGCCGCTGGTAGAGCGTCGGGCAAGGTGATATCACCTCGATGAATCCGAAGCCCTTCTTCTTGAACATCTCCGCCATCGACTTCGCCAGTTGTTTCACGTGGAAGGTGGTCCAACGCGCAACGTACACCGCGCCCGCGGCATCCACCAACTGAGGCAGGTTAAACGGAGGATCATACGTCCCATATGCTGCCGTTGCGGTAATCACATCCAGTGGCGTTGCCGGCCCGGTCTGCCCGCCAGTCATCGCGTAAGTCAGATTGTTCACGCAGATGACCTTGAGATCCATGTTGCGGCGGGCGGCGTGGATCAGATGATTGCCGCCGATGGCAAACAGGTCGCCATCGCCGCTGTAAACCACCACGGTCATTTCGGGGTTGGCCAGCTTCAATCCAGTTGCGAAGGGGATGGCCCTGCCGTGCGTGGTGTGAAAGGAGTCCACGTTGATGTAACCGGCGACTCGTCCCGTACATCCGATGCCGCTTACGACGCTCAGTTTGTTGAGATCCATCTTCATATCAAGCAAAGCGGTGGCAAAGCTGTTTACGGAGGTGCCGATGCCGCATCCTGAACACCACATGTGCGGAATCCGCTCGCTGCGCAGAATTTCTTCCACCGGGTTCGCCGGTGTGGCTGGGGTAATGACGGTTGAACTCATCGCGCCACCTCCTCGATGGCCTTAAGAATCTGCTCAGGTTTGTGTACTGTGCCGCCTGCGTGGTCGATTGCCACCACGCGGCAGTGTCCACCGGCGCAACGTTCCACCTCGCGTACCATCTGGCCGAGGTTGATCTCCGGGACAACAAACCCCTTCACCTTGGGTGCGAGGGCGCGAATAATGTGCTCAGGGAAGGGCCATGCGGTAATCAGGCGCAAGCTTCCGACCTTGATTCCCTTGGCGCGTGCGCTCTCAACCGCACGTTGCGCAATCCGCGAGGTAATTCCATAGCTGATCACAACAACGTCGGCGCCTTCGATATCGTGCTGCTCGGTGATGCAGATTTTTTCGGCGTTGTTGCGAATCTTGTTGACCAACCGCCGCACCATTCTGTCCTGCACCGCGAGCGAGCCATTGGGATAGCCGCGCTCGTCGTGGGTCAAGCCCGTGACATGCACCTTGTATCCATCTCCGGCCTTCGCCATCTCCGGAACCTGCTCTTCGCCGCACGGCGCAAAGAGCTCGAATGTGCTTTTGTCCTTGGTGGTGAAGTGCCGCGGCTCGACATCAATCTCTTCGGCCGGAGGAATCACAACCTTCTCCGTCATGTGGCCGACAACTTCGTCCATCATCACGAACACAGGCACGCGATACTGTTCGGAAAAGTTGAAGGCCTCGATCGTCAGGTCAAAGCACTCCTGCGGAGAGTTCGGGCATAGCGCGATGATTTCGTAGTCACCGTGCGAACCCCACTTCACTTGCATCATATCGGCTTGCGCCGGCAGCGTGGGCAGTCCCGTCGAAGGTCCGCCGCGCTGTACGTCAATGAACACGCAAGGCGTCTCGGTCATCGCCGCGTAGCCGATGTGCTCCATCATCAGGGAAAAACCAGGTCCGGACGTTACCGTGAAAGCCTTCACTCCGCCCCACACCGCGCCCTGAATGGTTATCGAGGCAGCAAGCTCATCTTCCATCTGAATGAAGGTTGCGCCGATCTTCGGAGCCCGCATCGAGAACCGCTCCACCACTTCGGTCGATGGCGTAATCGGGTAGCCAGCGGAGAAACGTGCGCCGGCGGCAATTGCCCCCTCGCAGGCGGCGTGGTCGCCGTCCATGAAATGTGCGCCCGTAAGGACGCCTACTGGGTCAGCGTGCATCGCCTGCCTCCTTTTGCGGCTCCGGCGCAACCGCTGCGGCTTCGGATTCTTTCGCTGCCGCTGCACCCTTGTCCGTGCGGTATCCGTGAATGGCAAAATCCGGGCAATACATGCCGCAGAGATCACATCCACTGCATTTTTCAGGTGTTATTGCGTGTGGCGGATGATATCCCTTGGAGTTGAACGCGGACGAAAGTGCGAGCACCTTAGACGGACAAAACTCAACACAGAAACCGCAAGCTTTACATCGTTCTACAACGATTGACACTGACCCACGGGCCATTTTGCCTCCTCACCCCTTGAAAACATTTTCCAATCTTGACCGCCAAAGCGGGCGTGATGTACGTCACACTGTATTGTGATTATAAATCTATGACCGGGCTCTTCGCCTCTATCGCCCCGAAGCTCACTGCTGCTCGTCTCCGATTCCGCTCACCGAGCCTTCGCGCGTGGTCTGCTTGACGATGATCTGCCGCGCAAACTCATCGGCCATCTCCGGCTTCAGGCGCACTTCCGTCGGACGCCGCGAGATCGACATCTGGTCGATCTTGTCCTGCAACTTCAGCAATCCATAAAAAAGGTTCTCCGGGCGTGGAGGACATCCCACGACGTAAACGTCAACCGGCAGAATCTTGTCCACCCCTTGCAGTACGGAGTAAGTGGCAAATGGGCCGCCAACCGAGGCGCATGCACCCATGGCGATCACCCACTTCGGGTCCGGCATCTGCGCGTAAATCCGCTGCACCACCGGAGCCATCTTCAGGGTCACAGTTCCGGCCACAATCATCAGGTCGCTCTGCCGCGGACTGGGACGGAATACCTCCGAGCCGAAGCGCGCAATATCAAAGCGTGAGGTCGAGGAAGCGATCATTTCGATGGCGCAACAGGCAAGGCCAAACGTCATCGGCCAGATGGCGGACTTGCGCGCCCAGTTAAAGACGTAGTCCACCGTGGTAACTACAAAATTCTTCTCAAAGCGGTCGTCGATCCAGCTCATCCCACCCCCACAACATCCTCATGCCGTACCGTTAGACATATTGTACCTCAGACTATCCACGCATCCCAGCTTCCGGTTTGCGCGCCTCCAGCAACAGCGCGCCAATCCGTTTGAATTCCCGCAACTCCTCTGCATTCGCAAACCATGCGCCACTGTATTGCTCGGGAGTCGCCGTCAAGTCGGCAATGTGCGTGCTCCGGACGCCGGTAAATCCCTGGACGCGCAGCATCTCTGCGTACTCAGTCTCTGAGCGTACCTGCACCGCAACCTTCAGCTGCTTTGCCCAGCCCAGTGAGTAAGGATTTTCTTTGTAAAGATTGATCAGGATGAACAAACTTCCGCCGGGAATCAGCACGCGATAGAGTTCGCGCAGCACCGCTTCCTGGTCAGGGTAATAATAAAAACTCTCGATCGAGAGAGCGCTCTCGAAATATTCATCCATCCATGGAATCTCATCCGCAGCGGCGATCGCGAAGAGCACATTTTCCACATCCCGCGCCCCTGCCCGCGCCCGCGCAATCATCTCCTCGGAAATGTCCAGACCTGCGGCCATTCCCTGCCCGCCCTGCACGGCCTCGGCCAGCAGGCGCGTTGCCCATCCCGCCCCGCAGCCCAGGTCCAGCACCCGGTCTCCCGCTTTCAGCGCCATGCGGGCAATCGTCTGCCCGGCAATCGAGAGGTGATGACTTTCCATCTCGGCCCCACGCCCCTGCACCGCCCACTCGTTGAACTCCACCCTCAATTTTTCGTTTGCATCTGCCATGTCTATCTCCCACCCCCGTGGTTGCCACTCAGCCCATGCTACAATTTCCTTCCATAGGCCGCCAGTTTGCGCATTCTGGGGCTCATTGCTCCTGGCATGTTGTAGTCTGCTTTGTTCCGGCAATCCCGTGGCGCGGCAAACCAGCGGGTGGCGACAAAATCTAGGGCTAAGCGCTACGAAATGTGATATACATCACAGAATCGTGTGGCACATACGAATTACAAAAGAAGGTACTCCTGATCTCTCCCAGCAAGCAGTAAGAAAATTCAGATGCCCTGCTTTTGCAGGCGTGTGCCGGGAAGGCTAGGCAGTAGGCGAAACTCAGTCGATAGGCTTGAAAAGGGCTTGGGGTGCCCGAATTCTATGCCGCAAAACTACGTTCCGATCTTCGTTTTCCTGCTTGTTGCCTTCATGGTAGCGGCCGGGACACTCGTGGTCGCCACCATTGTACGTCCCAGCAATCCGGAAAAGGTCAAGGGAATGTCCTACGAGTGCGGCATCGAGGCGATCGATGACTCACGGCGCCGTTACACCGTGCGCTTCTACATCATCGCCATACTGTTTGTTGTCTTCGACGTGGAGACAATTTTTCTTTTTCCTTGGGCCGTCCAATTCAAACAGCTTGGCGCGTTTGGCTTCCTGGAGATGCTGATCTTCCTTGGAATCCTGGTGCTCGGCTATGTGTGGGTCTGGAAGAAGGGCGCTCTCGAGTGGATTTAGAACTACCGATGTAGCGGTGCTGCTCTCTCGTGAGGGGATGAGCAGCAAGTTGGCTTCATCTGGGACTGTAGCGCAGTGCGAAAACCGACGTTCGAATCGATGGCTTCGGACCGGAAAATGTGGGGTAAAACGAATGTCAGAAGTACCAGAGGGGAATCCGCCGAAGCCAGCTTCGGAAAAGGTTCCTGTGGCTCCTGCACCTGCTGCCGCCGCGCCTGCGCCCAAACCAGGGCCGCTGCCGTGGGACTGTGAATTGGTGCAGCAACTCAAGGCCGTCTACGGCTCCGCAATTCGAGAGGCTGCAACCTTCGCCGGCCAGAACTATCTGGTCGCGGACCGCTCCATTTGCCGCCAGTTATTGGCCACGCTTTGTGCGGAGCACGGCTACGACAGATTGACTGACCTGACCGCCGTCCATTACCCCAAAGACGAGTTGCCCATCGAGATGGTCTGGATTCTTTATTCCATGTCCGGCAATGTGCGTGTGCGGGTGAAAACGCGCTTCGCCGATGGCGAAGAGGTGCCAACCGTGACCGACCACTGGGTGGGAGCAAACTGGATGGAGCGCGAAGTTTACGACATGTTCGGTGTGCGCTTTGCCGGTCATCCTGACCTGCGCCGCATTCTCCTTCCCGATGAATGGACGGGATACCCTCTGCGCAAGGATTACGACCTCCAGAAGCAAGACACCGATTGGGTGCGCAAGAACCTGGGAATTGAGAGTGGTCAATGAGCGATAACCAGTTTTACGAATCGTTCGAAGAGCTTCAACTGACCCGCAATGACCTCGATTCCAAAGAGCTTGTGCTTAACATGGGACCACAGCACCCCTCCACTCACGGGGTGCTCCGTGTCATTCTGAAGCTCGATGGTGAGAAGGTAAACGGGCTGGAATGTGTGATCGGCTATCTGCACCGGGGCATTGAGAAGGTTGCTGAGAGCCGCACCTGGGCCCAGTTCGCACCCTTCGTCGATCGCCTGGACTACACCGCCGCGGTTGCCAATAATCTTGGCTACTGCCTGGCGGTCGAAAAGCTTCTTGGCCTTGAAATACCCAAGCGTGCGCAATATCTCCGCGTCATTCTCACCGAACTGGCCCGGATCGCAAGTCACCAGGTTTGGCTGGGCACCCACGTCCTCGACATCGGCGCGGTCACGCCGCTGTTTTACGCCTTCCGCGACCGCGAGACCATTCTGAATGTCTTCGAGAAATACTGTGGCGCCCGCCTGACCACGCACTCCTTCCGCATCGGCGGCTGCCGCTGGGATGCCTACGAAGGCTTCTCGCAGGAAGTGCTTGGCATCTGTGACGATCTCGGACCCAGAATCCACGAATACGCTAATCTCATCACCGGGAACCGCATCTGGTTGCAGCGCACAAAGAACGTCGGCTACATCTCCGCCGCAGACTGTTTGAGCTACGGAATCACCGGGCCCGTGCTCCGCGCCAGCGGAGTCGGCTTGGACCTGCGCAAGGCGCAGCCATACTCCTCCTACGAAGATTTTGAATTCGATATCCCGACCGGCGCCAACTGCGATACCTTCGACCGCTACATGGTTCGTGTCGAGGAGATGCGCCAGTCGATCCGCATCATCCGTCAAGCCGTAGAGGGTCTGCCCGAGGGTCCGATTATCGCGCGTGTTCCCAAGGTGATCAAGCCTCCAGTGGGCGAGGTTTACGTCAGCACCGAGGCACCCAAGGGTGAGCTGGGCTATTTCCTGGTCAGCGATGGTACTGCCCAGCCCTATCGCATGCGAGTCCGCCCGCCCTCGTTCATTAACCTGCAAGCCCTCGAAAAGATGGCCAAAGGCGGCCTGGTGGCTGACGTCGTAGCGATCATCGGTACGCTGGATATCGTGCTCGGAGAGGTGGACCGGTAATGAAAAGCATCCTCGGGTACTTGCATTCGAACGTGACGCCGGGCGAGGCCGGCAACCTGTTCTGGGTGGCCGTCTACGTCGTGCTGGTATTCGCCGGAGTTTCCATCGGCGTCATCTTCATGAACTGGTTCGAGCGCAAGGTGATGGCGCACATGCAGGTACGCATCGGCCCCATGAGGGTTGGCCCGCATGGACTCCTGCAGCCCATCGCAGACGCGCTCAAGCTCATCATCAAGGAAGATCTCATGCCGGCCAACGCCGACAAGATCGTCTTCTGGTTCGCGCCCGTCTGCGTGGTGATGACTGCTTTCTGCGCCTTCATCGTCGTACCCTTCGGCCGCACCCATGCCATCACCGACATGAACATCGGAGTGCTCTTCATGCTCGGAGTTTCGTCCCTTGGCGTGCTCGGAGTCATCATGGCGGGTTGGGCTTCGAACTCGCATTACCCCTTGATGGGAAGCTTGCGCTCCGGCGCGCAGATGGTCTCCTACGAAGTCGCAATGTGCATGTCAGTGGTCTCCGCCGTGATGATGACCAGCATGGCCACGGGCACTGGAACGCTGAGCATGATTGGCATTGTGCAGGCTCAGATGCAGCAGCGCACCTGGTTTGCCTTTTCATTCTTCCCGGTTGGCCTGGTCGCGCTCTCCGTTTTTTCCATCGCCATGGTGGCCGAAACCAATCGTGCGCCCTTCGACCTTCCAGAGGCCGAAAGTGAACTGGTTGCAGGCTTCTTGACGGAGTACAGCGGCTTCCGCTGGTCCCTGTTTTTTCTCGCCGAATACACCGGCATGATGGCTGTCAGCTCGATTGCAACCACCCTCTGGCTCGGCGGCTGGCTCCGTCCCTTCCCAAATTTGCTCGGCGGCAGAAACTGGGATCTGGCTTTCTCGCTGGTTCCCGGTCTGACCTTTTTGGCCTTGGCGGCATTCTGTTTTTTCTTCTACAGCCGTATGCCGCAAATTCGCTCCATGCGCGCCAGCGCTATCGGTTTGGCGGCCTTTGGCGGCGTGCTTGGCTTACTCGGAATTGTCATGCTGTTGCCCGGTGTGCGCGAGCGCGTTCAAGACATCTATTGGTTCATTTCCAAGGTCGGATTTTTTATGTATTTGTACGTCTGGGGACGCACCACCTTCCCGCGTTATCGCTTCGATCAGTTGATGACAATCGGATGGAAGGTGTTGTTCCCGATCTCGCTTGCGGTCGTGATTCTTACGGCTTTGATTGGCGTTCGGCAAGAGCTCTTCGCTCTGGTATGGAGGTAGGTCGTTGAAGCTTATCGAATTGGTAAAGAAGTTTTTTATGGTCGATCTGTTCAAGGGACTTTGGGTGACCTTCCGTCATCAGAACCCGGCGGACCTGGTCACCGAGCAGTATCCGATGGAGCGGCCCGTCATCTCCGACCGCTTCCGCGGACAGCCGCGCTTGACTAAGGATGCAGCCGGCAGGACGCTCTGCACTGCCTGCGGAGCCTGTGCCCTCGCCTGCCCGGAGAAGCTCATCAAGATCGGAAGTCTCCGCGATCCCGAGACCAAAAAGAAAGTGCTCACTTCATTCGATTTCGACCTGAGCCGCTGCATGTTCTGTGGCCTCTGCGAAGAGGCCTGCCCCACCAACTCCCTCAAGCTCTCTCCAGAGTACGAACTGGCGCTTTATACCCGCGAAGGAATGCACCTCGACCGCGATAAGTTGGAGCATGGAATTCCGCGAAAGGAATACGAGAAATGACACCGGTCGCAACTCCGTTTTTCTTTTATTTCATCTCCGCCGTTGCAGTCATCAGCTCGCTGGTCATGATCACCAAGGTCAATCCCGTGCATTCCGCGCTGGCGCTGATCGTGACCCTCCTGGCCAGCGCCGGACTCTACCTGATGCTCTATGCCCCCTTCATGGCTGCCGTTCAGATCGTGCTCTACGCCGGAGGCATTCTCGTCATGTTCCTCTTCGTGATGATGCTCGTGAACATCGAGGATCTCTACATCGAAAAGATGTTGAACAAGCAGTGGAAAGTTGGACTTGCGGCAACCGCGATGCTCGCCGCCCTGCTGCTGGGAGGCTTGATACTCGGCGCTAAGACTCTTCCCCAGCAGATCCTCAATCTTCCCGAGCAGAACAACGTGCAGCAGATTGGCCTGCTTCTCTACGGCCGTGACACCGGCTATTACATGTTCCCCTTTGAAATCGCCTCCATTCTTCTTCTGGTGGCGGTCATCGGCGCCGTCGTTTTGACCAAGCGGAGGACATAAGCATGTTGCAGATTGGAACTTTGCACTACCTCGTGGTTGCCGCCCTGCTCTTCCTTATCGGAATGGTGGGCGTCATCACTCGCCGCAACGTCATGATTATTTTCATGTCCATCGAGCTGATGTTGAGCGCCGTGAACCTGAATCTGCTTGCATTCTCCCGCCTCTACGGACTGCACGGACAGGTCTTCGCCCTCTTCATCGCAGCCGACGCTGCCGCGGAGTCGGCGGTCGGCTTGGGAATCCTGATCGCTTTCTTCCGCAACCGTGCAACGGTCAACATGGATGAAGTGGATCTGCTGAAGGGCTAAGCGGCGCAACAAGCCGGAGGAGTACCGGGAGCAAAATGTTCTTTCTCGCTAACATCTGGATCGTACCGCTGATGCCTGCCGTAGGCGCGGCGCTCATGCTGCTCTTTGGACGGCGCTTGGCCAAGCCTGTCGTTAACGCCATCTGCGTGGGCTCGGTGGCGCTGTCGTTCGTCTGGTCGGCGCTCGCCGTCTGGCAGTTCACCCATAGCGGACTGCCTCACTACGAATGCGTGCTCTTTACCTGGCTCGGCAGCGGCGGCGGAAAGATGCTCCTTCCGCTGCATGGCGGCGGCACCGCGGAGTTTCTGGTAAACGCCGGTGTGCTGCTCGACCCGCTGAGCTGCGTCTGGGTGCTCTTTGTGACCTTCGTCGGCATGCTCATCCACATTTACAGCACCGGTTACATGGCGCATGAAGGCGGCTACTACCGTTTCTTCGGATACCTCAACCTCTTCATGTTTTCCATGCTCACCCTCATCCTCGCGAACAATTACCTGCTCATGTTCGTCGGATGGGAGGGCGTAGGTCTGTGCTCCTATCTCCTCATCGGCTTCTATTTCCATAAGCACTCTGCCTCCACGGCGGCAAACAAAGCGTTCATCGTAAACCGCATCGGCGATGCCGGAGTGATCCTCGGCTCGCTCACCATCTTCTGGCTCTTTGGAACCTTCGATTTTGTTCGTGTCACCGCACTGGCGCGTGCCCAGTCGGTGCCGCTGATGGGAACCACCATTGTCACCGCGGCAACGCTGCTGCTTTTTCTCGGAGCCTGCGGCAAGTCGGCGCAGATTCCGCTCTATGTCTGGCTCCCAGACGCCATGGAAGGCCCGACCCCGGTCTCGGCTCTCATCCATGCGGCGACCATGGTCACGGCCGGCATTTACATGGTGGCGCGCTCCAACGCTCTCTTCGTGCTCGCGCCGGAGACCATGATGGTCGTCGCCGTCATCGGTGCGCTGACCGCGATCTTCGCGGCATCGATCGGACTGGTGCAGAACGACATCAAGCGCGTCCTTGCCTACTCCACTGTTTCCCAGCTCGGCTACATGTTCCTCGCGCTTGGCGTCGGAGCTTTCGCCGCCGGAGTCTTTCACGTCTTCACCCATGCATTTTTCAAGGCGCTGCTATTCCTCGGCTCGGGCTCGGTCATCCACGCCATGAGCGGCGAACAGGATATGCGAGGCATGGGAAATCTGCGCAAGAAGATTCCAACAACTTACGCCACCATGCTCATCGGCACCCTGGCCATTGCCGGAATTCCCGGCCTGGCAGGCTTTTTCTCCAAGGACGAGATCCTCTGGCAGGCCTGGTCGGCTCACAATGGAGCCTTCCGCCCGTTGTGGTACATAGGCTTTGTCACTGCGCTCATGACCTCCTTCTACATGTTCAGGCTCATCTTCCTCACCTTCTTTGGTAGCTCGCGCATGCCGCATGATGTCGAGCATCATGTTCACGAGTCGCCCCGCTCCATGACCCTGCCGCTGATCGTGCTCGCCGTCTGCGCCATCTTTGCCGGTTATCTCGGAGTCTCGCCCAGCATCGCGCGCCTCGTCGGTCTCCATGGTGACACCAATCGCTTCGAGCATTTCCTCGCGCCCGTCTTCGAGATTGGCGCGGAGAAGGTTTCCATCCCCGAGGCAACTGCCTTGCCAGCGTCGGCTCCGCCACAAGAAGAGAAAAAAGATGATGGGTCGCCCAGCGAATACCTGCTGATGGCGCTCTCTATCGCAGCCGCCGTTGCGGGCTGGTGGAGCGCGCGCCGCTATTACGTCAACGCCAGCGACCCGGTACAGGAGCCCATCGCCGGAGCCGCGCCCAGCGTCTATCGCACGCTGCTCAACAAGTATTACGTCGACGAGTTCTATGACAAGGTGTTCACTGGACGCAGCCGGGTCGGCGACGTTCGCCTTGGAGCCATCGGCGCCGGAGACGCTCTCTGGAAGTTCGACTCGGAGGTGATTGACGGCGGCGTCAACGGAACCGGCTTCCTAACCCGTCTTCTTGGCTTCATCTCCTCCTGGTGGGATAAGTGGATTATCGATGGACTTTGCGTCAACGGACCTGCCTATTTCACTCGCATGCTCTCCTATCCCGCTCGATGGGTACAGTTGGGGCTGCTGCAGTGGTATGCGCTCGTCATGGTCTTCGGCGTTGCAGGATTGCTTTGGTATTACGTGCTCCGGTAGAGCAAATGGTTGCGGAATACTCCGCAGGAACGGATTAAATGTACAACCACATTCTCTCGATCATTTTGTTCACCCCGCTGGTGGGTGCCCTCGTGCTCATGTTTATTCCCGGCGAGCACAAGAACGCGATCCGCTGGGTGGCCAACATCTTCGCTCTCCTTGGTTTCGCCGTCTCTCTGCCGCTGGTGCGCTGGTTCTGGGTGGTCAAAGACCTCCCCGGCTTCAAGTTCCAGGAGGGCGCACCCGGCAACTGGATTCCCACCATTGGCTCCGGCTATTACCTCGGCATTGATGGCATTTCGTTCCTGCTCATCATGCTGACCACGCTCCTCGGCGCCATCTCGATCCTCTCTTCCTGGATGGCGATTCAGGAGCGGGTCAAGGAATACTACGCCTGGTTCCTGGTCCTGCAGACTGGCATGCTCGGCGTCTTCATGTCTCTGGACTTCTTCCTCTTCTTTGTCTTCTGGGAGGCCATGCTGGTGCCGATGTATCTCCTGATCGGTATCTGGGGCGGTCCGCGCAGGCTTTACGCCGCTATCAAGTTCTTTCTCTACACCCTGCTCGGTTCCGTGCTCATGCTTTTGAGCGTGCTCTTCCTGTACTTTTTCCATCACACGCAAACCGGCGTTTATACCTTCAGCATTCAGGAGCTTTATCACACCGCCCCGCTGGTGCCGCAGGTCTACGGCGCCACGGCGGCAACGGTGCTCTTCTTCGGCTTCTTCCTCGCCTTCGCCATCAAGGTTCCCATGTTTCCCTTCCACACCTGGCTGCCGGACGCCCACGTCGAAGCCCCGACGGCGGGCTCGGTCATCCTCGCCGGTGTTTTGCTGAAGATGGGAACGTACGGCCTCATACGCTTCTCGCTGCCGTTTTTCCCGGAGGTGATTCATTATCCCCGTGTGCGTGCCCTGATGATCGCGCTATCCATCATCGGCATTCTCTATGGTGGCCTCGTTTCCCTGGTCCAGAAGGACATGAAGAAGCTGGTTGCCTACTCCTCGGTCAGCCATCTTGGCTTCTGCACCCTGGGCATCTTCGCCCTCAACGGCCCCGGACTGGCTGGCTCCGTGCTGCAGCAGATCAACCATGGCATCTCCACCGGCGCTCTCTTCTTGATCGTCGGCATCCTCTATGAACGCCGTCACACCCGCGACATCTCCGAGTACGGCGGCATCTCCACCATCATGCCGGTCTACGCAACCGTCGCGCTCATCATGTTCCTCTCGTCGATGGGTCTTCCCTTGCTCAATGGATTTGTCGGCGAATTCACCATCCTTCAGGCCGCCTTCATGGCCAAACCGGCGTGGGCCGCATGGGCCGTTCCGGGAGTCGTTTTAGCCGCGGCCTATCTGCTCTGGCTCTATCAGCGGGTCTTTTTCGGCAAGGTCGAAAACCCCAAGAACCAGAAGCTTCTTGACCTGAGCCCGCGCGAGCTCGCCACCTTCCTGCCGCTGATTGCGATTGCCTTCTGGATCGGTCTTTACCCCAAGCCGTTTTTCCAGATTCTCGATCAGCCGGTAACTGCGCTGGTCGAGCAGATCAACCATCCGCAGGTTTACAACGCGCGGCAACTTCGCCTGCCGGAGGCCAAGGCTCTTCCCACCACCATCGCGCAGACCGCCAGCCTCAGCCAGCGTTCTGCGGTACCGGAAGCGGGGCGTTAGGATCATGAATTTGCCTCCCGCACTGCCGATCTTTGCGCGCTTCACGGCCCTGGACTATCGCCTGGGCGCCCCCCTGATGGTGCTGACGCTCTTTGCCCTCATCATCCTCTGTCTCGACCTCGTGCTGCCCGCCGCGCGCAAGCAATACAGCGCGATCCCCGCCCTGCTCGGCCTCGCCGTCGCCGCCTATGCCACTCGCGGAATTCAGCGCCTGCTGCCGGAGAGCGGCGAGCCCTTGCGCGGTTTCTTCGGCGCCGTTGTCATCGATCCCTTTGCCATTTTCTTTTTCTACCTCTTTCTGGTAGGCGCCGCCGTAGCCATCCTCATCTCCATTCGCTACCTCGAAATCGAGCGCGAAAACCACGGAGAGTTCTACGCCCTTGTCCTCTTCGCCGTCACTGGAATGATGTGCATGGCCGCCGGCTTCGACCTCGTCCTCATCTTCATCGGCCTCGAGTTGATGGCCATCTCAACCTACATCCTCGTCGGTTTTCTGCGCAGCAACCGCCGCTCCAACGAAGCGGCCCTGAAGTATCTTTTGCTGGGGGCCTTTTCATCGGCGATCTTCGCCTACGGTCTCTCGCTTTTTTACGGAATCTCCGGCTCTACCAACCTCGGCGATATCGCTCATGCGCTCACCCTCCGCGCCGCAACCTATCCCAAGGATCCAATCGTATTGCTGGCTCTGCTCACCACCATGACCGGCATGCTTTTCAAGATCGCCGCCGCGCCGTTTCATATGTGGGCGCCCGACGTCTATGAAGGCGCGCCTACCAGCGTCACCGGATTCATGTCCGTCTCCGTGCAGGCCGCCGGCTGGGCCTTGATCCTGCGCGTCCTTCTCTTCGGACTTTTTCCGCTGCGTGTACTCTACGTCCCAATCCTGGTCTTTACCGCCGTTCTCAGCATGACTGCCGGAAATCTGGCGGCCATCACCCAGACCAACATCAAGCGCCTGCTGGCTTACTCGTCCATCGCCCACGTCGGCTACATGCTGCTCGGTCTGGTCGCCAGTGACGGTATCTCCAACCGTACCGGAATCAAGGGAATTCTCTTTTACCTCCTCGTCTACACCTTCATGAACCTGGGCGCCTTCGCCGTCCTGACCTCCTTGCGCCGCCGCAAGATCATCGGAGACACCATCGACGACATCGCCGGACTCGCCCAGCGCGCGCCCGTGGAAGCCGTCCTGATGCTCGTCTTCCTTCTCTCACTGGCAGGAGTCCCGCCCCTAGCCGGCTTCTACGGAAAGTACTTCATCTTCCTCAGCCTCGTGGAAACCGGCCATTATGTCTTGGCAACCGTGGCTGTTCTCTATTCCGTGGTGGCTTTTTACTACTACCTGAAAGTTGCCAATGCGATGTTCATGGGCAAAGCGGACAGCAAGGAGCCCGTCTCGTCTCCTCCGGCTATGAGCCTTGCATTGGGAATCACTGCCGTGGCCACGGTCGTCATCGGACTCTTCCCAAACATTTTTATTCAGGCCGTGAACTGGTCCGTCTCAAGCCTCAACCCGGCTGGAATTGCACTGCTCAAGTAGGTGCCCGACATCTGCGGCATCGGCAGATGTCGCTTCGCGACACCGCAACTTTCATTCTCTGATCGGTTTTCTATCCAGTGAACATGGAGGTCAGAGAGATGATCAAGAAAACCGCACTTGCGTTATTCAGTCTGCTCTTCGCGCTGGCGCTCATCACTCCGCCGAAGGCAAATGCTGAAGTAGTCGTCGGAGTAGGCGTGGCTCCGCGTCCGGCATATGGTTATGTTGTCGCCCGGCATCGCCCCTATGCTTACGTCGCTCCGGTGCCGTACGTGGCCTACGGACCTGGCTACGTCTACCCGCCCGTTGTCTATCCAAACGTTGTGGTTGGGTTAGGTTATGCGGGAGGCTACGCCAGACCCTATGGCTACCGCTATGCAGGACCCCGTGGCTACGGCTGGCGCCGTTAACGCCCTCGCATCAAGTTTCTTGAGCCCTTCAGTCGATCCGGCTGAAGGGCTTTACTTCGTGCAGGCGTTCCTAGCAGCCTGCGGTTGAGCGTTAGCGAGCAATCCTGCTCCTGCTTAAATCCCCAATCACGACGCACAGGCATTTCTTCCTCGCTCTCTTCCTCGCAGAGCGAACCTCAGATCGTGCGCGAGTCGGCCGCTGGCCCTCGCGGAGCGGTGACCTGGTCTGGTCCGCTGCCGTCGATGCCGTAATCGTCTTCGAACTCGCCGGCGTGGTTCGCGATCACCTCCACCCGTGAGGCCGTCCACTCGCCGCTCCCTGCGTCCACCAGGGCAGTCACGCGAACTTCCGTACCGGGTGCCAGCGCCTTCCGTGCGGGCTGGCTGCGGACGCCCCCTTGCGCCGTCGCGTCATAAACGATTGCAGCGTGCGCTAGTACCACGCGGAGCACGTTGCCATCCCGCCCCATCACGTACAGCATCTCCGGCGACTCGCCGCGTGGCGCGCGAACCACTTCGCCGCGAAAGCTTCCTTGCGATTCGGCCCACAGCCCCGAGGCCAATAGCACTACCGCGATCAGCGAATGCAACCCCAGCCGTTTCATTCGTATTACGATGCGTCTTTTTCCGGCGCGGTGATCCGTGTTGCCTCATAATCCGGAGATTTTGCCTTTTTTCAGCCCCTTTTTCGCCCAAGAAAACGGCAGGAGCCAAAGCTCCTGCCTTCTCCACTCAAGCATTCGTCAACTCAGTCGTAGTACTCCAGTCCGAGGTGCGTGATCAGCTCCTCGCCCTGGATGTGGCGCAATGTGTTCTTCATCTTCATCATCTGGATGAACAGGTCGTGCTCCGGATAGAGTCCCGGCGCCGTCATCGGAGACTTGAAGTAGAAGCTCATCCACTCCTGGATGCCGATTCCCTTCAGTTCGCCGGTTCGTGCGGCCAGGTCGAGGAAGAGCACGATATCCAGCGCCAGCGGTGCGGCCAGAATCGAGTCCCGGCAGAGGAAATCCACCTTGATCTGCATCGGATAGCCCAGCCACCCGAAGATGTCGATGTTGTCCCAGCCTTCCTTGTTATCGCCCCGTGGCGGATAGTAGTTGATGCGAACCTTGTGGAAGATATCGCCGTACAGTTCGGGATAAAGCTTCGGCTGCAGAATCTCATCCAGCACACTCAGCTTAGATTCTTCCTTGGTCTTGAACGAGCCCGGATCCTCCAGCACCTCGCCATCGCGGTTGCCCAGAATGTTGGTGGAGAACCAGCCTTTCACTCCCAGCATGCGAGCCTTGAAGCCCGGCGCAAGAATCGTCTTCATCAGCGTCTGTCCGGTCTTGAAGTCCTTGCCGCAGATCGGTGCGTTGTTCTTGCGTGAAAGCTCCTGCATCACCGGCAGATCGACCGTCAAGTTCGGCGCTCCGTTGGCGTACGGCACGCTCTCCTGCAGTGCCGCGTAGGCATAAATCTGCGAAGGCGCAATATTCGGATCGTTCGCCACCAGCCCTTTTTCAAAGGCCTCCACCGAGCCATGAACCTTGCTCGCCTTCTGGAAGCTCTCCGTCGAGCCGCACCAGATCATCACCAGCCGCTGGCACTTGTTCTTCTTCTTGAAGTTGCGAATGTCGGCGCGAACCTGCTCGGCAAGGTCCAGCTTGTTCTTGCCCGTCTTCACGTTCGGCCCCTCGATTCGCTTGATGTACTTGTGATCGAAGACCGCCGACATCGGCTTGATCTTGTTCAAAAATGGTTTCAGCTGGAGCAGCAACTCCTTGTCCAGCACCTTGGCATTCATCGCCGCTTCGTAGGCGCTGTCGTGAAAAATATCCCATCCGCCGAAGACCAGGTCATCGAGCCCGGCGAGCGGAACAAAGTCCTTGATAAGCGGCGAACGTCCATCCGTGCGCTTGCCGAGGCGGATGGTCCCCATCTGCGTCAGTGAACCGATTGGTGAGGCAATGCCTCTGCGTACGGCCTCCACGCCGGCCACGAACGTTGTAGCCACCGCGCCCAGTCCGACGATCAATATTCCAAGCTTCCCTTTGGCTGCTGCAATTTCAGTAGAAGTGTTCTTCTGCCCTGTCGCCATCGATATGATCCGCTTCCTTAAAGAGTCAACGTCAATATCACAAACAACTTATGCTCTCTCGTGCAGCACTGCTTTGGCAAAAATATTGTAGTATGTGGCGCAACCCGGCAGTCGAATGGCGTGCAATGCGGGTTGTGATGCGCTTTCATGCCGGGGAAAGGCAATGAATCAGCATTGAGCGGCGAGAGGCAGCCCTTCGAGCGGACTTGGGCTGTTCAGCACGCCCGCAAGAAGGCCCCGACGCTTCCCCTGACCTGGCGCATGTGATTCTTTAGTTTCTGCTAATCTCTTCGAGGGACGAGGAACTATGCTGCAAGGCGAACAGTATCCCTATGAAATCGTAAAGGTTAATCACAACACTGGCCAGAGTCAGATTATTGAAGTTGTTAGAGGTGAGAGCGCAGCAAGCAGCTTCGCCGAGTCCTGTAAGCGTGGCCTTTCACAGCAAGACCGCGACGCCGGTTGGGGCTATTACATAAATCGGACAATCAGCAAACCGACCGTCTCCATTCGCCGATCTCGGAATCTTAAACCTGGTTCAGGTAGAAAGCGATAGTCCACGGGCAAGTGATGGAAAAACATCCGAAGTGGAAAGAGATCTTGACTAGGCTCGTTTTGGAAAGGATCGACTAGGCGTGAACGACCAGATTCCACCGGAGCTGCTAGCTGCCACGGAAGAGGCTATTAAGGAACACCAGAAGGAAAAACGCCGAAGCCTCGAAATCAGAACGAGTTTCTACGAGAAGCTTTCCGCAATAAACGCAGCGTCCATTGCGGTTGCGGCATCCATCGGCATAGCCATGATTGCCAAGCCGGAGCTACAATCCCCACCGCTACAAGCGAATGCCCATTGGCTTGTTGGAATCACAGTCTTGCTCTGGGCGTCCCTTGTCTGTGCCGTTATTCACAACTTCGCGGCAGTCCGGATTGCAGAATTAGAGTCAACGTACTCCAGCTATAAAATGATAAAAACTATAATCCACAAAGGGTTTACGACGGTGACAGCAACAGTGAACGTCACCACCCCTGCTGAGCAATCTCAAATTGTTCAAGCGGAGAACCTGATAATCGAGGAGTACAACCTATTACAAGGGAAGCAGGCGAGGCGCATTCGTTTTTCCCAGCTCTGCGCGACTACCCTTGGATACATCTCGATCGCATCGTTTCTAATTGCGTACACTCTCGTCATGGCTCGCGTGGTCCGCCTGTGGTAGGGGACATGATGCCACCCGCAGCTCCACTCACTCCCGGAGAGCTCGTCGCCCAGCGCACCATTACCGCCTACACCCTCGCTCCCGCCCAGCTTCGCAAGTCGGAGGCACTGCACCGCACCGGCATCTGCCTCTCGCTCGCCTCCACCGTGCTTGGAATCGCCGTGCTCGTGGCCTTGATCGCCCTGCGCTTTGCTCCCAAGCTACAGCGAGTAGTCGAATCCATCTCCCGCAGACGCTTTCTCCAGGCGCTGATCCTCATCCCCGCACTCTTGCTCATCCTCGCCTGCTGTCAAATGCCGTTGGAGCTTTACGGACACCACATCTCTCTCGCCTACGGACTCAGCGTGCAGGGCTGGCTCTCGTGGCTGGCCGACTGGGCCAAGGCCGAACTGCTCACCCTCGTCTTTGCCACGCTCGCGCTCTGGGCCATCTATGCGGGCATTCGCCGCGCTCCAAGCCGCTGGTGGTTCTACGCATGGCTGGTCAGCCTTCCCATCATGGCAGCCTTGGTCTTTGCCGCCCCCGTCCTCCTCGACCCGCTCTTCAACCGCTTTGAGCCGTTGGCCAAAAGCAATCCCGAGCTCACCGCCCAGCTCCAAAGCCTCGCCCGCTCATCAGGTCTGGAAATCCCTCAGTCCCGCATCTTCCTCATGCATGCCAGCGACAAGGTGACCACCTACAACGCCTATGTCACCGGCTTCGGCGCAACCAAGCGCATCGTGGTCTGGGACACAACCGCCCGCGACCTCACTCTCCCGCAAACCCTCTTCATCTTCGGTCATGAGATGGGGCACTACGTTCTCCACCACATCTACCTCGGCCTTGCCTATTCCGCACTGCTTTTCTTTGCAGGATTCTGGCTGACCGCGCGCCTCGCCGGGGCCGCGCTCGCCCGCTTCGGCCAACCTCTGCAAATCCGCGCTCTTGGCGACTGGTCCTCGCTCCCTCTGCTGCTCCTGCTTGCCTCTCTTCTGTCCTTTTTCGGAGAACCGCTGGCCAGTACATTCAGCCGCTGGGAAGAGCATCAAGCCGATCTCTACGGTCTTACCGTCACCGCGCCCGTCACAAAGGACGCTGGACAGGTTGCGGCACAGGCTTTTCAGCTCCTTGGCCAGAACTCCTACTCCTATCCCAACCCCTCGCCGTTCCTTGTTTTCTGGAGCTATTCGCACCCGCCAATCGCTCAGCGAATCCGTTTTGCCATCTCAAATCGTGGGAATTCCACGCCATAAATACCCGCGTCTAGGGCCTCTGCCAATATGAAATGATTAATAATTCCCGAACTCTCTCAGGAATTCATTTGCCAGATCTGCTACAGTAAACGCATTAACCGTAGTGTTTCTTGACTGCGGAGCTTATGAAAGGAGTGCTTATGCTTGGATCGAAACAACTGCGGCGCTTGGTCCACCGGCTCGGCGCCCCGTCATATGGGAGAGCGCTCCCGGGAGCATGCGGCCAGCATCCTGTATTTTCCCGCACCCATTCTCCCCTCGCGGCCTTCGAGGGTTTATTCCTGGCCTCAATGATCTCAGCGCTTTTCTGGTGCGCTCTGACCTTTGCTCTCCTCCACCTTCACTAGAGCCAGCTTCCCGCCGCTCACTGCCCTGCGGCGTCCTTCAAATCCCTCAAACTTCCAATCCCTATTCCAGCCCAAATTCCTTCCAGCGCTTCGTGATGCGTCGCTTCACCTCGTCGGACATTTCAACCTCATCCGGCCACGGCCGCTCAAATCCTTCCGTGGACCACTTGCGCGTCGCGTCAATGCCCATCTTGCTGCCAAAGTTCGCCAGCCTGGAGGCGTGGTCGAGCGAATCCACCGGCCCCAGCGTGAACTGAATATCCCGCTCCGGATCGATGTTGTTGAGCGCCCGCAATGTAACCTCGCGCAGATCCTTCACGTCGCAATCCTCGTCCACCACCACAATGCACTTGGTAAACATCGCCTGCCCCAGTGACCAGATGGCGTTCATCACCTTCCGCGCCTGTCCCGCATACGACTTGCGGATCGAGATGATCATCAGGTTATGCGCCACGCCCTCCGGCGGCAGATGGAAGTCCACCAGCTCCGGAATCATCATCTTCGCCGCCGGTAAAAAAATGCGTGCCACTGCCAGCGCCATCCACGCGTCCTCCTGCGGAGGCTTGCCCACAAGCGTCGCCGAGTAGATGGGATTCTTGCGGTGCGTGATGCACTCAACGTGAAACACCGGGTACAGATCTTCCAGCGAGTAGAAGCCCGTGTGATCGCCAAACGGTCCCTCCACCTTCATCTCGCCGATGTCGACGTATCCCTCCAGCACAATCTCCGCGCTCGCCGGAACCTCAAGGTCGCTCGTCTCGCACTTCACCACCTCCACCGGCTTGCCGCGCAAAAAGCCGGCAATCATGTACTCCTCGATATCCGGTGGCGCCGGAACAATCGCCGAAAACGTCAGCGCCGGGTCGGTCCCGATCGCTACCGCAACGTCCATCCGCCCATTCACCGGCTTGCCCTGGATGGCGATGCTTGCCCCGCCGCTGCGCGCCATAACATCTACCGACGAGCTCTTCCCCAGCGTCGGCCCTTTCGTAACCGCCGCGCGCATCAGCTCCCGCTGATGCTCCGCTGCGTTCTTGTGCCGCTGCCAGTGCATCCCTGTGCTGGTCGCGTCGTACACATGCATCCGATACATTCCAATGTTCCGCTTCCCTGTCCGCGGATCGCGCGTCATCACGCAAGGCAAGGTAATGAAGCGTCCACCGTCCTGCGGCCAGCATTGCAGAATCGGAAAATCCAGCAGCGAGAACTTCTCGCGCTTGATCACCTCCTTGCACGGCCCCGTCGTAACCCGCTTCGGAAACATATTGCCCAACTCCGCCAGCATCGGCAGCATCTTGAGCTTTTCCAGCAATCCCTGCGGCGTCTTCACGTCCATCATCTGCTGAATCCGCTCCGCAATCTCATCCAGAGAGTTCGATCCCAGCGCCAGGTTCATCCGCCGCTCTGAGCCAAACTGGTTGATCAGAATCTTGTGTCCCGCGTGCCCCTTCACATTCTCAAACAGCAGCGCCGGTCCGCCCGGCCCCTTGCCGTTCTTCGCGCCCCACTTCGAGACCCGATCCGTAATCTCCGCCACTTCCAGCACCGGATCAACCTCAGCCGTAATCCGCTTCAGCTCACCAGCTTTTTCCAGCGCCGCTATCCATTCACGCAAATCGTTGTAGGCCACAATCACTCCTCAAACCTAACAAACGGGAACAACCGATTATAAAGGTTATGCCGGGTGTCCCATCCAAGCCCTTCGTTGGGTGGGCCAGTTGATATTGCTTCTGACCTTCCTCGACTCCCAGCAAAAAAGCGCGGATTCTCTCCGCGCCCTCTGTCTTTCCAACCAAACCCTACCGGTACTCTTCCATGATCCCATCCAGCACGCTCTTGGGAGGCCGCGTCATCTCCTGTGGCAGCGTTCCCAGCGGCCTGTCCACCAGGTTCAGCAGATCGGTAAAGCTCGGCTGCTCCGCCTTCAGATAGAACAGCCCGGTCAGCACCTCATTCTTCTCGCGAGCCTCCGCCAGACGCGTCAGTGCCTCAATCCGGTTGGTCGGGTTGTAGTCCTCTTCAATCTTCGTCAGGTGCATCTTCGAGCCATCGTGCAGCGTAATATCCACGCCCTCGCCCGCTTCGTATTCCACGTCGATCTCCTCGAACGCCGGAACGAAGTTGATATCCTGCAGCGGCTCTTCGTGATCCTTCATGAACTTGTAGCTCTTCGTCGAACCCTCATGATCGTTGAAGGTCACGCAGGGCGAGATCACGTCCAGCAGCACCGTTCCATTGTGTGCGATCGCCGCCTTCAGCAGGGCGGCCAACTGCTTCTTGTCGCCGCTGAAGCTGCGCGCCACAAACGTCGCGCCCAGTTCGATTGCCAGCGCGCACGTATCGATTGCCGGCAGTTCGTTGACCGTTCCCGTCTTCAGCCTCGATCCCAGATCGGCCGTCGCCGAAAACTGACCCTTGGTCAGTCCATACACCCCGTTGTCTTCAATGATGTAAATCATCGCCAGATTGCGCCGCATCAGGTGGGCGAACTGCCCCATGCCAATCGACGCCGTATCGCCGTCGCCGCTCACGCCGATGTGCAGCATCTTGTGATTGGCAACCGCCGCGCCGGTCGCCAGCGCGGGCATGCGTCCATGCACGCCGTTAAAGCTGTGCGCCCGTCCCATGAAGTAAGCCGGACTCTTCGACGAGCAGCCAATGCCGCTGAGTTTGGCAACCCGTTCGGGCTCAATGCCCATTTCGTAAAACGCGTCGATGATGCGCTCTGAGATCGCGTTGTGTCCGCAACCTGCGCAAAGCGTACTCTTGCTGCCGCGATAATCGATCACGGAGAGCCCGATGCGGTTGCTCTTAACCGCAGCCGGAGGATTCGGTGTAGTAGCCATTACTTCTGCTCCTGGGTCAAATGTTGCTGGCCCTCATGTTCCTGGTTTACAGATTCCTGGTTTGCAGATTCCAACGCCACAATCGCGTCGGTAACGACCTCCGCCTCCAGCGGATGCCCGTTATAGTGGCGAACGCTACGCAGCTTCGCAATCTCTGCCGCTGCAATGTCCATCTTGATCAGTTGCAGCATCTGTGCGTCGCGGTTCTGTTCGATGACGTAAACCCGCTCGTGCGCCGTGATGAACTCCTCTACCGCCGCGCTAAAGGGATACGCGCGCAGCCGCAGATAATCGGCTGCAATGCCCTGCTGCTTCAGCTCGTCCACGCTCTCCAACGCTGCCCAGTGCGACGATCCAAACGCGATCATCCCGATCTTCGCTCCCGGCGTGCTGCACTCCACAACCGGCCCCGGAACAGTTCTCCGCGCCGTCTCCCACTTGCGCTCCAGCCGGTCCATGTTATGAACGTAATCCTCCGGACGCTCCGAGTACTGCGCCTTCTCGTTGTGTCCGCTGCCGCGCGCAAACCACGCGGCATTGGGGTGCGCGGTGCCGGGCAGCGTCCGATACCCGATGCCGTCGCCGTCCACGTCCTTATAGCGCGCAAAACCTCCCAGCCGGTCCAGGTCTTCCTTGCTCAAAACCTTGCCCCGGTCCAGCGGCGTCTCCGGATACGGGAACGGGTCGCTTACCCAGTTGTTCATCCCGATGTCCAGATCGCTCATCACAAACACCGGCGTCTGCAGGCGCTCGGCCACGTCGAAGGCCTTCATGCCGAACTCGAAGCACTCTCCGACCGATGCCGGAAGCAGCATCGGATGTTTCGTATCGCCGTGTGAAAGAAAAGCCGTTGAAAGCAGATCGCCCTGCGCCGTTCGCGTCGGTAATCCCGTCGAGGGCCCAACCCGCTGCACATCCCAGATCACCGCCGGAAGCTCCGCATAGTAGCCCAGCCCCGCAAATTCAGACATCAACGAGATTCCCGGCCCCGCCGTCGCAGTCATCGCGCGTGCTCCCGCCCAGGATGCTCCCAGCACCATTCCAATTGCGGCAAGCTCGTCCTCCGCCTGCACCACCGCAAAGGTAGCTTTGCCGTTGGCGTCTACGCGATATTCCTTCAAGTACTCCATCAAGCTCTCAATCATCGAGGACGAAGGCGTGATCGGATACCAGGCCACCACCGTCACTCCGCCAAACAGCGCCCCCAGCGCACCCGCCGAGTTGCCGTCGATGATGATCTTGTTCGCGTTCTCGTTCATCCGCGCAACCCGGAAGTGCGAGCGTGCAAAGTTGGCTGCGCCGAATTCATAACCGGCGCGCGCGGCGGCCACGTTCACATCGGTCGCGCGCTTTTTTCCGCTGAACTGCTTGCCGATCGCCTCTTCCACCTCCGCCATCTCCAGCGAAAGCAGATGTGCCATCACGCCCACGTAGATCATGTTGCGCAGCAATTTCCTCAGCTTCGCCTCCGGCGCCACCGGCCCCACCAGCTTGTCGAACGGCACCGCGTAGAAGGTTAGGTCCTCGCGCAGAGCCTCCAGTTTCAGCGGCTCGTCAAACACCACCACGCTGCCGGACTTCAGTGCGCGAACGTCCTCCACGGCACTCTCCGGATTCATCGCAATCAGCAACTCCGAATCGCGCTTGCGCGCCACGTACCCGTCCTTGCTCACGCGAATCGTGAACCACGTCGGAAGCCCCGCAATGTTCGACGGAAACAGATTCTTCCCGCTCACCGGAACTCCCATCTGAAAAACCGTGCGCATGAGAATCGAGTTTGCCGACTGTGAGCCGGAACCGTTCACGGTAGCCACTTGAATGCTGAAGTTGTTTACCACAGGTTTGCGATCCTGCCCGCTGCCACTGCCCTGCCCCAGGGCAATATCGGTACTCACCATTGAGAAGCCATCCTTCAGGAAACACGCAGTCGATTCGCACAGAGTTCACTGCGCGCTTCCACCCCGGACATTATAATACTCGCCCCTAATCTCAACTTCATCCCAACACCGCTGCCAATCCGCCTCCAACCCGTGCAGGCCGCGCAGCCGTCAATGCCCAATCCTTGCCGCAATCATTTCTTCCAGTGCTGAACAAAAATCTCGCCTCGACGTGTTCTGCATCACAGACCCGCGCCCCATAGCGGTCTAATCTGCAATTTCTCAGGCAAACGCTCATGACCAACGCAGACTCTCGCCCGCTGGTGAACCCGTGGATTGTGACCGTCGCCGTCATGCTCGCCACCTTCATGGAAGTCCTGGACACAACGGTCGTCAATGTCTCCATTCCCCACATCTCCGGAAACCTGAGCGCCACCTACGAAGAAGGAACCTGGGTAGTTACCTCCTATCTCGTCGCCAACGCCATCGTCCTGCCCATGGCCGGATGGCTGGCCAACCATTTCGGACGCCGCCGCATGCTGATGGCCTGCGTGATCGGTTTTTCCGTTGCTTCCCTGCTCTGCGGCATGGCCAGCAGCCTCACTCAGTTAATCGTCTTCCGCGTGCTGCAGGGCCTGTGTGGTGGTGGATTGCAGCCCCTGTCACAGGCAATTCTCCTGGAGACTTTTCCCAAGGAAAAACACGGCCAGGCGATGGCTGCTTACGGACTCGGCATCGTCTGCGCCCCCATCATCGGCCCCACCCTCGGCGGCTGGATCACTGACAACTACACCTGGCGCTGGATCTTCTACCTCAACATTCCGGTTGGCATCTTCTCGCTCTGGATGATGGCGCGCTTCATATATGATCCGCCTTACATCCGGCGCGATCGCGATGCCAGTGTCGATCTTTGGGGCATCGGCCTGCTCGCCCTCGGCGTCGGCTCGCTACAGCTTCTTCTTGACACTGGCCAGCGCAAAGATTGGCTAGGTTCGCACGAGATCCGTATCGAGCTCTTCTGCTGCATTGCCGGGCTGCTCGCATTCGTGATTCGGGAGTTGGCCGTCGACCGGCCCATCGTCGATCTGCGCTCCCTTAAGAACCGCTCCTTTACCGTCGGAGTGCTCCTGATGTTCGCGGTAGGCTTCTGTCTCTACGGCAGCATGGTTCTGATTCCGCAATATCTTCAGACCCTCCTGGGCTACCCCTCCCTGCAAGCCGGACTCGCGCTCTCTCCGCGAGGCTTCAGCTCCTTCATCTTTACCCTCTTCGTTGGTGCGGTTGCTGCCCGCATGGATGTGCGCAAACTCCTCGCTGCCGGCCTTCTGGTTGGAGCCATAACCATGTTCAAGCTCTCCGACCTTAACCTCAACGCCGGTTATTGGGATGTCTTCTGGCCTCAGATGCTGCAGGGCGGAGCCATGGCGTGCATTTTCATTCCCCTCTCCGCCGCCGCCATGTCCAACGTCCAGCGCGAGAAGATGGGCAACGCCACCAGCATCTTTAACCTGATGCGCAACATCGGCGGCAGCGTCGGCATTGCCGCCATGTCAACCCTGCTCGCCCGCCGCCAGCAGTTCCACCAGAACCGCCTCGTCGAGCACATTCTTCCCGGACAGCCTCGCGTTGGGGCCATGCTGCATCAATCCACTCAGTTCTTTGTCCTCAAAGGCGCTGACCCGGTGACCGCCTCGCGCCGGGCCTTCGCTGCCATCTTCCTGCAGTTGCAGCAGCACGCCGCCATGCTCTCCTTCGTCGAAGCCTTCAAAATCATGGGCGTCATCTTTCTCGCCATGATCCCGATGGTCATCCTCCTCAAGGATCCCAAGAAACACACCGCGCCCAAGGCCGGCGACCTGCCCGCCGGAGAAGAGCCCCACGCCGATCTCATGCATGTATAGCGCAAAAAAAGCCCCGTCCATCCAGACGGGACGTCTTTTCCGCAAACCAGCCCCTACTCTTCCTTGAAGAACTGCGCCATTTTTCTGAATTTTTCGTAGCGGCCGTCCAGCAGCTCTGTCGTGCTCAGTTTTTTCAAATCCGCCAGGCTCTCCACCAGCACCTTGTCCAGATTCTCCGCCGTCCGCGCCGGATCGGTGTGCGCTCCGCCCTCGGCTTCCGGCACAATCGCGTCGATGATGCCAAAGCCCAGCAGGTCTGGAGCCGTGATGTGCATCGCCTTTGCCGCCAGGTCGCGCTTGCCCGCGTCGCGCCACATGATGGTGGCGCAACCCTCCGGCGAAATCACCGAATATACGCTGTTTTCCAGCATGAAAACCCGGTCGCCCACGGCAATCGCAAGCGCTCCGCCGGAGCCGCCCTCGCCCGTCACCGTCACCAGGATCGGAACCTTCAGCCGGGACATCTCGCGCAGGTTATATGCAATTGCCTCGCCCTGCCCGCGCTCTTCGGCGCCCAGTCCGGGGTAGGCTCCCGGCGTATCGATAAAGCAGAAGATCGGCCGTCCGAACTTCTCCGCCATCTGCATCGCCCGCAGCGCCTTGCGATACCCCTCCGGATTCGGCATCCCGAAGTTGCGGTAGATTTTTTGCTTGGTGTCGCGTCCTTTTTGCGTGCCCACCACCAGCACTTCTTCGCCGTGGAAGCGCGCCATGCCGCACACCATCGCGGCGTCATCGCCAAACGCCCGGTCGCCATGAATCTCTGCGAAGTCCGTGAACATGAGCTGGACGTAATCCAGCATGTAGGGACGATGCGGATGCCGCGCCAGCTCCGTCCGCTGCCACGCGTCGAAGTTTGCCTCTACCTGCTTGCGCAGTCCCTCAACCCGCTCGTGTAGATCCCGGAGCTGCTTCTGCGCCTCCTGATTGCTGCCCGCAACCGACTCCAGTTGCGCAATCTGGCGCTCCACTTTTCCCAGTTCCTGGTCTGCCTTCGTTCCAGCTTCCATGCCTGTTGTCTCGTCCTAGTCGATCACCTTGATGGAGTCGGGGCCGCACAATTGTTCCACGCTCTTCATGAAGGCGCGATCCGCACATACATTATAGCCTTCCGCCTCCATCACCACTGCATACTCACCCGCGCGCACCAGGTCAAACAGCACCTTGGCGTCGCCCTTCGAGCGCGTGAACAACCCATGCAATGCGTCCACCGTCTCCGGCCTCGCATCCGCCAGTTGAATCGCAATCCGCAGCGCGCGCGGCAGCTTCACCTTGGCCTCGTCCAGTGGCGTTATCTCATTGATGAACAGCTTCGGCGCGGCGTCTTCTTCCACTCGCACCGCCGCCTTCACCAGTACCGGAATCTCCAGTTTTACCTTTTCAGAAAGCCGCCTGTACGCCTCCGGAAACACCGCTGCTTCCACCCGCCCGTGCATGTCTTCGATCACCAATCCGGCCATCAGGTCGCCCTTGCGCGTCTTGGCAATGCGCACGCCCGTGATCAATCCGCCCACCGCGATGTCCTCGTTCTTCGGTGTCGAGTTCTTCATTGCCAGCACGTCGCTGGTTTTCAGCGCATGCAGGTCCTCAATCTTTTCCTGGTATTTTTCCAGCGGATGTCCGCTGATCCAGAAGCCCAGAATCTCCTTCTCGTTCGCCAGCCGCACCGACTCTTCCCAGTCCGGAGTATTCGGCAGCCGGTCGGCCGCCGCAGCCGCCGGGCTCGTCTCCTCAAAGATGCCGAATAGTCCGTGCTGTCCCGCGTCCCGATCCCGCGCTGACTTCTGCGCCTCTTCCATCGCCTTGTCCAGCACCGCCATCAGTTGCGAGCGCCGTCCCAGCGAATCCAGCGCCCCGCTCTTGATCAACGATTCCAGCACCCGCCGGTTGAGCAGCCGCAGATCCACCCTTTCGCAGAAGTCGAAGATATCCTTGAAATGCCCATCCTTGCGCGCCTCAACGATTGAGCCGATCGCATTCCCGCCCACGTTTTTCACCGCCGAAAGCCCGAAGCGAATCTTGTAGCCCGCCGGCGTCTGCGCTGAGCCCTCCGGCGTGATGATCGGCGTGAAGTTCGCCTCCGACTCGTGTACGTCCGGCGCCAGAACCTCGATGCCCATCTCGCGCGACTCCGCGATGTACTTCACCACGTCCTCGGTCTTGCCAGTTACCGAGGTCAGCAGCGCCGCCATGAACTCCACCGGATAGTGCGTCTTCAAATACGCCGTGTGATAGGCCACCAGCGCGTAGGCCGCCGAGTGTGATTTATTAAAGCCGTATCCGGCGAACTGGGCCATCAGGTCAAAGATGTGTCCGGCCTTATCCGCCGAAAACTTTCTCTCCGCCGCGCCTTGCATAAAGCGCTCGCGCTGCTGGTCCATCTCTTTCTCGTCTTTCTTGCCCATCGCGCGGCGCAGCAGATCGGCTTCGCCCAGCGAGTAGCCGGCGATGACGTTGGCAATCTGCATTACCTGTTCCTGGTACACAATCACGCCCAGCGTCTCTTTCAGCAGCCGCTCCAGCTCCGGCAGCATGTAATCGACCCGCTTGCGTCCCCACTTGCGCTCGATAAAATCGTCGATCATGCCGCCCTGGATCGGCCCCGGCCGGTACAGTGCGTTCAATGCCGTCAGATCTTCCACCTTCGTCGGCTGATAGCGCCGCAGCACGTCGCGCATCCCGTCGGATTCAAACTGGAAGACCCCCGATGTGTGCCCCCTGTGAAACACCTTCTCGTAGGTCTCGGCATCTTCCAGCGGAATCTTTTCCATCACTACGCTCTCGCCTCGTGTCATCTGGATCAGCTTCAGGCAATCGTCGATGATGGTCAGCGTCGTGAGCCCGAGAAAGTCCATCTTCAGCAGGCCCATCTTCTCCACCGCAGTCATGTCGTAGGCGGTTACAATTTCGTCGTTCTTCGTCTTGTACAGCGGAACCAGTTCATCCAGCGGCACCGGAGCGATCACCACGGCGCTGGCGTGTACCCCCGAGTTACGAACCATGCCTTCCAGCTTCTTCGCCGTGTCCACCAGGTTGCGGATCGCCGCATCGTTGGTATACACGTCGCGGAAGGCCGCAACGTCTGCCATTGCCTTGTCGATGGTCATTCCCGTCGTGCCGGGGATCATCTTGGCGATGCGGTCCACCTCGCTGTACGGCATGTCCAGCACGCGACCTGTGTCCTTGATCGCGGCCTTGGCCGCCAGCGTTCCAAAGGTGATGATCTGCGCCACCCGCTCGCGTCCGTACTTCCCGGTCACGTAGCTGATCACTTCGCCGCGGCGGTTCATGCAGAAGTCCACGTCGATATCGGGCATCGAGACGCGCTCCGGATTCAGGAAGCGCTCAAACAGCAGCCCATACTGAATCGGATCGATGTCGGTGATACCCATCGCATAGCCCACCAGTGAGCCCGCAGCCGAGCCGCGCCCCGGCCCCACCGGAATTCCGTTCTCCTTCGCATACCGGATAAAGTCCCAGACAATAAGAAAATAGCTGGGAAACTTCATCTGCTTGATGATGCCGATCTCGCGGTTCAAGCGCTCTTCATACTCGCCGAAGCTGTGCTTCAGCTTGCCGTGGCTCTTCAGCTCGTGCAGCAGGTTCATGCGCCGCGCCATGCCCTCGCGCGCAATCCGCTCAAAGTAGCTATCGATCGTCTCGCCTTCCGGAACCTCGAACTTCGGAAACGGATTTTCAATCTTCTCCAGCCTCAGGTTGCAGCGCTCGGCAATTCCCACGGTGCGCCGCAGCAACTGCTCATACCCCTGAAAGACCTTCCCCATCTCTTCGGCGCTCTTCACAAAGAACTGGTTGGTCTGGAACTTCATCCGGTTCGGGTCGGCGATCGATTTCCCGGTCTGGATGCAGATCATCACGTCCTGCGCCAAGCTATCGTCCTCGCAGATGTAGTGGCTGTCGTTGGTGGCCACCATCGGGATCTCCAACTCCTGCTCCAGGCGGAACAGATCCTTGTGAATCCGTTTTTCTTCCTCCAGGCCCTGGTCCTGTATCTCCAGAAAAAAATTACCCCGTCCGAAGATGTCCTCCAGGGTTTTTGCCGCCACGCGCGCCGCCTCGTATTTGCCTTCGGTCAGCCGCTCGGCGACCTCGCCCTTCAGGCACGCCGACAGTCCGATCAGTCCTTCGGCATGTTCCGCCAGGTAGCGCTTGCTCACCCGCGGCTTGTAATAAAAGCCGTGCAGCGAGGCTTCCGAGCAAATCTTCGTCAGGTTCTTGTAGCCGGCTTCGTTTTCGGCCAGAACGATCAGGTGGTTATAGCTGTCGCCTTGCGGCTCCGCGCGATGGTCTTCCTTCTTGCAGATGTACAGTTCGCAGCCCAGGATCGGCTTGATCCCAGCTTCCTTTGCGTCGTTGAAAAAGTGTACCGCGCCGAAGATGTTGCCATGATCCGTCATGGCAACCGCCGGCATATTCAACTCCCTGGCCCGCTTGCACAGCACCTTGGTGTCGCATGCGCCGTCCAGCATCGAGTAGTCGGTATGGAGATGCAGATGAACAAAATCAGAAGACATGGCTAACGCCGATTGTACCCCGCGGCCACAAAAGGCGATGAGGAAAACCGGGGCAAACTCAACGCACAGGCTCCAGAACGCATGTTACATGCCCGAAGCAAAATCACCTTCTGAAGATGCCCTGCAAAATTCGAACTGCGGCGCATGTACCTAACTTGTACATACCGCAGCAAACTCAATTGCATCTAATCTCGAACCTTTGAGCCCTTCGGTGAATCTAACTACCAGATGCCCGAGTACAAAGCATCAGGAACCGAACCAGAGACCAGGAGGTATATCGATGTTTGCCGATGTCTTCGACATGCTCTTCGGCTGTTGGCATAGGAACTACACTTTTCCCATTACCGCGAAGAAAGCAAACAACCCCCATTCCCATGTGCCCGGCATCACGGGAACTTATGTTGTCTGTCTGGATTGCGGCAAAGAATTTCCGTACGACTGGGAGCGGATGAAAGTGTTAGCTGCAGGAAGCGAGCCCACCCAGCCTGCAACGCTTACCGCCAGGGCAATCCCCGGCTTCGGAAAGGTCGCCTGACTCCGGGCTGGCGCATGGCGGCGCCAGCTGCAGAGCGATCCTGAATCTCCCATCAGCGCAGCTTGCCGTGCGTTCGGTGCTTTCCCTATTCAAAACTACCGGCTCGCCGATATTGCGATACCCGGCTTCTTGCTCCCCGTCACCCAGGCCACACGAATCATCCCAATCACCTCTCCGCATTGTCTCGTCCGATTCTCGCCTCCAGCACGGCCCATCCATGGAATCTCGTGCAATGAAAGGATTGCTCTTTGTGCCAATCGTTTGCCAGCACACCGTAACCAATCAGGCAATCCTTTGGAAATTTGTGAAAAGATTAACTAAATGATCAACATCCGGGTTGCAACGATTGCCTCTTAAGGCAATCGTTGCCTTCGCCCTGCGGCAGGGTGAAATCGATGTTTCCTAAGTCGTGTGGTGCTTGCGGGCGTGTGTACGCAACTCCAGGACGATCTCCTGTGCGGCCTGGGTGGCTCGCTCGAACTCGCCCGGAGGAAAGCTGATGGCGCCCACCCGTGCATGTCCTCCGCCGCCGTAGCGTTCGCAGATCTTCGCAAGGTTAATCAGGTTCTCCGCATCGGTCCAGGGGTTGGAGCCCACGGAGATCTTCACCCGGAAGCTGCTCTTGCTCAGGCCCACGCTGTACACGCTCTCCGGATACAGGTAGTAGGGAATGAACTTGTTGTATCCCTCAAGGTCGTATCCGGTCACGTCGAAGAAGATCGTCCGCTCCGTGCATTCACTGTGTTTGCGGATGATCTCGATGGAGCGCTGGTGCCGCTCCAGCAATGGCGGAATTTGCGTGGCGACAAACGGCGTGGCGACAATCTCCTCCAGCGGCCGGTAGGCGAGCAGTTCAATCAGCCGCGGGATAAACGTCGGCTCCTGGTTTGCTTCAATGGCCATGGTGATGCGCATCGCGGCTTCCTTCATTCCGACCGCGACCTCCGCGCTCTCATACGATGCACCGTCGACAATGTCGGCCCACTTCACCAGCTCGGCCACGGGCTCCGGATCAAAGCCGAAGCGGCTCTGCGCAACCGTCGCCAAAAATTTTGTGCAGGACTTGAAATCGGGATCGAAGAACCGGGTGTTGCTCTGCTGGCGCTCGAAATCCTCCGCATCCGCTTCGCTGAGGAACGCGCTCTCGTGATGATCGAACCACCACGTCAGTTTTTCCGAGGCGAAATACTTGAAGTCGACGATTGCGTTCTCGTCGCCGGTGAAGTCCTCGATATTGAAGAGCGCTCCGGCGCGGTGCAGCAGCCCCTGGTATTGGAACTCCGCATGAGGGCGAATGCGCTCCCGGTAGAAGCGCGTAAACAGCGAAGCCGAGCAGGCTCCGTCAAAGCACTTGTCGTGATAAAAAACCTTGATGATCAATGGCGCCCTTTCAATAACACTCACGAGTCACCGTGCCCTGCCTGCCGCGCCGCACGAGTGGGCCAATCGTTTCTGAATACGGCTCAGACTTTTCCGAATTCCTTGGTCGCATCCACCCAGACCTTGATCAGTTCAGGGTTGCAACCCTCCATGTCACTGATGTCTGTCGTCATGATGAAGCCGCCGCCCCGGCCAAGCTCTTGACATACCCTGTGGGTGTGCTCGCGTATCTGACTCGGCTCCGAGCCAAGAAGCATACTCACCGGCATGCCTCCAAGAATGCACATGGTATCGCCGACAACTTCTTTAACCTTGAAGATGTTGCTTTGCTGAAATCTACCGACCGTCTTGCCCTTGGGCAACTCAGCCAGGTATTCCAGCCGCTTGTCCCAACTGCCTTCATAGAAAACGTTCGGTGTGAGGCCGGCGTCGATCAACCGCAGCATCATATCCTTGAGTTGCCGCCAGTAGAAACGCTCGAACATGGGCAATGAAATGAAGCCATCCGAGCCCCGATGGAGAGGAATAAAAGCGTTTTTCTTGCCCGTGACCTTGCTGCGTGCAACCGCGTACTCGACTTGGATTTGAATGACCTTTTCTTCCGCGGCCAACAACTTGTCCGGAGAACGGCGCATGTCAAGGAAAATGCCTCGCATGCCGCGCAAGGTGTCAGCCATGAAATCGAACGGTGCGTGAAGGGACTCACCGCCAAAAGGTATTGCCGGAAAGCCCAGAGCTTCCAATCGTTTGACGTATCCGGTCACTTTGCCGGACCAGGACACCTGCATCCGTGCAGCCTTGGAGAGCGCTTCCAGCGCGGTGGCAACCTCCGGCAGGTCGAGGCTGGAGAGGAAAGCGTTCAGCGAGTAGAAGCCGACAGACGCCATGGCCAGAGGCGGCAACTTCGAGAGTCCTTGAAGGGCTGTATAGATACGAGGCAAATAGGTTCGGACCGACCAGTCGGCAGGATCGGCCAAAAAGGCATCGTAATCTTCGGCCTTCATGTACTCGCCCTCGTGGTATTGAAAGGAGTCGTTCGGGCCTAATTGGTGTCCTGGCCACTTCGTCATCAGCTCACCGAGAAGCTGGCTTGCGCCGGATGTCAGAGCCATGACGGAATATGCGTCAGGTTGGTAACGAAGCGTAGCCTTTTCCATTGCGCTCCCTAGCGCATCCCCATTCTCATACAGCTCTTGACGCGGAATGCCTTCGCTTTGAGCCAGGAACATACCGAAGGAAAGAGAAATCGGAACGCGGTCCGGGCGTCTGAGCGCAAGTGCATCCTCAATGCGCTTGGCACGTTCTCGATAAAGACGCTCCGAAGCGCTTGCCTGATCTTCAACCGGAACTGCTGGTTCTTGAGACATATTTAAGTTCGCCTCCAGTCACAACGACAGTATTACAGAGTTGAAACCAACGGAATACTTCAACGCCGCCATTATATCCAGTAGCACCCGAGCGCCCATAGCCTCCATGCGGACGACGGCATAAATAAACATGACCGGAAGGAAGTGTCGCCTTCAGGTAATTCTTAGTTCCATTGATTTCACAGTGCTCCGTTGCTCCAAAGCAGGTGTGGCCGACAAACGTTCGGGAGGTATTCAGCATGGCCGCCACTTTCGCGGCGCTTCGACTGGACAGAGATTGCTCACCGGTTGGGGCACAGTAACGAAAATTCGCGAGGCCGCCTGTTAGAGGCGCGAGCCGCGCCGGGCGGGCTTTTTCTTTTGGCACTCGCCGCAGACGCCATAGATCTGGAAGGTGTGGCGGGTGGTGATGTAGTGGTGTTTGTTTCCAATCTCTTTTTCCAACTTCTCGATCTCCGGCGAAAAAAACTCGACAGAGCCGCCACATTCGGTGCAGACCATGTGATGATGGCTGCGCCGGTTGTACTGGTGCTCGTAGCGGGTGACGCCGTCGTGGAAGGCGACCTCGCTGGCGAGGCCGCATTCGGAGAATAGTTTGAGGGTGCGGTACACCGTGGTGAAACCGATGCTGGGATCGCTGCGCTGGACGAGATGGTGCAGATCCTCGGTGGAAAGATGGTCGTGCGTCTCCAGGAATGCGCGCAGGATGGCGTCGCGCTGACCGGTGTGCTTCAGTCCAACTCGCTTCAGGTGACTGTTGAAAATCTCCTCGGCCTCGCGGATTGATTCGTGCGAGAGCTGGGTCTGATCGTCAACGCGTTTCGGCAGGATAGTCATAGTAGCGAGCCAATCTGAAAAGCATACCATTGGATGCGGCTTCCGCTTTGATATTCTAAGCGCTAACGCGGAACGAACTGGAGGAGCAAGTGGCGACCGGACGATTTGAGGTAGGCCTGATCCAGATGTGCTGTTCACCGGAGCCGCAGGATAACCTGGAGCGCGCGCTGGCACACGTGCGCGAGGCGGCGCGCCGGGGGGCGCAGGTCATCTGCCTGCCGGAGCTGTTCTTGACCCAGTATTTCTGCCAGCGCGAGGACACTTCCCTCTTTGACCTGGCCGAGACGATTCCGGGAGCGAGCACGCATCGCTTCTGCGCCCTGGCCCGCGAATTGAAGGTTGCCATCGAAGTGTCCCTCTTCGAGCGGCGCGCTCCGGGACTCTATCACAACACTGCGGTGGTTATCGGCAGCGATGGCGAAATTCGCGGCCTTTACCGCAAAATGCACATCCCGGACGATCCGCTTTACTACGAGAAGTATTACTTCACGCCGGGCGATCTGGGCTTCAAGAGTTTTGAACTGGAAGAGGGCTCGGTCGGGACGCTGATCTGCTGGGATCAGTGGTATCCGGAGGGCGCGCGGTTGACCGCCTTGCAGGGGGCGAACGTGATTTTCTATCCCACCGCCATCGGCTGGCATCCGGCGGAAAAGGAAGATTGGGGAGCGGCGCAGTACGATGCCTGGTTCACCATCCAGCGGGCACACGCCATCGCCAACGGGGTCTATGTCGGAGCGGTCAATCGCGTGGGACATGAGACGGGCAATGTTCGCGGCAATGAGGTGAAGGGCGCAGGGCTTGACTTCTGGGGCGGCTCGTTCCTGGCCGATCCCTTTGGCCGCATCCTCGCCAAGGCGTCGCACGACAAGGAAGAGATCCTGGTGGGTACGGTTGATGTGACATTGCAGGAGGAGATTCGCCGCAACTGGCCCTTCCTGCGCGACCGCCGCATCGACGCCTATGGGCCGATCACCGAGAGGTTTGGAAAGTAGATGAAGCCCAGGATTGCAGCTGACACTCCAGCCGCGCTCGGCTACCGCATGCCCGCCGAATGGGAGCCGCAACAGGCGACGTGGCTGGCCTGGCCGCATAACCGCACGGATTGGCCGGGAAAGTTCGAGCCTATTCCCTATGTTTATGCCGAGATCGTACGCCATCTGGCGCGCGCCGCCCGGGTTGAGCTGATTGTGAACGACTCCGGCGCAGAGGCACGGGCGCGGAAAATATTGACCGAGGCGAATGTGTTGCCGGCCCTGCAGCCGCGCATTGAATTTCACCAATGGCCCACCAATCGCGGATGGCTGCGTGACTCCGGCCCGATCTTCGTAAAAGATAAGGCCGGCAGCGTGGCGCTGAGCAACTGGAAGTTCAACGCCTGGGCCAAGTACAAGAACTGGCAGCTCGATAACGCGCTGCCGGAAAAGATTGCCCGGCTGCGGGGCTGCAAGTTGTTTCAAGCAGTCGCTGACGCTGGCGGGTACGCGGCAAATGACGCCGCTCCGGTCGCAGACGCTGGGCGGCAGATGGTGCTTGAAGGCGGGTCGATCGACGTGAACGGACGCGGTCTTCTGCTGACCACCGAGGAGTGCCTGCTCAGCCCGATGCAACAACGCAATCCGGGCATGACGCGCGAGCAGATCGAGGCGGCGCTGGGCCGGATGCTGGGAGTGAAAAAGGTTCTGTGGCTGGAACGCGGCATTGTTGGCGATGACACCCATGGCCACGTGGATGACGTTGCCCGCTTCGTGGGCCCGCGCACGGTGCTGGCCGCCAGTGAGGCCGATCCGGCAGACCCCAATCACACGATTCTCAAAGAAAACTCAAAGCGCCTGAAAAAGATGACGGACACGGCGGGCAGAGCGCTGGAGGTTGTTTCCCTGCCCATGCCCTCGCCGGTTGTTTTCAAGGGACAGCGCGTGCCCGCCAGCTACGCGAACTTCTATATCTCCAACCGGACGGTGCTGGTGCCGACCTTCGACGACGCCAACGATCTGAAGGCGCTGAACATCATCCAGCGGGCGATGCCGAAGCACAGCATCGTGCCCATCTACTGCGGCGACCTGATCTGGGGTCTGGGCGCGATTCACTGCATGACGCAGCAGGAACCGGCAGAAGGATAAGCGCATAGGCTTATGCAGAACGACGGCGAAACTCGCGGTGGCCCGGCGCAGGACGACGAGCGGTGGATGGAGGAGGCGCTGCGGCTGGCGCGGTTGGCCGAAGTAGCGGGCGAGGTTCCGGTCGGGGCGGTCGTGGTGTGCAACGAGCGCAGCGTTGAACGGGACAACGTTGATCAGGCCGTCGTTGATCAGCACAGCACCGGTCAGCAGATCATTGGGCGCGGTTGGAACCAGGTGGTTTCCAGCAACGATCCTTGCGCGCACGCGGAGATACAAGCCCTGCGCGAAGCCGCTCGCACGCTCGGCAACTACCGCCTCAGCGGCTGCCAGCTTTACGTCACCCTGGAGCCGTGCGCGATGTGCGCCGGAGCGATCATGCACGCGCGAATCGCGCGGCTGGTCTTCGGCGCGCATGACCCCAAGGCCGGAGCCGCTGGCGGCATCATGCAGGTGATCAACCATCCCCGGCTGAACCATCGCGTGGAAGTGGTGGAAGGCGTGCTCGCTGGGTGCTGCATGGAGATTCTGCAAGCGTTCTTCAGGAAGCGCCGAGGCTAAGGAGCTAGAAACACTTCCCTATTGTTGAAGCCGCTCCGCGATCAGCGAGTCCAGCTTGGCAAACAGCTCCTGGTTTGACCTTCGCGGATACTCAGCGAGCTTCTCGCGGAAGAGCGGCAGGTTGAAAAGAAACGACTCCACGCGTTCTTTGGTCAACTCCTCCCAGAAGGCGCCGTAGCCCGTACGGCCCAGCCAGAAGGCGTTGAATATCTGCTCGAACTGGTTGCGTACCGGCATGGCGAGGTAGGGCTTGCCGAGATGCAGCGCCTCGGTAACCAGAGAAAATCCGGCGTTGGCGATGATCGCCTGGGTGCGAAGCAGGTCGTCGAAGAAGCTTTCAAAACCGGGCTTTTTGTAGAGAATGTTTCCCTCGCGCCCCTCGTGTCCGAAGCCGTAGGCGATGAACTCAGCGCGCACCGAAGAGAGAGTCTTGATAAGCTGCGGCGCGGGCGAGGTGACATAGACGAGGATGGGGCCATCGGCGCTGGGCACCGCGTCCTGAAACTGCTGGCGCAGGATCGGGGGCACCAGTTCAGAGTTGCGGCGGCGGCTCGGGGCGTCGAAGAACGAGGTCACCAGGTAGTGCGATGCGTAGGGCGTCATCAGCCGCGTCAACATCTTTGCGGCGGTGGCGTCGGTGCGATAGCGTGACGGCGTGGCCACGGTGAAGTGCGTGAGGATGTGCTGATTGTCTATCGAGATAACGGGAAGCTTGCAACGGCGTCCGGCACGGCAGGTAAGCGGCTCGAAGTCAGTGATGACCAGTTCAATACCGCGCTCGCCGATGAGGCGAGCTAGATCCTTGATGCCGCTCGCTGCCTTGCCGGCGTGGAAGAGGTTGCGCGCCAGGGTGCGATCGTAGCGGACCTGGTTATTCACATAGGTGAAGCGGAAGCCGTGAATTTCCAGCACCTCGCAGATGTCGCTGAGATTGCGCAAGCCGCGGTCAAAGGAGGCGGCAAGCACGCTGTGTCCCTGGCGCTGGAGGTGAAGAATAATCTCCCGCGAGCGGGTCGAGTGGCCCGCGCCTTCGCCGTTGACTCCATATAAGATACGGGCCATCGCTGGCTGGAAGTATAACCAGCGGAGTATGGCACTACAAACAAGTAAGGCTATACGCCGCTGGATTGTCCTACTGCGTGCTTGCGTTGCTTTTCGACGATTGATCCCGCATAATTTGACGGAAAAGCCCGCTTTCTTTCCGGATGGTTTGATTTGTTGAACCTGCCCAATTCGATTACCTTGAGCAGAATCGGATGTATTCCGTTTTTGATCTGGGTTCTCTCCAGCCACATCTTTGCGCCGGGTGTGCAGGAGTTGCTGGCCGCAGGCATTTTCCTTCTGGCCTCCATTACCGACGGACTTGACGGCTACCTTGCGCGCAAGCACGGACAGATCAGCAGCGTGGGCATTCTGCTGGATCCGATGGCGGACAAACTGCTGGTCGCCGCCAGCCTCATTCTCCTCGTCCGCTACACGCCCAACCTCATGCCTCCATGGATCGTCGTCCTGGTTCTGGGACGCGAGTTCCTGATCACCGGATTGCGCAGCGTGGCCGCGACCGAGGGCTTTGCCATCCAGGCCCGCGAGCTGGGTAAGCTGAAGATGGTTTTGCAGATTGTCGCCGTCGTCGCCGTGATTCTGGCTCACCGCTGGTATGAGTGGAACTTCTTCGGCTTCATCATCGGAGTCGAGCTCATTGCGCGGATCTCCGTCTGGTTCATGCTCTTTGTATCGCTGCTTTCGGCGGCGGACTACTTCATCGCTTTCTGGGCACGGGTGGATCGCTCGGCGCGCAGCCACTAAGTTCTCTCTACTCCGGCCAACACTGGAACCGCAAGTTTGGCCCCAAGGTTCCCAAATGAATTGAGAAACGCGCAGATACCCTCCACGAATTGGCTGGACGAGACGAATCTGCGTGGGTCCTGGCGCAAGGGCTGAAGAAAGCGAGCATAACTGCCGATACTGAGATATCTGCTCTGATATTTTTCAGGCAGCCTGACCCTATTATGAGAAACATGATCTCGCTGAAGAAGTATCTTGATGAACCAGTTCGCTTCGACACCAAGGAGGTATCGAAGGGGAAAGAGCTTCTGCTCCCCGCCACCGTTGCCGCCTATCGCGCGGCCTTGCGTGAGATGGCGAGCTGCAGCCTGGCGGTCCATCCTGCCAGCGGAGAGAAACTGAAACAAAACCTGGACAAACTCGAAGAAAAGCTCTCCTCCGACGATACCGTCGCGGCAGTTGAAGCCACTGGCAGGAAGGTCCAGGAGCAGTTGCAGGATTGGGGCAAGCGCACAGCCACACACTTCCAGCAGACAACCGACCACGTCAAGGAGATTCTGCTGGTGATGGCCCGCACCGCCGAATCGGTTGGCGAAAGGGATCAGCGATGCGCCCAACAAATCAGCGACGTCACTACCCAGTTGCACAAAATCGCAAGCCTGGAAGACCTGACGCAGATCCGCGCATCCATCAAGAAAAGCGCGGCGGAATTGAAGACCTCCATCGACAAAATGGCTGCGGAGGGCAAGGCCGCGGTCGAACAGGCTCGAATGGAGATCTCGACGTATCAGGCCAAGCTAGAAGAAGCGGAGCAGATCGCCTCGCGCGATTCGCTGACCGGGCTGCGCAGCCGCTTGTGGGTGGAAAATCTGATCGATCGACGAATCGATTCCAAAACTCCATTTTGTGCTGCGATTCTTGACTTGGACGGATTCAAGCAAGTGAATGATGCATTTGGACACCTTGTCGGCGATGAGTTATTGAAGCAGTTTGCTACTGAATTGCAGTCGGCGTGCCGCTCCTCGGATGTCATCGGACGATGGGGTGGCGACGAATTCATCATTCTGCTCGATTGCGCCCTGGCAGAAGCAAAGACGCAGACCGAGCGCCTTCTGGCGTGGGTCTGCGGAGAGTACACCGTCGAGGGAACATCCGGCCCAATGAAGCTGACAGCCGCCGCCTCAATCGGCCTGGCGGAACACCTGCCAGATGAGATGGCAAAGGATCTTCTTCACCGGGCCGATAGCGCGATGTACGAGCAGAAGGCGGCATCCCGCGCGGCCAGAAGCGGCCGGAAGCATTAGATGCGTCCCTGTTTCGGCAGCAAACTAGTCCAGCGATTTGTGGAAGCGCAGCACGCTCGCCAGCAGGATCAGAACGGCGAATAACGCCAGCGACACCATCTGCGGCCAAAGCACGCCGAAGTCTACACCTTTGAGAAATACTCCACGCAGAATGACGATGAAGTAGCGCAAGGGATCGGCATAAGTGAGCCACTGCAATGCCGTGGGCATGCTGCTGATGGGAGAGGCAAATCCGGAAAAGATAATTGCCGGCATGAGAAAAAAGAAAGCCGAGACCATGGCCTGCTGCTGAGTTTCCGAGAGAGTGGAGATCAGCAGCCCAATGCCAAGCACGCAAAACAGGTAGAGAACCGTGCCCACCGAAAGGACGAGCAAGCTTCCACGCAGCGGAACCTGAAACCAGAGCGTACCCACGGCAGTGATCAGAACAGCGTCGAAGAGGCCGATCAGAAAGAAAGGAATCGTTTTGCCGAGAATAAATTCCACCGGACGGATCGGCGTCACCATGATCTGTTCGAGGGTGCCAATTTCACGCTCGCGGACAATCGCAAAAGCCGTCAGCAGAACGATGACGACGGTTATGAGGTTTCCCATCACACCCGGCACAAAGAACCACTGGCTGCTAAGGTCTGGATTGAACCAAGGCTGCCGCTCAAGCACGATGGAAGGCATCTGTGGCAGCAGGGAGGGTGCGGTGCGGTTGAGCATCTCCTTCTGATAGTCCTGCGCGAACTTTGATGCCACCTGATTGACGTAGCCGAGCGAGACCAGCGCGGTGTTGGAGTTGCTTGCGTCGAAAATCACCTGCACCGTCGCCGTCTGCCCCTTGCGCAACAGCTCGGTGAAACCGGCGTTCACCTGCACGGCCACGGTCACGTCTCCGTGATCTATCATGCGGCGGAGCTTCTCTTGATCAAGCGTCCGCTCACGAACATCGAAGTAGCGGCTACCTTCAAAACGGGAGATAAAGTCGCGGCTCACCCGCGAATTTTCGTAGTCGACAATGGCCATAGGCACGTGTTGGATGTCGAGATTCGCAGCATAGCCAAAGACCACCATCTGGATGATGGGCGGGCCGAAGAGAAGGAAGCGGGTGTGCTTGTCGCGGAAAACCTGGATGAACTCCTTCACCAGCATCTGGCGCAGTCTCAGCCACATGGACGCTTCACCTCAACCGTTTCTGGAATGCACGCGTGGCCAACAGGACCAACACCGTGGCGAAAATGAACAGAGCCAGCATATCCTTCCAGAGCAGCACCAGCGGGCTTCCCTTGAGGAAGACGGCGCGGATGATGGACATGAAATAGCGGGCGGGAATTACATATGTAACCACCTGGACGAAGAGAGGCATCTGATCAATCGGAAAGATGAAACCAGAGAGCAGGAACGCGGGAAGAAACGTGACAATCAGCGACGCCTGACTTGCGGCGAGTTGGGACTTGAGCGCCACGGACAGCAGGTATCCGAGCGAAAGCACTACAACCAGAAAGAGTGTTGAGCTGACGAAGAGCACGGCCACACTGCCGCGGAAGGGGACTCCGAACCACCACACGCCCATCCCGGCACAGAGCGCGGTATCGGCCAGTCCGATTGCGAGATAGGGTGAGAGCTTTCCAATCATCAATTCCAGCGGCGAGACCGGCGTGGCGATCAGTTGCTCCATGGTGCCGCGCTCCCATTCGCGCGCAATCGTCAGCGAGGTGAGGAACGTACCGACGACCGCCATCACGATCGCCACTACTCCGGGCACGATGTTCGCCACGCTCTCCAGGTCTTCGTTGAACCAGGTGCGCGCAGCTATCGCGATGGGAGGATCCACGACGCGCAGCCCTTTCTGGCGCATCCAGTCGAGTTGAATCTGCTGCGAATAGCCGAGCGCAACCGCCTCCGCGTATCCCATGCCGACGTTGGCGCTGTTGCCGTCAGTGCCATCAACAATCGCCTGCACGGAGACAGCTCCACCCTCGGACAGCTTTTGCGAGAACTGCGCCGGAATGACGATTCCGAGCTGACAATCTCCGGAGTCAATGGCGCGGACAAGATCGCGGTAGTTGTCCACCGAGCCGCGCAGCTGAAAATAATCCGAAGAGCTGAAACGCTGTACCAGATCGCGGCTTTGCTGGCTGTTCTCCCGGTCGAAAACATACACCGGCAGATGCTTGATATCAAAGCTGACACCGTAGCCGAAGGCCAGCATCAGAATCACCGGCATCGCAACAACAATGAGAATGCTGCGCAGGTCGCGGCGTATCTGAAGAATCTCTTTCCAGGCAATTGCGCGAATCCGGTTGATCTTCATTGCGCCACACCCCGCGGGGATCCATGAGCGGTCAGCGAGACGAAGACATCCTCTAGCGACGCCGGGATCGCCTCGATCCGATGTACCGTGACCTCTGCTTTCTCAAGTTCCGCGCGCAAGCGGGGAATTGCCTCTGCGGCGCTGGAAACCACCGCGTGCAGAGCGTTGCCGAAGACTGCTACATCCATCGCCGACGCACTTTTCTCAAGCGCTTCCAAGGCCTGGCCCAAAGGCTCACATTCGATCAGCAAGAGATCGCCTTTCATGGCGGTGCGCTTCAATTCCGCGGGAGAACCCGACGCAACGATCCTGCCCTGGTAAATCAGCACCAGTAGATTGCAGTACTCGGCTTCGTCCATGTAATGGGTGGTGACAAAGACCGTCACCCCACTGGCCGCCATCTCATGAATTACCTCCCAGAATTGCCTGCGTGAAATCGGATCGACGCCTGAGGTCGGTTCATCCAGAAAGAGGACCGCCGGCTTGTGCAGCACCGCGCAACCAAGCGCAAGCCGCTGCTTCCATCCCACGGCGAGAGTGGCTGTCAACGTGCGCTCACGGCCTTCAAGCCCCGCCATTCGAACAACCCAGCGAATACGCTCGCCCATCTCCAAATCCGGAACCTGGTACATGCCGCCGAAGAAACGAATGTTCTCTTCCACCGTGAGGTCGTTATAGAGCGAGAACTTCTGCGACATGTATCCGATGCGCTGGCGCACGCGCTCCGGTTGCTTCGCAACATCGATTCCGGCCACGCTGGCCAAGCCCGAGGTGGGATGCAGAAGTCCGCAGAGCATGCGAATGGTAGTGGATTTTCCAGCGCCGTTGGGGCCGAGAAATCCAAAGATCTGCCCCTTGCGGGCCTGGAAGCTGATGTGGTCCACGGCACAAAAATCACCGAAGCGCTTGACCAAGTCCTGCACGACGACCGAGTATTCATCGTTCATGGGGCACCTCGGCTTCGCGTTCGACTGCATTTACAAACACATCCTCCATGGTGGCTGTCACGGCGTCCACCGAGGCGTAGCTCACCTTCGCCGCGTCCATGCTCGCACGAAGGCCGGAAATCATCCGCGCCGCATCGTCCACGAAAAGATGTACGCCGTCTCCGACCAGAACCACGTTGCGCACTTCCGGAAGTTTTTCGATTGCCGTACGCACGCCGCGAGGGTCGGGCGTGGAGATGGAGATCACGCGATTGCTAAGCTTTGCTTTCAGAGCATCCGGTTGATCGCAGAACAACAGATGTCCCTGATGCATGAGCGCGACGCGATGGCAGCGCTCGGCCTCATCGAGATACGCAGTCGAGGCAAGGATGGCCACTCCCTCTTCAAGCAGCGAGTAGAGTATCTTCCAGAAATCGCGGCGAGAAACAGGGTCTACGCCATTGGTTGGCTCATCGAGCAGAAGCACGCGGGGCGTATGAATCAGCGCACAGATGAGCCCGAGCTTCTGCTTCATTCCGCCGGAAAGTTTTCCTGCCAGGCGGGTGCGGAATTGCGACATGTCAGCGGCCTGCAGCAGACGTCCGCTGCGCTCGCGGCAGAGGGCCCGCGTCACGCCGTAGATGCTGGCGTAGAACTGGATATTTTCGTCTACGGTCAAATCCTCATAGAGACCGAAGCGTTGCGACATGTAACTTATGCGCTGCTTCACCTGCTCCGCCTCGTGAACCACATCGAAGCCCGCGACCTGAGCCGAGCCCGCGTCAGGCAGCAGGACTCCGGCGAGGATGCGCATTGTAGTGGTCTTTCCCGCGCCGTCGGGTCCGACCAGCCCGAAGATTTCGCCATAGTTCACCTCAAAGCTCAGTCGGTCCACGGCCTTCACACCCGGAAAGCTGCGCACGAGGTCGCGAGCGATGATGGCCGCTGCGTCGGGCATCCGGTTGCTACTTTCCCTGCTTGATGATGATGTCGGCGGGCATTCCCGGCTTCAGTTCGTGCTTTGGATTGTCCACATCGACCTTGATTCGATAGACCAGCGCGACCCGCTCTTTATCGGTCTGCACGGTCTTCGGAGTGAACTCGGCTTCCGGAGAGATGAATGAGACGGTGCCTCCGTAAGTCTTGCCGGGATATGCATCCGTCCGCAACGTGACCGCTTGTCCCCAAGAGACTCGGCCCATGTCGGTCTCGCCGACGTAGGCACGCACCCAGAGATGGTCGATGTCGGCGATGGTCACTACCGGAGTACCGGCGGCAACGTACTCGCCAAGTTCTGCCTGGCGAACGGTAACTACGCCACTCACGGGAGACGGAAGCACCGTATAATCACGGCGCACACGGGAGAGCCCCAGATCCTGCTTTGCGGCGCGAACGGAAGCACGGCTGACGGCTATCTGCTCTTTGCGCGTTCCCTCCTTCATCTCCGAGAGATTCTGCTCTGCCCGCTCGTAGATGGCCAGGGCGCGCTTGAAGGCGGAGTCGGCCTGATCACGCGTCTGCGTCGAAACCGCATCGCGCTTGTAGAGCGCGCTGTATCGTGCAAGGTCGGCGCGCTTCAGTTCGAGGTCGGCCCTGGCATCGGCCACCGTCTGCATGGCGGCCTGAATATCCTGCGCACGGCTACCGGCGAGGGCGAGGTCCAGTTCCTTTTTCCGCGTCTGCAGCATTGCCTCGTCGATGCGAACCTGCTGCTGATAATCGCCGTCGTCAATGCGCGCGAGCAGTTCTCCAGCTTTCACCTCTTTGCCTTCTTCCACGGGCAGCGCCACAATTCTGCCAGAGGTGCGAAAAGCAACAACGCTTTCATGCGCCTCGACATTGCCGGAGAGGAGAAGAGTATCCGCTGTCTTCGTCTTGTGCACAGCGCGGTAGTATAGGAATCCCGCTCCGATGGCCAGCACCAGCAGAAAAGGGATGATAAATCGCTTCATGGCCTTGCTCCTTTCGTTGGGCGCCGCTCAGCGGCTTTCAAGGTACTGCGCGTAGGACGCTTCGGTATTGCCCATCGCGCGCGCCAGCGAAATCCGAGCATCGGCATGATGGGTGAGCGCCACAATCGAGTTCTGCTGCGCACGGGATAATGCATCCTGCGCGCTTATGACCTCAATGTTATTGGTCACGCCCTCGCTGAAACGCAATTGCGAAAGTTCCAATTCCTTTTGTGCAAGGTCGAGCCCGGCTCCGGCGACACTTACCTCTTCGGCCGCAGAATCGATATCGAGCAGCGCCTGGCGCAACTCCTGTTCGACGCCCAGCCTGGCGTCATTCATCTGCCGCTCGATGCGCCGGATTCGCGACTCGATCTCCAGCACTTCGCCATTGCGGTCGCGATCGAAGACGGTGAAGTTAAGCGAGAGTTGCGCCAACCCGGTCGGGCGAAGCGAATCCAGGTTGCGCCCGATCCCGCCATAATTTCCCGATGACACGAGCTTGGGAAGAAAGCGTGCCTTCGAGGCGCGCAGTTGCTCGCTCAGCGCATCATGCTGACGCTGTAAAGATTGATAGTCGGGACGCGCGGCCAGCGCCTGCGGCAAAACAGATTCCACGTTGATGGAAGCTACAGCGTGAAAACCGAGCGGGTCCGCCAGCTCAAATTCGGTCCCAGGAGACATCCCAATGTTGCGCGCCAGCACCAGGAGTGAACCCCTGAAGAGGTTCCGTGACTGCACCAGCGACTGCCGCTCATTTGCCAACTGCACCTGGGCGCGCAGCACGTCGATTCCGGTCGCCACGCCCGCATCGCGCTGCTCGACGGCAAGCTTGCAGAGAGCCTCTGCGGTATCGACTCGCGACTGCGCGGCAACAGCCTGGGCGAACTGCGATTGCGCGGAGAGGTATAGCGCGGCAACATTGCGAATCACCTGGTCGCGCGCGTCCTGATAGTCAGCGCCGGCGGCAGTGATGGAGAGTTTGGCGGAGCGCGACGCGTGCAAGGATTGCAGGTCCACAACCACCTGGTCCCCATAAGCGCGGGCGTCATAGGTGGTGAACGGCCCGACCACCTGCGGCAACGGCAAGCCGGGAATGCTGATTCCCATCGCCGCCAGACTGAGACTTTGCACCGTGACCGGCGCTTTGATCTGCACCCGGGGAAGCAGCAGCGAATGCTGTCGCTCATAGTTGGCCTCTGCTTCCTGCGTGCGCGTTTCGGCAACCAGCACTCCAAGATTGGCCTGCAGGCCACGATGAATCGCATCCTCCAGAGTGAGCCGGTACGGGACTGGCGGAGCCTTCTGAGCGCAAGCGACCGCGACCATCATGAGAAGCACAAACAGGCAGAACAAACTTCTCAGACGATAAATCATTTTGCCTCCCTTCCACGCCTTGCCGCCGTGGAAAGCACATTGCGGCGCGCAGGACGCAGCGATTTCGAGGATGCATTGAGGCCGGAAAAAAAAGTCCGAATGGTGTTGCCAAACTGCCTTTCCAGCGATGAAACCGGATCGACGGCCCAGAGCAGCACGGTTCCGAAGAGTACATGCTGGAAGACCCGCGCCAGTTCCAAAGGCGCAAGCCCCTCGCTAAACTCTCCGCGCTTCTGTCCCAGCGAAATTATTTCGGCGACCATCTTTCGCCCTGCCGACATCTCGCGGACGACATATTCACGAACCTCTTTGTTTCCGAGGAAGGCCGCGATGAGGCTACGCGCCATTTGCGGGCTCTTGCCGGGAACCTTCATCAGATCGCGCGCGAGTGAGGTGAGCAGCTCTTCGCTAGTCGTGCTCTGCTCGCGGGCCAGCAGCAGATGGCGCTGAATGGTGCCATGCTGCCTGCTCGCAAGATATCCGAGGACATGCTCCTTGCTGGGAAAATAGTTGAAAAACGTTCCCTTGCCGACATCGGCTGCCTGGGTGATCTCCTCGACCGTGGTCTGCTTAAAGCCCTTGCGGGCAAACAAATCCATGGCCGCCATGAATAGCTTGCTGCTCGTCTCCTCACGGCGGCGCTGACGCCTTCCGACCTCGACGGGAGCAGGCGCATCGCCGAGGAGAGACTCCGAATGACTGACCATGAGTCGTAGTTGACCACTGGTCACATTGTTTGTCAAGACTTTTAGGGGTGGTCCTGACAACCGGCTGTTGACAAAGGATGCATCGTGGTTCAGATTCTGAGTGGATCGGAAGTTCATGGCGCAGACCGTAGCGAAGGTTCAGTTGAAGCCCGAAACGCTACAGGCGTTCGAGGCTTACATCGGCGACGCCGAGGCGGAGATGGAGCAGCCATCGCAGGGGAAAGCTCGATCGAGTTGGTCTGAAGCAAGCACCGGGAGAACCGAGCAACTTCTCGCTGGCAGCATTTTGGCGCAATTCTGGCCGGAGGAGGGTCCAGTCAAAGTGGATCACGGCTTGATCCACGACTGGATCGGGGCGGTATGGATTGATGGCGCCACCGTTGAGCAAACCGTGCGCCTGGTGCAGGATTACAACAACCATAAGAACATCTATAAGCCTGAGGTGATCGACTCAAAGCTGTTGAGCCATCGGGGCGGCAATTTCAAGATTTACATGCGGCTGCTCAAGAAGAAGATCATTACGGTGGTCCTTGATACCTATCATGACGTGCATTATTCCACGCTGAACAGTACACACTGCCTTTGCCGCTCCTACACAACCCGTATTCTTGAGGTGGAAAAAGCAGGGGGCCCGAACGAAACCATCATGCCGCCTGACATCGGCTACGGATTTCTTTGGCGTTTGTATTCCTATTGGAGCTTTCAGCAGAAGGAGAGCGGCGTGATGGTGGAGTGTCGCGCTATTTCGCTGTCGCGCAACGTGCCGCTCGGCCTGGGATGGATGATTGAACCGATCATCCAGAAACTTCCCAGGGAATCGCTGATCAAGACTCTTGAGGATACGCGGCAGACGCTCACCAGAACAGTTGGGCAAGGCAGCAAATCGCCTTGACAACGCGAGAAAACACGCCGGATTTGCACATTCCGCGCCTCTGTATAAGCTGATATGCTTTTGGCGTAACGGCTGCAATCAAACTCGGTGAAAAGCGGTTGAACCGAGGCCACGCCAAGCCGTGCTTCAGCCGATTCTGCGCTTCGATGGTTCACGGGCAAGTTGAATACTGGCCTGTAAAAGCCAGCTTCAAGTCCAGCGCTTCCGGGCTGCTTTATGCTCGGATGAGCATCTTACAGCCTGCGGTTGCCGTCGCGAGAAGCAATTGACTATGACTGGCTTGGCTGCATCGGAAATCTCAGTTAAAGGGTAGGGGCGAATGAAGAAGGCTTTGATTACCGGTGTCACGGGGCAGGATGGATCGTATCTCGCCGAGTTGCTCCTCTTGAAGGGCTACGAGGTCCACGGTGTAAAGCGCCGCAGTTCCCTCTTTAACACGGATCGGATTGATCATCTCTACCAGGATCCGCATGAGCGGGAGCGCCGCTTTTATCTCCATTATGGAGACATGACGGATACCGCTAGCCTGGTATGCGTCATACAGCGAGTGCAGCCGGACGAGATCTACAACCTGGCGGCACAGAGCCATGTGGCTGTTTCGTTTGAAGAGCCGGAATACACGGCGAACACCGACGGTCTCGGCACCCTGCGCATTCTGGAGGCTATTCGCATCCTGGGCATGGATAAAACGGCGCGCTTCTATCAGGCATCGACCTCGGAACTCTATGGCCTGGTGCGGGAAACCCCGCAGACGGAGACAACGCCGTTCTATCCGCGCTCTCCCTATGCCGCGGCCAAGCTGTACGCCTACTGGATTACTGTGAACTATCGCGAGGCGTACGGAATCTATGCCTGCAACGGCATCATGTTCAACCACGAGTCTCCGGTGCGGGGCGAGACTTTTGTAACCCGCAAGATCACTCGTGGATTGTCTCGCATCAAGGCGGGGTTGCAGGAATCGCTATACATAGGCAACCTCGATGCGCTCCGCGACTGGGGACACGCCCGCGACTACGCGGAGATGCAATGGCTGATGCTGCAGCAGGAAAAGCCCGAGGATTTTGTCATCGCCACGGGCGAACAACATAGTGTGCGGGAATTCATCGACGTTGCCGCCGAAAAACTGGAGATTAAAATTAGCTGGAAGGGCAAGGGAGCCGATGAGAAAGGCTATGACGATCAAGGGCGCATGATCGTCGCCGTGGATCCGCGCTACTTCCGTCCTACGGAGGTCGAGGCACTGCTGGGAAATGCCACTAAGGCGCGGGCCAAGCTTGGTTGGGTTCCAAAGACCAGCTTCGACCAGTTGGTGACGGAGATGGTGACCTCGGACTACGAACTTGCGAGGCGCGACGCCCTGGTGAGCTCAAGAGGGTACAAGATACTGCATCATCATGAGTGACTTCATTCGAAAGGACGCGAAGATCTTTGTAGCCGGACATGGCGGTTTGGCAGGCTCCGCCATGGTGCGCAAGCTGCGCTCACTGGGCTACCGGAACCTATTGCTGCGCACCCGGCGGGAGGTTGATCTGCAGGACTCGAACGCGGTGAGCGGCTTTTTTGACGAGCAACGGCCGGAGTTTGTGTTTCTTGCTGCGGCCAAGGTGGGGGGGATTCTCGCCAATCGCGACTTCCCTGCTGACTTCATCGCCCAGAACCTGCGCATCCAGAGTAACGTGATCGAAAACGCCTTCCGCACGCGGGTTGCGCGCCTTCTGTTTCTTGGATCAAGCTGCATCTATCCAAAGCTGGCTCCGCAGCCGATCGGAGAGGATCAACTGCTGGCCGGGCCACTGGAATTTACCAACCGCTCGTATGCGGTGGCGAAGATTGCCGGCATCGAACTCTGCTGGGCCTTCAACCGGCAGCACGGAACTGGCTTCCTGGCCGCGATGCCGACGAATCTCTATGGGCCGGGAGACAACTACGATCTGGAAAGTTCGCACGTGCTACCCGCGCTGATCCGCAAAGTGCATGAGGCCAAGCAGCGCGGCGAGCGGAGTGTGGCCGTGTGGGGCACCGGTAAGCCGTTGCGCGAATTTCTTTTCAGCGACGATATGGCCGACGCCTGCATCTTTCTTCTGAACCTGCCAGCAGATGAATTTCGCAGGTTGACCGGCAATCCCGAGGTGGCGCCGCTGGTGAACGTGGGCAGCGGCCGCGAGATGACGATTAGCGAACTGGCTCAGAAGGTCTGCGAGGTGCTCGAATTCAATGGGGAGATCGTGTTCGATACTGCGAAGCCGGACGGCACCCCGAGGAAGCTCATGGACAGCTCGAAACTGCTCAGCTATGGCTGGCGGCCCAAGGTTTCGCTGGAGGAAGGAATTCGACTCGCCTACGCCGAGTTCCGCGGCAGAGTGGCGACCAGTAGTGTGCAGGAGGCAAGCATGAAGCAAAATGCACACGAGGCCCAGCAATGATCGATATTCACTGCCACCTGCTTCCTGCAATTGACGACGGCGCAAAGTCGTGGGATGTGACGCTTGAGATGTGCCGGCTTGCCGAAGCGGATGGCGTCACCGATATAGTTGCGACTCCTCATGCGAATTACGAATACCATTATGACCGCGCTCTTCACCTCGATCTGCTGGAAGAGCTGCGCGCACGCGCGCCGAAACTGAAATTTTCGCTGGGATGCGACTTTCACCTTTCCTACGAAAATATACGTGATGCGATGGACCACCCGGAGCGCTATGTGATCGGCGATACGCGCTACCTGCTGGTGGAACTCTCTGAGTACAGCGCATTCAATCTTTCGCAGACTTTCTTTGAGATGCAGAGCGCCGGGCTGCTTCCAATCGTCACGCATCCGGAGCGCAACCCGGTAGTTCTGGCTAATCCGGAGCTGCTGGACAGGTTTGCCGCGGTGGGCTGCCTGTTTCAGATTACGGCGAATTCGCTCACTGGCTTCTGGGGCAAAGCCAGCCAGAAGATGTGCGAAGCGATGCTGAAGAAGAATATGGTTCACTTCATAGCCAGCGACGCCCACGGCGTAAAGAACCGTCCGCCAATTCTCTCCGCCGCACGCGTTGCAGCCGCTAAAATTATCGGAACGGATGCGGCAGAAAAGCTGGTGAATGCGAATCCCGCTGCTGTTTTGAGCAATCAGCCCACTGAGCAGATCACTTTGCGGTGAACTCCCCGGCGAGTCGCTTGTTAGGCTAGAATGGAAGAGCGCGCCTGTAGCTCAACTGGATAGAGCACGAGTCTTCGGAACTCGCGGTTGCAGGTTCAACTCCTGTCGGGCGCACCACAACTGCAAAACCCGTGCGAAACACCGCCGCAAGGCTTCCCTTTCGAGAAAACTTTTCTATGAGTGCGATACGGTTTGTTTATTGCGCTCTCCGTGCAAGAAGATTGACTGACTTTTGCCGGCCATCGCGGAAATTTCACAACAGCATATAAGTACCTGTTTATTCAACGTGAATCAGCATGCTCCGAGAGCACTGCATAGATATGCATGGGGCTGCACTGCTCGGTCATCACTCCCATACTGCTGCATAGAACGCCCGGTTATCGGTGCGATAAATAAAAGGAATTGGCATCGCGAGAAAAGTCCAGCTACTCTCTGCCAACGACTCAATCACCGTTAACTGTTTTACCTGGCTTCTTGCTGAATCAAATTTAGACGGGAGAATCTTCTTGAGAATGAAACGCCTAAGCATTGTGGCGCTGGGAGCGGTAGTCCTGGCGTGTGCCCTACCTATCGGAGTTGCGGCCCAGACTTCAAGCGCTGATACAGATAAGAAGATCGCCGATCTCGAAAAGCAACTTGAGGAGATTCGCTCGGAGCTTGTTGCGCTGAAGACCACGCCCGCAGCTGCCGCTCCGGCAACGGCTACCACCACAGCCGCAGCAGCTCCGGCGGCTGGCGCAGCAGCAACAACTCCACCACCCAATCCGCTGGCTGGAATCACCAGCGTACTCGGCGGAGTAAACCTGACCGGACTGGTTGATGCCTATTACGGCTATAACGCCAATCATCCCACTGGCGGCACGGTTACGGAGCCGTTCACACAAACCAACAGCCAGTTCTCGCTGAACCTGATTGAATTCCAGTTGGATAAGCCGGTTGATAAGAGTTCTCCGCTTGGCTTCCGCCTCGCATTTGGCTTTGGCCAGGCGATCAACGCAGTCAACAATAACGGCTCAGATGTGGCTTCGAGCCTTCCCGGCGCCGGGCAGTATTTGAAGGAGGGATACCTCTCCTACATGGCTCCCATCGGCAAGGGATTGCAAATCGATGCCGGTAAGTTTGTTACTCCGGCGGGCGCCGAAGTAATTGAGACCAACCAGAACTGGAACTACTCGCGCAGCCTGCTGTTCTATTACGCGATCCCCTACTACCATTTTGGAGCACGCGCAAAATATACGTTTAACGACAAGTGGTCGGTCACGGGATTTGCGGTGAACGGCTGGAACAACGTGATCGCTACCAACAGTGGCAAAACCGGCGGCCTCAGCATCGCATGGAATGCCACAAAGAAGCTCACGCTCACGGAAACGTATCTGGGCGGGCCGAGGGATATAGCCGGCACCGGGAACAATGGGCCGTGGAACCATCTTACGGACACCGTGCTGGCCTATAATGCGACGCCGAAGCTTTCCTTCCAGGCGAACCTTGATTATGACCGGCAGGAAGAATGGATTGCGAAAAAGCCCGCGGACTACGCCGGCATCGCCGGCTACGTAAAGTATGCGGTGAATCCGAACGTTGCGGTTGCAGGACGTTATGAGTACTTCAACGATCATGACGGCTTCGCCACCTACGGCACCTACGGCATTCCTGTTCTTCACAACCACCTGAATGAGTTCACCGGAACCATCGAGCGCAGGCTTGCAGGACACCTGCTCTCCCGCTTTGAGTACCGGCATGATGGCTCGAATGTGGACTTCTTTAATCGCGGCGGCAGTTCGTATGTAAAGGGACAGACGACGGTCGACGCCGGCCTGGTGTTCGTTCTGGAACCGAACGACACCAAGTAAGAGAGAAGCAGGCGGCGGATGACCTGCCGCTCGATAACGCCCGTAAGGTTGCAGCTCCGGCCGGAGATAATCCCCGGCCGGGACGCAGCCGCCGATGCTAACCCCCAAGCAGTCCACTTACGACGAGGAGATTCGGATGGCCGACGAAAAGACTGTAGGAACCGTTGAAATGCAGAAAACCCTGGGGCTGACCGGCCTGACGATGAACGCGATGGCGCTCATCGCCCCCGGCGCATTCCTGTGGCTCACCTTCTACATCCAGGCGACGACCGGCACAACCGGCCCGGCCATGTGGGCGGGTATTGTGCTCGCTTTGCTGCTTTGTCTGGCGACCGCAGTGTGTTATGCGGAGATGGCAAAGCTCTATCCCGGAACCGGCAGCTCTTATTATTTTGCGGAGCAATCGTTTCTGAATCACGATAAAGTTTGGAGATACGCACGTCTGTCAAAGTTTATCGTCGGCTGGGGCTCGCACCTTTACTACTGGATCTACCCGGGAGTGATGGTTGGCGTTATGGGAATCCTCTGCGGATACCTGGTGGGAACGCTGTGGCCAAACTTCATGAACGCCTCCAACCCTGGACCCGCATTCATGATGCTTGTAGCCATAATCTTCTCCTTCGTGATCGCCTACATCGGATATCGCGGTGTCAACGGCTCCACGGCGGTCAACATCGGCATCAACGTCATCCAGATCTCGGCGCTGATCGTGTTTGCGGTGATGGCGCTCGGCTACCGCGCAAACCATCCTGCGGGAAGCCAGGGCTTACAGTTCGATCCCACGTCGGGAGCTTCTTACTCATACGAATTTGCGACAACCAAGACCACCGTCAACGGCGTTGAAACTGAAAATGTCGTCCGAGATACCACCAGCCTGGTGCCACAGCCGAAGCTGGATTCAGCCGGCAAGCCCGTACCTTTCCTCGTTACCTACCCGACGACCGACTCACAGGGCAACTTCCTCGCCCATGAGAAGGCCAGTTCAGTCATCGCGCCACATAAGATGAGCTGGGTATTCCTGCAGGCTACGGTAGCCATTCTGATTCTGGTGGGATTTGAATCCGTTACGTCGATGGGCGGTGAAGCAAAAAATGCGAAGCGCGACATACCGATTGCGGTCATCGTCTCGCTGCTGGTGCAAGGTTTATTCTGCTACTTGTTTGAGTATTTCGCGGCAAATTACTTCCTGAATAGCGGTTACACGATGCAAAGTGCGTCGGGATCCGCAGCTCCCATCGGCGACATGATGATTATTGTGGGCGACTCGCTGTTTGGTGCTGGCCGTGGCCGCATCTTCATGCTCGTGGAAGCCTTCACCGTCTTCCTGGCACTGATCGGAACCACGCTTTCCTGCATGAACACCGGCGCGCGCGTCACCTACGCGATGGGCAAGGACCGTGAGGTTCCCGAACACTTCGGCCTGCTGCACGGCGACAACCTCACGCCGCACCGCGCAATCTGGACGCTGGCCATTATTTCCGCCATCGTCGGCTGCGTCGCGGTAATCATGCCCTTCGGCAATGCCGGCGCTCCGGCTGACACGGTGATCCAGGCGTTGCCGCACGGCTTCTGGTCGAGCTTTGGCTATACCACGCACGATAAGATGGCGGCGATGCCCAATTCTCTGCTGACCGTCACCCTGGCTTCCAACTTCGGTACGTTCCTGCTCTACGCCCTGAGCTGTATCACTTGCATGGTGGCTTATCACAAACATCCGAAGTTTAACGTCCTGAAGCATTTCCTGATTCCGGCGTTTGGGCTGATTGCAAACCTGGCGTGCATGGTGACTTACCTCGTGGGTCCATTCCTCGGCATAGGCACCAAGGCAGAACCTCTGTTAGCTTTAGGCATAGCGTTGGTGTGGGCGATTTACGGAGGAATTTACTTTGTTGTCTCCTCTCGCAGCACCGGGAGATCAACTCTGGTTGGCAGCCGCGCATAGGTTTCTTGCGCGCATTTTACAACTCTGATGCAGGCGGGTTCACAGCTGCCTGCATCTTGGTTCGCAGGAGGGTCCATTGTGCCGCGTCACCGCGTAAACGCCGCGATCCCTGACGATGTGCAGCAGGTGGAATCAAGGCCGGCGATGTTGGACATTGAATTCGCTGAGATCAGCGATTGCGGCCCCGTGCGCGAGCACAACGAAGATTTTCTTGGACATTCGCTTCCTTCTACTCCGGAACAGGCCCGCAGCCGTGGATGGATTTTTGTTTTGGCGGATGGCGTCGGCGGCCAGGAGCGTGGCGAGGTTGCCTCGCGGCTGGCGGTGGAATCCGTGCTGGCCGAGCATGCCAAAGCGGCTCCGGGAGAGAATCACTCTACGCTGTTGACGCGCGCGGTTCAGGCGGCCAACACCAAGGTCTATGAGGCAGCGCACGGCGGCATTGCCACCACGCTGGTGGCGTGCGCGCTGCGCTTCGATCGCGCGACCATCGCCCATGTGGGCGACTCGCGCTGCTACCTGATCCGTCACGCGCGGCCACACTTGCTGACCCGGGATCACACGGTAATCAACGAGCAGCTTCGCCTGGGGCTCTTTACCGATCAGGACGCGAAAAACGCGTTGACGCGAAACGTTTTGAGCCGCTCGATCGGGATCAATCTTTTTGTTGCGCCGGAGATCAGCGAGCACCATGTGAAGCCTGGAGATGTGCTACTGCTTTGCTCCGATGGCCTGCACGGAGCGCTGACGAACGACAAGATCGCGCGCCTCGCAACCTCGGGCGCAAGCCTGGAAAGCGCCGCGCAGCAACTGATCTCGATTGCCAATCAGAGCGATGGTGGAGATAATGTGAGCGTTCAGCTCATCCGTGTAAAGGATGTCGAAGCCGTGGGAATGTATCGCGGACGACCTTACCGGCTGCGCTGATTTCCAAGCCACGGACCTGCGCACGGGTCAAAGCGTTGCCATCAAAATTCCACACCCGGAGATGGAGTGCGATCCAATTTTTTTCGAGCGCTTCCAGCGTGAGGAGGAGATCGGAAAAAAGCTCAATCATCCCGGAGTGATGAAGGTGATAGCCAACGACGACCGCCATGATCCATACATCGTGATGGAGTGGGTTCCGGGACGTCTGCTTCGCAATATCATCGCCGAAAACCGCAAGATGCCGCCGGAACGTGCGATCAGGATCGTGGTGCAGATATGCAAGGCACTCGACCATATTCACAGCCATGGCGTGATCCATCGTGATCTGAAGCCGGAAAACATCATGGTCGATGAGCATGACAACATCAAGATCATCGATTTCGGCATCTCCGCCAACCTCGGATCGCGGCGTATCACATTCGCGAAATTGACTGACACCATGGGAACTCCGGACTATATTTCGCCGGAGCAGGTAAAGGGCGGACGCGGCGATGCCCGCAGTGACGTTTACGCGGTGGGCGTGATGCTCTATGAGATGCTGACGGGCTCGGTTCCCTTCACCGGCTCCAATCCCTTTGTCATCATGAACGACCGCCTGCTCAACGATCCGGTGCCACCGCGGGAGTTGAACCCCGAGCTATCGCCAGAGCTGCAGGAGGTACTGTATCGCGCTCTGGAGCGAAGTCCGCACAACCGCTACCGCAGCGCGAGAGACTTTGCCCATGACCTGGAGCACCTGGACCAGGTGGGAGTGGAAGACCGGCCCGAGCTGTCCAATTGGAAAAAGCGCCGCTCCCCATGGGCGCGCAGGATTGCGATGTATGTTGCGCTCGCGCTGATTCCCATAATCATCTTCGGGCTGCTGTTGTTTGTTGCGCGGCACACTTAGAATGCGTTTGCTGAAATTTCTTACTGGAAGCCTGTCATGAAAATTGCTGGGTTACTTCTGCTCTTTGCGGGATTTGCGATTGTGCTGAGCGCATTTGTTCTGCTCCCTTTGAATGCACCTCGTGGTGTGTTCGTGGCGGCTGGAATGGTGGTTCAACTCCTCGGACTCATATTGAGTTTCCGCTCCCATATCACTCTGGACGAGGGTCGATGATGCAGACAGCGCCAGCAGTGCTCACTGAGACGGGAACCGCCGTATGCATGGTTAGCATCTTTCTAGTGCCGCTCGTGGGAGCGGGTCTGGCCCTGGTCAATGCGGGATTCGGGCGAGGACGCAGTGCGGCCCACTCGATGTTGAGCGCGATGTGTGTCTTTGCGGTTGCGGTGCTGGTCTATTTCCTCGTTGGATTCGGCTTTCAGTGCTACATCGGAGAACCTGCCCACCTGTTGAGCTTCGGTGGCCGGCAATGGAATTTGCTGGGAGCCGAGCGTCTGATGCTGCGCGGAGTCGTCTTCAACGGCTCAGCTCTTTCCCTGGTGGCCTGTCTACAACTATTCAGCGTTGGCATTGCAGCCATGATTCCCCTCGGCGCGGGATCAGAGCGCTGGCGGCTGGGCGCGAGTTGCGCATCGACGGCGCTGCTGGCCGGCATCACCTACCCGATCTTTGCGCATTGGGTTTGGGGCGGAGGCTGGCTTGCGCAACTGGGCGGGTTGGCATCCTGCGGGAGAGGAGCCCTCGACGCAGGCGGCGGGGGAGTAATCCAGGCCGTCGGCGGACTGACGGCATTGTCCATCACTTGGATTCTGGGTGCGCGACGCGGCAAGTATGAGATGACGGCAATGGCAGTTCCCGGGCATAACATGCCGTTTGTTTTGTTTGGCTGCATGCTGACTCTCGCCGGATGGCTGGGGCTGGACACGGCGGGTGCGATGCTCTTTGCCGGCGCCGGGGTCAGCAGCCTGGCGCTGATCGCGGTGAACAATATGGTTGCAGCCAGCACTTCACTGCTGACCGCGCTGGTCGTAACCAGAATTCGCTTTGGCAAGCCGGACGCCTCCATCACCGCGAACGGATTCGTGATTGGCCTGGTCTCCGTTTCGAGCGCGTGCTCGCTGATTTCGCCGGTTGAAGCTGCGGCCATTGGACTGGTGGCAGGCCTGCTGGTGCCGTTCTCGGTGGAGTGGCTGGATCGTCTTGGATTCGATGACCCGAGCGGCTCTGTTTCCGTACACGCATTGGGCGGATTGTGGAGCGTAATCGCCGCGGGAGCCTTTGTGCATGTTCACCCCGGACAGTGGCTGGCGCAGATGGCGATGCTGTCGGCGCTGCTCGGCTTTGTTTTGCCGCTGACCTACTGCCTGAACCTGCTCCTGAACCGCATCTATCCGCAACGCATCCACAAGGACGGAGAGCGCCAGGGGCTGGATATGAGCGAACTGGGCGGGGGGGCGTATCCGGAACTCGCGCCGGTCACGAACGACTACCTGTACCGATGAACAATCTAGCGACAAAGTTGAAGGGCGCCTGGGCGGCGCCCTTCGATTCCAGAAGCACGATCTTTCCTGATTAATTTGTGGCTGCACCCAGCCGGGCCTGGTTGTGCTCGGCGATGGTCTTGCGCGCGTTGTCGGCGAGATCCTTGGCCTTGGACATCAGTTCCAGAGCTTTGAGCACGCTGGGGTCAGCCTCGGCCTCCACACGCATTCCCTCCCGCTGACCGAATGCACCCACGAAAAGTTCGCTCTTGATGCTGGAGCGGACCCAGTCGTTGTTGTCCACCAAATCCTTTTCCGTGTAGGGCAGCTTGGAGTCGGTCAGGAAGTTGCGAAACTCCTGCATGACGCTTTCATCCACCTGGAAGCTCTTTTCGATCTTATGGTTGATCGAATAGTGCTTGGAAAAATTGAAGAAAGCGTACTTGCGCAGCAACTCCTCCTGAAACTTGTTGGCTTTGATCGGCGCGATCTTGACGTCCGGCGTGATCCCGCCGCCACCATAAACGGTCCGGCCACCGTCGGTGAGTTTGACTTCGCGGTTGGCGTCATCCTGCTTCACGCCGTTGATGGAATTATCGTCGGCATTGCGGTTGTAGTAGTAGTCATAGAGGGAAACGCCGCTGTAGTCGCGCTGAATGAGTCGTCCGCTCGGGGTATAGTACTTGGCCGTAGTCAGCGCCAGCCCGGTGTTTTCGCTCAAGCGATATACGGTTTGCACCAGTCCCTTGCCGAAGGTTGTTTCTCCAGCGATCAGGCCGCGATCATGGTCCTGAATTGCACCCGAGACGATCTCCGCCGCCGAGGCCGTGCCATGGTTCACCAGCACAACGATCGGGTAGTCCTTGGTACTGCCGTGGGCCGCGCGATAAACCTTCTCTGGTGAATTGCGGCCATGATGGCTAACGATGACCTGTCCCTTCTTGAGGAACTTGTCGGCCACTCCAACGCCTTCGCTGAGCAGACCGCCGGGATTGTTGCGTAGATCGAGAATCAGGCCCTTAAGATCGCCCAGCTCATCAAGCGCTGCCGTGGTCTCGGCATCTGTGGTTTCCTGGAAGCCGCTGATATGCAGATAGCCGATGCCGGGGCGGATAAGGAAGTGCAGGTCCACCGAGTAGCGCGGAATTTCATCGCGAATGACGGTAAAATCCAGAGGCTTGTCACTGCCTTCACGCAGGATTGCGATATGCACCGTGGTGCCCTTGGGGCCTTTGAGCAGATCGGCAACGTCGCTGGTTGTCATATTGTCAGTTGGCTTGCCATCGATGGCCACGATGATGTCGCCAGGACGTATTCCGGCGCGGTAAGCGGGCGCACCGGCAAAGGGCGCTATCACAATGACCTTGTTGTTACGCGGTCCGACCTGCATGCCCACGCCGTAGTAGCGGCCGCGCTGCTCTTCCTGCAAAGCCGAATACTGCTTGGGATCGAAGAAGTTGGAGTGTGGATCAAGCACGCGCAACATGCCGGGAATGGCACCATCATAGATAGCCTTGTCAGCGTCTACTTTTTCCGCATAATTCTGCTCAATGACGCTGTAGACCTGAGCGAAGGTGTGCACCGAATCGCGCATATCTTCGTCGCTATCAGCAACTGCTCTCCCGGTTCGT
>JBEKOO010000007.1:0-130635 GCA_049521655.1 Candidatus Korobacteraceae bacterium
CCGCATCCCGGAGTCCACTTCGCCCAGGTCGGTCGCTCTCCGCGCCGCCGCCGGCACCGATCCCGCGATCTTCACCACCTCGGCCACGTTCACCGCCTGCGAAATCCGGTCTTCGCGCGGCGCGCTCTGCGAAACCATCGTCGCCGCCATCGCCAGAATCGCCGCGACCACCGCGATCCATCTCTTTCGCCCGGTCACGCTCAGCGGCCTCATCCCACTCCAGGGGCTCTCCATCATCATTGCCATTACAAGGATCCTTTCGGAAAATCGCGCACGGATGTTATTGAGTCAGATGCTCCGCTTGCCGCCGGCGCTGCATTGAATGACCTTAGCCCGCCGCAGGGCCGAAAGCAAAGCTCCAACAAGCGCCTGACAAAAAACGCAAGACACAATCGGCAAGCAGTCCCAAAGTGGCCCCGAACCCGCCTCGTAACTTGTCCGCGAACCCGCAACCGTCTACCCTGATTTTGCGATGATTCGCTTCTTCCGTCTGCTCGTCCAGCTTCTCGTGCTCGTCATCGTCGCCCTCACCTCCGCCCTCGTCAGCATGAGGTTTGCCATCCATGGCCGTGAGGTCTCCGTCCCTGATCTCCGTGGCATGGCTCCGGCTGAAGCCGACCGTATCGCCTTCCAGCGCGGTCTCGAGCTCGCGCGCGATGATCACTTCTATTCCGCCCTCATTCCCGCCGGACGCATCGTCTCCCAGCAGCCCGAGCCCGGAACCCTCGTCCGCCGTGGTTGGCGCCTCCAGGCCGCCGAAAGCCTCGGCCCCCAGCTCATCGAAATCCCCGCCGTCGTCGGCCTCAGCCCGCGCGCCGCCGAAATCAATATTCGCCGCCGCGGCCTCGAGGTGGGAACCGCCGCCGAACTCCCCACCGACGCCCCCCCCCAGTCCATCCTCGCCCAGACTCCTGCCGCCGGAGCCCAGGGCGTAGCCTCACCGCGCATCAGCCTCCTCTATTCCGTCGAGCCGCCCGAGTCCGCCTACGCCATGCCCGATCTCAGCGGAATGTCTCTCCCCGATGCCACTGCCCTCATCACCGCCTCGGGATTGAAGACCCTCTCCGTCACCACCGCCGCCACTAGCCCCGTCGTCCCCTTGCCCGATCAGGACTGGCACTCTTCTTCTCCGGTCGTCACCGGACAAACTCCGCTCCCCGGCTCCCGCGTCACTCCCGGCACAACCGTATCGCTCCAGGTAACTCGTTCGTAATTGCTCAACCGGTCAATCGTCGCCGTTGACTCAAAACACAATTGCCTAACTGATGATTCCCGCGCGCAAAAAACTCCCCATAAAGGGAGTGCTGAAGTATGCATCCGTCTTTCAGAATTGTTATCCGGAAAGGCAATCGTTTGAAACCTGTGAAACGATTGCTTACAAAGTAACCCCCACCCCGCAAACCATTAACCTTTCAGTCAATCGTCGCTCCGCCCCAGTACCGCCGCAAAAAAGCCCTCGCAGGGATGAATTCCAGGCAAAGTGCGCAGAAACCTTCCCCGCACCAGCCCTTTCGGCTCCGCCCACGCCAGTTCTCCATGCTCCTTCAGCTCTTCCAACACCTGCTCGCAGGGAATCGCCGTAAGTGCCTCTTCCCCGCATAAAACCTGCTCCACAACGTCCTCGCCCTCTTCCGCTTCCAGCGAGCAGGTCGAGTAAACCAGTCTTCCTCCCGGAGCCAGCGCCGCCGCCGCCGAACGCAAGATCGATATTTGTAAATCTTTCAGGCCGCCCAAATCTTCCGCTTTCAGCCGCCACTTGATCTCCGGATTGCCCGCCAGCGTTCCCGTGCCGCTGCATGGCACGTCCACCAGCGCGCAATCGAACTTTTCTGCCCACTCGATCGCCGCCGCGTTGCCCGTCACTACCTTCACGTTCATCCCTGCAACCCGCTCTTTTAGCGCTCTTGCGCGATGTTCGTGTATTTCCACGGCGGTGATCTGCGCCCCCGGATTGCGTGCCGCAATCATCGCTGTCTTTCCTCCCGGCGCCGCGCAGCAATCCAGTATCCGCGCGCCTTTTCCCACCAGCGCCGCCACCAGTTGAGACCCTTCGTCCTGCACTGCCACGTGATGATCGCGAAACGGAATGCTGTGCGCCAGGTCGCCCGAAATCAGCCGCCACGCGCCCGTCAGCAGTGCTCCCGGCGCAATTCGAATCCCCGCCTCCCTCAGTTCTTCCTCCGCATCGGCGGTGCAGAGCCGCAGCGCGGAGCCGGCTGCATGCTGATCGGCCTCGCAAACCGCGCGCGCCGCGTTATATCCATACATGTCGATCCATCGCGCAACCATCCACTCGGGATGCGCAAGTTCCGCCGCCAGCTCCGCCGCGCTGCGCCCAGCATCGAGGGTGGCCCACATCCGCCCGTTGTTGGCGAATGTGGGATGCTCGCCCGCTTCCGCCTCCGCCACGGGAGTCTTCGCATTCGCCGCCAGCTTGCGCAGCACCGCGTTGGCATAGGCCACGGCCGAGCGCTTCCCGGAGCTCTTCACCAGTTCCACGCTCTCATGCACCGCGGCGTGCGCCGGGATGCGCTCCAGATGCGTCAGTTGGCATGCGCCCAGCCGCAACGCTACTCGCACCTCTCCATCGAGTCTTGAAACTTTCTGTGACGAGTACTTCGCGATTCGCGCATCCAGTTCGGACTGCCAGCGCAGCGTACTCATCACCAGTTCGTAAGTAAGTCCGCGATCCTCGCGCGAGAGTGTATCCATGCGCGGCGCGTTCAGCAGCTCCGAGGCCCACGAGCCATCGCGCTCCACCCGAATCAGAATGTCGTATGCAAATTTTCGTGCAGGAGAGACCGGCAATTATCCACCCATCCTCTCGCCCGGCTCAGCGCCCGCGGCCGGCAGCGCAGCGTTACCCGTCGGGTTCGACATATTAATTTCCAAGTTTCTCGCCCGTCTTAGGCTGGTATCCGTTGATGAACTCATGTGCGCTCATGCGGCGCTTGCCTTCCATTTGCAACTCACTAATCGCAATCGATGTGCCCTTGCCGCAACCGACCAGCAGTTGCTCGCCTGCCGCCGCAATCGCGCCCGCCTCCAATGCAGGCGCGCCGGAATAGACCGACAGTGCGTGCAGCGTAAGCTGCTTGCCACGGAAGGTGGTGAACGCTCCAGGCCACGGCTGAAAACCGCGTTGCCGGTTGCAGGTCGTCTGCGCCGCACGAAAGAAATCGATGCGCCCGTCTTCGCGCGTCAGAATCGGCGCCAGTGTCGCGCCTTCGTGCTCCTGTGGCCTGGCCTGACTTCGCCCTTCCGCAAGCGCCGTCAACGTTTCCAATAGCAGCTCCGCTCCCATCATCGCAAGCCGTGGCGCCAGGCTCACGCTTGTATCTTCCGGCAAAATCTCCAACTCGCGCTGCAGAAGAATGTCTCCTGTGTCCAGCCCCTCGTCGATGCGCATTGTTGTGTTGCCCGTCACCCGCTCGCCATCTGCGATCGCCCATTGAATCGGCGCGGCTCCGCGATACTTCGGCAACAGCGAGGCGTGCAGGTTGATGTTTCCATGTGCCGGCAGTTCGAGCATCCAGCGCGGAATGATGCGCCCATAGCCGACAATCACAATGCACTGCGGCGCAACCGCCTCCAGTTGCGCCCGGAACTCAATATTGTTCTTGATCTTCTCCGGCTGCGTGATGAGCAGTCCAGCCTCGATGGCTTTCTGCTTCACTGGCGAAAGCGCCATCTCCATCCCGCGCCCTCTCGGGCGATCCGGTTGCGTGACCACCAGGGACACCTCATGACCGGCGCGCACCAGCGCCTCCAGTGGTGGGACGGCAAACATCGGAGTACCGCAATAGACAAGCTTCACAACTTGATTGTAGCGGCTGGAGCAGAGCAGCGTCAGCGCCGCGCGAAACGCCAGCCGTCCGCGATTGCCGCTTTATTTTTTTCTACCACTCGCCCTGGCGCTTCATCCGTTTGATCTTGCGTTTCATCATGTCGCGCTTGAGCGCCGAGAGATGGTGGATGTAGAGGGTTCCATTGAGATGGTCGATCTCGTGCTGGAAGGCGCGTGCCAGCAGGTCTTCGCCCGTCTTCTCGTACCAGTTTCCGTTTATGTCCTGCGCGCGGATGGTGACCTTTTTGCCGCGTGCCAGCTTCTCCCGGAAGTCAGGAATCGACAAGCATCCTTCGCCGCCGCTCTGCTTGCCCTCAATGCTGACGATCTGCGGATTGGCCAGCACCAGCCGAGCCTCGGGATCTTCCTTGAAGGAAGTATCGATGACTGAGATTTTCAGTGAAATTCCAATTTGCGGCGCGGCTAGGCCAACCCCCTGCGCCTCATACATCGACTCGAACATGTCATCAACAAGCTGCTTCAGCTTGTCATCGAACTCAGTCACCGGCGCGGCTGCAGTCTCCAGCACGGGATCGCCATATTTCACAATTGGATAAATCATTCGGTTATTCCGCTTCAGTAATTGCGAAGTTGCTCGCAGTATCCTTCGTAGTTCCGGCGCAATTCGACCAGCGAATCGCCCCCAAATTTTTCCAGCACAGCCGCCGCCAGCACTAGCGCAACCATGGCTTCTCCAATAACGCCCGCTGCCGGCACCGCGCACACGTCGGAACGTTCGTAGGCGGCCTTCACCGGCTCACGTGTGGCGAAGCTGACCGAGCCTAGAGGCCGGCGAAGCGTAGAGATCGGCTTCATGTGTCCGCGAATCACAATGTCGCAGCCGTTCGAGACTCCGCCCTCAACGCCCCCGGCATGATTGCCCGCGCGCGTGAAATCCGTGAACCTCGAATGCAGCGTTCCAGCTGGCTCGTCGCTCTGGGTTACGCTTTGAGTCACGCCTTGCGCCGCGTGCCTCGCGTAGCCAATCTCATCCTGCGCCTGGGAACCATGCAATGCCGCACCCAGCACGCCATCTCCGATTTCCACTGCCTTCACCGCCTGAATCGACATCACGGCCGCTGCAAACTTTGCATCCAGCCGCTCGTCCCAGTTGGCATAACTGCCAAGTCCGGGCGGCACGTTGTGAGCCACCACTTCGAAGACTCCTCCCACCGTGTCGCCGTTACGCAGAACCGCGTCCACCTCGGCCTTCATCTGCTGCTCGGATTCATCATCGGCGCAGTTCAGCAGAACTTCATCCTTCGCTGCCAGGCTCCGCAGAACGTCGAACGAAACCGCGCGCGCGAGCCGTGCCACGCCCACTTGGATTACATGGCTGAGCACTTCAATCTCCAGCGCCGCGAGCACCTGCTTGGCCACCGCTCCGGCCGCAACCCGCGCCGTCGTCTCACGTGCGCTTGCCCGCTCCAGAACGTAGCGCGCCTCCGGCAGATTGTACTTCAATGCTCCGGCCAGGTCGGCATGTCCCGGTCGCGGAGACTTCACCGCTTTGTGTTTTTCCGGATCGCCCTGCCCCACCGGCAATGATTCGCTCCAGTTCTGCCAGTCCCGATTTTCAATCAGCATGGCAATCGGTGATCCAATGCTGTGGCCATGCCGCACTCCACTCATTATGCGCGCATGATCGCTCTCAATCCTCATCCGGCCGCCGCGGCCAAAGCCCTGCTGCCGCCGCCAGAGTTCGCGATCAATATACGCCTCGCTGATTGCGATTCCAGCAGGCAAACCTGAGATGTTGGCAACAAGCGCTTCACCATGCGACTCGCCAGCGGTAGAAAAACGAAGCATTACAGGATTGTAACGGAAGACAGGACTTTTGCAGAGCGATGCGGCGGGTTACGGTGAAGGTGTTACGGACAGCCTTACGTTTGGTTAAGGGCGCTCATGCAAAAAATCGCGGAAAACAGCGAATTTCCTGGGGAAAACGACTCGAATATCTTTCACTGCTCAGGTGAGCGCGGCACTCGGCCGGGTTTCTAATTACTTACTTATACATGGGAAGCGGCATCTGCTTTCCTGCATCTAAGGAAGCATGGTGTCGACCGTGCTGCCCATCCAGGAGTCGGCCCAAGAGTTGATTCTTGAGGCGACCAACGCGTTGCAGCCCCATCTTGCAGAGATGACGGCTGTCTGGCGACAGCGAATGTTCGAGGAGTTTCAGTTCGAAGGGCGTGCGATGGTGGCGCTGGAGCGGTTGAATCTGGGAGTGGGATTCATGCTGTTCAGCCACTCGGATTTTATCGAGTTCAATGACAATTTGTATTACTACGGCAAGCGCCTCGCGAAGTTGCGCGTGGACACCCGCCAGGTGGCGCGCTCGCTGGAGATTTACCAGAAGATCGCCGTCCCTTACATTGCGCAGGCCTTCGGAGATCGACGCTTCCAGATGATTGCAGCTCTTGAAACGCTAGCTTCGGCCAGCTTCGTTGCGGTCTCTGGAGCTTACTTTGACGTGCAGCAGAATGCGAGTAACGCCCTGCTGAAGGTTCTGGACGCCGAGCTTTCGGCAAGAAGCCTGACTGTGCTGCTGGAGCGGGTGCTGGCGGTGACGGCGGATATTTTTGGCGCGAACGTCGGCGTCGTCCTGCTGGCCGACCCGGAGACCAACAGGTTGTGCGTGCGCAGTGCCACCGGAATGGCTCCAGGGTTTGGAGAAGACGTTGCAATCGCCCCAGGGCAGGGCTTCACCGGCCACATCTTTGAAACGGGCGAGCCTGATATTCTTCCCGACCTCTCGCTTTCGTCGGGATTGCTGAATCTGGAATTGCGGGAGCGGGCGCACGCGCTCTGGGGCGTCCCGCTGAAGATCAGCGATCGGGTGATCGGGGTTCTGATCATTGGCTTTGAGAAGCCCTATTCCTGGCTGCCCACGGAACTGGAGTTGTTTCGCGCTGTGGCCGACCGCTCGGCGCTGGCAATTGACCGCGCCAACATGACCGACGCGCTGCGTGAGCGTGAAGTGCGCATCGTCGAGTTGAGCGGGCACTTATTGAAGGCTCAGGAAGAAGAGCGCAAACGGATCAGCCGCGAACTCCACGACGAAACCGGGCAGGCGCTCATGGTGATTCGCCTCTACCTCGGGATGCTCGATGGAACGGTGAAGACGCGCGCGGGCAAGGCGAAAATCGGCGAGCTACTGGCCGTGGTGGACCGGACGATCGAAGGTATCCGGCGCATTATCGGGCGGCTCTCCCCGCTTGTATTGCAGGAGCTGGGATTGGTTTCGGCCATTCGCAAAGAAGCAAAGGATCTGGCCAAGACAGCTGGCGTGCAGTCGCGTGTTGCAATCAGTGACGACGTTGGCAGGCTTGATCCCGTGATTGAAGCCGCAATCTACCGGGTTGTGCAGGAGAGCCTGCACAATGTCGCCAAGCATGCGCAGGCGCAGAACGTAAATATCCAGATGGAACGCAAGGGTGAAATTCTCAAGCTGGTGATCGAAGACGACGGCATGGGCATCCATGCCATTGCCAATCCTATCCGGCCCTCGTTCGGAATGGCTGGAATGCAGGAACGAATCAGCACCCTGGGCGGCCAGATGAAAGTAATCTCGCGCAAGGGAGAGGGAACGAAGATTTCAGTTACCGTGCCCGTTTCGGCCCACCCGGCAGAGGCGGAATTGAACGGCAAGGCGCTGGGAGGACGGGCGCTGCGCGACACGGGAAGTTGAAGAGGCAACAACGATTCTGACGAACGAGTTTGTGCAACTGAGATTGAGGAGTGGGCGCAATGCCGAAGATTAAGTGTCTGTTGGTGGATGACCATACTTTGTTCCGGCAGGGAGTTCGCCGCCTGCTTGAGAGCGAGAACGATTGTGAAGTGGTGGGTGAGTCGCCCGATGCCGGAGATGCGGTCGAGAAGGCGCGCGAACTGCGTCCGGACATTGTGTTGATGGACATTGGAATGCCAGGGCTGTCCTCATTTGAGGCGGCGCGGCACATCCGCAAGACGCGCCCGGAGACCAAGGTGCTATTCCTGACCATGTACGAGGACGAGGACTACCTGGTGCAATGTTTGGAAGTTGGCGCGTCCGGATACGTGCTCAAAGACACTCCGGCGCAGCAACTGGTGACCGCCGTTCGCGATGTGTACAAGGGCGGGAAGTACCTGAGTTCGCAGGTGCTGGGAAAGCTGGTGGAGGACTTTCGCGCACGGGTTCGCGACTCAAAGATGCATCCGCGTATTTCCACTTTGACGCCGCGTGAACGCGAGATCCTCAAGTTGCTGGCCGAAGGCAACTCGGTCAAGGAAATCGCCGTCTTGCTGGGACTGAGCGTGAAGACCGTCGAGGCTCACAAATTCAACCTGATGCGTAAACTGGACATCCACAACAAGGCCCAGTTGGTGACCTACGCGATTCAGAAAAAGATTATAAAAATCCCGGTCAATCAGTAAGAACCTCGCATGAGCACCCGCAGATTCCTATCTGTGGGTGATGAGCCGGCGTCAAACGGACTGGAAGTTCGCCCGCTCGGTCATGATTCTGTGGGCGCTGTTACTGGCTCATCCGCTAGTGTGGTCGCCTCCAACGATTTCAGAAATTTTTGCGTGTTCAGCAGCGGACGCGCCAGCGCCGAGTTGTACCCGGTCCAGGGAGAATCCAGCCCGGCATCATGCTCGAACTGCGCCCGCATGGCTTCCATCTTGGAATCGAGATCATCCATGTAGTGCAGCATCAGCGCCTCGGGGAACATGGGTAGCTTGGGAGAGCCAAACTCGTATTGGCCGTGATGGCTGATGATGAGGTGCTCGACCAGAACTTTGAGCGGTGGTGGAAAATCGGGAACCTGCGCCAACTTTGCGTGCAGTAATTCCAGTTCGATAATCATGTGGCCGAGCAGTTGCCCTTCGGTGGTGTAGCCGAACGAGCGCGCATAACTCAGCTCATGAACCTTTCCAATGTCGTGAAGAAACGCGCCGGTGAGCAGCAGATCGCGGTTGATGAAAGGGTAGTTGCGCGCGACCAGATCACAGGACCGGAAGAGAGAAACCACGTGGTCCAGCAGTCCGCCGATAAAGGCGTGGTGCATGGTCTTAGCGGCAGGAGCGTTGCGGTAGCCGCGGGCAATCTCAGGATCGGCCATAAACAGCTCCAGCAGGCGGCGCAGATGAGGCTCTCCAATGGAGGCCACAAACTCGCCGAGCGCCTGCCATAACTCATCGATATCCTTCGATGTTTTGGGAAGGTAATCGGAGAAGTCAATCTCGGCCTCATCCATCTTGCGGATCTTGTGAATCGTGAGCTGCCAGCGCTGGTTGTACTTGTTGATCAGCCCCTTGATCTTTACGATGTCGTCCTGCTCAAAGGTATAGGCACATTCTTCGACGTTGTCCCACATCTTCGCCTGGATGGTTCCGGTGCGATCCATCAGCGTGAGATCGAGGTACGGCTCGCCGCTCTTTTTGGACTTTATCTGCTTATTGCTGACGATGAAACTGGTGGTAACGACTTTGTTTTCCTGTTGCGCGGCGTCTCGAATATAAAACTCTTTCATGTATTCGCATCCTTGCCCGAGGGGAGCGGGCGACCGATTTATGGTATCGCGGAATGTGGGCAGCGGAAAGCAAGAACGGCGGCGCGGAACGACTAAGAGGAATCCCGCGGAAGACGAAGTGTAACCGTGGCTCCGCGCCCTTCGCCTTCACTGGTGGCGTAGGCGCTTCCACCGTGATGCCGCGCGATCCCGCGGACGATGAACAGCCCCAGGCCGGTGCCCTGCACCCGCTGGCGCAATCGCTGGTTGACGCGGTAGAAGCGGCGGAAAATCCGATTGAGTTCACCTTGCGGAATACCCTGGCCCTTGTCGGTGACTCGAACCAGCAGATCGGAAGCTTCGTCCAGAATTTCAATGGTAATGACAATCTTTCCCGGAGAGTACTTGACCGCATTCTCCAGCAGATTGCTGATTGCCGACCGCAGCTCTTCGGGATCTCCCTGCACAAATGGAGATGAAAGCGTGTAGTCGACGAAGCGGATATTCTCCCCGGTCAGGTGATGGCGGGTCTGGGCCAGCGCGGCGCAGTCGCGAACAATCTCTCCAAGATCAAGCTGCTGAAATGCCTTCGTGCTTTTCTGTCCCAGGTGACCGGCTCGCAATACCTGCTCCACGGTATTGATCAGACGGTCGGTATCCTCCAGCATGATGCCGTAGAAACCCTTGCGTTGCGCTTCATTCAGGTCGCGCGATTGCAGCGTTTCCAGGTAAAGACGGATGGAGGCGATCGGCGTCTTCAACTCATGAGTGACCGCGTTGATAAAGCTGTCATGCTGTTCGCTGCGGCGCATCTCGCGCACCAGAAATATCGTGTTCAGGGTGACCCCGGCGATGATGAATCCGAAGAAGATAATGCCAAGAGCGATCATCCCCAACTGACGCCAGTGGATCACCCACGTGATGTTGAGCGCCAGCGCGAGGGCGACTGAACATGCTCCGAGGACGATGAAGAACGCAATGGCCTTGTTGCGGGATGTGATCGCCATAAGACAGCTAGATAGTAGTGAGGTGGCCGAGGTTAGTCAAAGAGGATTGGGAAATACGCGCGAGGTACTGGGTCTCAGGACCGTTGTATCAGAACAAGGACGAGCGGCTTTTGCAAAGGCAAGCCCTGACATCGATGTCAGGGCTTGGCAGATCGCCTCAGGGCGCCGATCATGAGCGACTAGTCGCCAGAGACGGCATGTTCGATCTCCGCACGAGCGGCATCGGCTTGCGTGGCCAGAGGGCGGAGAGCGGAGGCAGCTTTGGGGCGAAGTTCCTTCACGCGGCTGTCGGCTCGTGGGAGTTTTATGTTATGCGCCAGACCGGCGGCGCGCAGGGCAGAGATCACATACCAGTTGGGATCGATTTCCCACCAGCGCAGGCCATGACGCGCAGAGTTGGGATGCGCGTGGTGATTGTTGTGCCAGCCTTCGCCGAAGGTGAGCAGTGCGATGAGGAAATTGTTCGTGGAGTCGTCTCCGGTAGCCCAGCGTTGTGAGCCCCAGAGGTGGGTGGCGGAGTTCACCAGCCAGGTGGCATGCAAGCCAACCACGGTGCGGAAGAACACGCCCCAGAGCACCATGTTCCACCCTCCGAAGTAGTAGACCACCACACCGACGACGACTTGGGTGATCCAATGGTATCTGCTGAGCCAGAGATAGAACCTGTTGCGGCGCAGATCGGGGACATAAGGCGCAAGTTGCTCAGTTCCCCCGTGAAGCGTCTGGCCGGTCAGAATCCAGCCCATATGCGACCACCATTTACCGTCGCGCGGAGAGTGCGGATCACCCTCACGATCGGTGAGCTGGTGATGGATACGGTGGATGCCGACCCAGAAGATCGGGCCGCCCTCGAGGGCGAGCGTTCCGCAGATGGCGAAGAAATATTCCAGCCACCTGGGGCAGCGAAAGCCGCGATGCGTGAGCAGACGATGGTAGCCAATTCCAATGCCAAGCGATCCGGAAATCCACCACAGGCCGGCGGCAAGGGCAACTCCCTTCCACGAAAAATGAAAAAGAGCATCGACGGCCAGTATGTGATAGATCACCATGATTATGGCGGTAAACCAATTGATTCTATTGTTGCCTGCGGTTGCTTCCACCCGATCCCGTCCTCCCGTGGTCTTCCATGCGCGCCGCAGATGCAGCAGAGGAGAAGAGAAGGCCACGCCACTGTTGTTCTTAAGATAGCAATCGCAGAGCGCGGGCATTGTAAGATTTCTGTAAGTCCGCGAGAGGCTCAGTAACGGTCGAATGGTCAAAGTCCTGCGGCTTGTACTGGGCAGATTTGCAAAGAAGTGTTACTTTTCGCAGACGCCTTCAACCCGCTGGAAACCGCAGCGTCTATGTTTGCGGGTATGTCTTTTTTGGAGGGAGCAGAATGCAATTGAAAATTTTGGCGTCAGTCGCGGTACTGGCGGCTGGTCTTTGTGTCGCGGTAATGGCACAGCAGGCTCCCCCGGATGCTGCTGATGGGGTACGCGCGGGACGAGGCCCGGGCGCCAACTTCCACGGCGTTGGCGGCCAGATTACGGCAATCGAGGGCTCAACGATTACCCTGCAGACTTTCAGCGGTGAAAGCGCAAAGGTTCACGTCACTTCATCCACGCGCTTGATCAGAGACCGTGTCGAGGCAAAGTTCAGCGATTTCAAGGTGGGCGACCGCGTGTTTGCCTCTGGTGAGCAGGGCAAGCATGGAGCGTGGACCGCGCAGTTCCTGGCACAGCGCGGCGGTACAGGTCCGCGCGGCGAAAATGGAGCGAGGCAAAAGCCGGAAGATAATGGCAAGACCTACATCTCTGGTGAAATTACCAGAATCGAAGGAACAACGCTGACCATCAGGAAGCCCGACAACGCCGAGGAGGTGATTGAAGTGAATGATGAGACAGCATTCCGCAATGGCCGCGAAAGCGTGACGTTTGCGGATGTGAAGGTCGGGGATTTTGTGCGCGGGCAGGGAGCATTGAAGAACGGCATATTTGTGTTGAATGAGCTGAATGCAGGCAGACCTCGAGGGGCGCGGCAGGGAGCGGTTCCGCCGGGTGTCGTGCCGCAAAACCAGAGCCAGCCTGCACCGTCCTCCAGCGACCAGAAGTAGTAGGGGCGGGAAACTTGATAAGGCTTTACGGGATCGCAGCGGAAGTGCTCTTCGGGCTGACTTTGATGGCGGGTGCGGCATGGGGGGCACAACAGTCCGCGCCGGAGCAGAGCGCTGCGCCACAGGCTGGTGCCGCCACCGCCAGTGTGCAGGCTGCCGGATTTTCGGTTCACGGAGTGGTTCGTTCCGGAAGCACGAAGCTGCCAGGTGTGAGCATTTTCGCAACCCACTCGCTGACCGGTCGAAGGGTGATTACATCGACCGATGTCGATGGATATTTTCATCTCGATCTGCCTTTCAAGGGACGTTGGGTGCTGCGGACGGAGTTTTCCGCCTTCGAGGCTCAAACAGCGGAAGCGATGCTGCTTCCCGCACAGCCTGATGCAGTGCATGACTTCGAACTCGTTCTGCTCTCGCGCGTGCCGAAGACCACGAGCGACGAACCAACCGAGAGCGCCGGCGGGCAACAGCATGCCTCGTCTTCGGCAGCAGTCGGGCGCGGCGCTCAGCGCTTATCGCTCAGTGCGGATGACGCCGCCCTGGCGCAGTCTGCAATTTCCGGCGAGAGTGACTCGTCATTGGCTAGTGTGAACGGACTGGCGGCGAGCGAGGATGCGACAAACCAGTCTGTTTCCGTGAGCGGCCGCATGGGTAATGCGCAGGATTTTGGCCTACAGAACATGGATGACCTGCGTGACCGCGTCGAAGAGCTGCGCGCGCGCGGCGTGTTGGGCGCTGGCGGCTTCGATGTCGGAGGCGGTCCAGGCGGCGGTGGCTTCGGCATGGGCGGTCCGGGCGGAGGCGGAGGCGGTGGACGCATGCGCATGGGGTCGCTGAACCGGCCGCACGGGCAGATTTACTACACCGCAAGCAACGCGGCGCTGGACGCGGCACCGTATTCACTGAGCGGACCAGCGGAAAAACCGGCGTATGGCTCGAACAGGATTGGCGCAATGCTGGGCGGTCCTCTGAAGATTCCGCACGTCTATGACGGCGGCAAGACGTTTGTCTTCCTGAACTATTCGGGGATACGCAGTACGACGCCTTATGATGTGTTTTCACATGTGCCGACGGAGCCCGAGCGTAGCGGCAACCTCAGCGACGTGAATGGCGGCGCCCTGCAGTTATTCAATCCTCAGAATGGTGCGCCGCTTGGAAACTGCGTCGGGACGATCGTGGCCAATCAATGCGTTGGCAGCATCAGCCCTCAGGCGGCTGCGCTGCTGAAATATATTCCAATCCCGAATATCAACAACGGTTCTAAACAGAACTACCACTTCAGCTCGGCGGCTGAATCAGACCAGGACATCTTTGCCCTGCGGCTGACCCATAACTTCGGCGCGCCTATCGGGCAGCGTGGGGCACCCGGAGCAGGCAGCGGACGGGGCGGTCGAGAGCGCAACAATCTGAGCTTTGGCCTCAACTATCAGCGCAATGGGTCGGCGAATCTGGAGCCATTCCCCACCGTTGGCGGCAACACTCACACCAACGGCTTCAACGCCAACGTTGGATGGGCGGTAAGCAAAGGCAAACTGAGCAATCAGCTCCGCTTCACCTGGAACCGCAGCCGTTCGCACACCGGCAACTACTATGCGGGAATGACGAACGTGGCGGGGGGCGCTGGAATCGGCGGAGTCTCCGACGGTCCGGATGACCAGTTGAACTGGGGCGTCCCAAACCTCGCGTTTTCCGACTACACCACCCTGAATGACATAGCTCCGTCGCAGCGCGATTCGCAGACCTTAACGGTGAGCGAGAGTTTTGGCTGGGTGAAGGGAAAACACCACCTTCATTTCGGCGGAGACTATCGCTGGATCAATAACAAGTCGTATGCGAGTTCGAACCCTCGGGGCACGTTTACGTTCACGGGCTCCTCCACGGCGGCATACCAAACAACACTTGTGAACGGACTGCCGGTTACTTCAGCGATTGCCGGCACCGGCTATGACTTTGCCGATTTTCTGCTGGGCTACGCGCAATCAACATCGCTGGCATATTCAGCAGTGCATGACCAATATCTGGGGAAGAGCTACGACCTCTTCGCGCAAGATGACTGGAGAGTCCGGGGCAATCTGACGGTGAACGCCGGGCTACGCTATGAGTTCGTTTCGCCCATGCGTGAAGCGAACAACCAGTTGGAAAATCTCGATGCGGGCTTCAGTGGAACCCAATTTATTGGCGCAGCTCCCGTGCAGCCGGACGGAACAGGCCCCTATCATGGCCACTACGGCAGCGCATTGCTGAATCCGCAGCACGACAACTTTGCACCGCGCATTGGCATTGCCTGGAAACCGTTCGGCAACAAGACCGTTGTGCGCGCTGGCTACGGCATCAACTACAACCTGGGGCAGTACACATCGATTGTGCAGAGACTGGCAGCTCAGCCTCCCTTTGCGGTAACCGAGACGAATGCTGCTTCGGCGAGCACACCAAGCACTCTGACTCTCGCGAATGGATTTCCTGCTTCAACTGCGAACGTAACCACGAACAACTACGGCATCGATCCGAACTACCGCGTGGCCTACGTGCAGATGTGGAATCTGAATGTGCAGCATGAACTGACTTCCACTCTGCTGCTCAATGTGGGTTACACCGGCAGCAAGGGTTCCGCGCTGGATATGCTGCGCGCGCCCAACCGCGGGCCGGACGGAACTATCATTCCCAGCGTGGAGGCATTCAACTGGGAGACCTCGCAGGGCTCGTCGATCCTGCATGCAGGCTCGGTGCGGCTTCGCAAGCGTATGACCAAGGGATTCGCGGCAGGCGGGACTTACACGTACTCGAAGTCGATTGACAACGCGTCATCGATCGGCAACGGCGCGCAGGTGGTAGCACAGAACGATCAGAATCTGCGGGCCGAGCGTGGGCTTTCGAGCTTCGATCAGCGGCACAAGCTGACAGGCGATTGGACTTTGGAACTGCCCTGGGGCGAAGGGCGCAAGTGGCTTACCAAGCCGGGCATTGCACAGAAGGCATTTGGCGACTGGCTGCTACAGAGCAGCTTCACGGTGGCTTCCGGCACGCCGTTCACGGCGCGCGTGCTGGGCAACTCTGAGGATGTGGCGGGCGGAGTCAACGGCACCTTGCGCGCCAACTCCACCGGCGAGCCAATCCAGATCGGCAATCGCAGCGCCGCCAAATGGTTCAACACCTCCGCATTCTGCACGGGCGCAACTGGAGCGGCATCCTGTCTCCCGTTTAGCCTGCCCATTACGGGATACGGAAGTGCGGGCAGAAACACGATCATCGGACCGGGAAGCTGGGTCTTCAATCTTGTGCTTTCAAAGAACATCCCGCTGAGGAATTTGATGGGACTTGAGATGCGCGCCGAAGCCGACAACGTGTTGAACCATCCGAACTATTCGGGAATCGATACGACTTTGAACTCTCCGACTTACGGAGAGGTGACCAGCGTGGCGTCGATGCGCAAGATGATTTTGTCCCTGCATTACAGGTTCTAGGTAGAGATGGGATACTGGCAATGATGGAGCGCAGAAACAAATTCGTTCGCAGCCTGCTTGCTGTGCTGGTGTGCTGCTCGATGATAATTTCGCGAGCGGCACAGGCGCAGCAATCGCGCGCCGGTGAAAGCGGCTTCACCTTCAAAGTGACAAGCGATCTTGTGCTGGTTAGCGTGACCGTTCGCGACAAGAAAGGCGCTCTCGTCCGCGGGCTCAAGCAGAGTGACTTTACTGTTCTGGAAGACGGCAAGGTGCAGCGCCTCCAGAGCTTCGACATCGAGGACGTGGATCAGTACATTCCCTCTGCGCCGCAGGGAGGTCCCACACAGGCCGAAGCCTCGGCAGCGAAGACCGATTTGTTCACCAGCAGAAAGGCTCCAGCCCACGAAGCGCTGAGGGACCGCCGATTGATTGTCCTCTTTCTCGATTTGAGTTCGCTGGAAAGCGACGACAGCGAGCGGGCCGTCGAAAGCGCGAAGAACTATCTGACGAAGCAGATGTCGCCTGCCGATCTGGTGAGCATCGTCAGCTTCGACACATCGCTCAAGGTTGTGCAGGATTTCAGCAGCGACAAGAAGCTGCTGCTGACAGCGCTGGAGCGCATTGCGGGAAACGAGGGCACCGGACAGGAGGCGGGGACAACCGGAACCAGTGAGGGCACGCCCGATGATGCCGGTTCGTTCGTGGCCGATGACACCGACTACAACATCTTCAACACGGATTTGCGATTGCAGGCACTGTCCACGATTGCGAAGAACCTCTCAGGCATCGACCAGAAGAAGTCGATCCTGTACTTCAGCAGCGGCATGACCAAGACCGGTGTGGAGAATCAGGCGCAGTTGCGTGCGGCAGTGAACGTCGCGGTGCGCTCGAATGTCTCCATCTACGCCGTGGACTCGCGCGGCCTCCAGGCGCTGCCGCCCGGCGGGATTGCCACTTCGGCGAGCCTGCGCGGAGTCTCTTCCTATAGCGGCGCCGCGGTGCAGAACGATCTGGACTCCAACTTCGCCAGCCAGGAGACACTGGTGACCATCGCCAATGACACCGGCGGCAAAGCGTTTCTGGATTCCAACGACTTTAGCAAGGCATACACGAAGGTTCAGGCGGACAGCGAATCGTATTACGTGCTCGGCTACCGCAGCTCGAACCCGAGCCAAGATGGACGCTTCCGTCGCATTCAGGTGAAGCTGAACCGGGGTGACGTGAAGCTGGAATATCGCATGGGATATTACGGGCCTAGAAATTTCCAACACTTTACAAAGGAAGACCGCGAGGAACAACTGCGCGACGAGTTGATGTCTGACCTGCCAAATACCGATCTTCCTGTTTACCTGGCGACCGGCTATTTCCGTGCCCAGGATGGAAAGTTCTACGTGCCCGTGTCGCTCATCGTGCCAGCCTCGGCCATGGCGGTGCAGCGCGATAAAGATAAAGCTTCGCTCGACGTTTTGGGTGTGGTGCGCGACAAGGGGACAAGGTTCCCAGTCGGCAACATTCGTGACAGCATCAAGCTCACACTGGAACAGACGCAAAGCGTGACAGCCGCCGTCAGTGCGCCCATCGCTGGCGCAACCGGAACGCCACCGGCTTCCGGAGCAGATGCACAACCAGCGGGTGCGCTCCCGTCCAGACGTAAGAATGTGCAATACAACACGGGCTTTCTGCTTCCACCGGGGCGTTATCACTTGAAGTTCGTAGTGCGCGAAAACCAGAATGGACGAGTTGGAACATTCGAAAGCGATGTAGTGATTCCGGATCTGCGAAAAGAAAAAATGAAGATGAGTTCCGTGATGCTTTCAAGTCAGAAGGTTCCGGCGGGGAAGAAGTCGCAGGCCAATCCCCTGGTGAGCAATGGCGAGGAAATTATTCCTAACATCGCGCACGTTTTTACGCCGGATCAGTCGATGACGCTCTACTACGAGGTTTACGATCCCGCAAGGTGGGCGGAAAAGAAGGATTCAATCCATCTGCTGACCAATGTTGACTTTTTCCGCGGCAAAGTGAAGGTCTATGAGACACCGATGGTGGAGGTGCAGCAGCTGAACGCCGCCGACCGCAATGCGGCGGCATTTCAGTTCGAGGTGCCGATGAAGGCACTGAATCCGGGCTGGTACACCTGCCAGGTGAATGTGATCGACGACGCGGGCGCGGCTTTCGCCTTTCCGAGAACGCAAATACTGGTGAGGCAGTAGCCGGAGCCCTGGCATTCGGCTCGCCCCTCGACGCTTGCGGTAATCGCCGCGGGCGCTTAAGCTTTCATGCACCTACCGTTTATGAGGGCACCGATGGCACAACCGCGATGGAGCATTATTTTTGTTTCAGCTCTGCTGCTCTGTACAGCAAGTGGGCTGGCGCAGCAGAATAGTATCGTGACGAAGTTTAACTATCCTGTAGCTCCCACCAGCAATCAAGTGGACGACTACCATGGCACCAAGGTAGCCGATCCCTACCGTCCGCTCGAGGATCCGGATTCAGCTCCAACGCGTGCCTGGATAGAAGCTGAAAACAAACTCACCTTTAGCTACCTGGAAAAGATTCCGGCAAGAGAGAAGATTCGCGCGCGTCTGAAAGAGCTGCTGAATTACGAGCGCTTTTCCGTTCCGGAGAAGCGGGGCAACCGCTATTTTTACTCGCACAACAGCGGTTTACAGAATCAGAGCGTCTGGTATTGGCTTCCTGCGCTGGATGCCGAGCCGAAGGTGCTGTTGGATCCGAACACGCTTTCTGCCGATGGCACGATCGCGGTAGGCGGCGCCGAGATCAGCGATGATGGCGAGTTGCTGGCCTATAGTTTATCTTCCTCCGGCTCCGACTGGATGGAGTGGCACGTGCGCCGGGTTGCCACTGGCATAGACCTGCCCGATGTCATCAAATGGTCGAAGTTTTCCGGAGCTTCATTTAGCAAGGATGGTAAAGGATTTTTCTACAGCCGCTACGACGAGCCGAAAGAGCAGTCAATGCTGCGCGACACCAATTACTACCAGAAGCTCTACTATCACAAACTGGGAACGTCTCAGTCAGCGGACGCCCTTATCTACAAACGTGACGACAGGAAAGAGTGGGGCTTTGGTGGTTCGGTTACGGATGACGGCAAGTATCTGATTATCTACATCGGCGAAGGCACGGACCCACAAAACCGTATTTACTACAAGGACCTGGCCACGCCTGGCAGCGCAGTGGTTGCGCTTCTGGACGAGAAAAACGCGATCTACCACTTCATCGATAACGATGGCCCGATATTCTGGTTTGTCACCAATTTGAACGCACCTCTGAGCCGCCTGATCGCAATTGATACCCGCAATCCGGGACGCGAGCATTGGAAGACGATTATTCCCGAATCCAAGGAGACACTCCTCGGCGCCTCGCTGCTGGACAATAAATTCGTGGCCAGCTACTTGAAAGATGCGCATAGCGAAGTGAAGGTCTTTGACGTGGAAGGTAACTATCTACGCAGCGTAGAGACCCCTGGGCTGGGCTCCGTGGCTGGCTTCGGCGGCAAGCGCACAGATAAGGAAACCTTTTACTCGTACACCGGCTTTTCGACGCCGGCAACGATTTATCGATATGAGCTTGCGAGCGGCAAGAGTACGGTATTTCGCAAGCCTGCGGTGAAGTTCAATTCGGACGACTACGAGACGAAGCAGATTTTCTACAGCAGCAAGGATGGGACGCGCGTTCCCATGTTCATCACCGCCAGGAAAGGTCTGAAGTTGGACGGGAATAATCCAACATTGCTCTATGGCTACGGGGGATTTGATATTTCATTGACACCAGCCTTCAGTGTGGGAAACCTGGTGTGGATGGAGATGGGCGGCGTCTATGCCCAGGCGAACCTGCGCGGTGGCGGCGAGTACGGCGAGCCATGGCACCTGGCAGGAACTAGATTACAGAAGCAGAATGTGTTCGACGATTTCATTTCGGCCGCCGAGTGGTTGATCGCGAACCGGTACACGCAACCCAAGAAGCTGGCAGTTCGTGGAGGCAGCAACGGAGGATTGCTGGTGGGCGCGTGCCTGGCGCAGCGTCCGGAGTTGTTCGGCGCGGCTTTGCCCGCCGTCGGCGTCATGGATATGCTGCGCTTTCATAAGTTCACAATTGGCTGGGCGTGGACCTCGGATTACGGATCGTCAGACGATGCGGAGGAGTTCAAGGCGCTTTACAAGTATTCGCCTCTGCACAATCTGAAGCCGGGCACCGCGTATCCTCCGACGCTGATTGTGACCGCCGATCACGATGATCGTGTGGTTCCGGCGCACAGCTTCAAGTTTGCTGCAGCCTTGCAGGCAGCGCAGGCAGGCGACGCTCCTGTGCTGATTCGCATTGAAACCAAGGCGGGACATGGTGCGGGCAAACCAATCTCCAAGGCGATTGAAGAGACCACCGACGAATGGAGTTTTCTGGTGAAGAACCTTGGAATGAACGAAGATCCCTGGGCAAAATAACTCAGAACGTGGAACGAGGAATAAAGGGAGAGGACACGTCCTCTCCCCTTATTCCTGAGCTGAGATCAGTGGAGCATAGCTCCCAGAACGGTCACCACCATTCCCGCGATTCCAAAGACGATCCCTGCGATCCAGAAGGAGCGCCGTTTCGTGAGTAGCGTGATGGAGCAGATAACCAGGCCCACTTCCAGCAGGGTTTCACCCAGGTCGTACCGGTTCGCACGATGCGTGAAAAGCTTAACCTCATCCTCCGTCGCCATCGCCTCTTTCTGAATATCCTCCTGCTCAACCGTGGACTTCTCAATTGCTGCCTCATTCTTCTTGCGCAGGGCCTCGGCTGCCGCGGCATCCTTCATGGGCAAGACCTTTAGAAGCTCATCGACCTGCGTCATCGTATGTCGGCGTATGTTTTTTGCCTGGTAATAGCCCCACTGGTCCGTGGCCTTGTTCTGCAGAAGAACCTCTTCCGTGTGGGAGCGATGGCCCAGCAATGCGGCTACTGCTACCAGAACGGCGAGGATGGCCATCGTGAAGCTGACCGGAGCCATATTGGAGTGCTCCCGCCCGTGTTCGGCGGCTTCCTGCAATTCTTCCATCTCATGTTCTGCGCTCATTGGCGTTCCCCTGTTCTTTTAATTTACGGCGAGAGTGACCGTCTGCGCCAGCACAGCGGGAAAATTCCAGCCCGCAAATTCATGTTTTCTTCTTCGGTTCGGACTTGCCCTCGAGTTCGCGCCGTGCCGCCGAGAGGCTCCGCTGCTTCTCGTCGCTAACCGCGGGATAACTCAGTTTCATCTCTTCCAGCGCATGAATGATCACGGAGGAAACAACGAGCCGCGCGAACCACTTGTTATCCGCCGGAACCACAATCCACGGCGCATCCTTGCTCGACGTGTGGCGAATCATCTCCTCGAAGTTCTTCTGATAGTCGTCCCAGAAGCGGCGTTCGCGCACGTCGGCGGCGGAAAATTTCCAGTTCTTTTCAGGCTCGTCAAGGCGCGAGAGGAAGCGGCGTTTCTGCTCTTCTTTGCTCAAATTCAGGAAAAACTTTCTAATTGCAATCCCGTTGCGCGTCGCGTAGCGCTCGAAGGCAGAAATGTCTTCGAAACGCTCCTTCCATATCTTGTCGCTGACGCATTCCGCCGGCAAACGCTGAGCCTGCAACAACTCCGGATGTATGCGCACCACCAGAACTTCTTCGTAGTAGGAGCGGTTGAATATTCCGATTTTGCCGCGCCCAGGCACGCATTTTGACGTGCGCCACAGGTAGCCGTGAGCAAGTTCTTCCTCGGAAGGCGCCTTGAAGGAAAAAACCTCGCAGCCCTGCGGATTCACACCGCTCATCACGTGCTTAATGGTGCCATCCTTGCCCGCCGCGTCCATCGCCTGAAAAATCAGCAGTAACCCCCAGCGATCCTGCGCGTAGAGCTTGTCCTGCAACTCTGCAAGTTGCTGGGTGGAGTGCTCCAGCAGTTGTTTGGATTCATCCTTGAATTCCCCCGAAAGCCCGCCCGTATCCTCCGGATCAAAGTCACCCAGGCGAAACTTTCTGCCATGGTCGATCCTGTAGAGAGTGGCCAGCGACCGCAATTTCTTCTCCTGCTTCATGCAGCGGTTCTCCTTGGATGCCGTTCTTGCCCAGGCATTTCCGAGACAGGCATCATCCAAAACACTTTGCAAGACTGTACCACTGCCGCATTGCCGGCGAAAAAAGCAAGCTCCGGCCGCGTGAGGCGGATTCGTCTTTCGTTCTTACTCGCGCCCTTGGCTGCGAAGTATCTCTTCCACACGCCGCAAATCGTTTTCGGTGTCTACGCCAACTGTGTCAAATGGCGTTTCGGCTGCATATATCTCCACGCCATGATCGAGGAAGCGAAGCTGTTCCAACCGCTCGCTGCGCTCGAGTTCTGACTCCGGCCATGAGCAGAATTGCTCCAGTGCCTGGTGTGTATAGGCGTAAAACCCCAGATGCTTGAAGTAGCGCACGTCGTGGCGACGGTCGCGATCGAAGGGAATTGTGGCGCGCGAAAAATAGAGGGCCCGGCCATCGAGTGCGGTCACGATCTTCACCGCGTTTGGATTATGCATGTCCTCGGCCGGGCAGGGCGTGTAAACCGTCCCCACCTCTACCCCAGGTTTCATCACAGAGAGTAGCGCATCCAGATGCTCGGGGCGGGCAAGCGGTTCATCTCCCTGGACATTCACATAGACATCTGCCTTCACGCATTGTGCGACCTCGCGCACCCGATCGGTACCACTGCGGCATTCTTCTGAGGTCATGCGCGCGTGCCAGCCGTACTTTTGGCAGAGCGCAAGAATTTCATGGGAGTCGGTCGCAATGATGACCTCACTCACTCCATGGCAGGCGCAAGCTGCTTCGTATACGCGCTGAATCATCGGCTTTCCGAGTATCTCGCGCAGGGGTTTGCGCGCCAGTCGGGTGGAGGCAATGCGGGAGGGAATAATCGCAACAGCGTTCATCAACCCAGTTTCAAGTCTTGCGCGGAAACTTTCAAGCGCAAAGAACGGCGGTGCAAACTGCCGGCGTCTCTATCCTGCCCCCCGATTTCGATCAATCATCCGGCGGGCCCGGATGTTTCGTCTTCCAGAGAATCTGGCGCATCATGCCGAGCCAGAGTTCGGCGTCGCCTTTCTCTAGCTTCATGCGGCGTAGCAGGCGGCGAACTTTTTCCTGGGCTGCGGCCTCTCCCGGCGATTGCACGTAGCCGCTGACGCACAGCGCCTCCAGCAAGACCTGTGTGATTCGCTCTGCTTCCTCGGCGTTCGCCGGAATTGGCTCGCTGTCCGGCCCGGCAAACGCGGTGCAGCGCGCCAATTCGTAGAGACATACGGCAACCGCCTGGCCGAGATTCATCGAATCATGCTCACTGCGGGTCGGTATGCGCATCAACCAGTGACAGTGGCTCAAGTCTTCGTTGGATAAGCCGAATTTCTCCGAGCCGAAAAGCAGCGCGACCGGAGCCACCGTAAGTGCCCGCCGCATCAGTTTCGCACCCTGCTCCAGCATGTGGAGCGGATGATGGAGTTCGCGCTCGCCAACCGCCGAGGTGCCCACAACCAGGCTGCAGTCGGCAACTGCTTCGGCTACAGAGTCGAACACCTGTGCCTTCAGCAGCACCTGTGATGCGCCAACCGCTGCGCGCGCACCGAGGTAGGACGGCTCCCACGGAGTAACCAGCCGGAGATTCTGGAAGCCGAAATTGCTCATCGCGCGCGCTACCGCGCCAATGTTCAGCGGATTACGCGAGCGCACCAGCACTGCGCGCAATTGATCGAAAGATGGCCTTGCGGCCAGAGCTACAGGTGGTTCGTCCAGAGGAGCCTCACTCGAACGCAGTGGCAACAAATGATTGTAGCCGAGGCTGGCCAGGCATTGCTGGCGCACCTTCGCGAAAACACAAGAGCCCCAATCCCTGCGCTAGAGACCGGAGGCTCTCCTGTGGCACAGTTATTTCTTCGCCGTCTCCGGCGCGGGATATTCCGGAAGCTTGTCTTTGTTCGTAGTCTGGCGCTTTACTTCCAGGTCATCAAAGAGAATGGACGGAGCCACGACGCTGTGTGGGACCGGCTGGATCTGGTTGTCTACGTTTTGATCGTTGCCCGCGGCCACAATATTGCTACGCATGGAGCGCTGATCCAGATCGCCAAACAGAGCGCCACGTACCAGTTCCTCGCGGCCATCCTGCGTCCATACGCGATAGAGCAGGCGCGGCGCGCGAGCCCCGCCCATCGTCTTGACGTAGTAGCCATATTCCAGACCACGCTCCTTGCAGAGCGCTATCAGCTTCTTTTTGAGTTCTACGGGAGCAACTGCATCGCTGGAACTAACCACGAGATTTCCCAGCGCCGGTGCGGGCCAACTCAGCGGCAGGCTGGCGCGCCCATGGCCATTCGACGACGGGAAGTCGCGAATCGGCTGTCGGCCCAACAAAAAGTTCACCAGTACGCCCTTCTCAACCACTGGAACCCGCTGCGCATTGACTCCCTCATCGTCCACTTCATAATGGCCGAGCAATGACGTGCCCTGTATTGCGGCCAGTGCCGGATCGTCCACCAGGTTCAGAAATTCGGGCAGTACTCGCGTTTTGTAGCTGCTGGCAAACTGCCCGCGCACCCGTGCATTCTGTCCAAGTTCGGGCTTGTATCCCAGCACACTGTCGCCGATGAAAGCTGCGAAGATCGTCGAAGCAGAATCCGCTGACAGCAACACCGGGCCGTGATAGTCTTCATCCGCCAATGGAGCCTCACGAAGTTGCTTCAACGATGCAAGCAGGGTCGAGGCCCGATCCTGAAACTCAGTCGACTTGGGAAGATCTTTCAGCGAATCTGCTGTGAATTCAGCTGAGCGCTCCAGACGCATTCCATCGTCGGCCTGAGTGTTGCCGCCGATCGACATGCGATAGAGTTCCTCTCCACTGCGTACCTCGCTACCCTCCGAGTTCAGGTAATAGCGATTCACCGTCTTGAAGCTCAGCGATGCCGCCAGAAATTGAATCTTCGGGTCACGGGTGTAGAGTCCGGAGGCGTCGCACAGCATCTTCAGCCAGGACTCGCGCTCCACCCTGAGCTTCACTGCTGGCTGCATCAGTTGCACCGGCTCCGCGTGCGCAAAGTCATCCACCGGATGGTCGATTGTTAACTGCTTCAAGCGCGCCTGCTTATCGGTCAGGGCCTCCGCTGCCTGCTTGTAGGCCTTGTCGGTTGCGCTCCAGACCTGGAAGCGAAATGCGCGTTCATCGCCGTCGAGCGGAAGCACCTCAATCGCACCCTCGCCGTGTGCGCTTGAATTATCCTGCTTGTAATCACCTAGCCTTACCCGCACCAGCAGAAAGCGAACCTGTGTGCGTGCTTCCGAACGCACTCCTCCGAGCGCGGCGTCAGCCTCCCAGTCGTCCAGATCCACAACCCGGTAGTCGATGAAATATGGCGTAGACATATTCTCCAGCCGGAGCTGGGTTTTCGATCGCTCCATCTCTGCCCGCAGGCCGCGCAGAATCGGATCACCGGCATCCTGCGCGTTCTCCGGAGTTGCGGCAAATGCACCGGCGGCGCATAACAGAATGGTCAAAAGTAGTATCAATTTCTTCAGAGCGCTCGTCATTATTGCTGGCCTCCTGCGCGAGCCGGCGTCTTGGCTTCTTGCTCAAATCCCGGTGGCGGAAGAATCGGCAAACGCTCGTTGGAGTGCGCTTTCTTCTGCACTTCAATTTCGGAGAACAGAATTGCCGGAGCGGCCGCGGAAACAGCAACTCCACCAGACTCTGCGCCGCACACTCCGTTAAATACCGCCGTCGTGTCGCCGGTCACCAGAATTCGCGTCATTGCAGCCAGAGGAGTGCCCACAATATTCACGCCTCTCACCAATTGATCGGGGCGTCCATCGGCATAGACGCGCCAGACCATCACGGGAAGAACTTCGAATGCCTGCGGAGCCGAACGCTGGGTCAGCGTAAACCCACCCTGGATGTCCTCGAAATAAAGTCCGTACGGTTTACCCTGCTTCTTCACTTCATCAAGCAGTTCTTGCCTGAGTTCGGAGTCCTTCACCACGTTGGTCGAGCTAACGATCAGGTTTCCCTGGCGTCCCACCGGCATGTAGCCGGCCTGCGAGCGCCCGTGACCGTTGGAGTGATCGAAGCCCGCAATCGGCATCCGCGACATCAGAAAATTGCGCAGGATTCCATTCTTGATCACCTCGACCTTGGCTGCCGGTACGCCTTCATCGTCATACTCGTACCAGCCCGCCAGCCGCGTGCCATGGAAAGTCCTCATCGTCGGATCGTCGGTGACCGAGAGAAACTCCGGCAATACGGCCTGGTTCAGCTTCTTGGTAAAGGTCTGTCCCTCTTCGTCGCCGCGCTGCCGCTGACCTTCCAACCTGTGCCCAAGCACTTCATGGAAGAACACACCCGAAGCACGGCCGGAGAGAAGTGCGGGGCCATCATAGGGCTCGGCCACTGGCGCTTCGCGCAGAGCCTTCAGATCCCTGGCCATCTCTTTCACCTTGGCCTCGATCTCCGCTGCACCGGGCAACTTTTCCATGGAATCAGCCTGCATGGTTTCCACCCGTATCAGCTCCATTCCATCTTCGGCTCGGGTCTCCGCCTGGATCAGAACGCGGACCACGGTATCCGGTGTTACAACCCGGCCCCCTTCGCTCGATACGAAGCGCTGCAGCGACTTCTCGCCCGTCACCATTACCCCGGACGAATAGATGTATGGATAGCTCCGAAAGCCGGTGGAAAAGCGGCGCGCAAAATTCTCCATCTCCTTCTGCTCCGGAGCGGGTGCCACTTCCGTGTAATCGGCGTGTATCTGCGCCGTCTCCTTGCTGAAGTCGGCGGACAGGTCATCTTCCTTCGCCTTCACCTGCGATTTGGTCTGCACGTTGAGAAATGCGGTGGAGGCTTTGCGGTATTCGCCGTAAGTCAGCCGCCAGAGCGCATGAGCAATCGCCTCTGAATCATTATCGAGGGGCAGAGTCTCGGTGTTGATGGCCGACGGTCGATTCTGGCCGTGTGCGTTGTCCAGCGCCGGAGTTCCTACCCGCATGATGACATCGGCCACCCGCTTGCGCCCGGTCGTGCTGGTGACAAGGCTGCCATTCATGCCAACCGCCGACGACACTTGCTGATCATGCAGCGTGTAGCTGATGTAATAGGGGGCGGGAGTCAGTTTACCCAGTTCGCCCTTGGCCCGTTGCAGCTCTTTCTCCATGCTGGCCAGGACAACGTCCTGCTTTCTGGTAGCCGCAGCAGACGCCCAAGCCTGCGGCGGGCTGCACAGATTGACTGCCAGCCCCAGTAATCCGCAGGCGCGAATCAGGTTTCTCATCTCAGGTATTTCTCTCCCTCATGGCACGTCATGCGATTCGACCAAGCCGCTCCTGACCGGACAGACTGAAAGCCGCTTGTTGCGGGCATCGCAGAAAAAGTGTCTATGCTTGAAGTGTAAAGCAGATGAGCACGAATCCGCGCATGAATTCCGGTTAGTCGGTATCTCTGGTGCCGAAAGCAAGGGATTCACCCTACCGCAATTCGCCCCAATGTAAGAGGCCGCCCGAAGACGGCCTCTCGTTTGCCAGCATTGAAGCGAACTAGAAGGTAAGGCGAGCCGACAACTCCATCGTGCGCGGACCGCCTCCACCCAGGTACGGATTGCCGGTGCCCACGTCCGGAGTCGCCAGCGTCTGCACGAATCCAGATCCATTGCTGCCAGCTCCCAAGAGCCGACCCGTAGTGCCGCCCGGCGAAGACGGTGCAAAGTTGCTAGTGCCAAACGCGTCTAGCGAGAAGCTCGGCATCAGCGGGTTGCTGAAGTTCGCATGGTTGAAGATGTTGAAAATATCGGCTTCAAGCTTCATCGTGACCTTCTCGGTAAGGTGCGATGTCTTCGCCAGCGTGAAGTCAAAGTTGGTGTAACTGGTTGAGCGGAAGGCGTTGCGGCCCTCGCTACCTGGATGCTGGGTTAAGGGCACGCAGGCGCCCGCACCGTTGTCCCAGGTGCATGGCGCAGCGAACGCGGCAGCGTTCAGCAGATTGACACCATGGTCCGACGGGTTGATGCTGTGTGCCACCTGCAGATTACCAATGATGTCCGGGCGTCCAAACCATTCTCCCGTACCGTTGTAGTCGTCTTCATACAGGTAGCTGACGGTGTAAGGCTGGCCGGTTGCAAAGTTGAACATGCCGTCCAGCGACCAGCCATTGGTCAGCCATTTTGCAGAGTTGTACTTCGGCAGGCTGTAGTTCCAGTACCACTGCACGCGCTGCCGCACGTCAAAGTTCGAATTGGCGCGCTCTGCGTGCGGATTGAAGCTGTTGTCGGGCTGCGCGGCGTTGGGAACGAAATCCAGGCCATCGCTCGCCGTATCAATCGAATGTGCCCAGGTGTAATTCAGCGTGGAAGTCACGCCGTGCCAGTTCTGCACCTTCAAGCTCGCCTGCAGCGAGTTGTAGTTCGAGATCGCGCTGGTCTCAATCTGGTTGATATAGACGAAGTTCGAGAAGCAGGATTCGCCATAGCCGATGGTCGTGCCGTTAGCGCAGGTATCCGTGCTGCCCTCTACGTTATTCACTTGGTTGAGGTCGACGAAGTGGAAGAGGTGACGTCCCTGCGAACCCACATATCCAAGCTGCACTGCAACCTTCTTGGCCACCTGCGACTCCAGGTTCAAGTTATAGGATACGTACCGCGGTGTAACCAGCTTCTGCGACACCGTAAAGGCGCTGCTCGCGCTGTAACTACCGAAAATCGCCGAGCCGTCTGTGGGAATGTTAGAGACCGCCGGTCCCGCAAAGCCGATGGTATTGAAAGCGGGCCCTGCTTGAGCCAATAGAGTGTTCCAGGGTTGGTTGCCGACAAAGAAGTCCTGCGAAGGGCCGTCATAGAAAATGCCAACGCCGGTGCGAAGCACTAGCTTGCCATTTCCAAGAAGGTCGTCCACGAGGCTGACGCGCGGCGCAAAGTTCTTCCTATCCTTCGGGTAAAGCGTGCTGGGGCCGCCATTGACGCCTACCTGCGTCAAGCCGTCTGTGGCTGCGTTAAACAAACTGAACTGATGGTTCGTCTCGCCCACCACGCCAAAATAATCCCAGCGTATGCCGTAGTTTGCCGTGATCCGGTTGGTCAGGCGCCAGGAGTCCTGGAAATAAGTGCCCATGCCGTTCTGGTAGCTATAGCGCGTGCTATAGCCCTCAGCGGAAAGCCCGCTCGCGATATTCCCTTCAAGGAAGTCCTCGAGAGCTGTGTAACTGGGATGGAGAGGGTCGGTTCCGGCGGCAAAGCTCAGGCTGCCGCGATGTTCGGAGTTGATGAAGCTATTGATGAACGTACGCCGCCATTCATAGCCCATCTTGAAGTTGTGCTTGCCTTTGGTGATCGAGACATTTCCGAAGAGCTGGTAGTTGGTGTCGATACGTCCCCGGGAAACGCTGCCGGTTGCACCGATCGGGCTATATCCGCTGAGGCTGATCGACGGCAGACCATAATCGCGCGAAGGCGAGGCATCCGGCGCTAGAGTGTTCAGCCCAATGCTGGCGGGGTCAAAGGCGATGTCCTGCGGGATGAAGTCCTGCAGAAAGCGGTTGTAGCCGCCACGAAGCTCGATGACGACATTCGATTTCGGAACCGAAGTGTAAGAGAGCGAGACGATGTTCACATGCGTTGGCGTTGTGGTGTTGAACCCCGGCGCGCTGCCGCCGGTGTTGAGCATGCCCAGTGGGAAGCTCTGCGTGCCATGGCCGAAGTAATAGCGTCCCGTCAGCAGATCACCTGGGCTGAAGAGGTGGAGGTGCTGGTCGATCTTGAAGATTAGATTGTCGCTGTTGTTGAGAAACGGCGTGGTGAACGTCTCATTGCCGGTGCCGGAGGCCGGGAGAATGCCCCAAGGATCGCGGAGCAGTAATTTTTGGATGACCGGATTGATGATTCCGCCCCCCGACGTGTAGGCCGTGATATCGGCCTGAGTAGGCACGGTGCCCACCTGCGGTACTCCGCCGTGCTCGCGCTGACCCTCCCAGGCGACGAACCAGAACGACTTATCCTTTACAAGCGGGCCGCCAATCGAGCCGCCGTACTGGTTATTCGAAAACGAGTTCTTCGGCTGATCGTCGGTGTTGAAGAAATTGCGCGCACCCAGCGCATCATTGCGGAAGTACTCAAAGGCGCTGCCATGTAGTTGGTTGGTGCCTGACTTGGTTACGATGTTGACCGTCGCACCGGAGCTGCGGCCAAACTCAGCCTCGGGACTGCCTGTCACCGGAACCTCGGCCAGCGCATCGATGGGAAGGATCGTGCCGGGGCAGCCCCACACACCGGCCTGATTGATCGCAGGGAGGTTGCGATAGCCGTCATTCATGTCGGTGCCGTCGAGCAGGTAGTTGTTGGAGCGGCCGCGGTTGCCGTTCAGCGTGAACAGTCCATAAGAACCCGCTGATTCCGTCGAACCCACCGGATCGCTTGTGGTCCCCGGAACCAGTTCGAGCAGCTTGGTAAAGTCACGTCCGTTGATCGGCAACTCAGCCACCTCGGCGGCGGCAATCGTCCCGCCCGTAGTGTTGGAAGTAGTTTCCACCAGCGGTACGTCGGCGTTGACCTCGACCGTTTCCTTCACCTCACCGGCGGCCAGTCTGGCATCAGCGCGCGCTGGCGAGCCCACGCTTACCGGGATCTGGTTCAACGTTGTGGTCCGGAATCCCTCTTTTTCAATGGTGACGCTGTACGTGCCCAGCGGCAATTCAGAGGTCTGATATTCGCCTTGGTCATTCGTAGTCACTGTGCGTGACAATCCGGTGCCAGGGCTGAAGATTCTTACGTGTGCCCCAACCACCGCCGCGCCCGAGGAGTCTGTTACAGTCCCCTGAATGCTTCCTCGGAAGGTCTGCCCAAAAGCGCAACACGCAAATAGGGAGGCAAAAAAAACAAATAGAACAGCTACTGAGCGGCTTCTCATTGGCCGGGCTCCTTTTTATGTTTTGAAGAAAAGGATGCAAAGATGAGGCCGATGATAACACGAGAGCTCCCGGCGTGTGACAAGGAAGTGAGAAGAAGATTCGCAACGCATACAAATAAAGGAGGCCCTCGCCGGGCCCCCTTAGGTGTTCCACCTACATCAAGTCTACCTTTTCCCTTTTCCGCCGCCGCTATGTCCGCCGCCGCTATGTCCGCCGCCACCGCTGGCGTGGCCTGCGCCGCCTGCATGCCCAGCATTGCTTGCGCGACCAGCGCCCCCAGGACGGGCTCCGCCAGCCCCTGCTCCGCGAGCGTTTGCCCTCGGAGTACCACCGGGCCGGCCTGCGTTTGCCATTGGACGGCCTGCTCCAGGGCGTCCTACGCTACCGCCGGGCCTGATCGCACCACGGTTAGCCATGCCGGAGCGGTTGAAATTGCCACCCCCACGGTTAAAGCCTCCGCCGGGCCGTGCATAAGCTCCACGCGCTCCATATCCGCGCCCTGGGCCACCCGGACGGTTGAATCCCCGGTTGACCACGGTTGTGCTGTGAGTGAAGTACGCACCGTGGTTGTAGAAGACAGCGTGGTCATGCCATCCCATTCCCCAGTGGCCCCAGCCCCAGCCCCAATGTCCCCATATGCCGATTCCGATTCCGATTCCAAAGCCGATCGCCAGTCCGCCCCAGAAAATCCCCGGAGGCGGAGCGTAGTAAAAGCCCGGGTACATCGGGAACGGCGCGCCATAAACCGCCCAGGGGTCATATACCGGAACGTAGACCACCGCGGGGTTGGCTGGCGCAATCGCGATCATGCCGGCGTCGTTGGTTACGGTCTGCTGCTGCGTGCTGCGCAACTGTCCCGCACTCTGAGCCTTCAGGCGCATTGCCTGCACTGAATCCATCACATCCTGTGGCTGGTTGTAGTAGGCATTGCCCAAGTCCGTGGTCCACTGGATGTTCCGATCCATCTGCGCTAATACGGTGGGAAACGCCGTAAGCGCCTTCACGCTCGGATCCCAGCTATGGGCTTCCGCGCCTGCGCCGATCTGTTCCGCGGAAGCGTTGCCCTGTGCCTGTCTCCAACGATCTGCCTCCACCACTTGCGTAGGATAAGTGGCAGCGGCAAGAACCTGCGCCACAAGTGCATCCGGGTAGAGCGCAATGGGTGCCACTAGCTGATCAAGCTGGTCAGCGGCAAGGGGTTGTCCCTGCGGAGCTTGCGGACCGCCATCGGTTGCAGGCGGAGCCGACTGTGCTGGGGCGGGCATTGGCTCTTGCGCAAACGCCTGCCCCTGCCCCATAGGAATCATGATCATCAGGGTACTGAGTACTACCGCCAGCCCCTGCCGGATCGTTTGTCCAAGTTTCTTTTCCATGGCCCTTGCGGCCTGCCCCGGCTCAAGTATGCCTTGCAGGGTCCCGCTCAAGCGTGAGGTACTTCCTGAACCTATAACGAATTTCATAAATCTTGCTCCTCAAACGCAGCATACTCTGGCTGCACGTTTCCCGACACATACGGGTCGTTGATGCAAACCCGACTCGGAGCGCGTAGTTTCGCAGAGAATTTCTGAACTTTCTGTACCCGCCTGCCTCAGAAGTTCGGGATTTGCCGACGATCGCAACCGGCAACTGCGCAAGGGAGATTATCAACTTTGTCTGAAAGTCACAACCGCTCCGTGAAGGGGAAGTAATCCATAGGCACAACCCAGCCATCCGGCCGAAGCACAAGGCTGCGCCCGCGCCTGCGGCCGCGCTCTTGTTCAAACCGCAATCTTGCGGTATCGCCCCGTGGCTACTTGCCCTGGGAGATAGAATCTGGCTCTGGCCGCTCCCGCACCAACTCGGCCGCCGAGCAAATTGACAAAGCCATACCGCCTAGTACCATCAAAACTCCGATGAGCGGCTGAGTCGCCAAGCCAATCAACCCCGCGATCAGAGCCGAGTAGCCGACCAGCAACACTCCCACACTGATCGATCTTCTGCGGCTCACGCTCATCGGTCCCATCCAGGTATTTGCTGTTCGTTCCGCTAAATCGACGCCGATCAACGGACGATCCTCAAAGTACCTTCATTCCTCTCCGATGGCTGCGCCCAATCCTTTTCTTCTTTCTTGCTCTTGGGCATCAGCATTTTCGGTAAAACCAAGTGCGAGTACCCTAACCCACTATCGGTCGCAGCGGAAATTGAAAGTATTTATGGTTGCGATCAAGCATCGTTATGTAGCCAGAGCACATTTTTCTTTCTGAGGATAAGGTATAGTTGACCTCCGCTGAAGGAGGGTTTGCGATGGAAGATCAATATCGTCAAGACCGTGCAGTTATCCGTGAACTCATAGAGAACTGGGTTGTTTGGCGCGACACCGCGCATTGGGACGAATTCCGCAAGGTATGGCACGAGGACGGACGCATGACCGCTTCGTGGAGCCAATCTGGATTCGAGCAGTTCATCAGTAACAGCGCGAAGGGCATGGAAAAGGGCGTTAGCATCCTGCACCTGCTCGGAGGCAGCGCGATCAAAGTCAACGGGAATCGGGCCATTTCACAGACCAAGATGGAGATCTCACAGCGGGCTACCATCGAGGGCATACTATGTGACGTCAGTTGCCTGGCGCGCCATTACGACTTCTGGGAAAAGCGCAATGACCGTTGGGGACTGGTATTGCGGGAGTCAATCTACGACAAGTCAAGATTTGATCCCCTCGAACCCGGCGCCAACGTAAATATCGATCAGGAGTTATTTAATCAATTTCCAGTCGAGTATGCGCCGCTGGCATACCTCCAGGAGAAGATCGGCTACACCGTCCGTCGTGACATGCCTCATGGCTGGCGCGGCCCTACGGTCGAGGCGCTCTACAAGCGTGGCGAGGCCTGGCTGTCAGGAGAGCTGGAAAAGCCTTGGTGATCGTCAGCGGAGTTGAGCTCTGCGCAAACTCCCGGGGCGCTGCCAGGCTGCGTCCCGGAGTGTTTCGTCTGGCTGCATCTCCCCGCAGTAATCCCAACTCTGCGCTGCGCTGACTATCGATTCCATGCAGGCGGGGCAGGTTTTTGTCGCCGGGTTCGGGGTTGCCTGGCCTCTTGCCTGCCGCGCCTTCCATGCATTCATCGGTACCACCACGAAGCACACCGCACTGGCGATCAGCAGGAATGAGATCAGCGCGTTCAAGAACAATCCGTACCTGATCTCACTCCGTTGAATTTGATTGCAAATGCGGAGGAATCTGGGTTATCAGAGAGGCGCCCGCGGGCGGGATTCAACCTGCGGTGTCAGTCTCCGGGGGCAATCCCTCTCCGCGGACTACGCCGAATGTGACTGCGTCTCCGTCTGCGCTTCGCCGCAAAACTTGCACTTACGTGCTGCAATTGCTATGGATTCCAAACAGGCCGGGCAGCTCTTCGTCGTCGGATCCGGCGCAACCTGTCCTCTTGCTTGCCGCGCCTTCCACGCATTCATCGGAGCCACCATCGCGAAGTACACAGCCCCGCCGACCAGCAGAAAGGAGATCAATGCGTTCAGGAACAATCCATACTTTATCTCGCTCCCATTCAGCTTGACTGCAAATGCGGAGAAATCTGGTTTCGCCACGATGGCCGCAATAAGCGGCGTCAGAATGTTGCCGACGAATGCTGTCACCACGGCTCCAAATGCAGCGCCAACCACCACGGCAACAGCCAGGTCAAGCACGTTGCCACGCAGGATGAAGTCACGGAATCCCTTGAACATATCTCCTCCTTGAGTAAACGCCCGAGGCCGGAAAACTACCTTAGGCCGTCTCGAAATTATATCTATAGGTAGTCCCCTGGCCCGTGTTGCCCGGAAGAAAGGCCAGCAAGTACTCTGCCGATATCTTCCCGCATCGCTTATTCCGCACTCGTAAGCGATGCCGGAGGCGTGCTGACTCTCGGCTTGATGATATCGCCCAGCAGGTCCGGCTTACTGGCGTCGCGCACCAGGTGCGGACTCCGCGGTCCATCGAAGTAGTCGAGCGAGACGGTGCGATAGTACTCGGTGTTTTCCACCAGCAACTGCATCGGCTGATGCGATCTCTGCGCCTCGTGCATCGCTGCCAGCAAGTAATCCGCCGAATACTTCCGCCCGTTGACGGCAATAATTTTCATCCCCGGACCAATGCCAATTTTCGCCGCAATTCCGTCTTCGATCGCGTCCACCACCACTCCGTCCTTGGCCAGCACAAGTCCAACCGACGCGCTCGCGTCAAAGCCACGGCCCTCCTGCTCGCGCAGCTTGGCAATCGTATTCGGCTGAGAGTTATAGACCAGAATCCAGCCGCTGTTGGTGATGCCTCCCAGCGGCGCATGCTCTGCCACCTTCAGCACCCGGTCGGTCAGGAAGCCGCGCCAATCATACGGTTGCACCTGGTTAAGCGTGTTCACCACATCGTCGAAGGTGTAGGTTTTCACTTCTGGCGCCGTGTCATGGCCGCCATAGAAAACACGAGCAAAATTGTCTAGTGATTTTTTCCCGCCGCTTTTCTCGCGAATAATGGTGTCCGCTTCCAGCCAGATCAGCGCGCCCTCATCGTAGTAGTCCACGCTACGGCGGTAGTTGCTGAACGCCTCGGGAGCCTCATATAAAGTTTGCGCGGCGATTGCCGTATCCTCCAGCGAGCGCCACTTGCGCCCAGGACGGTGCGAGTATGTCATCGCAATCTTGGCAAACTGTTCGCGCCACTCCAGCGGCGTCTGCAGGCCGCTGCGCCCGGCCAGAACGTAGCCAAAATATTCCGTCAGTCCTTCGTAAACCCAGAGCAGATTCCCTTCCATGGGCGTTTGATATTCGGTCGTCGCCAGTCCCGCCGGACGACGGTACTTGCCGTTCCAGGAATGCGAGTATTCGTGTGGCAACAGCGATGCTCCCAGTGTCCACTGGGCGGGATCGGTCAGGTATCCCTCTCCCACGCGGCTGTCATTGGACTCATGATGCTCCAATCCAAAGTGCGCCACGTGATCACTCAGCGTGAGCAGAAAGTGATACTCCCGGTAATGCCGCGCTCCGTAAAGCGCACCTGCTTCAGCCACCAGATTATCAAAGGCCTTGATCTGCTGAGGCAGGATCGCCAGGGAAGCTGTGGAGTCACCCACGATGTCCAGTTCATGCGCCGGATTCTGGCCCGGCTGGAGTGAAATTTTCTTCAGGTACTGCCCCATCAGCACCGGCGAATCAACCAGCGTGGTCAGCGATGCGAGCGTAAAATTGACCGCTTCCGCGTTACTGGAGGAATGCGGCAGCGCGCTTGCCCACTGCCATCCTGCCGGGAGCTTCAGAGAGGTTTTCACGCCTATCTCATCTGAGCCATGCCCCTTCGGATATAGAACCAGCCAATTCCAGGACAGCACCGCAAGCTTCTCGGTTGCCGAAGAACCGGCGCTAAAGTTGCCTGGCGTCTCGACCGGGCTCAGGTAGTCAAGTGTGGCATCAATCGAGGTCACGCCCTGCGGTACCTCCACGTGGAAGGCGTACATATCCACCGAATCGCGATACCAGTTAAGTTCGTGGCCGTTGGCGCGGAAATAGATTCCCGCCGTGTCCACCACAGGGCCGGTCGGGCCGTGTTCCCCGGGAATCCACTTCGGGTACAGCAGCACAAAATCCCCCGCCTCCGCCGGAATCGTCAGCCGGGCATGAAACACTTTGCGCGGCGCTTCAGAAGCATCTACTGCAAGGGTTTCCACAAGCGAAAAGCCTGAGGTCTTGACCGAACTGCTCTGGATCGATCCAGTCTGCGAAAACGAGGACAGGGTTCCCAAAATTGCTCCGAGAACCGCAACCAACCATGCACGGCGCAACTGTCGCATTACAACTCCTGAAAAAGAATTTGAATGGAATAAAGCCTCCGGCATGCCGGGAAGCGCCAATCCACTCCGGATCGCGAAAAAACGCAGGCGTCCGGCTACAAGTTTTTCGAGTGTAACAGATGAACCACCCGGCAATTGAAGCGGTGCGCTCCCGCTTTGCTATCATTCCTCTGTGCACCACGGAGCAAAAGGCGGGCGCTTTATCACCTTTGAAGGGCTGGATGGGTGCGGCAAAAGTACGCACCTTGAAGAACTCGCCAGCTTTCTGCGGGCGCGGGGTGTGGAGGTGGTGACCACGCGCGAGCCCGGAGGGACGGAGATCGGAGAGCGGATTCGTGGCATTCTGCTTGATTCACGCACCTGCGGGCTGGCCCCGCTGGCGGAACTGGCGCTGATGTTCGCCTCACGGGCACAGCAGATTTCAGAGTTGATACGCCCGGCCATGAATCGCGGCGCTTGGGTGTTATGCGATCGCTACACCGATTCCTCTGAGGCCTACCAGGGTGCCGGCAGGCAGCTTGGCGTGAATACTGTGCTGACGATGCATCGCGTGATCTGCATGGGGCTTCAACCGGATCTCACACTGCTGCTGGACAATGACGTGGCAGCCTGCCTGACCCGGGCACGGCGAAGAAATCTCGCCGCCGGAGGTGATAGCGATGAAAATCGATTCGAACAGGAAAATCGGGCATTCTATGAGCGCGTGCATCAGCAGTTTCTGTCGATTGCGCGGCGTGAACCCGAGCGCGTAGTGATGGTCGACGCTCGCCGCCCCGTGGATGCAGTTCATAAAGACATCGTGGCCGCGGTGCGCCAGCGCCTGCTGGTCAGGCAGGACTAGCCATGGGATTCGATCAGTTCCGCGGAAATGCTCCAACCGTAGGACGTCTGCGCCAGATGATCGCCCGCGACCACCTGCCCCATGCCATCATCCTGACCGGCCCGCGCGGAGCTGGAAAATTCACCTTGGCGCAGATGGTCGCAAAGGCCGTGAACTGCCTCCAGCGGCCCCTCGCCGCCGATGGACTGCCCGATTTCTGCGGCATATGCCACAACTGCGAGCGGATCGCCCAAGCGGATTCGCTGGACCAGCGCTTTGCTGAAGCCGTCGAGGCGCGCGATAATCTACGCGAGAGCGACAAGCGCGAGACGCGCATCTTTGTGCAGACTCATCCCGAGGTTCTGGTGATTCCTCCCGAGCCGCCGCAAATGCTAGTTAAAGTGGACCAGGTGCGGCACGTGATCGGCCAAATGTACTATCGCCCCTCCGAGGGTCGCCAAAAATTCTATATCTTCTCTGAATCAAACTTCATGAAAGAGGCGGCTAATGCGCTGCTGAAGGTTCTGGAGGAGCCGCCCGCATTTGCCACCTTGTTCTTGCTGGCGGAAAACTCCAACGCTCTCCTGCCCACTATTCGCTCCCGTTGCATCACGCTGCGCCTGACGCCCCTCACTGCCGATGAGATCAGCCAGGATCTGGCTCTGGGCATAGGGTGGACGGCGGTGCAGAAGAGACTGGTGGCGCAGCTTTGCGCGGGTGCCGTGGGGCGCGCCCGCAGCTTTGATCTCAGCGGATACCTGGCGGCGCGCAAGGATGCGCTGCTGCTACTGACCACTGCCTTGGGCACCGACGACCATTCTGCGCTCTTCCGAGCGACCGAAGCCTACCGCACCGGCGGCGAAGGCAAGGCGAAGATCGACCTGCTGATCTCCGTCCTCTACACCATGCTTGAGGACCTCGTTTTTCTCCAAGTCGGATCGTCTGAACTGATTCGCAACCAGGATCTGCAGGTGGAATTGACTGGAATCGCCGCACAGATCAGTTTTGACTGGATCGTGCGCGCCAGCGACGGTCTCGGCGAGGTGCAAAACGGTTTGCGCCGAAATCTGCTCCGCTCGCTCTCCCTGGACGGGTACTCCAGTTCGCTCGAACTTTAATGCCTACGAAGATTTTTCAAGGCGCGAAATTGTGGCATTTCGAATGCACTGACTTTCGTTCCAGTGAATTAGCTCGCAACTTTTTATTGTTTTTCGCCCTGCGCGTGTGGTACGGTTTACCCAAGAATCACTGTAATTCTCTTCCAGGAAATTGGTTCCCGCACGTTGTTCCGTGCGCGTACTTCCCTGTTCTTAGCAGGAGGATCGCAGTGTCCATCGCAGCGCCTTTTCAATACTCCCAACAGGGAGGGGATTCGTATGAGAAACGAACCTGACTCTACTGCATTGCTTCGAGTACCGGAGCCGGAGAGTTTTGGAAACCGGAAATTGATCCGTCCTTCACTGAATCGTGAGCAGGCTCGCGTGACCGACGTTGCTGTCGATCGTCGCGACCGGCTGGTTCGCCAACCAGAACGCACCATCGTGGGGACAACTAAGAAACCCGCACCTGTAGAGCAGACCCACGCAGAAAATTTCTATTACCAGAAGCAGATGCAGAGCAAAACGCCAATGGTTGTGGTCACCCGCGAAGGAGAAGAGCTGCGAGGCATCATCGAGTGGTATGACAAGAACTGCATCAAACTCAATCGCGCCAGCGGCGAATCCAATCTTCTAATTTATAAATCCAGCATTCGATATATGTTTAAAGAGGGCGAAGAAACAAAATAATGCTTTCGCGTCTCAGCTCCGAAGCCCGCCTCGCAGCGGGCTTTTTTATTTGGCCGCTTTGCGAAGGCGATCCCGTATGGCCAGTCCAATCCCCTCCGGTGGAGGCATTGGGCAGACGATAACATCGACCCCGCAATCATCGAGTGCGCGCAACTGCCGATATAAATCGCGGGCAAGCGATTCCGGCTCGCTCCAAATTCCCCAAGGCAGCGCGATTACGCCCGCCCCCGGAGTGGCCCACCCGACCGGCAACAACACTCCCACACGATCTTGGCACGCCTCTCGCTCCAAAACGCGGATGAGTTCGTCTTCGCTCTCCACCAGAATGAGCCGCGCGCGCGGCGCATAGTGACGAATTCCAAGGCCGGGAGATTCAAGCGATTCGGGCGGACGTTCCTCGGAAATCCCCCGCTCGGCCACCACCACGCTGCCCAGCACCCGGCGAATCTGCTCGGCGGTAATCCCTCCCGGACGATAGATGATGGCCGGCTCTGTGGTCGGATCAAGTACCGTGGATTCGACACCAATATCGCATGCGCCTGCGTCCAGAATGGCATCGATACGCCCTTCCAGATCGGCTAGGACATGCTCTGCGTTAGTTGGGCTGGTGTGTCCGAAGCGGTTGGCGCTTGGGGCTGCCACCGGCACGCCCGCCGCTGCGATTAGTGCCAGAGCTACAGGATGTGCAGGCAGGCGCAGTCCGGCTTTTTCGCGCCCAGCCGTGCAAACATCCGCAATCTTCGCCTCACGGGGCAGCAGCATTGTAAGCGGGCCGGGCCAGAAGGCGGCAGCAAGACGTTCGGCGGCATCCGGCCATGCCAGGGTCAGTCCGCGCGCGGCGGCCACATCAGCCACATGAACGATCACCGGATCCCAGTGAGGACGCTGCTTGGCCGCAAATATCTTTTCCACCGCCTCGGCATCCAAGGCGTTGGCCCCCAACCCGTACACCGTTTCGGTAGGAAATGCCACCAGTCCACCGCGGCGAAGAATCTCAGCGGCCTCCAGCAGGGCGGGGTCTCTTTCGAGTACAGCAGAGGTAAGACGCAGGCGCAGGGTTTTCATCGCGGCTTACAGCTTTGGCAGTACGATGCCCGTCTGATTCTGGTATTTGCCCGCCTTGTCCTTGTAGCTGACCTGACAGACTTCATCGCTCTGGAAGAACAGTATCTGGCAGAGGCCCTCGTTGGCATAGATCTTCGCCGGCAGCGGTGTGGTGTTGCTGATTTCGAGAGTGACAAAGCCCTCCCATTCCGGTTCGAAGGGAGTGACGTTGACGATGATTCCGCAGCGCGCGTAGGTGGATTTGCCTACACAAATTGTGAGCACGTCGCGCGGAATCTTGAAGTACTCCACCGAGCGCGCCAATGCGAAAGAGTTCGGCGGAACCATCACGCTGTCGGCGCGTACGCTGACAAACGAGCGTTCATCGAAGCTTTTGGGGTCCACCACCGCTGAGTTTACGTTGGTAAAAATCTTGAACTCGTCGGCCACCCGCAGATCATAGCCATAGGACGAAAGCCCATAGCTGATCACACCTTCCCGCATCTGCTTCTCACAGAATGGGCTGATCATCTCCTGCGTTTGCGCCATCTCGCGTATCCAACGATCACTCTTAATCGCCATTTTGCCCCGAATTCCTCGCTTCCTCTTGTGACTTTTTCACTTGCACCTGGCCCAGCGCCCAGCCCATCGTCAAGCTCAATCATTCTCAGTAGGGTCATCTTAACATTCAGAGCTCTTCGCCAGCGAACCCGTGATACTATCGCGCCGAAGGCTGATCACAATGTCCGCGCCTGGGTGACCCGAAGCTGGGACGTTGACAATGCCCTGCGTATTTTCTAGCATCAGTGGGTAAGCCCTTGATTTTCAATCCGAAGCGTCGGAGCCGATCGCTTGATCAAACTCGATATCATCAACGAAGTGGTAAACCGCACAGGGGTCACTAAGACCAAGGCTGAGCGCGCCGTGGAGACCGTCTTCGAGAGTATGAAGAGAGCTCTTTCCAAGGGCGACCGCATTGAACTGCGCGGTTTTGGCGTCTTCAACGTACGTCCGCGCAAAACCGGTATTGGCCGCAATCCACGCACCGGTGCCGAGGTCAACATTCCTCCCGGCAAGGCAGTTCGCTTCAAGCCCGGCAAGGAATTGCAGTCGATCGATTAGTCCCGCGGCACCGGACCATTTTCCCTGGTGCCGTCTTGTGTCCGCGAGCGTCTCCCCGATGTCTGAAGCCATCTCCGACTCCTTGCCTGAGCCTGACTCATTGCCGGAGCCCGGCGCCTTGTCTGAGAGCGCTCCGGCACGGCCTCGCGTCTATGCTGCCCCACTCCGCTACCGAGTTCCGCTATTATTGCTGCTGCTCACCTTCTGCACCACGGTCCTGGTTGGCTCGCGCCTGCAATACAACTTCAATCACCATCTGGAAGCATTCGCAACCGGCAATGAACTGTTGCCCTTGTTCCCCGTGCACTGGATCTGGCAAAGTCCTCGGCTGCTCTTGCTCGGAGTTCCATTCTCCCTGGCAATCATGGGAATTCTGCTCGCTCACGAACTGGGACACTACTTTTTCTGCCGTCACTATGGGGTTCGCGCAACTCTTCCTTTCTTTATTCCCGCCCCCACGTTGATTGGAACCCTCGGCGCCTTCATCCGCATCGGCGGTTTCATTCGGTCGCGCGCGGCGCTCTTCGATATCGGCATCGCCGGACCCATCGCAGGATTCGTAGTCGCCGTACCCACGATGTTTGCCGGACTTGCGATGTCGCGTCCGGTCGTGGGCTTTTCGGACCCGGATCTGCAGTTCGGCTTCCCGCTGGTCTTCCACCTTGCCCATATTCTGCTGCACCACGGCGGACCCGCGCTCAATCACTATTACCTGCACCCGGTTGCGTTGGCGGGCTGGGCTGGAATGCTGGCAACCGCATTGAATCTGCTTCCCGGCGGTCAGCTCGATGGCGGACACCTGGTCTTTGCCGTCGCGCCCAGGCTGCATAAGTTTCTCTCCTGGGCAATGGTCGCGTGGCTCGTCGCAATGGCCTGGTTTTTCTGGGTGGGCTGGATGATCTGGGCCATCCTGTTGGCCTTGAGCGGCCTTCAGCAGCCGAGCGTCCCGCGCTGGCCGGCAGTTGGACGCGGCCGCCGCTGGATGGCTCTGCTGGCACTGGCCATGCTGATTCTTACCTTTACCCCCGCCCCGGTGGCAAACTCCACCTTCCCTCAAGTGGCCCGCATCCTCAAGCACGGCGGCAGATAAAAGCAGAGACCCCAAACGGCTGCGCAGAAGCCGATGATCGCTGCTGAAGAGTATCCCAGGGCCGTCCCATCCCTTAAGTCAGCGCCATTGCATCCACATCCACAATGATGCTAGCTCTCGGAATCTTCTGGTGCTCGGCCGTGGCCAGCATGGCGCGCAGCACAAGGTTTAGCCGCTCGCGGCTGGCGGCTTTCAGCACGAAGTGGAAACGGTAATCTTTTTTCAGCCGAGTAACCGGAGCCGGAGCCGGGCCCATCACTCGCACTCCCTCGTGCCGAAGCTGCTCAAACCACCATCCCAGCAGTCCGGAGTAGTGCATTGCCTCTTCCTGCTTGCCGCTCCGCACAACAATGTTGGCCAGTGCGTCGAAGGGCGGATAGTGCATCCATCCCCGGAAGCGCAGCTCCTTTTCGGCAAAACCGTGGTAGTCATGGCGTGCCGCGAACTGCACCGCGTAGTGCTCCGGAAAGTGCGTCTGCAGCACCACCTTGCCCAGCATCTCACCGCGCCCGGCGCGTCCGGCCACTTGCGTCAGCAACTGGAACGTCCGCTCAGCGGCCCTGAAATCCGGCAGCCCCAGTGCGCTGTCGGCTCCCACAACTCCCACCAGCGTCACCCCATGCACGTCGTGCCCTTTGGCGATCATCTGCGTACCCACCAGCAGGTCGATCTCGCCCGATTGGAACTCGCTCAGCATGCGCTCAAAATCGTCGTGCCCGTGCACCGTATCGCGATCCATGCGACCGATGCGCGCTTTGGGAAAGGAGCTATGCAGAATATCCTCCAGCTTCTCAGAGCCCGTGCCGAGAAACTGCACATACTCGCTGCCGCACTTCGGACACATCTTAGGCACTGGCTGCTTATAGCCGCAGTAGTGGCAAAGCAGCCGCTGCTGCCGCTTGTGATAGGTCATGGCCACCGCGCAGTCGCGGCACTGGATCGTATCGCCGCATGCGCGGCACATCACCCACGCCGAGTACCCGCGCCGGTTCAGCAGGATCATCGCCTGCTCGCCCCGCTCCAGGCTCGCTGTCGTCTCCTCGATCAGCTTGCGCGAGAGCACGCTCTCCTTTCCCGTCTGCTGAAACTCCGCGCGCATGTCCACAAGTTCCACTTGCGGCAGCGGGCGCTCCTGCACTCGGTCGGGCAGTTCGATTAGCCCATATTTTCCGTGGGTCGCGTTGTAATAGCTCTCCAGCGAAGGTGTGGCCGAGCCCAGCACAACGGTCGCATTCATCGCCTTGGCGCGCATCACCGCTACGTCGCGGCCATGGTAGCGCGGCGTCTCCTCCTGTTTGTAACTATTGTCGTGCTCTTCATCCACGATGATCAGCGCAAGGTCGCGCACCGGTGCAAAGATCGCTGAGCGTGTACCCACCGCGATGCGTGCTTCGCCGCGCCGGATGCGGTGCCACTGCTCGGCGCGCTCGGCATCGCTCAGCGACGAATGCAGAATCGCGATCTTCTCGCCGAATACGTTGTGTAGGTCGGCGGCAACCCCCGGAGTCAGGCCAATCTCAGGCACCAGCAGAATCGAGCCTCGCCCTGCCGTCAGCACCGACTGCATCGCCGCCAGGTACACCGCCGTCTTCCCCGAGCCTGTAACCCCGTGCAGCAGCGCAACCCGGAAGCGCTTCTCCGCCACGCTGCCACGAATCTCCCGCAGCGCCTCTTTCTGGTCGGAGGTAAACAGAAACTCGAGTGTGGTGCGCGGCTTCATCGTCGGCGCCGCCTGCTTGACCACCTCCTCCACAATTTCAACCAATCCGTGCTTCACCAGCGTCTTCAGCGAACTCGGCGAGCTTCCCGCTTCGCGCAGTTCCTCCACGCGCATGTGTCCCTGCGCCTCCCGCAGCAGCTCAATAATGTGCTGCTGCGCGGGGCTGAGCCTGTTTGAATTCAACTGATCCGGTGATTTACCCAGCACTGCGGTCTTCACCACTCTGCGCGCGTCGCGCGCGCCGGAGAGATCTTCGCGCACGATCCATTTCTTCTGTTGCAACTTTCGCAACACGTCACGCCCCGCACCGGTCGCCGAGCGCAACCGCTCTTCGCGCACCAGTTCACCCTCCGCCAGAGCGTCGAGTACCGCATACTCGCCAATCTGATCTTCGGAAGATCTTCGCGAGCGCAGCGAGGGATCCTCGCACTCTGAGTCGTAAAGCGCCTCCGCGCCAAGTTCAGTGATGCGATAGCCGAACGCCTGCCGGAACTCAGCCTGCAAGGGGAGCATGGCACGGTAGACTTCGCCAATGGGCGCTATATAGTACCGTGCGATCCAACACCCCAAAGCCAGCAGATTTTCATCGAGCACGGGAACAGAATCAAGCACCTGCAGCACACGCTTGAGCTTATGTCTCTCAGGGGGCTCACCGTGAATTCGGGTAACGATGCCGGAAAGTTTTTTCTCCGCTCCCCGGCCAAATGGCACCACTACACGCCCGCCGACAACCGGCTCCAGCTCCCCTGCCTCATAGGTAAAAATCGCGTCGAGCGGAACCGGTAGCGCGACATCGCAATAAAGCGTCTGCGTCTCGGGCAGCAGTGAAGCCTGCGTGGAGACATCTTCGGTGGGCATCAGGCCTCTGGATTGCGCTCTGGGTTGCGCTCTGGGTTCCGTTCTAAGTCGCGCTTCGGCACGGCCATTCCCAGTTGCTTCATCACCATCTGCAGGTCCAGCCATGTTTCTTTCTTCTGCCGAGGGTCGCGCAGCAGGTAGGCCGGGTGATAGGTCACCACTAGCTTAGTTGTGAAACCAGGATCGTGTTCCGCCGTCGCGTGCGGCACGATGGGATGAAAATCGTAAATCTGTCCGCGCAGCTTGGCCATCGAGTCCGATGCGCCGAGCAGAAATTTTGCCGCCGTCGCCCCCAGCGCTACGATCACCTCCGGACGCACCACGGAAATCTGCAGCATCAGGAACGGGCCGCAGGTTTCGCATTCATCGCGCTCCGGGGTGCGGTTCTGCGGCGGACGGCATTTCACCACGTTACCGATGAAAACATCTTCCCGGCGAAGCCCCATGGCGGCGATCATGTTATTCAGCAATTGTCCCGCGCGCCCCACGAAGGGCTCGCCCTGCGCATCTTCATCCGCGCCCGGTCCCTCGCCCACAAACATGATGCGTGCATGCGGATCGCCCACGCCGAAGACGATGTTGGTGCGGCCCTGGCTCAAGCGGCAGCGCGTGCAATCGCCGATCTCCTCGCGAATCACCCTCAGCGCGCCGACCTTGTCGTTGAGGATGGCCGCATGCTGTCCGGCATTGACAGCGGCTTCGTCCCCGTTGGACATTCTTGCTGCTGGTGCATCAACGGCAATCACCGAAAGCTCTTCACGCACAATCGTCCGCCCCCAGTTCATACCCTCAGGGGCCTCCCGCCGGTAAAGATCGAAAATTCCGAGCTCGCGATAGTACCGCAGCGTAGCCGCAATCTTCTTTCTGCTCTGCGCGTCCAAAACCTTTGTCATGCCTATGTGGCCGCCTTTGAGCTTTGCTGACCCGCGCGGAGCTTCACCACCGCATCGAGGATGCGCCCTGCCATCTCTTGCTTGCTCATCTCCGGTATCGCCATACTCGCGTCGGCGGTAAGAATGCAGCCTGCGTTGCGCTCCGAGCCGAAACCCAGCCCAGGATGCGAAACGTCGTTCAGCACGATGGCATCCAGATGTTTGCGCTCGAGTTTCCCGCGTGCATTCTCTACCAGGTTCTGCGTCTCTGCCGCAAACCCGATCAACAACTGGCCGGGAGCTCGTCTGGCACCGAGTTCGGCAAGAATGTCCTCCGTGGGCTGGAATTCAAGTTTCAGGCCGGCGTTGCGCTTGATCTTCTCTCCCGCAACATGCACCGGTGCAAAGTCTGAGACCGCTGCCGTCATGATCGTAACGCTCGCGCGGTCGAAGCGGGCAAGCAGCGCCTCACGCATCTGCGCGCACGTTTCCACCGGCACAAATTCGTCAACCGGGGGCACTGCCAGCGCTGTCGGTCCGCTAACCAGCGTTACCCGCGCTCCGCGCTGCAGAGCGGCTTTGGCCAGCGCGTATCCCATTTTTCCGCTGGAGCGATTCCCCAGAAAACGCACCGGGTCGATCGGCTCATAGGTCGGTCCGGCGGAAATCAAAATCTGTTCGCCCTTCAGTTCCTCCCGCTGCCCAAGGCGCACAAGCAGTGCTTCGACGATCACATTCGTATCCGCCAATCGTCCCTCGCCGGTCATGCCGCAGGCGAGGTAGCCCTCACCCGGTTCAACGATGGTAACGCCGCGCGCGCGCAAATTCTGCAGATTAGTCTGCGTCGCCGCATGACGCCACATGTTCACGTTCATTGCCGGCGCTACCACCACCGGAGCCGTCGTCGCAAGATAGAGCGTGCACAGGAAATCTTCCGCCAGGCCATGGGCAAAGCGGGCCAGTGTCGCCGCCGTGGCCGGTGCCACCAGCAGCGCGTCAATCGACTGCGCCACGCCAATGTGTTCCACCGAGGAATCCAGCGTCGAGTTCGAGTCGCGCTGCGAGAACATCCCGGTAATAACCTTTTCGCCCGTAAGCGCGGCAAAGGTCAGCGGACGCACAAACTCCTGCGCGGCGTCCGTCATGATGATCTGGACGCGAAGGTCGTGATCCTGCAGACGGCGCACGATCTCAGCTGCCTTATATGCCGCAATGCCGCCCGTAACTCCCAGTGCGATTTTCATTGAATAAATCTTCCGTTGGATTCGATGCCGGCAAGCGCAGAGATGATCGCAACGGAAGCTTCCGACGCGGCGCGCTCTTCAGATTTCGTCTCCAACGACGCTAGGCCGCGCCTGATTCCGGATCTGCAGCCGGAGTGACGCGTAGCGGAGTGGTCTCCCACTTCACCTTGTCGGCCTGCAGCTCCTGGGCCGCGATCCGGCAGGGCTTGGTGGAATCCGTAACCACTAACGGGCTTGCCCCGGACTGTAGCTGGCGGGCTCGGCGTGCGGCCACTAGAATGTATCGGTAATTGCTGTCGAACCCGTTGTATAGATCCACTTAATACCCCCTGTGCATTACACGGTCTTTTTTCGAAAGCTGTCCAGAATGGGGCCAAGATTCGCCCGCACATGCTTCAGCCTCCGACCTTGCGCTAGCTCTGCGATCTGCTGCTCCTCGGTTCTGGATGGCTTGCGTCCAGCGGCCCGGAGACGTTCGGTGAGAATAATCGCCTTGAGCGCATCAATCGAATCGTCCAACTTGTCGTTCACCAGAATGTAGTCGTATTTCTCAAATTTTTCAATCTCCCGTGTCGCGGTTTCCAAACGGCGTCTGATCACAGCCTCATCAGTCATACGCTCTGCTGAGCTGCGGCGGCGCAAGCGATTCTCCAGTTCCTGCCTGGTCGGCGGCAAAACAAAGATACTGATCGCGTCCGGTAGGTTGTTCTGGAGCTGCGACGCCCCCTGCACGTCGATGTCGAGCAGCAGGTCGTGTCCTCGCGAAATCGCATCGTCAAGAAACTTTCTCGCCGTGCCGTAGTAATTTCCGAAGACGTCAGCATGCTCAAGAAATTCGTTGTTGCCGATCATGCGCTCGAAAACGTCGCGGCTGGTGTAGTAGTACTCGCGGCCGTTTTCTTCGCTGCCGCGCGGCGGCCGCGTCGTGTAGGAAACCGAGAAGTCGAGCCGGTCCACCAGGCGCTTGATTTCGTTGACCAGCGTCGATTTACCACTTCCCGAGGGCGCTGAAATTATAAAAACCAGACTCATTCGATGCTTCTCATTCTACGTTCTGCACCTGTTCGCGGGATTTTTCAATGTCGCTCTTCAGCGCCAGCCCCAGTTCGGTGATGCGCATAGCATCTCCCGCCAGACCGGTGGTCTTCGAGAGCATGGTGTTTGCCTCCCGATTCATCTCCTGCAGCAGAAAGTCGAGCTTCTTGCCAACATCTTCACCCTCGTCCAGCAAGCTGCAGAAATGCTTGATGTGCGCGTGCAGTCGCACAATCTCTTCCTGTACGTCGCTGCGCTCGGCCAGCATGGCCGCTTCCTGCATAATGCGGTCGTCATCAAACTTGCCTTCCAGCAGCTCTGCCATTCGCGCCCGGATCCGCTCCAGGTGCGCTTCCAGAACCGTGCCCCGCAGCTTCTCCACCTCGCCGGTGTTGCGCTCCAGTTGGTCCATCCGGGCTTCCAGTTCTACGCGTGTGTGATCGCCTTCCAGTCGGCGATTGGCATTCAGCAGGTCAATTAATCCGGCAGCGGCCGTTACCAGCTCCGTCTGCAGTTCCACCTCGTCCGGCATCTCGCTGGAGGCCGAAAACACGCCATTCAAACGGAAAAGCGTGTTCAAGTCTGCTTCGCAATGCAGGTCGAACTCATCCGCTAACTCACGGAAGGCCTTGATGTATCCGGAAACCAGTTCGTGGTTCACGCTGATGCCGGTGGCCCCGGCGTACTCCAGATTCAATGTCAGTTCCACGTGTCCCCGGTGCATTTTCTCTTTGCAGAGCTTGCGCAGCTGCTGCTCCAACAGCTCCGATCTCCCCGGCAGCCGCAGGTGCAGGTCCAGGAATCGATGGTTCACTGACTTTGCTGTAAACGTGTACGCGGTCTTACCGTGCTGCCCCTTGATCTGGGCAAAGCCGGTCATCGAGCGGATCGCCATGATTAGTCTCCGCCTCCTTCCACGCCAATATCCTGCCTGGGCGCATCGTGATCTGCGAATTGTAGTTCATATAGCCGGCGATAAGTTCCCAGCCGTGTAAGCAGATCCTCATGCGAACCCTCGTCGGCGATTGTTCCGTTTTCCAGCACAATAATGCGGTCAGCGCGCCGAACCGTCGAGAGGCGGTGCGCGATGACAAATACGGTACGGCCCACCATCAGGTTCTGCAACGCGGCTTGCACCAGCGCTTCGCTCTCGGAATCCAGTGCCGAGGTTGCTTCGTCCAGGATCAGCACCGGCGCATTCTTCAGCAACGCGCGCGCTATGCTCAGCCGCTGCCGTTCGCCGCCGCTAAGCCGGAAGCCGCGTTCACCGATCGTCGTGTTATATCCCTCCGGCATCTGCAGGATGAACTCATGCGCCAGCGCCGCTTTCGCCGCGCGCTCCACCTCTGCCAGCGAAACGTGCGGTTGCCCATAAGCAATGTTATTGCGCACCGTGTCATTAAACAGCATCGTCTCCTGAGCCACGATGCCGATCTGCCCGCGCAGCGACGCCAGTGACAGATCGCGGACATCGATGCCATCCACCAGAATGCGCCCCTCTGTTACATCGAAGAAGCGCGGAATCAGGTGCACCATCGTGGACTTCCCCGCGCCGCTGCCCCCGACGATCGCCAGCATTTCGCCCGGCTTCACCTCCAGGTTGATGCCCTTCAGAACCTCGCGTGAATCTTCCCCCTCCTGGTAGGAGAAGCGTACGTTTTCAAAGCGGATCGAATCGTGGAAGCCCGGCAGCTTTCGCGCGTGCGCCTTCTCGCGCACCTCGTCCTTGGCATCCAGGAACGTGAAGACTGATTCCGAAGCTCCCAGTGCCTGCTGGAAATTGTTGTAAAACAGGGTAAACTTGCGCACCGGTTGGTAAAGGGCGATCGTCGCGCCGAGAAACGTGACATACTCGCCAACCGTCATCGCGCCGTGTCTGATGCTATCGCGCCCCACTTTCAGCATCAGAGCAAACGCAACCGCCCCCAGCAGATCCATCAGCGGAGAACTCACCGCCATCGCCTTCACGTAGCGCATGTTCGCCGAGAACAGCCGGCCGGCCGCTGCCCTGAAGCGCATCGTCTCCCACAGCTCCATGCTGAAGGCCTTGACGATGCGGTTGCCGGTAATCGTCTCATGCAGAATGTTCTGGATCTCGGCCAGCTTGTCTTGCCCGCGCCGTGTGGTGTGCCGCACCTGCCGCCCGATCTTGCGCGAGCTGAACACAATCACCGGCACAAACAGCAGCAGAATCCACGCCAGCTTTCCTCCCACCGAAATTACCAGCGCGGTCAGGAAGGCGAAGATAAAGAACTGCTGCAAGAACTCCGCCAGCACGCCCGACATCGCAAACTGCACTTTGTCGATGTCATTGATAATGGCGGAAACCAGCGTCCCGGTAGGATGCTTTTGGAAGAACGCCGCCGAGCGTCGCAGAACGCTCTCGTAAATCTCATTTCGCAGGTCCATCACCAGCCCAAAGCCCGCGTAGTTCACCAGATACGTGCCGGCGTAGTCGAAGATCCCCTTGAGCAGCACCGAGGACACCAGCGCAAAGGCAACTACCGTCAATGGATTGTGGAAATAGCTGGGAACAAGCTGCTCCAGGTAAATCGTGTGCGAAGTCCCGGGAATAGTAGCCAGCGCCATCGAACGCCCCGGCGCCTCCGGCTTCCATACGCGGTCAAAGATGGGACGGATCAATGCCAGTCGAAACGCTTCCAGCAATCCGACTAACGCGAACAGTGCAACACTGGCAATCAACTGGAGCCAGTATGGCCGGACGTACCACATCAAGCGAATCAGTCGGCGCATGCACTACTCATGAGATGGCGGTCCATCCGCCATGGAAATTTGCGGTTCGAGATTGATTCTACTGGAAGAGGGTGCCTGAAAACAGGCTATTCCCGCTTTTGTCCTGCCTACCTCGGGCTGTCCCGATGCTCCACCTTCACACGGTAACCCGCCTTGGTAAGTCGCCTCTTGATCTCCTCGGCCATGAACACCGACCGGTGTTGGCCGCCGGTGCAACCAAAACCCACGGTCAGGTAACTTTTTCCTTCCGCCACGTAGTGCGGCAGCAGAAACATCAGCAAATCCATAACCTTCGCAATGAATTCCTGCGTCTGCGGAAATGAACGGATGTACTTTGCCACCTGCGGATGTTTTCCCGTGTAAGGACGGAATTCAGGAATAAAGTGCGGATTCGGCAGGAAACGCACGTCAAACACCAGGTCCGCGCCCTCTGGTACTCCATTCTTAAAACCGAAGCTCAGCATGGAAACCAGCAACGGCTGTCGCTCGTCCCCTCCTGTTTTGAAAAGCTCAACCAAATGCGTGCGCAGTTCATGCACGTTAAATTTCGAGGTGTCAATCTCCAGATCGGCAATATTGCGGATAGACTCCAGCCTGCGCCGCTCGTGCGCAATCGAGCTCGGCACAGAGACCGCCGAGCCGAGTGGATGAGGACGGCGCGTCTCGCTGAAGCGCCGCACCAGTACCCGGTCGCTGGTGTCCAGGTAGATCAGCGTCACGTCGAGCCGTTTCTTCAAGTCGCCGATGATCGCCGGAAGCTGTTCCAGCCGGCTGCCCTCGCGGATATCCACCACGATGGCCGCGTTCTTGTTGTCGCGGGTCTCCTTAATGAGCTCGGCAAAGCTGGGGATCAATTCCGCGGGGAGGTTGTCCACGCAGTAGTACCCCATGTCCTCAAACACCTTCAGGGCGGTGATTTTCCCCGAGCCGCTCAGTCCGGTGATCATTACCAGCTTCGCTTTTCCGGCTGGGCTCTTGCGCTCCGGCTCGGCAGCAGACGGCTTCGAGAGTTGGGTGGGCACAGCTTTGCGATCTTTGCGGGCCATATGCGTAATGTAGCAGCCTAAGGCGATGAGGAGAAGGAGGCAAAAGAGATACGGATGATCCCTAGCCTGGAGAGGACATATCGCTGACCGACAAAAAAGTCGCTCTTCTGTCGCGCTCCGCTTCGCAACTTTCTTGTCCTGAATGCATAGAAGGGACGAGGATACACCCCGCCCCTTGCTTAATATCCTCTCGCCGATTTCATACTGTTTACGGCTTTACGCGATCCACTTCCTTTAATCGCGCTGCCTTGCCGCGCAGTGCGCGCAGGTAGTATAACTTGGCGCGGCGCACTTTGGCCGAGCGAACCACTTCCAGCTTTTCGATAATCCGGCTGCCCAGCGGAAAGATGCGCTCCACGCCCTGGCCAAAGCTCATCTTGCGAACTGTAAAACTCGGCTGCTGGCCATTAGCCTTCTTGATTACGATGCCTTCAAAGATCTGGATGCGTTCTTTATCGCCTTCCTTGATCTTCACGTGAACCTTGATAGTGTCACCTACCTGGAAACTGGGCAGGTCCGTGCGCTGCGCTTTCGCAAGCAACCGGGTAATGATGGGAGATGACGACATGACGATTTCCTCTTCTCTTCTGGAATGCATGGGCTAGTAGCTTGCGCACATCCCGTAATCTTTCTAATTTTCTTCAGCCTCGCGCTTTAATTCGCGGAGCAGTGCCTTATCTTCCAAGCTGACCGCCGCCTTCTCAAGGAGGTCGGGGCGATTTCTCAGCGTTTTTTCTAGTGCCCGGCGCCGTCGCCAACGCCGGATCTCATCATGGTTCCCGTTCATCAACACGTCAGGAACCGGAATGCCGCGAAATTCAGCGGGACGCGTGTAGTGCGGATAGTCCAGCAGACCACCAGTTGCAATCGTAGAATCCGGTTCCAGCCTTCCGCGTTCGTCGAACTTCGCTTCTGCCTCCACTTCGCTGAAGCTCTCGGTTTTCGCCGAAGCCTCATTGCCTAATGCACCGGGCAGTAGCCGTGTCACGCAGTCAAGAATGAGCGCGGCTCCAAGTTCTCCGCCGCTCATCACAAAATCGCCTACCGAAACCTCACGATCTGCCAGGTATTCGGTCACCCGCTCATCCACGCCCTCGTAGCGTCCGCACAGAAGCGTAATGCGATCCAATCCGGCCAGTTCCTGCGCCATTGCCTGGGAGAACATCTTTCCTGCCGCAGAGAGAATGATCACCGATTCCCTGGCCTCGCCGCTGATCCGCTCTGCCCTGGCCGCAATGCCCAGCGCTTCGACGCACTCAAAAAGCGGATCGGGTTTTAGCAGCATTCCCTCGCCCCCGCCAAATGGGCGATCGTCCACCGTATGATGCCGGTCTGCGGTAAACACCCGCAGGTCGTGGACTCCGATTTCAATGAGCCCGGCATTGCGCGCCCTGCGCACGATGCCGTAATCCAAAGGACCACGGAAGAAGTCCGGAAAGATAGTAACGATCTCGAACCGCACTTCCTGACCTCTGCTTATCGCTTCACCGCGCCTGTCGGTCCCTCTTCCCCGCGCTCAGCGGAGCCTCCAGTTCCAGCAAGCCTTCCGGCAGTTTCATCTCAATCCGTTTTCCCTTCAAGTCCAGCTTCGTTGTAAAGCTCTCCACAAAGGGAATCATGAACTCTTTACCACCCTCGTGCTCCTGCCCCCGCAGCGGGGGCGTTTGCCGCGTCTCCGCCATCCGCACTTCGTCTTTCACGATCAACAGCGGAGCCGTTCCAGCTCCAAAATTCACATCCACGACTCTTCCAACGTCGCGTGGCTCACCGCTCACTTCCACCACGAGACATCCCAGCAACTCGCTTACGTAGCAGGCTCCTTCTTCCAACTCCGCCCGCTCTCCCGCAGGAATCTGGATCTCTGATCCCAGCAGCATTTCGGCCTCTTCAATCGAGTTCACGTCCTCAAACTTGAACACCATACCGCCCTTGTGAGGCCAGTACTCTTCCAGGTGCAACTCGCGGCGTTCAAGCTTTCCCTCTGCATTCCACGCGTAGAGCGTGCGTCGTTGCTCGAACCGTTCGGGAAAGTCGGTGTGTAACTCCGCTGCGACTTCGCCCACGCGGCCTTGCACCTTCACCACGCGCGCAATCGTAATAAACGCAGTGTTGCCGGAGTCCTCTCGCATGGCGCCTGCTGCCTCAGCCCTGCTGCCTCAACCTTGGTTACTCAACAATGTCGAGCGCACAGCGCTGCCCGTTCTTTTCCGCCGCAGCGGACAAGATCGTGCGCAGCGCTCGAGCCGTACGCCCCGAGCGCCCAATCACGCGGCCCAGGTCGTCTTCAGCAACCTCCAACTCCAGCTTCAAGTACTCGCTGTCGCCGGAAGCCACAACCAAAACCTCCTCGGGAGAATCCACGAGGGCCTTGGCCAGCTCTTTTGCTAGTTCGGGAATATTGGCAGGCATCGGCGTCTGTTCCTCACTTACTCTACCGGCTCGGCCGGAACCGGTGCAGTCGCAGCATTCTTGTATAGGCGCGCAAGTGTCGCCGAGAACTGGGCGCCCTTGGCCAGCCAGAACTCGATGCGATCCTTCTTCAGTTCCACCGTTGCAGGGTTGGTGCGCGGATTGTAAAGACCCACAACTTCAATCGAACGGCCGTCGCGCGCGCGATCCTTTTCGATAACAACAATGCGATATACAGGTTGCTTACGCGCACCACGGCGCGAAAGGCGAATCATCAACACAGGCTTATTTCCTCTCTTCGTTTTACTCCAGCACTCGACATCTCTGGTAGGCTCTGCCCCCGGAGACCGGAAATCGCAACCGGCTACGCCAGTCTTGATTCGAATGCTGTGATGCCCGCTGCGCGTCAGCGCCTCTGAGCGAATCGCGATCCGCCACGGGCTCGACCACAAAGGAATAACCAGACACACGCCCAGTCAACACTTGCAGCAATATTTATTATCGCGGAACTTCGCCTCGCTGGCAAGCCGCAACAGTGCGAACGTTGTTCATGGCTTCGGCGGCGGCGGCTGGACAGTGACCTGGGCTGGCGTTGGAAGCTGTGCGCCCTGCCAGCCGCCACCTAGCGCCTGGATAAGCTGAACAGCCGCTGTCATCTCGCTGATGCGCAAAGTCAATTCGGTCTGCTGGTCGCTAAGCAGGGTGATCTCCGCAGACATTACGTTCAGGTAGGGATCGAGGCCGGTCTGGTAGCGGGCGGTGGCGATGTCGAGGTATCGCTGCGCGGCTTCCACCGCTGCCTGCTGGCGGGAAATCTGCTGCGAGAGGACACGCAGGCTGGCGATATAGTCCTCCACCTGCTGAAACGCGGTAAGCACGGTTTGTTTGTATGAGGCCACGTCGGCATTGTAAGTGGCGGTATATTGCGCAACGGTGGCCTTTCGCAGACCCGCATCAAAGATGGTTTCGGAGGCTGACGCCCCAAGGGACCAGAAGAGCGCCGGTGCCGAGAACAAGGTACTAATTGCCGACGACTGGAGGCCCCCCGCTCCGGTGAGGCTCAACGATGGGTAATACGCTGCCTTCCCGACTCCGATGAGCGCATTCGCCTGCGCCATGGTTCGCTCGGCGGCGGCGATATCCGGACGCCTTTGCAGCAGTTGGGAAGGTATGCCGACAGGAATGGCGGGGACCGGGGTAGCCAGCATTCGCACGGGCATGGAAAAATCAGAAGCGGATTTGCCGATCAGAGTTGCGATGGCATGCTCGTACAACGCGCGATTTGTGGCAACGCCGATTCCGGCCGCCTCCGCGTTCTTAAGCGTTACTTCCGCCTGGGCGACGGCCTCATCGTTGTCGATGCCGGTTTCAAAAAGGGTGCGCGTAAGCTCCAGCGACTTGCGGTCGGCTTCGATGGTGCGATTGTATAGATCCTGCAGCGCATCCTGCCCGCGCAGTTCGAAGTAGTAAACCGCCAGATTGGCCTGCTCGGCGAGACGTTCATTCTCAAGATCGGCAGCACTGACCTGCGCGGCATATTGGAATTCGCGAACTGTGTTGCGAATGCGGCCCCAGAGATCGGGCTCCCAGGAGACATCAAAGGGCAGGGAGATGTCGGTGCTCGTCGTAGCTGCCTTTTTCTCTCCACCACCCGTGCCGCTCGGGATGCTCGCTGCGCCGGCCGCAGTGCTCGGATTTCGGGCTCTGCTGTACGATGGGGCCACCGTCGCGGTGGGAAAGAAGCTGGCGCGGGCCTCGCGCACCTGCGCACGGGCCGCCATAAAGTTCTGGAAATACTGGGCGATGTTCTGATTATTGATATTCAGCTGATCTTCTAGCGCGTTGAGTTCCGGTTCATTGAAAATCTCCCACCATTTGCCCTTGAGGGCCGCGTCCTGTGGCTGCGCGGGTTGCCAGGCACCCTCCGTAACAGCGCGATAGGCGGCGGGAGACGACTCCTTGTAGATGGGCGGCGGAACTATCTCGGGAGGCCTATACTTGGGACCGACAGTGCAGCCGCTGAGGAGCAGAAGGCTGACTACGGCGACCCGGTATACTCTGCTGGCCCTGTCGGCCGTTGTGGCATCGCGGATTGCTTCCGGAATGGAGGCGTTTGTTTTCATGGTTCCTGCCTTTCCGCAGCCCCTTAGGTAGCAGGCTCGCTGCGGGTGAACAATCGCGCGCTCTTATCACCTTGCAGCTTCAGCCGCAAATTGTCCATAAAGAGATAGATCACCGGAGTTGTGTAAAGAGTGAGAACCTGGCTGACGATCAGGCCGCCGATAATCGAAATTCCCAGCGGGCGTCTAAGCTCAGAGCCCATACCAGTCCCAACCGCCAGCGGAACGGCGCCGAAGAGCGCTGCCATCGTGGTCATCATAATTGGACGGAAGCGCAGCATGCATGCTTCGAAGATCGAATCCCTGGTGTTCTTGCCCTCGTTGCGCTCCGCGTTGAGAGCGAAGTCGATCATCATAATTGCATTTTTCTTCACGATGCCAATCAGAAGCACGATGCCGATGATCGACATCACATCCAACTGCGTTTTTGTTAGCATCATCGCGAGAATGGCCCCCAAACTGGCCGGTGGCAGGGTGGAGAGAATCGTGATGGGGTGGATGAGGCTCTCGTAGAGGATTCCAAGCACAATATATACCGCAAAGATCGCGGTGAGCACTAAGTATGGCTCAGTTGTAAGCGACTGCTGGAAGGCCTGCAGGGTTCCGGAGTACTGGCCGTGGATGGAGTGCGGCATGCCGAGCTTCTGCTGAATCTCCTGGATCTGTTTGGTTGCCTGACCGAGCGAGACATCCGGCGCAAGATTGAACGATACCGTGACGGAAGGGAACAGCCCGGTGTGATTGACCGCGAGCGGTGAAGTGGATGGAACGTACTTGGCAACCGCGTCAAGCGGGACCGCGCCCCCGCCGGAGTTCTGGATGAGGTAGGAGTCCTTCAGACCCTGCGGCGACTGCCAGTACTTGGGAGCTACCTCCATGATCACATAGTATTGGTTCAGCTGGGTGTAGATGGTGGACACCTCGGACTGACCGAAGGCATGGTAGAGGGTGTTGTCGATAATCTGTGGCGTAAGGCCGAGGCGTGCGGCGGTGGGCCGATCGTAGGTAAGCAGCGCCTGCAGGCCGCGATTCTGCTGGTCCGTCTGCACATCCGCAAAACCCGGCGTGTGGCGCATCTGCTGCAGCAGGAGGGGGCCATACTTCTGCAGATCGTCAACGGTCTCGGCCTGCAGTGTGTACTGGTATTGCGCGTTGGACTGCCGACCTCCTACGCGTATGTCCTGAACCAGCCGCAAATAGGTGGCCGCGCCAGGAACGGCTGCAAGCTTTGGGCGAAGCCGGTCCATGATCTGCTGCGCGCCTACGCGTTCATTGAGGGGCTTGAGCGCGATAAACGTGAAGCCGCCATTGGTGGCTCCCTGTCCGCCGGTAAATCCCATCGCGTTCTCCACTCCGGGGTCTGCCTTGATGATGTCGATGGCCTGCCGCACCGCACGCTGCATCGCGTAGAACGAAGCGTCCTGCGGCCCCTGCATTCCGCCGGCCAACACTCCGGTATCCTGCTGCGGGAAGAATCCCTTCGGGATTCTCTCGATTAGAACGACGTTCAGCCCAACGGTGCACAGGAAGATCGCAAGCAGCAGCGCAGGATGATCAAGCACCCAGGTCAGGCTGCGCCGGTATCCGCCAAGCACACTGTTGAAAATGCGCTCGCTCCACGCGTAGAGACCACCATGCTTGGCCTCTTTCTTCGAGAGCAAAACCCGCGAGCACATCATCGGTGTGGTGGTGAGCGAGACGACCATGGAGACCAGAATTGCGGTGGAGAGCGTAATGGCAAACTCGCGGAATAACCGCCCGATGATCCCGCCCATCATAAGCAAGGGGATGAAGACTGCAATCAGCGAGACGCTAATGGAGAAAACCGTGAAGCCGATCTCCCTGGCCCCCAGAAGGGTCGCCTGCATGGGCGTCATTCCCGCCTCGAGATGGCGGGTGATGTTCTCCATCACCACGATTGCGTCATCCACCACAAAACCGCTGGCGATGGCCAGCGCCATCAGCGAGAGGTTGTCCAATGTATAGCCGCAGAGATACATCACGGCGAAGGTTCCAATCAGGGAGACGGGAACCGCAACGGCAGGAATAAGGGTTGCACGGACATCGCGCAGGAACAGGAAAACGACGAGGATCACCAGCAGCACAGAGATGATGAGGGTGCGCTCGACGTCGAAAACCGAAGCGCGAATGGTCAGCGTGCGGTCGAGAATGATGACCATATGCTGGCCTTTGGGAATCATGGCCTGCAAGGATGGAATCGCCGCCTTAACAGCGTCCACCGTGGTGATGATGTTGGCTCCGGGCTGACGGAAGATCAACATCGTGACCGACCGCTTGCCGTTGAGGTAGCCTGCCTGCCGCACCGATTGCTGGGAGTCGATTACATCGGCAATGTCCTGCAGACGAACCGCGCCCCCGTTGTGGTAGCCCACGACCAGCGGCTTGTAATCAACAGCCTTCGAGATCTGGTCGTTGGCAATGATATCTGCCGTGACATTACCGTCGGCGATTTGGCCCTTCGCCAGGTTTGAATTCTGACCGGCCACCACTTGCTGCACTGCAGGCAGGCTGATTCCGTAACTGGCAAGCTGGTCGGGATTCAATTCAATGCGAACTGCAGGTAGCGACGCTCCGACGGTCAGTACTTGACCGACTCCTGAAATCTGCGATACGCGCTGCGAAATCACGGTGGAAGCTTCATCGTAAAGCGTGGGAACGTCGTAGATATCCGACTGCAGGCCGAGCAGGAGGATGGGTGCGTCCGCGGGGTTGACTTTGCGATATGTGGGGTTGGCGGGAAGGTTTGCCGGCAGATAGGTACGGGCTGCGTTGATGCCCGCTTCCACATCCCGTGCGGCGCCGTTGATGTCGCGGCTTAGATCAAACTGAAGGGTGATGCTGGTTGTTCCGAGGGTGCTCGATGAGGTCATCTCGGTTACACCCGAGATATGGCCGAACTCGCGCTCCAGGGGAGTAGCGACCGACGAGGCCATGATGTCTGGACTGGCGCCAGGGAGCGAGGCTCCCACGCTGATGGTGGGGAAGTCCACCTGGGGGAGCGGAGAAACCGGCAATACGGCAAATGCGATTGCTCCCGCGATGGCGACAGCCAGGGTTAGTAGCGCCGTGGCAACCGGGCGTTCGACGAACAGGCGCGACGGATTCATGGCTGCTCCGTCTCCGGTTGCTGCATGTTGATCTTGCCGGACCGGTGTCCAAAGCGCGCGCCCAGATTGTCGAAAAATATGTATATGACCGGCGTGGTGTAGAGCGTTAGCACCTGGCTGACTAGCAAGCCGCCCACCATCGCCACACCGAGAGGCTTCCTGAGTTCCGAACCGATGCCCGAGCCTAGGGCCAGTGGAATGCCGCTGAGCAACGCCGCCATCGTGGTCATCATGATCGGACGGAAGCGCAGCAGCGACGCCTGGTAGATGGCTTCGGTCGCATTCTTGCCCTCTTTGCGCTCGGCATCCAGGGCAAAGTCCACCATCATGATGCCGTTCTTTTTCACGATGCCGATGAGAAGGATGATGCCGATGATGGCAACAATGTCGAGGTCCAGATGGCATAACTGGAGGGCCAGTAGGGCGCCAACCCCGGCCGAGGGCAGAGTGGAGAGGATGGTGATGGGATGGACAAAGCTCTCATACAGCACGCCGAGGACAATATAGACGGTGACCAACGCAGCCAGGATCAGCAGACCCTCGTTGGTGAGTGAGCCTTCGAACGCAGCCGCAGTACCCTGATAGTTCCTGACCACGCTGGGCGGGATATTGGCCTCCGCGAGCGCCTTGTTGATCGACTCAAGCGACTCGCCGAGCGAATATCCGGAGGCCAGATTGAAGGAGATCGTGACTGCCGGGAACTGTCCCTGGTGATTGATCGAGAGTGACTCGCTGCGCCGTTGGAAGTGACTGAATGCGCTCAGCGGGACCGGTGTCGAGACGACCATTGCACCGGTGCTGCTGCCACTACTGCCGGTCGAGGCTGTCCCCGTTGAGCGCGAGGTTCCACTCACGGAGGTATTCGCGCTCGACGAAATGCTGCTGCTCGTGCTCATGCTCGACAGCACGGAGGAGCTTGCACCCGCCGTCGAGGTAGGCGACAGTGCGGAGGAATTGACGCTCGACAGAGGCGATAAGATCTTCGTGTTGGCGGCGGCCAGCGCCGAAGTGGACGATGCAGAAGACGAGATGCTGCCGGCGGAGGAGGGCGTCAACAGCGAGTTCCCGGAGGAGGCCGATGCGCCCGCTCCCGCAGCCGACGACGAACCGGCGCTATTCGATGTGGCGACCGAAGTAGAGCTGCCGGTCAACGAGGACTGGATGTAAATATCATTCAGCGTTCGCGCATCGAGCTGGAACTTCGGCTCGGCCTCTAGAATGACGTGGTACTGATTGAGTTGGGTGTACAGCGTGTTGATCTGGCGCTGGCCGAAGGCATCGTAAAGTGTGTTGTCGATAGTCTGCGGCGTGATTCCGAAGCGCGAGGCCGTGGCCCGATCAATGACCAGCGCCTCGGCCATGCCGTTCAGCTGCTGGTCGGTCACCACGTCGGTGAGCTCAGGCAGCTTCTTGAGCCTTGCAACCAGATCGCGGGTCACGCTGTTCAGTTCATCGGGATTGGGATCTTCGAGGGTGTACTGGTACTGGGTGCGGCTCACCCGATCATCGACGGTGAGATCCTGCACCGGTTGCATGTAAAGCGTGATGCCCTCGACCTTTGCGAGCTTCGGTCCAAGCCGGTTGATGACGCCAGTGGCCGAGATGCCTCGCTGTTCAAGTGCCTTCAGGTTGATCTGGATGCGGCCGCTGTTCAGCGTAGTATTCGTGCCGTCGGCTCCGATAAATGAGGAGATGCTATCGACGGCCGGATCGGCAAGAATAACCTTCGCTAGCTCCTGCTGCTTTTCGGTCATCGCATCAAAGGAGGTCGAGGCGGCTGCCTGCGAGATGCCCTGAATTATTCCGGTATCCTGCGTGGGAAAGAAGCCCTTGGGAATGACAATATACAGAACCACCGTAAGCACAAGCGTGGCTACTGCCACTAGTAGCGTGATCGTCTGAAAACGAAGCACGAACTTCAGGGTGCGTCCGTAGAATGCGATGATGCTATCGAAGGCTCTCTCGGAGGCGCGATAGAAACGGCCCTGCTTCTCCGGAGGCGTGTAGTGCAGCAAACGCGCCGACATCATCGGAGTGAGAGTGAGAGAGACAAACGCGGAAAAGATGATGGTCACCGCGAGTGTCACCGCGAACTGGCGGAAGAGTCGTCCGGCGACATCGCCCATGAAAAGCAGCGGGATCAGCACCGCAATCAGCGAGACAGTGAGGGAGAGAATGGTGAAGCCGATCTGTTCGGCGCCTTTCAAAGCCGCTTGAAGCGGTTTTTCGCCCTCTTCGATATAGCGGGAGATGTTCTCAATCATGACGATCGCGTCGTCCACGACAAATCCCGTGGAGATGGTCAAAGCCATCATGGTGAGGTTGTTGAGGCTATAGCCAGCTAGATACATCACGCCGAAGGTGCCGACAAGCGAGATTGGAACCGCGATACTGGGGATGATAGTGGCCGAAAGGCTTCGCAGAAAGAGGAAGATCACCATTACCACCAGGGCGATGACCAGCAGCAATTCGAACTCAACGTCTTTCACCGAAGCGCGAATCGATATAGTGCGGTCGGTGACGATCTGTACATGCACCGCTCTGGGAAGCGTATTGACAAGCTGCGGCAAAACCCTCTGAATGCTGTCAACAACCTGGATCGTATTGGCTCCGGGCTGGCGCTGGATGTTCAAAATCACGGCCGGGGTGTAGTTGACCCATGCGGCGAGCTTCGCGTTCTCCACTCCATCGATTGCATGGGCCACGTCGGTAAGCATGACTGGAGCGCCATTGCGGTAGGCAACCACCACGGACTCATAGGCACCGCTGGTCAGCAACTGGTCATTGGCGTTGATGGTGTAGTCCTGTGAGGGGCCGTCAAAGTTTCCTTTTGCGGAGTTGAGGCTGTTGCCCGTCAGGGAGTTACGCAGGTCTTCAAAATTGATCCCGTAGGAGGCCATCGCCGTGGGATTCGTCTGGATGAGCACGGCGGGTTTCTGTCCGCCGGAGATGCTTACCAGTCCGACTCCGGAGATCTGCGAGATCTTGGGCGCAAGGCGCGTATCCGCCAGATCCTCAACCTGCGAGAGCGGCATCTCGCTGGATGTGAGAGCGAGAGTAAGAACCGGCGCATCAGCCGGATTGGACTTGCTATAGATGGGCGGGGTTGGCAGATTGGCCGGCAGATAACTCTGCGCTGCGTTGATGGCCGCCTGCACCTCCTGCTCCGCCACATCAATATTCAGGCTGAGCTGGAACTGCATCACTATGACGGAGACACCCCCGGCGCTTGTCGAGGTCATCTGGCTCAGTCCGGCAACCTGGCCGAACTGCCGCTCGAGCGGAGCCGTGACGGCGGAGGCGACTACATCCGGGCTGGCTCCGGGGTAGAAGGTTAGTACCTGGATGGTCGGGTAATCGACCTCGGGCAGCGCCGATACCGGAAGCTGCAAAAATGCGACGGCGCCAGCCAGAAATATTGCAACCATCAGCAGAGCGGTCGCCACTGGGCGAAGGATGAATGGCCGGGAAGGACTCATGGGGCCACGGCACCGCCTGCCGGAGACTTCCCGGCCTGACTCTTGGTGCTCTTCTCGCGCACAACTACATGCGCGCCGTTTTCGAGACGATCGAATCCGCTCGTTGCCAACTTGAGACCAGGATTGACTCCCTGCACGGCAGTTACCTGTTCGTCGCTGGTCAACGTGGTGATGGGCTGCACAGTTACCGTGTTGTTCGGCTGCACGATGTATACGAAAGCGTCGGTGCCGTTATGCTGCACCGCGGCCGACGGAACCAGGGTCACGTTGTGCAACGTGTTCACCAGCAGGCGGGCGTTCACAAACTGGTTGGGAAAAAGCGATAGATTCTTATTGGGAAACTCAGCACGGAACTTGATGGTTCCGGTCGTGGTGTCCACCTGGTTGTCCAGCGAGGTCAACTTACCGGATTCGACCAGCTTATCATTGGCTCGGTTAAAGGCGTCCACGGCTAGCTTGTGTCCGGCTTTCAACTGCTCCTTAACCGCGGCCAGATTGTCCTCTGCAACGTTGAAGACAACGGTAATCGGTTGCAACTGCGCAATCACTACAAGCACATTGCTGCTACCGGAAAAGACAGTGTTGCCTGCGTCTACCAGGCGAAGCCCGACCTGACCGCTGATAGGCGCGGTGATATGGCAGTAGCCCAGCTGCACCTGATCGTAGAGCAGCGCGCCCTGATCGGCTTTGACCGTGCCTTCGCTCTGCACAACAGCCTGCTCCTGGTCGTCAAGCTGCTGCTTGGCAATCGCGTTCTTGGCATAGGCAGCCTTATAGCGATCGAGATCGATCCGCGCTTGCGCCAGCACGCCTTGATCGTGCTGCAGGGTTCCTTCGGCTTGCGTCACTGTGGCCTGGTAGGGGCGAGGGTCGATGTCGAGAAGCGGAGCGCCCTTACGCACCATCTGGCCTTCGCGGTAATGGACGGCCATCACCTGCCCGGTGATTTGGCTGTAGACGGTGACCGTGTAGGTTGGCGTCACCGTCCCTAGCGAGTGCACATAGATGTTGATGTCGCCGGTCTTGGATTGATCGGCCGTGATCGCCGCCGGGGCTTGCTGCAGGCTCCCCTTCGCTCCTGCCGCGGGCGAACCTTTTCTGCTGAAGTAATACACGAGAAAGATCGCCACGAGCACGACTGCTACGATAATCCAGATGTTCCTGCGCCGCCGCCTGGACCTGCTCTCCGCCAGCTCTTGCTGGGAGTGCCCTGGCTCCTTTGATGCCAGCTCAACTGAATGATGTGTTTCAGCCCGGGATACTTGATCCTCACCGCCCGGCTGTCCGCCTGGAATTCTTTCCTCGCTCATTCCCTGCCCTTCTCAGCACCTCAAGCGTTCATACATCCCAAGCGGCGCTCACACGAACTGACACGAGCACGGCGCTTCCAGTTAAACATAATGCCACATTGGACGTGAGAGTCGAGCATGGTTTCGCTGATCCGGCGCCCAAGAAACAAGAATTTACAGAACTTAATGATTTTGACTCTTGAGTAATTTTGCACTTGAGGCGGCGATGAATGCGACTCCAGAACTCCGCTATTTTCTGCGCTTACGGAGGAGCACCACGAAGGAGACCACGCCGGTCTGATCGCGCACCCCCACAATCGACACGTCCTTGTTGAGGTTGTACTCAACCTGAATAATCTGCTGCGCCGACTGAGTCAGGTTGGTGATGTAGGTAATGGTCATATTGTTGGAGGCCTGCTGCTCGACCGTGACTCGTGCCAGCCCCGCGTTGAGCGCTCCGCCTACATTGGGATCGATCTTCACGCGGCTGACGCCAAAAAGCCTTTGAGCTCTGCTGTTGGCGGTGGCATTGAGCGCTTGTCCTATCAGGGATGATGACGCGCTCTCTGAAACCGCCGGTTGATATTGCGCCGTGCCCATCATCGCTGGGTTGCCAGATTCCTCGGCGGTGCGTCCCAAGGCCAGAAGGGAGATGATGTCGCTGCTGGACAGAGGCGGGTCCGAGCGATAGGACGGCGTCAGCTTGTTGATGGGCCCGTGGAAACCAAGAGTGATGTCATAATCGCGAACCCGCGCCGAGATCTCCACGTCGAGCGCCGGTTCAATGCGCACCGGATTGTTGAAGATAACGTCGCCGCGTTCCATCCTGTATTTTGTGCTATTAAAGTAGATAGTCCCTTCCAGCAAATTCACCCGTCCCAACACGATTGGACGCGAGGCCGTTCCGCGCAAACGAAGATCCACGTTCCCGCTCAAGCGCGCCAGTGCAGTTTGCACCTGCAGCTCCGGCGTCGAGGTCACATGCACGTCCATGTGTACATTGTTGAGCGGTGAATTGATCTTTTGCGCCGGAGCGCCTCGCATTCCCAACGCCAGATAGTTCGCAAAGTCGAATTGTGGATTCAATCCCAGCCGCGTCACCGTTACGTTGCCGCTCAGCAGCGCATTCTTCATCGACCCGGTCAGCGTGAACGATAAGTCGGCGGTTGAGCTCAATCCCTCCGGATAGCGCAGTCGAATTTCGCGCCCATTGGCTGACAGGTTGAAACCCAGACCCTGCGACGGGGAGAACGTAATGAAGCCGCCGCAATGCAGCAATCCACCTCCCGTGCGCGCAGTCAACTCCTGCACTTGCAAGCGGTCTTCATTGAAGACCAGGGTACCTGTGATATCGCTCAACCCGTTGGGAAAATCAATGTACTTGATAGTGGCGTTTTGCACGTTCAGGCGTCCACTCATGAATGGCCGAGAGAGCGTCCCTCTCACCTGCAGATCGAGGTTGGCAACTCCGCCCGCCATCAAATTGGAATCGGCGGTCTCCAGCAGTTTGAGATTCAGGCTGCCCTCGGCGTGCAGGTCGAGCTCACGTTTGCCGCCCATCTGCATCTGACCGCTCACCTGGAGAAAGCGCGTGCCCTGCTCGCCCGCAATGCGGAACTGCTCGACCCGCACAATTTCGTTTGCCATATGCAGTCTGATGGGCCCGTCATTGCTTATCGCTATGCCGCCATAATTTGTGACCCAACTCTCCACCACCACGTCCGCGGTAATGTCCTTTGGACGCCTCAGTTCGCCTGCAGCATCAATGTGCATCTTCAGTTCGGAGGCGGCCGCATGGCGGAGTGGTAAATAGGCCTCGATCAGCGGATTCAGATTTGCACTCTGCAGGTCGGCGGTAAGCCGAATCGGCATCTGGTCGCGCAGATGCACTTGGCCGTCAAGCTTAAACTCAGCGGCTTTGAACCTCGAGCGCGCAGTCAATGTCATCTCCGCGCCCCGGGTCACCGCATCCACATCCAAGTCGCCAACCGTCTGGTGCTGCAACGTAAGATTGCGCAAGCGTAGATGGCCATTGATCACAGGCGCGGCCGGGGTTCCTGCGCCGCTGGCTTCAAAGGCCGCCTGACCAGTGACGGGGATTTTCCCCTCGCGCACCACACGCAGATTTTCAAGCTTCACCTCGGTACCCTTCAGCTCAAAGCCAAACTCGCTGGTTTCGACGTTGATATGCGCCTCACCGCTCAACTGCGCCACATCACTCCTCACCACGATGTTGCGCAACAGCGCCTGGTTCTCAGTGAAACTGACGGAGGCGGTTGCTGATCGTACAACCTGGCTCCAAGCCGTTCCATCCGTGATCGCGATGCGGCCGCGGCCATTCAAATGACTTGTCGTTCCTCGCACCTGCACGTCCGCGTTCACCTGCCCGGTGACTGGATAGTTCGAGCCCACCAATCCCTGCAGATCGGCGGCCGCGACGTTTTCCAATCTCACATGGGCGGTAAACGGCTGCGTAGCATCATAGTTCCCGTTGACCAGCGCCACGCTGGCATCAACGCCGATGCGCGCCCCTCCGCGCCGCAGTGTGGCATTATGCAGAGTCTCGCGGGTTGCAGAATATTCGACGTCCCCATCGAGCAGGTCCCATCGGGTACGCACAAGGGGCTCAATGACCTGCGCACCCGGGAGCCGCTTCCTCCATCCTCGCAGCGTGGTTGTAAATTCATGCAGTTCCAAATGCCCTGCCAATTCAGGCTGGCTCGGCCTTCCCTGAAAAGTCCCATGAAACTGCGCGCGCCCGGCAAGCTCGATCGGCAACTCCCTCGCACGGGGCCCGCGCCAAGAGGTCACCATCGGCGCCAGCTCGGAGAGATCCGTGGTCGTCAGTTCCAGCTTCAGTTCTGAGTTTGCCGACAAGCTCCCGTGCGCCGATAAATGCGAGGCAGGCGTGCTCACCTCCGCACTGTGCAACTGGGCTGTTTGCGCGTTGAAGTCCACCGTGGCTTGAACAACGGCCGAAACCGGCAGCTCCCCGGCACGCCGCAGAGGCTCTATTCGCAGCGCTCCATTCATGCGCGCGTTGCGCAGAGCGCCACGCCAGTTCATCTCCAAAGTGCCCGCAGTTGAGCCGGCTAGGTGCAAGCGGTCCAGCGGTAACTCGCCGGTTGAGAATGCGCGCAAAGCCTGCGCCAGTTCGATGCCGTTGACCTCCAGCGCAATCCGTCCCGTCGGATCCTTGCCGCTCAGATTACCGGCTTCCAGCGTTCCATGCACCGTGCCACCCAGCGTCGTGGCAAAGATCGAAGAAACGTTGAAGCGGTCGCGGCCCAGCGAATAGGCAAAGCCGCCATTAATATTCTGAAGGCTCATGTTCGGATTTACCCAGCTCACGCCGGCGGCCCTCGCTCCTCCCACCACAGCATATTCCGCCCGATCCCAGCGATAGGTTCCTTCGCCGCTTAATTGAACGGCGCCGCCACGCAACTCGTGGTAGCGAATCAGCCGCGCTAGATTAGCCAGATCGCCCACTGCGCGATAAGAAAACTGCGCCACCGGAGAGGCCAGTCCCGTCAGGGCTCCCCCTGCCTCCACCCACGAGTTGCCCGAGGTCACGCGCAGCCGGGGTACTTCCACACGGTCATGGTAGAGGCGGAAATTCGCCTCCGCACTCAAGATCAGCGGCTCCACTTGCGGCAGCCGCATGCTTATCTGCCCCACCTTCGCCACGGCGTCGTAGCGCTGGTCTGCGGCATTGTAGGAGAGATCCAGTACAACCTGCTCTGCCATACCGTTTAGCTTGATTTTGTCTTCGTTCCACTCCAGCAGGCCATCGCTCAGTTCGGCGTGATCCATCGCCAGCCGCAACAGGTCCGCGGTCGCATTCGCTCCCGTCGCCTGCTTCAGCGCAGGAGCGGGAATATTCGTCGAACCGTCCTTGTAAACCTCGACGTGAGCCATCGGGCGAAGCAGGCGCAATTCATGCAGGCGGATGTGACCCTCCACCAGTAGCGGAGTCCACTTCACCCGCATTTGCACTTGTTCTACGCGCAGCAACGGAGATGCGGTCACCGCTTCCCTTCCGTGGAGCTTTAGCCCGGCCAGCTCAAACTGCAAGCGCGCAAGGTTCCACTCGACGCTTTGCAACTCCACGCGTCCGCCGGTGACGCGCTCAATCCGGGCTACGGCAAACTGACGCACGCGCTCATGGAACTCCGAACTTTGCGTGTACCGCAACAGCCCCAGCCCCGCCAGCGCCAACATCAGCACTAGCACCAGCAATATCGCACCCAGCCAGAGCAGTGTTCGCACGTGCCACGGCGACCGAACTCGCACCGCTGCGTCCTCCGCTTGTAAGACGTTGTCCTCTCGCGAAGTCTGAGACTCTTCGGATTTTTCTTGCTTTGGCTCTTCGTTCATCGTCCTCTTAAGCTTCTGTCGTCTTGCTTTACCGCACGCCTTCCCAAAGCACTTGCACCCGGCTCTGTTCCCGCAGAGTTTTCAACCACTTCTCCATCTCTTGATTCATCTTCTGCTCCACCAGTAGTTCGCGAATCTTCGGCGTCAATGCCTCCAGCGCTTCGGGGGTCTGCCCTTGCGCGATCACCCGCGGAGCTAGCGTGCTGGTGTAGTAGTCCTCCACTTCGGTTCGCGAGACCGTCACCAGCGGACGCACCCGGAATTCCATGAAACGCAGGATTTCGATCTGGTTCCTGACCAGGCTGGTCAGCTCGTTAGCCGAGATTTCATAGAGCTTCAGCGTGGCGAGCCAACGGCTGTCGTCCCGACCCATCTGCAAGGCATCGCGCAGTTCGCCGATGCGCGCTTCGACTTCGGAGTCCGTAGCCGGAGGCGTGCCCTGCATCTGGTCGCGAAGAATGCTGTATTGCACGAGGTGCTCGAAGGCCGCGCGGCGCTCGGATTCACCCAGAGTGTTCAGTGCATGGCCATTCTCCAGGGCTTCAAATCGCATCTGTTCGTCCAGATCACTCCAGGTCAGAACGTGGTTATTCACCACCGCGATGGTGCGGTCCACCACCTCGGCCTGCAACGAAGCCAGCAGTAACGCCAGCACCACTGGCATGAGATTTCTTTTGCGCATCATCTCCCGCTCATCATCCTCCGGAGAGCATCAGAATGTCTGCCCGATGCTGAAGAAATAATTAAAGTGGCGCACTTGTTCAGAATAAGCCGCGCCGCCGCTCGGTTGATTCACTGGAAAAACCGGCGGATTGAGGTTGTAGCCGAGGTCGATGCGTACCGGCCCAATCGGCGTGCGGTAGCGCAATCCGGCTCCCGCAGCCTGGGACATATAGCTGAAGTCGCAGGAGGTCGATGGCAGGGTCCGGCAGCTCTGCGGATCACGTTGCTTGAACCGCACAACGTTCTTCCACATCTGGTTGGCGGTACCAAAGGCGTTGCCGATGTCGTCAAAGAGGACAAGGCTTAAATTGTCTTTCACGTAGGGCAACGGCACGGGAGGCATCCTCAGTTCCAGGTTGTTGACGAGCATGGCGTTGCCGCCGAGCGGCGCACCCGAGTATGGGTCTCGCGGTCCCGCCTGGTTGATGGCGAAGCCGCGATGTGAATTCGACCCGCCAACAAAGTAATGCTCCGGCAACGGTATGTACCCAAGACTGCCGTAAGGAGTCTCGACGCCGATTCGCAGCGAGCGCGCGAATACCCAGCTCTTGTGAAACTTATAGTAGGTTGCATTCTGCGCCAGCACGCGCCCAAAGTTCGCCTGCGAGCCGAAGTAGCCTGACGCAACTCCGATGTCGAAGGTGTTGTAAGTTCCTTTGGTTGAATTTACCGGATCGTCGCGGGTGTCGCGCAGATAGATCAAACTGGGCATGCCCACCCGCACCGGTTCCGAGTAAATCTGGATCAAGTCCGGACTGAAACCCGCCGGGAAGCTGCCTGGATCGACTTTGATCCTGCGGTATGCAAAGCGGTAGAGCAACTGGGTTGCTCTGGTGGCGTGCTCGGTCAACTGAATGGAACCCTCCAGCCGGTTGCTCGTGAAGGTCGTGATGTCACGTTCGTTGTCGTAGAGCGCGGTCAGCGTCATGCGCCAGTTCGGCAGGTCGAACCATTTTGGCTGGTCAAAGCTGAGCGACGCCCGCTTCTCCAGGTTGCCAAAGTGCGACTTAAAGATCAGCGACTCGTCGCGGCCACGGAAGTTAATGCGGGTCACGTCCAGGACCACGCGCGGACTCACCCCGGTTTCGCCTTGCGGTGACCCGCCCTGTTCCGTGTTTAGCCCGGTTCCAATTTCCATTCCGAAACCATAGTTGACCGTCCAGCGGCGCGCTTCCTTGATGTGGAAGAGCACGTCCTTATATTTCTCGTCGCCCTCCGGATTCTCAACTGCGGTCTGTACCTCGTTGAATATCCCAAGGTCATACAGGTTGCGCTGTGTAAGCAGCATCTTCTCTTGGCTTAGCGGTGCTCCCTCCCGAATGACGACGGCGCGGTTCACGATGTGCGGCATTGTGTGCACCACCCCACTGATCAGCACACGATTGACAAACTCCTGCGCGCCCTCGTGCAGTTCGTAAACCACGTCCATCCGCGTGTGCGCGGCGTCGGCAAATTTCGCCGAGCTCTCCAGTTGCACCGAGGGAAAGCCCCGATTGAAGTAGTAATTCAGCACAACCTCCCGGTCCTCAGCGACGGTCGCCTCGGAGAACGGCTGCCCCGCCTGGGTGTTAATGAGGCTGTGCAGCTCCGATTCTCTGATGGCTTTTGCTCCGCGTATCTCCAGCGCGCCTACCAGCACCAGCGGACCTTCGTCCACCTTGACCACGATCTTCATGTCGCCGTGTGTGCCATCGTAATCGTCCAGCACTTCGCTGGTGACCTGCACCGACTCATAGCCGTTGGCACGGTAGAGGTTCTTAATCACTTGGAGATCGTTGGCCAGAATGGCCTGGCTATAGTGGCCGTGCGGCTGGAACATGTTGGCAATCTGCGTCCCCATGCGCTCGCGCAGGGTCGCGACGTCAAAGCGTTTGTTGCCCTCTAACTCGATGGCCCGCAGCTTGTGCTGTCGGCCGGGTTGAATGGAATAGACAATATGCTGGGTCTCGAGTCGTGTATCGAGCTGTGTCTCCTCATCCTGGCGCACCTCTACCTCGGCGTCAAAGAACCCCTGCCCTTGCAGATAATCGCGCAGGTTGCGCTGGCCTTCGTCGATCAGATCTTCATCCACAGCGTGTTCTTCGTAAACCGGGACGTAGCGCTTGAGTTTGGCGCGACTCAATTCCATGCCTTCGGCGCGAATGTCCACCACCGGTCCGCGTTCGACCTTGAAGGTGTAATCCACCGTGTTGCTCTCTGCATGGAAGATCGGGACGCCAGCCGAGAGCTGCGCACTGAGCCGGTGCTGCTTCACATATCTTTTTCTTAGCCGCGCCACTGCATGCTGCAGCAGATTGCCGCGCACTCGGGTTCCCGGCCTCAACTTGCAGATATCTTCAGCTTCGGCCGCAGACAAATCCGGATCGCCAAGCACGGTCAGTGTGCCTACATGTGCCACCTCTCCGGCCGCAATATGGAACTCCACGTCCACCTGCTGCGTCTGCTCGTGGCGGTCGAGCTTCGCCTCCACCTGTGCCTTCCAGTAACCGTTGTCGTGCAGCAAATGCAGAATGCGGCTCTCGGAGTCTTCCAGATTTTCTTCTGTGAACAGTGTGCCCAGCTCCAGTCGTCCAGTGTTCACAACCTGGGTTTCACTGGGACCAACCTTGGGAAGTCCGGTAACTGTGACGCTGCCGTTGAAGTAATTTGGTTTGGTGCGGAAGTTGACGAGGAGGCCCCCGGTGGGTAGCAGTGTCACCTCAGTCTCTATCATGGCAAAATTTCCAGTAGCAAAGAGCACGCGCAAACTCTCGCGAACGTTATTGCGATCGAGCCGATCTCCGATTTTCAGCGGAATCTTCTCCATCAGCTCGCCTGCCTTCATAGCGCTGCTCGTAACTGGAAGATGTATCTGTTCCACCGTTCGACCAAGCAGTCGCAGTTGCGCACCGGACAGCGCGCTCTCCGGTATCTCGGAAGCCTGGACTTGTGAGGCAGGAACTTGCGTGGCCAGGAGCAGCACACTCGCCGCCGGGACATCACCCGGACCAGCTTGTGCCCCTGCCGCCAGCGGGAACAGTAGTGCCGCCAGCAGCGCCGCCCATTTCGCCCACCGTTGCGTGCCCGTCAATCCGGCCGCTAGACCATTCACTCGACTCACCGTGACTGTTGTGGAAATACTCTGTGAACCCGACATTTATAATAAGGCTTCGCTCCAATTATCGGAGTGCTCGCCTCAGCACCTGTCGCGTTATTCAGGAGGGCCGGCCCTCCGCTGCATCTCCGCCGGGCACACTCAAGAGGTTTTGCCTGGCATCCTTCTGCCCTGCGGGTCCGTTCTGCGAATCATGTTTGTGAATTATGTCACTCCCGATTCCGATTCCGCTCTGACTCCCCTTCGTTCTGGCCACAGGCAAACCACGCGTGGCTGGCAGGCCATCCCCGCTTCCTGCTACATTCACCTTAGACCGAACTCAACGCCAGAAAGGTTCCCCTCATGTCTCAGCCTCTCCCCGCAGCCGAGCCCGGTAAGCTCTATCGCTGGCTGGTCCTTCTCTGGCTCAGTATCACGATGTTCGGCAACTACTACTTTTACGACGCGCTTGAGCCTTTAGCCGACGTGCTGCAGAAGCAGCTTCATTTTACCGATCAGAACATAGGCCTGCTCAACTCCTTCTATTCCATCGCTCCAATCGCCACCGTCCTCATCGGCGGAATTATTATCGATCGTCTCGGCGTTCGCCGCGCGCTTTTGATCTTTGGCTGTATTTGTTTCGCCGGCTCCATGCTGACCGCCGTCAGTCCGCGCTTTGAAGTCATGGCTGGCGGACGATTCCTTTTTGGCATGGGCGCCGAGTCGCTCATCGTTGCCATTACCGCCGCCGTGGCCAAGTGGTTCAAGGGCAAGGAGCTCAGCTTCGCTCTAGGCCTGAACTTGATGCTTGCGCGCTTTGGCAGTTGGCTGGCGCAGAACTCCCCTACATGGGCTCACTCCGCCTACAACTCCTGGCAGGGGCCGTGGCTGATCGGCGTAGCATTCGTCTCACTGTGCGTCATCGGTCCCATCGCCTACTGGATTATGGAAGCCCGCGCCGAGCGGCGTTACGCGCTGAGGCAGGCGGGTGAGGCAGACAAGATCGTCTTTCAGGATGTGAAGAACTTCGGTCTCTCCTACTGGTACCTGGTGGGCCTCTGCGTGATCTTCTACTCCGCCATCTTTCCCTTTGAAACTTTCGCCGTAAAATATTTCATGGAGGCCCATGGCACCAGCCGTGAGTTGGGCGGATTCCTGCTCAGCGTCCTAACCGCTTTCACCATGTTCGGTACGCCTATCGTCGGGCTCTTCTCGGACAAGATGGGACGCCGCGCCTCCATCATGTGCCTCGGAGTGTTGCTCCTTATCCCCGTCTTTCTGATGATGGGATACACCCGCATTTCACTTTACGTCCCCATGGCGATGCTGGGCCTGGCCTTCACTTTCGTTCCTGCGATTATCTGGCCCTCCGTCGCCTACATCGTCCCCAGCCGCACTCTGGGCACCGCTCTGGGGCTGATGACCATGATCCAGAACATGGGAATGGCGGGGATGAATTGGGGCCTGGGCAAAGCCAACGACGTCGCTGGTGCCAGCGCCACGCATCCCACTGGATATCGGCCCATGCTGCAGATCCTCACTCTGATGGGAGTCCTCGGCTTCGTTCTGGCCTTCCTGCTGCGCCTGCGCGAACTTGGTCCGAACGGTCACGGGCTGGAAACTATCACAGCCGGATAGACCTCCCAAAGAGAACGAACGTGGAGAGTGTTGGGGAGAAAGATGCAATAGTGAAGGGGAGTAAATGCCCAGAGTAGGTACATTCAGTTTTTCCGCAGCTCAGGAAAGCAACCGATGACTTCGCTTTTGCATCGTATTTTTTACATACTCTTGTAAGTGCCTCACAATATGGAGGAGACGCAGCGTGGCAATTCGCAAGCTTGTACCTGTAGAAAACCTGTCTCCGATGCAAGGTGTGAGCTCCGCAGCCGCGCAGATGGCGAAGGAGCCGAATGGCGAATCAAGGGGGCCCCAATTGACCACTCCTAAGAAGATGCTGGCGTCGGGAATGCCGGAAGCCGAAGCCATCGAGCGTGCCCAGCAAGGCGATGGGGAGTGCTTCGAGGCGCTCTACAGTATGCATAAAAGGCGCGTATACTCACTCTGCCTGCGCATGACCAGCAATACCGCCGAGGCTGAGGATCTGACTCAGGAAGCATTTCTTCAGCTTTATCGTAAAATTGGGACGTTCCGGGGAGAGTCGGCGTTTTCCACATGGCTGCATCGGTTGGCGGTCAATGTGGTACTGATGCACCTGCGCAAGAAGGGCCTGTCGGAGATTTCGCTGCAAGAAGCCATGGAGCCTACGGAAGAGGATGGTCCCAAGAGGGATTTTGGCGCTCATGATCAGGTGTTGGCTGGCTCAATCGACCGGGTGAATCTGGAACGTGCGGTCGAGAGTCTTCCGCCGGGGTATCGCATCATTTTTGTGCTCCATGACATCGAAGGATACGAGCACAATGAGATCGCTGAGATGATGGGGTGTTCCATTGGCAACAGCAAGTCGCAGCTACACAAGGCACGTATGAAGTTGCGTGACCTGCTGAAGGTGACACGCCCTGAACGGGCAGGAATAAGAAAATGAAAACCGGGGAGGTTGTGGCCATGGCAACTCAGAAAGAGACAAAAGTCACAGGCATTGCCGCCGTCGAGATCCCGGGGAGAGACAATCAGATGAATTGTGCCGATTTCCAGCGAGACTTACCGCTCATCATCGACTCGGGTGGCTCCGAGGAGCAGGAGGAGCATCTGCGGACCTGTGCCGTGTGCCGCGATTTGGTGAACGATCTGCGCTATATCGCCGATCAGGCCAAGTTGCTGGTTCCCATGCACGAACCTAGTCCAAAAGTGTGGGACGAGATCGAAGAAAAGCTCAAATCGGAAGGTCTTCTGAAGCCCGCGCAGGTGCGCCGGTCTCCGTAGACGGCACGTGAGAAGACTCCGCCTGCCGGACGCTCTTTCCCCTCCCATGGTCGCGATATGTTTGCGGCCATTTTGTTGTACGCCTGCGCATTTCCGCGTCGCTTCCTGCCGCCCGCAAGGCCAGTTGCGCCACTCCTGCTACAATCCCCCTCAATGACCCAGGATTTTCCACCTCCGCTGCTCGTCCTCATCGGATTCATGGGAGCAGGCAAGAGTACCGTCGGACCTTTGCTGGCGCGCGAACTCGCTTGCCCATTCATCGACCTCGATGATGAAATCGCCGGTTCCCACGGCTCGATTCCCGATCTGTTTTCATCGCAAGGCGAAAGCGGTTTCCGCGCCATCGAGCACCACCAGTTAGCTCTCATGCTCCCGCGCTTGGAGCGGCCCACGGTGCTCGCCCTGGGTGGAGGTGCGTTCCTCCAACCCGCCAATCGCGAACTGCTCGCCCGCTACTTCGCTACCGTCGTTTTTCTCGATGTGCCCTTTGAAATTGTTCGTGCCCGTATCGAAAATACCGGTGAACAACGTCCTCTGGTACGCGATCTCGAACGTCTGCGCGAATTGTTCGAACTGCGCCGTCCCACCTATCTTCTCGCCCATCATTCCTTCGACGCTTCCGCCGCCGATCCCAGTCAATTACTTGCCTCTCTGCTTCGGCTCGCAAATCGCCTTGGCATCTCCGCCCCCGCTCGCGATAAACTCTAGTGGTGAACTCCCAGATGATCCGCCGGACTTCCATCGCCGCTTTGTTGCTTCTGCTCTCCTCGTTCGGGCTAGCCCGGAGCAAGCCTGCCCCAAAGAGCTCCACCGTCGTCGATCAGGGCACGTTCGTCATCTTCCAGAACGGCCAGCGCATGGCCACTGAAACCTTCACCATTCGCCAGTACGCGGACTCCAGCGTCACCTCGTCGGAATTGCACGTGAACGCAGGACAGCCCGGTAGCAATCTCGACCAGAGCGGTGAACTCACTTTGCTCCCCAATGGCAGCATCTCCCGCTACGAGTGGAAGCAATTGTCTCCTCCGCACAACTCCGCCATCGTTGAACCCAAGGACGAGTTCCTCACCATGTACGTGGTCACCGATGGCAAAGAATCCGAGCAGCCTTTCTTCCTGACGCCCCAGGCCTTCATCCTGGACGACTATTTCTTCTCGACCCGTGAAGTGCTTCTCTGGCGTTACCTCGCCAGTTTCTGCAAGCCGCGCCCCGGCGGAGACGGATGCGACCTCATCCGCGGTCGCTTTCCCGTCCTCATTCCCCGCCGCCGAACCTCTTCGGAGGTCTTCATCGAATTCAAGGGCTATGATGACACCCCCCTGAACGGCCGTCCCCAGCACCTGCGTCATTTCCTGATGCAAACCGACGGAGCCGACTGGCACCTGTGGCTGGACCCGAACCAAAAACTCCTCCGCATCTCTATTCCCGACAGCAACACTGAAATCCTCCGCCAGGAAAAATAAACCGGCGCAGGTGATCGGCGCTGTCCAGATCGGCTCAGCGTGCAACTCTTCTTCCTGATTTGTCTGGGCGCTCTCGGCGGTAGGAGGGACAGTCCAAGCCGTTCCTGTACGAGGCACGGCGGTCTCCGCTTTATCCTCACAGAAGCTGTTTCATAACCCGGCTTTGAAAAGGCATGGCTTCAGCCATGCCGCTAGAAAGGCTCGTTTCACGCGGCTTTAGCCGCTGAGGGAAAGCCGCGTGCCCCACCTTCGACGCGCTGTTCTGGCGCGGCAAGGTGGGACGGCCAGAACACACCAATACAGGAACCGCTCCAGTCAATCCCGAGCCGCTTACTGCTCCGCCATCAGGCGCTCGCTTCCCTCTCAGCGGGGACCGCAACGGGAGCCGAAATCTTCGACAATTTATTTCTATCTCCCCGTCTCGCCCAAACGAATGCGCCAAATGCAAATACGTAACAGATGAATCCGGTCCAAAATGTGCTTGCAATTCCCGCGTTCATGGCGATTACCGCCGCAAGCACCGACCCAAAGATTGAAGTCGCACCGTTCACCCCCCAGAAGGCCGGCGTGAGCTCGTCGATCTGGCTAGCCGCCAGTTTCAACCCCAAAGGAAATGCCATCCCCATAAAGAAACCTAACGGGAAAAGAATTCCCACGGCAACCGTTACGCGCACTGCATTCACCGAGGAAGCGAAGGCCGACGTCGCGTAAGGTGTCAGCACTCCAAAGACGAGCATCGCAACCAACAACAGCAGCATGCGGACGACCCCGCTCCGGCTGCCTTGAGTTATATTCCGGGTGGTATAGCTGCCTAACCCGCTTGACAGCAGAAGCGCGAACAGCACCACCGAGAGTGCGTAGGTTGGATGTCCGAGGAAAACGATCAGCCGTTGCATCTGCGAAATCTCGATCAGCATGAAACCAAGGCCAATCGCGGCAAAAAACAGTAGGTGGGGTAGTACGCTGCGCAGCACTTCTTTCTGCATCGAGCGCAGCGGAAGCAGAATACAAATCAAGGTCGGCACGCTGACGATCAGCAACAGTAACGCGACAATAGCGCCTGATGTGGCATAAATCGCGGCGTTTCCGTCTTGTGCTAACAGCTCCTTCATTCGGAGCAGGTTCCGGAACTTCATCATGTAAAAAAAGAACGGAGAATCATCGGTCGGAGCCGATATGTTCACGGGCAGAGATTCGATAATCTCGCCGCTGCTCTGCCCCGTCGCCAACGCGGCGAAAACCGGGTCGAGAGCGAAGCGCGGAGTCAGCACCACGTCGAATTGCATCCGCTTGGATAGCGCTTCAATACGATCAATCTCGGCGGACGTGAATGCTTTTTTCCCAACCAGGATCGTTACCGCCCCAATCGCTTCGCCATGCTGGTCCTGCCGGATATTCCTCACCATCAGCATATGAGCGCGCGGATCGTCAACGCCATTTGCACGCAAAGCGGCAGCCGCCAGAGAGGTAAGCCGGTAAGCTTCGGCAGGCAACCCAGGAAGATACCAGCGCGAGAAGGAGAGTACGCCATCCGGAGTCAGTCGGTTGAGAAACAGATTCCAGGACTCGACGGTGTATAGCGAGTTTTCGGTAAGCGTCAATGCGCCCGCAGCCGTCGCCGCCCAGGTATCGATGAACGAGGCTTCGATAATGTCGAAGCGTTCCGGCGTTCGTGCCAGATAACTGCGCGCTTCGTCGTTCACGAATGTCACCTTTGGGTTTCGATCCAGGTGCCCCGTGAAATCGCCAAACACGCCATTGACCGTGTTGATCGTATTTTGATTGATCTCGACCGCCCGAACCGACCTCTGCCCGAAAAGCAGGGCGGACAGTACGTCTCTACCCCCACCCGCACCGATAATCATCACCTTCGCGTCGGGACGGATGGAGTGGACAAGGTTCTTCACGTCGTATCTAAGATAGTCGAGGCTGTCGATAGTGACCCCGCCGTTCAGCGCTGTCAGCGTCGTCTCAGCGTCGGAGTCGATTTTAAGATGGAGTTGCCGGAACGGCCGGTCCGTGGGATAAGTAGCGCTGATTCCTTCGGTAATCACATTGGACGGGGTATCGGCGTCACCATGCACTGTTATGCGGGAAAACGAATTCCACTTTTCATACAGGGAGGATGGCTCATATTCGCCCTTGGCCCAGGTCAACTTCAGCAGAGATGCCTGGCTTTGAGCCAAAAACGTATTGCCGATGACGAAAATGGCGAATACCACCCCCAGCATCAAGGTGGCTTTCAGTAACCGGCGTTCAGCGGCGTCGGCGGCAAACAACGCCGCAGCCGAGCAGCCTAACAGCCCGACCAACACCACCGCGGTTGGCGCATCGGTCACCTTCAACACATAAATCAGAACAATGCAGCCAGTCGCCGCGCCAAGTAAATCGGCGGCATAGAGACCGCTGACGCTCTTGGGAAATTTCGTCAGAGCGGTACAGACACAGACCCCGCTGAAGTAAAACGGAACCGTAAGCACGCAATACGTGACTGCGATCCAAACCACCGCCAGCGTTGGCTGTGACCGGAAAGGAACAAGTACGTGCGCCATTACGCTAACCACGGCAGTGATTCCGAACCACAACCCGCTAAGCGCCATTTGCCGCTTCGTGCTGTTTTCGCCGTAGAGCTCTGGATGCCGGTAGACTTTCAACGCACCCACCGTCATGCCGAACATAGCAAGCGAAATGGCAACGAAGGCAAAGTGATACCACATGGTTACGCTGAAGATGCGCGTAAGTAGAATCTCAAGCATCATTGTGGCGAGCGTGATAAGAAAAAGACCAGCCATCGTCAAGCGTGTCGCGGGCGCATTGATCATTGCTGATTCGAACCCTTCCGAAGCCCAGGCGATTCCCCCAGGGAATCTGCCCTCTTGTTTTGAGTTAGGATGTTCTGATTCTATAATCAGCGGCAGTCGGTGGCGACATCAAAACTGCACCGAGAGAGGAAAACACCGCGCGCGACCGATGAATCCCTCGTTCCAGGGAGCGCCATTGAAGCCGGTTCTTCCATTACCCACTGGAATCTTTGCAATCTCAAAGTAGATTCGAAAATGACTGACCAAGACCACGACGCCATCTCCGTTTCCTTCCCAACCCGCCGCGGCAATCTGGCAGTAGTTGCTTTGCTGATCCTTATTTTCGTTCTGCAATGCGCCTGGTTTATCCGAACCCAGTCTTTTACCAACGACGAACCTGAACACATCGTTGCCGGACTTGAGGCGTGGCGCTTTGGAGAATTCAAGCAGTGGCATGATCAGCCTCCACTGGGACGCCTGCTATTCACGCTTCCGCTTTTGAACGCGAACCTGAAGTATCAGATCACCGATAATCAGGTCCGGCCAGTCGCGCCCGCACCGGAGGTGTGGCTCTACCGTTCACGTCCGGTAACGGTCTTGCTCGGAGTGGCGCTCTTGCTTCTGCTTTGGGGAGCCGCGCGGAGACTATTTTCAGAACCAACGGCAAATTTTGTGCTGGCGCTGGCAGTCCTTTCGCCGGAGCTGATCGCCCATTTTTCGTTGGCCAGCATCGACGGCGTCGGCTGTCTATTCGTTTTTGCCTGCGTAGTCCAGTGGATGCGGTATTGGCGCAACCCTTCTCGCGCCCAGGCCGCGCTTCTGGGAGCTTTGCTCGGCTGCCTGCTGTTGGCCAAGTTCAACAGTCCTCCGCTCTTTCTGCTGGTCTTGATCTTGGTTCTTGTGCTCGCCCCAGGTGAAGTCAAGTTTCACCCAGGCGGCTTCCAGTGGCGTCGAACGGCCGCGGTATTCCTCATCGCCTGCATGGTGCTTTGGGCCGGATACTTCTTCCACGTCTCGAAGGTGATTTTCGCGGATCAGATGGTCACCATCCATTTCTCCGGCTACACCAAGCTTTTGCAGTACGAAATGCCGACGCTAAGAACCCCTGTCACCATTTTCCTGCCGGCCTGTGAGTGGATGACCGGATTAGGAATGGTGGTCTTCCACAACATGGAAGGTCATCGGAGTTTCCTCCTGGGTCATTATTCGACGAATGGCTTCAAGCTCTACTTCCCGGTCGCGATGCTTCTGAAGTGGCCTCTCCTCGTTCTCCTCTTGGGGGCCGCAGGGGCCTGCGTAGTGCTCCGGCGAAAGGTGCCCGGCAGCCGCGATCTTCTGTTGATGAGTATTCTTCCCGCGGTCTACTTTCTCTTCGCCGTAAGCGCGCACATTGACATCGGCGTCCGCCACGTCCTGCCGCTCTACCCGTTTCTTCTCCTCTACGCGGGAGCCTTCTTCGAGTGGTCGCGCCGAAGCGCCCGCAGCCGTTGCCGCGTACCCGGCTGCCAAGCGCCCCGCTGGACTAGCCTCGCGTTCGCTCTTCTTCTTGTCGCCCAGGCTGCCGATATTGCCCGCTATGCGCCTGACTATCTCTCCTATTTCACCGTCCTCGTCAAGCCCGCGAATACCTGGCAACTGCTGAGCGACAGCAACACCGACTGGGGGCAGGGATTCGTCGCTCTCCGCCAATTCCAGAACGAGCATCCCACCGAGCCAATTCACCTGGCCTATGTCGGAGAAGTTGACCCCGCCTTCTATGGCATTCGCTATATTCGATTGAACGAACAGGACCACCCCTCAGGGCTTGTCGTCGTCAGTGCCACGCATCTATCCGGACAACTGCTCAAGGACCACTATGCCTACCGTTGGTTATTGCAGTACCCGGTAAAAGCGATCCTGAATCACACGCTGTATGTCTTCGAAGTTCCGAGCGCTGACGTATCTGGAAGCTAGCTGCTATTCCACCTTGCATACTTGCGCTGCCTCATTCCGGTACGGGCACTCCAGCGGCACTCTTGCCGACACCGGCAAAACTGTCCACGACACGCCGTAGCGAGTGTTGAGCTGGTGAAATTGGCTGCGGTCAAAGCTCTCGATTCCGCTTTGCGCATGCACTTGCTCCCGCCACTCTGGAGCCAGATCGGGAAAGACTGTCGCCGCTCCAGGATCTTTCTGGTTCTCGGCAAGCAGACTGCGCTTGGCCAGCGCACGCATGCCGTAGCCCTCCTCGGCGTGCAACCCCATGTAGCCAGGATCAATTGCAAATACGGCATTCTGAGGCGTGTTGGCCTCCGACCAGAGGAAAGCCCTCGCCCAAGGATTCTTCAGCTCCCGCCCCGGCCATTCGATGTGATTGCTGTATCGGAATGAGTCGCGCTGCACGTAGAACATGATTCCCGCAAGCGGCAGAAAGAGGATCAACCAGCGCCATGGCTTTCCGCAAAGCAGAAATTGCCCGATCAGTCCACCTGCCATCAGGAGAAAGAGAAAGTAGAAAACGTGCAGCCAGCGCATCGGCTGGAATGACGACAGTTGTTCTGTCGCCGCTGGAAAAGTCATCAGCGCGCCGACCGCAAACTGGAATATCGCGAAAGCAACCAGCCGCGTCGCAAGCCGCTCAAGTGTCGCCATCCCGTGCCGGCGTGCGATGCGCGAAAACCACCAGACCAGCAATACTGGCGCAATCAGTCCCAGCCACTCGTACCATGTCCACATCAGGGGAAAGTAATACCTTCGCGTCAGCGTCGCTTCCTTCCAGGCTTCCGATGGATGGCTGAACAGTCCGAGTGGCAGCAACATGAACAACCCTGTCGCCTTTGCCCCGCGCCATTTGCCCCAAGGTTCAACTCCAGCGAAGACCATCAGAGACACGCCGAACAGCGCCATCAGCGGGTGCATTAACGCGGCCACAATCAACCACGCTGCGGTCGTGATCCAATTCTTCTTGAGACACGCCGCCAGTGCCAGCAGGATCGCGCCCGCCGCCAGAGCCCGCGGATGCAGATACGTATCCACCAGGAACAGCGCCGTTCCAGCAATCGGCATTGTCAGCAGTACTGTAACCAGCAATACCCCTGACCAGCGGGCCGCCTCACTCTCAAAGCAGGCTGCCGCAACTTTCCAGCACCCAAGCAGAACAAGAAAGATCGAGCCCACTTGCCATAGAAAAAGCGCCCAGGGTACCGGTAGCCCGGTCAGGCGAATGCTTCCCGCCAGGCATCGTATGAACAGGGAAGATTTCATCTGCTCAGTGAAAAATACTGAATTTACCGGATAAAGCGCGGGGTTCAGATTCTTGTTCACTGCGGCCAGGTAAACGTCCTGGTCTTCAATCCCCATGTGATAGCCGTGGACCAGCACGGCCGCCACTGTCAGCAGCAGTAAGATACAGACCGGCCGATATGCGAACCCGCGCTTGCGCATGAAGGTGAACGACAGAAATAACTCTCGGAATCTGCTACAAAATTATCATAGAAGCTGCCCCGCATAGGCAAGAGCCGATTCCGCTTCAGTGCCGGCCCGCTCTCTGTCCCGCTACCATGCCGATCCGGTAATATGAATCACATGAGAACTCCACTGCTATTGCTGGGACTCGCACTTTGTGCCTTGCCGCTACTCGCGCAGCAGCCCGCGCGCCGCGTCGTCGCCCCCTGCGAGCTCACAACGGCCTCCCTGACCATCTCCGATCAAGAGGACGGAGCCCGCCAGTTCGGCGTCCTAGTCCGCAATGAATCCACTCGAACTATTGCTTTGCCCCGCTCCCCTCTCTTTGGTTGGCGCGTGGACGTTCAAAGCAGGAGCGGTTGGAAGCTCAAGGCCGAGGGCGGTCCGGTGCGTCGAATCAGTGCCGGCGATAGCCACATCGTCGTCAGCGGCCCATCCGGTTCAGCGCCGATGGTGGAGATTCCGCCATCGCACTCCCAGATGTTTTCAGCCGACCTGCCGGAGGCTGTGCAGGCTCTCCACACATCCGGTGGAGTGTCCACCCTCAGGCTCACCATATACTGGGCGGCTCCGGCGGAACTGGCGCTGCGCAACCCTGCTCTCCCCGTCTGTGCCCTGGCGCCCGAGTTAGTTATAAAAGCATTCCGTTCGTAGCTTTTCTTGCAGAGCCGGTCGAGTCCTCTTCGATGGCCGCCGCAACGTATGAACCCCATCACCGAACACGCAGCAGAGCGCGTTCCGGAGTGATATAAGAAGTAGAAAGACTGAAGATTCCGGTCACACCGGAAAAAGAGAGTTGTCCTGATGGCAAAGATCCCTGTAGGTATCCTTGGGGCCACCGGAATGGTGGGCCAGAGATTTATCCAACTGCTCGAGCGCCACCCGTGGTTTGAAGTGTCCTGGGTCGCGGCCAGTGAGCGCTCCTTCGGCAAGAGCTACGCGGAAGCAGCCAAGTGGAAGATGAAGACGCCGATTCCCGCCCGAATCGCCCGTATGCAGCTCTCCGCCGCCGAGCCCGCGGGTGCGCCCAAGGTCATCTTTGCCGCCCTCGATGCCGACATCGCTCGCGAGATGGAGCCGTCTTTTGCGGACGCCGGTTGTGCGGTGATCTCCAATTCTTCAGCCTTCCGCATGCATCCGCAGGTGCCGCTGGTGATTCCGGAGATCAATGCCGATCACATCAAGCTCATTGCGCAGCAGTCGTGGCGCAAGCGCTCCGGCGGCTTCATGGTCACCAACTCCAACTGCTCCGTGATGGGGCTCGCCCTGGCGCTGGCTCCCCTGCAGAAGGCTTTCGGTGTAGAGGCCGTCTTTGCCGTAACCATGCAGGCGATCAGCGGCGCGGGCTATCCCGGCGTAGCCTCGCTGGATATCCTCGGCAATGTTGTGCCTTTCATTAAGAACGAGGAAGAAAAGATGCAGGAGGAGGCCGGTAAGCTTCTCGGCAAACTCAAGGGCGGCGTGGTCGTTCCCGCTGACTTCCGCATCAGCTCCCATTGCAATCGCGTCGCGGTGGAGGACGGACACACCGAATCGATCTCCATCAAGTTGAAGAAGCGCGCGACCCCGGAGAAGATCATCGCCGCCTGGCGCGAATACCGTGGCCAGGTCGCCGATCTTAAGCTGCCCTTCGCCCCGCCCGAGCCCATCTTCTACGACGAGCGCCCCGACCGTCCGCAGCCGCGTCTCGATATCGAGCGCGGACACGGCATGACGGTCTCCTGCGGACGACTGCGCCCCTGCTCGCTCCTCGATTGGAAGTTCACCATGCTCTCGCACAACACCATTCGCGGTGCTGCCGGTGCCGCACTGCTCAATGCCGAGCTGCTCAAGGCCAGGGGTTATCTGGAGTAGCTTCAGTAACTTTATGGAGGTAATTTATGTCGCTGGGCAGTGTCGTTGCCATACCGCTGCTTGCCACTCTCTTGCTTGCGACGGAAGTAGCGACTGCTCAGACGGGAACTTCGGCCACTTCTGACGCTGGCGCCGCTGTCACCCAAAAGGTTCCTGCACGCAACGCGGAAACTGAAAGTGCGACGGCAAAGACCGAATCTGCAGATAATTCTTCGCAGACCGAAGCCGAGGACGAGAGCGTTATCCACGCCACCGAGCTTCGCTATGAACGTTTATTTTCCTTGGTCCTTTACTGGGATCAGTCGGCACAGCAGCATACCGGGGAAGGCCAGAAAAAGCTGGCTGAGTTATTGCACGCTCGTCTTCGCCGGACCACTGGCCTCAGCGACGACGAGGCCGCAAGCGTCTTGCAAATTGTCTTGCGATGGAGAGAAGATGTGAGGAATTCATCCCGCAAGGCATTGGAAGTCGTAGGTGCTGTTCGCGCTGCTAATCCAGGTGTTCATATGGATCACACAAACTCTCCCGAAATCAGTGCTGTCTACGGTCGGCGCTGGAAAATTACGAGTGAAGCAATCGCGCAACTCCAAGTCGTTCTGGGGTCAAAAGCCTTCGGAAAATTGGACTCCTTCACATACCATATGGGCAATGACGAAAAGGCAATCCACTAGAAGCTGTTTCATAACCCGGCTTTGAAAGGGCATGGCTTCAGCCATGCCGCCCAGGAGCGGGAAGATCGCGGGCTTTAGCCCCTGAGGGAATGCGGCGCAGAGTTCCAAGCCGGTTATGAAATAGCTTCTAGCGGAAGAGTCAGTTCGCGAACGAAAAGAGTAAAGGTTTTTTCATGATCGTGATGAAGTTTGGCGGTACGTCCGTAATGGACGCCTCGGCGATTGAACGCACGGCCCAGATTGTAAAGGGCCGCCTGCCGCGCCGTCCCGTGGTGGTCGTCTCCGCCATGTCGCGCGTCACGGACGCGTTGCTGGCGGCGGGAAAAGCCGCTGGTGAAGGGCAGCGCGAGCACGCCTTGGAACTGGCGCAAGCCTTGCGCCGGCGTCATCACGCCACGGTCAAGGAACTGGTGGGCGGCGCGCAGCTCGCCGAGCTTGCTGCCGAACTCGATCGCGAATTCGATACCTTGGATGAGCTGTTGAAGGGCATTGTCGCCGTAGGCGAGCTTTCTCCGCGCAGTTCGGATTACGTGGCAAGCTACGGCGAGCGCCTCAACAGCCGCATCGTCGCCGAGGCTTACAAGGCGCGCGGCATTCGCTCCGCCCTTGTCGATGCCCGCAAGATCATGATCACCGATGCGCAGCACGGCAGGGCAATCCCTCAGGTGGATCAGCTTGAGCATCGCGCCAGGAACCTCGTGCGCCCGCTGCTCGACGACGGTCAGGTTCCCGTCATTGGCGGATTCATCGGCGCAACCGAACAAGGCGTGCAGACCACGATTGGCCGTGGCGGCTCCGATTTTTCTGCCGCGCTCATCGGCTCCGGCCTCAATGCCGACGCCATCGAGATATGGACCGACGTCGATGGCATGATGACCACGGACCCGCGCATCTGTCCCGAAGCTCGCCGCATCCGCGTCATCTCATTCGAAGAGGCAGCCGAGTTGGCCTATTTCGGAGCCAAGGTTTTGCACCCGGCCACCGTCCTTCCGGCGGTACAGAAAAATATTCCCGTGCTGGTGCTCAACTCCTTGAACCCTGCCAACGAGGGCACCCTGATCGTCGGCCGTGCGCCGAAATCAATGTCCACCTTCAAGGCCATTGCCGCGAAAAAGCGCATCACCATCGTCGAGGTGGTGGCCGCCAGAATGCTTGGCGCACACGGATTCCTCAAAGCGATCTTCGACATCTTCGACAAGCATCATTGCTCCATCGACGTCGTCTCAACCTCCGAGGTCAGCGTTTCGCTCACCGTGGATTCCAATGAGGCAATCCCTGCGATTGCCGCTGACCTGGAGAAGATTGCTGACGTAAAATATGCCGGACGCAACGCCATCGTCTGCCTGGTCGGCGAAAATATTCGCGAGACTCCGCAGATCGCCGCGCGTGTCTTCACCACCCTCGGAGAGATTAATGTGCGCATGATTTCCCAGGGCGCATCGGAAATCAACATCACCTTCGTCATCGGCGAAGACGACGTTCCTGAAGCCCTGCGGCGCTTGCACAAGGCGTTCTTTACTGAAGTAGACCCGGAAACCTTTGATTGATCCCGGGACCGCAGCTCTGAGCAAAAGGTAACCATAAACGTCGGTCCGCCGGCAAATTGAAATCGAGAATAAACCGTGGTCGCGGAGAGAAACTGATGAAGCTAGTACTGTTAGGCGCAGGAAAGACCGGCGCACAGGTTGCAGAAATTGCCACCACGCGCGGCCACACCGTCAAGATCATTGAAGTGCAGGAGAACCATAACGGTGTGGCGCTCACCAGGCAGCGCCTCGCTGGCGTCGATGTCGTTATCGACTTCACCACTCCCGAAGCGGTGATGGCCAACATTGAAGCCACCGTCCACGCCGGCGTCAACATGGTGGTCGGCACCACCGGCTGGTACGCTGAACTGCCCCATGTGCGCAACCACGTGGAGCGCGCCCGAACCGGTTTTATCTGGGCCCCCAACTTTTCCATCGGCGTCAATCTCTTTTTCGCCATCGTCCGTGAAGGCGCGAAGGCCTTGAAGTACGGCTATGAAGCCAGCATCACTGAGACGCATCACATCCACAAACTCGATGCGCCCAGCGGCACGGCTCTCTCACTGGCTAAAGTTTTGGAGCACGCTGGCGCCAAGAATGTTCCCATCGGCAGTATCCGCGAAGGTGAAATCCCGGGCATCCATTCCGTTGAGTTGATGTCGGCGGCAGATAAGATTACGCTGACTCACGAAGCCATGAACCGCCGCGGTTTTGCCGAGGGTGCGGTGCGCGCCGCCGAGTGGGTGAAGGGCAAACGTGGATTCTACGAATTTCAAGAAGTATTCTCAGAGCTGAAGGGTTAGGTCGCAATGATCAAATTACGTGGATGCGGAACGGCGCTTGTGACTCCATTCCTTTCCGATGGCTCGATCGACATTAAAGCGCTGTGCGCGCTGGTCGCCTGGCAAATCGAATCCGGAATCGACTTTCTGGTTCCTTGCGGAACCACCGGAGAAACTCCCACCCTCTCGCACGACGAGTGGCGCAAGGTCATCGAGATCACCATCGAGGTCGCCGCCGGACGCGTCCCCATCGTCGCCGGGGCAACCTCTTACTGCACCGCCGAAGCCGTGCATAAAGCAACCGAGGTTTCCCGGATCAAGGGCGTCGATGCGATTCTCTCCGCGTCGCCCTATTACAATAAGCCCACCCAGGAGGGCCAGTACCAGCACTTCAAGGCCATCGCGGAAGCCGTCAGCCTGCCGCTCGTCCTCTACAACGTCCCCGGCCGAACCGGCGTCAATCTGCTGCCTGACACACTGCTGCGTCTTTCCAAATTGCCCAACATCGCCGCCGTCAAGGAAGCCAGCGGACTCGTCACCCAGATCGCGGAGATCTGCGCCACCCTGCCCGCCTTCACCGTCCTCAGCGGGGATGATGCCATGACTCTGCCCGCCATTTCCGTCGGCGGCGTAGGCGTTATCTCGGTAGCCTCCAACGCAATCCCCAAGGAGATGGCTGATCTCACTCGCGCCGCGTTGGACAATGACTGGCCCCGGGCCCGCGCCATCTATCAGAAATATCTCGCCCTCATGCAGGCCAACTTCATCGAGAGCAATCCCATGCCGGTCAAAGCCGTCCTCGCCATGATGGGACGCATCGAGGAAAACTACCGCCTTCCCATGGTTACGATGCAGCCCAACCTCCGCGCCAAACTGGAAGCTGTCGCCCGCGCCTGCGGCGTGGTCAAATAGCAGCCCCAAAACTCAATTCGAAGCCCCCGGGATTTGGGGGCTTTTTCATCGATATAGCAAGTTGAGGATGGCTTGACAGCCGGGAACGCATGGAACAAAGTTTATCCTGCACAAAAGGAGGGTACCCCGTGTCATTGAAATCCATCGTCCTTAGCCTCTTAGCCGTGACGCTTGCGCTATGCAGTGTGAACCTGGTGGCGCAAATGCCGAATCCTTACGGCGCGCCGATCACTCTGCAGGAGGCGAAAAAAGCTGCCGCAGCCGCGCTGGCCGAGGCAGTAAAGAACAAATGGACCATGGTTGTCGTGGTCGTTGATCCCAGCGGCAATCTTGTCTACTACGAAAAAATGGACAACGCCCAGTTAGCCAGCGCCAATGTTGCCGTTGACAAGGCCCGCTCGGCGGCTCTCTATAAACGGCCCACCAAGGCCTTCCAGGATGCTTTGGCAGCCGGCGGCGACGGTCTCCGCATCCTTCGTATGCGTGATGCCATGCCCATCAATGGAGGCATTCCCCTGGTCGCAGATGGCAAGGTTATCGGCGCGATCGGTGTCTCCGGAGACACCAGTGAGCACGACAGCCAGTGTGCTGCGGCAGGCGCAGCCGTAGTCAAGTAATTCTTGGCGGCTCTGGTCAATTTGACTACCGCGACTGTCCCACCTTCGACGCGCTGTTTTTTCGCCGCAAGGTGGGACGGCTAGGACACACCCATACGGGAACTGCCTACCTTCTTCGCTCCTGCCAGCGCCTTTGTTCCCCGAGGTCGGCGATGAGCGCCTCGTATCCGTCCGTCATCGCCTTCGCGGAGTACTCGCGCTTCACCCAATCCCGGCAGTCCTGTGCGCGGATTTGGCTCACCGTGTGACAGGCACTGGCCATCTCTTCGACGCCGTCCACGATGAAGCCGGTTCCCTTGGGCACAACCTCGGTAAGTGCGCCCGCGCCAAAGGCAATCACCGGAGTCCCGCTGGCCATCGCCTCCAAAGCCACCAGCGAGGTGGTTTCGGCCACCTGCGACGTCACCAGCAGCGCTCGCGCCTCGCGCAACAGCTTAGTCTTTTCCGCAAACGAAGGCAGCTCGACCCATTGCACCCGGTCATGGTCGATCAGTGGTTTCACCTTGTCCTTCCAATACTCGTCGTGCCAGCGGAAGGGATACACATGACCCGCCACGATGATCCGCAATCCCGCTTTTCTTGCCGCCTCAATCGCCAGGTGAGGAGCCTTCTCCGGGCAGACTCTCCCCAGCCACAGCACGTAGTCGGACTTGCGCCCGCCCATCGGAAACCGTTCCACGGCGATGCCGTTGCGCACCACCCCAAGCATCCGTGGAATATCCATAAATGACGATTTTTGCGATTCGCTCACGCAGTTAAAGTAAACATTCTCCGCCAGCCCCTCAAACGCCTCTTCGCCGTAAAGCGCTCGCGGCAGATGCAATGTCGCCAGCACGCATCCGCTGACCCGTGCCGCATGGCGGAAGAAATGCCCGCTGTGGTCCAGCACCATGGAAAACTCTTCTTTCGCGCACTCCTCCACCACCCGCTCGGAGTGCTCGCGCTCGCGCTCGGCAAAGCCGTCCATCTCCTGCGGAGCCTCGCCCGTCGCCAGCAACTCCCCGGTGACTACCGATCCCGCGCAAGCTGCCACCTCCGTATGCCAGCCGCGCTCCGCCAGTTCACGCTCCAGCGTAAACAATATCTGTTCGGCCCCGCCCGCACTCGCTTCGCTGACCGGCAGAAGAGGATAGGCAACCAGCAATATCCGCTTACTCAACTCTCGTCTCCAGAAACTCCTGAAATTTCGCGCTCACTTCGCGCGCGCTCATCCACCACTGCCAGCGCTCGTAATTCGTCTGCCCCTCATGCGGAGCCTCCCCGTACTCGTACTTCACTTGCGGACGCATCAGCTCGCGCCGTGCGTCGAAGGTCTGCAGAAAATCCCCCTGCGACGCATACTGCGCACACATTGCGCGCTTTCGCTCCAACTCGCCATCCCCCACCTCCACCACCACTTCGTCCCCCGTCTCGCAAACAAATTGCTGGACTCTCATGGCGCCAGCCGGGACGCCGGGTGCCCCACCTTCGGCGCGCGTTCTTTGCGCGGCTAAGGTGGGAGACAAGACGGCTTCAGGTGCCCCATATCTGCCCTCCGTTGGCAGATGTGGGTTACTGAGCGGGGCATTCGCCCAATGATACAGCGGTGCCTCCCATACCGGCAGGTTGTAACGCTCGCCCAGCCGCGCACCCAGCAGGCTGCAACTGTCATGATCCGGATGACCACCCTCATAGGCGAGAGTGGCAATCGCCTCCGGCCTCGTCCGTTCCACCAGCTTCTCCAGACGTTCGTAGGCGGGCACAAGATTTAAAAACAAACGCTGGTCCTCCAGCCGCGAATCCTCCTCGGCCAGCAACACCAGCTCCTGCACTCCAGCCAGCCGCATCGCCCGTCGTGCTTCATCCCGCCGCACCGCCCGGTAGTTCTCACGCGACCCGAATCGTCCCCAGAAGTATTCGTCGCGCGGCGCGCCATCGGTCGCAATCACCACGAATGCCTCGCGCATCCGGAGCAGCAGGGCTCCATAGCCCACGCTCTCGTCGTCGGCATGAGCCACCAGCACCAGCACCCGCCCGGTTAATTCGCTCTCCCAATCACTCATGGCATGTGAGATGCAGCCTCCGTGATTCCGGCTCCCACCTATCACTCCGGTTCAGCCTCTTCCTTTCCCGGCACTCTTCGCGCCGTGGGATCGGCGACGCGGGTTGGCTCTCCTACCTGACCTGCCGCAATCGCCAGGAAGTACGCACGCCAGAACGGCTCTTTGATCCCCGTCAGTTGCGTGGCGATCGTCATTGGAGTTGCAAACGCCGCCAGTGACACCACTGCCCACGACTGCGCGTCTGGAACCATGCGCCAGCCTCCGGAGCGCGACAGCGCGTACCCGCCCGCGTCAGCAACCGGAGCGGCATCTTTTGCCGCGTACCCGCCAGCGCCAGCGGCCGGAGCGGCTTCCATCCCCAGGCACTCCGCGCAGGCACCGGACGCGTAATGGTCGTTTACTACTCGCAGGCCGCGGCCGATCACCGCGCGCAGCTCATCCGGCTTGCGGTGTGCGCGCACCGCCTCTGCCAGTTCGTGAAAGGCCGATTGCAGTGCTTCGTCCACCTTTGGAATCTCCACCTGTGGCGCAAGCTGCGGCTCCGCCCGCAGAGCCAGCAGCTCCGGCGCATTCTTCTTCGCCTCTTCATAAGCCTTCGGAGACGAGATCCGCACATCGTTCACCGCCGCCACCATCAGTCTTTTCTGCTCCTCGGTTAGTGCTCCCTCCCGGTTTTGCCCCTCCGTAAGCTTGCCTAGCTCTCCCACAATGCTGCGTCCGGCCTCTTCGGCGGAATCCTCTGAGATTGCCTCCATCGAGGCCGCCCGCTCCAGCAGCGAGGCAAAGTCGCGCACTCCGAAAAGTCCCTCCTGCCCGCGCTCAAAGATGGCGAGCACCTGGCGGAAAAAATCCTCCGCCGCGTCCTCATTGGGACGCAGCCTGGCAAGCGCAACCGCGCTAGCTCCATAGGGAAATCCTCCGCCTTCGCCCCATCGCCGTCCGTGAGCCAATAGCGTCTGCACACCCGGCGCTCCGTGATGTTGCAGGTATACGGCAAAGACCAGCCGCGCCGCCATCGTCCGCGCATCCTCCCGGCGTCCGCCCTCGGAAGGCAGAGCATCCAGCAGATCCAGCGCGCGATCCGCGTCATAAACCGCCAGCCGTGCCGCCGCCGTCGCAATCGCCGCGTCGCGCGTGATTGCCGCCTCTGCTGCATCGCCGCTCGGCAATTGCTGCGCCAGCCCAAACAACTCCTCCGCCCATTCTTTCTTCTCAGCCGCCATCACCTCGGGACGCATGGTATAGAGCAACCGCGTCATTAGTGCCACCCGCTGCCTCGCCTCCAGTTGCCGTCCCAGCGCGTAGGCGTTGCGCGCCATCTGTTGCGCCATCTCCATCTGCGCCCGTGAAACCGCCGTAGATGGCTTCGCCTTGCTGCGCTTCGCCGCCCGCGACACCGTCACCAGCCGCGCCCCTTGCCCGGCCTCCGCTTGCACAGCGTACAAATCTCCCGCTGTGGACAGGCCCAGCAACAGCCCGAGCGCCCCCATCCCCAACTTCGATCTCACTCGTGCCCACTTCACCAAAACTGATCTCCTCTGGGTTGATGCTACAATCCCGCCATGTCCAAGGCGCGTGCAAAAAAGATAAAACTCCTGTTGCTGGATGTCGATGGGGTCATGACAGACGGCACGATTTTCCTCTTCCCTGCTCTTGGAGGAGCCTCGCCGCCGCTACGTTCGGCAACAAAAAGCAAAGTCGAAGCCGGCGGCAATTCCATCTCCAGCAACGCTATGGTGGAGGCCAAGGGCTTCAACGCGCATGATGGCACTGCCTTTTCGCTCGCCCGCCTGGGAGGAATCAAGACTGGAATCATTACAAAACGTGTATCTGAGACGGTCCGCCTGCGTGCCCGTGACCTCAAAATCGAGCACGTCTACCAGGGCATTGCCGACAAGCTCAGCGCCTTTCGCGAGATTCTGGAGAAAGAAAAACTCAAGCCGGAAGAAGTCGCCTTCGTCGGTGATGACATCATCGACCTGCCCGTGATGCGCAACTGTGGCCTCGCCTTCGCCGTGGCCAACGCTCGTGAAGACGTCAAGGATGAAGCCCACGTCATCACCGACCATCGCGGTGGCGATGGAGCCGTCCGCGACGCCGTGGAATATATTCTCAAGGCTCAGGGCTCGCTCGACCGGTGCGTGGATATCTACATCTCTGGCCGCACTCCGGAAGGCGGCAAACTTCAGTAAAACCCTCTTGCCGCACTGCTCGGAATCGATCGCAGGTGCCCCACCTTCGACGCGCTGTTTTTGCGCGGTTAAGGTGGGACGGGCAGGACACACCAATACAGAAACTGCACTAGCCGAAATCGAGCGCTCTCGGTCGAAGGTCTTCACACACAAAAATCCCACCGGCCTGCTCGACCGGTGGGTCACCGTTCCCCCGAAAACGTTCGTTTCAGAACGTGTCCGTTTCAGGAGTCTCTGGATTATTTAGAGACGCCCCGCGAAAATAAGTTGTCTCAAAGAAAATAATTTTGAGCGCCGCTCAGCCCCTAGCGCAGTAAGTCCTCCAGTTCCACGCCCTTGTCCGTCTTCTCGTCGCGATACTTCACGATTAACGGGGTGTACACGCTCAGCCCCCATTCGGCCGCCTTGCCCTTGGTAATCGCCCGCGAGCCTGCCACTACAACCGCACCCTCGGGAACCACCAGCGGCTCGCTCTCCGTCGCGCGATAAATCTCTCCGCGTACCGTGTCGAACAGCGGCGTCGAACGCGTCAGGATAACGCCCGAACCCAGCACCGCCCGCTGCAGCACCTGTGTTCCTTCGTAAATCCCACAGTTGCCGCCAACCAGCACATCGTCTTCAATCACCACGGGAGTCGCATTGACCGGCTCCAGCACCCCGCCAACCTGCGAAGCCGCGCTCAGATGCACCCGCTTGCCAATCTGTGCGCACGAACCCACCAGGGCGTGTGAATCCACCATCGTGCCCTCATCCACGTAAGCGCCCACGTTGATGTACATCGGCGGCATGCAGATCACCCCCTTGGCCAAATACGCACCTTCGCGCACCGTCGAGCCGCCCGGCACCATCCGTACTCCGTCTTCGATCGTGAAGCGCCGCACCGGATAAGTATGCCGGTCGACAAACGAAAATGTATCTCCCGCATGGCTCTCCTTGGCCGCGCCCAGCCGGAAGCCCAATAGAATTCCCTCTTTCACCCATACGTTGGCCTGCCAGCGCCCATCGCGCCTCTCCGCCGCCCGCACCTCGCCCATCGACAGCGCCTCGCGAAACGCCTGGAATGTCTCCAGCGCGCCGCTCTCCTTCTTTGCATCCACACCCAGCGCATACAGCCGCTCAATCTCAATTCGCAAGTTCTTCATCGTGAAAGCAGTATAAGTCACCGGAAAGATTCAGGGCACTACGAGCTTTCGCTGCGTGGCAGCGATGCCAGTCGTCAGACATCCTTCCCTACCCCGGAAAATCTCCTGCAAGGCAGGAAACACGCGGGAATGCGGGCATTTGACTTAACCGCCCACACTAAGTGAGAATGAATGAGTCGCAAGCACTTGCGATCCCAACCAGAGTGGGCCTGTGGCGCAGCTGGGAGCGCGCTTCCATGGCATGGAAGAGGTCGTCGGTTCGATCCCGACCAGGTCCACCAATTAACTCAATAACTTAGACAGGGCGAGAGTTCACAAGCTTGGTGTTTGTGTCATGGTTTGTGTCATAACCCGCCTTTTTGGTGCTTGTGGCAAGGGTTTCCATCGCAGTTCGCTTGGCTTCCATGCGGACGTGTGAGTACCTCTCCAGCATCCGGCGACTGACGTGACCCGCTATCGCCATGATGGTGGAGTCTGAAGCTCCGCTCTCCGCAAGGGACGTGATAGCGCAGTGGCGAAGATCGTGGAACCGGAAGCCGGGCAGTCCTGCTTTCTTCGTCAGAGTCCGCCAAGCTGACCGCCAGCTTTTGACGTGCGTAGTGGGGTCGAACTCTGTGATGTTGTAGCCTATGACCTTCTTTCCGCTAAAAGTAAACTTGGGAACGAAGGCCGCGAAGACATAGTGCGGCGGTTTCACGGGGCCAAAGGATTCAGCCCGTGTGCGCAGCTTCGCCAGAGCAGATGCGGCAACGTCAGTGAGTGGAACCATTCGTTCCCCAGCGTCCGACTTAGACTTGCGAATCGTTAGGGTGCGAGCGAACAGGTCCACATCTGACCATTGCAGCCCTTTCAACTCGCAGGAGCGTGACGTGGTATTGAGGCAGAGAATTGAAGCAAGGAAAGCCGTTTCCCACTCAGGCCGCATTACAGCCGTTTTAAGCAGCCGCTGCTTGTCTTCCTCAGTCAATGCCCGTCCAATGGTGTGCGGCTCTTTGAGCGGGCGTATATCGTCAGCAACACGCGCCCAGAGCCTCGCCCTCTTCAGTATTCGGCGCAAGATGCCAAGTTCGGCGTTCAGCGTAGCCGGGCCAACACACTTTACAGCCTGGACGATGCCACCCCGCTTCTTTTCGACGGTCTGGCTTGCCCGCCATGCCCGATAATCTGTGATTCGCTTGACCGTGATTGCCTTCAACGGTTCCTGTTGGAAGTAGGCTCGCAACTGAACCAGCAATTGTTTCTCTTTGGCTTGGCTGGCCGCTGCCAGTTCCAGTTTTCGTGCGGTCACATAATCGTCTGCCGCTAATCCAAATGGCTGACGGGCCAAAGAGGTTGAGGTCTGGTGCAGCTTTCCCTCTGACGCTTGCGCAATCAGTTCTTTCTCTTTGTTTTGAGCTTCCCGCCAATCCGTAGTACCAAGAGACTGCCGGAACCGCTGACCATTCACAACAAAGTGGCAGTGCCATGTTCTACCGCGTTTTTTTAGGGCCATTCTCTCCTCCTTGCAAACCCTGCTTCCGTGATGACGGTTCTTTCTGTACCTCTGTGATGCGGACCGACTTGAGCTTTCTCGCCTGCTCGTACTGGGACCGATGTTTGCGGAGCCGTCGAACGCGCCGGTTCCCAGCACAGCGATCAGAACAAGTTAGCTTGTTATTCCGTTTTGCAAAGAACAGCTTCCCGCAGTTTTCGCACACGCGGATTCGGTCGACCTTCCATCCACCGACCTGCGCCCATGGAAAACTGAGTCCGCGAGAGAAAGTCGACCTCGCTTGTTGATGAGTGGCGATCATCCTCAGCGCCTCACGAGTCTCCATGACAAAGTCATACATCTCATCTGGACGGCAGGGATTGTCCACCCCTGAATCCAGAAATTGCCGAAACTCGCCAAACCTTTCCCGAGGAAAATTCTCATCGAGGAATCGCAAAAACTCCCGCTCGCGTATGTCGTCGTCTGAGTAATCACTTCCAAGCAACATGCACTTATCGTCTGGGAAACACGGCAATGCCGCATCAGCGGGAAGCAAATTTGCCAACCGGATCAGACCGGGCAGTCCGGTCTCCGGTTCTGCAACAGTTTCCTCGGCGATTTCATTATGTAACGGTTTTGACGATTTCATATTTGTAAGTATCCAGTTCACAATATCGCATAGATTGCTATCATTTGCTTGCTACTGAATGCATATTCTCCAACGAGGCGAAGCAAATGTCAACCACTAAAACCGTTACATCGACACTAACCAATACAGTCAAGGAAGCTGCGAGCAGGACCGGTCTTTCCGAGCGCAGCATCTGGCAGGCAATCACTGACCGGAAGCTCAACATCGTCAGGGTTGGCTCCCGAGTCCTTATTCCCGAGGAAGCTCTCCGAACATTCCTAGGTTTAAAGAGCGGCAGCGGTGAGGGGGCTGAGTGATGGCCGACAGCGTGCCCCAGCTTCTCACATTGGTTTCGGTCGCAAAGGCTCTGTCCGTCTCGCCTCACACCGTGAGGTCGTTTGTGCGAAAGGGGCGGTTGAGGCCCACGCGAATTTGCAGGAGGCTTTTATTCGATCCGGCGGAGCTTGCGCGGTTTCTGGAGGGGGCGAAGTGAGCACCGATGAGCATATCCCCAGTGGAAAGGGCGGCAGGCTTTGGCGAGGCCATCCCGCAACGCCAAACCAAAACCTGCTTGTATTCCCACCGGAAGGCAAGCACAGAGCAACCCAGGCCGATGTACTGATTGAACTGCTACGACAAGCGCGGCGGGCAGGGCGGGGGCTTGAACTGCCGGACGTAATGGCCGCTGGCATCGCGCAACATGGCGCACGCTTCAATGAGATTCGCGGGCGCGGCTTCCAGATAGAAAACCAGCTTGAACGTGCGGCTGATGGCCGCGTGCTCTCCCGGTATTTCTTGCTCCATGACCCTGAGAGGGACCAGAAGTGAAGCTGGAGTGGAACGGCGAGGCCGACGTGGGAGGCGCGGATAAGGAAGCGATTGCCGTAACGGCAGAGGATATCGGTTTCGCGGATACTGGCGGGACTGCTCCCCCCTATGGCCACACTACCAACCATGAGCAACAGGAAATACAGGAACATCAGGACACTCAGGAGAACCAATCGACTCTCACAGGACAATCAGGCGAGAGGCCAAACGTAGGCGCGTCGGAATGGCTCAACAGTATGCCGCTTAACGTTGCAGTGAGACACGCACATACCTCGGCCAGGATTCAAAGCGCCGAACCATTGCGCAAGGGGAATACACCGATGTTTTCCTTTGCGAGGATGCTGAAAGGTCATCCTGAACTGGCTAGCCTCTCAAGTGAAGATGCCGCCCAAATGGTTGAAGGACATCTGCGGGCATTCGACAGCGCCCCACTGGAGAGCGGTGTGTGGGAATGGGCCTTTCGTTGGGCTGGGACGGAGGATGAAATCCTCTTGGACTTTCAGCACGCTTGGGACAACATTCGGCATGTTCCCGGAGTTGACGTATTGGCTGATGCGCTCCGTCTCGCAGATCAGCATCCGTTCCAGACGGAGCACAAACGTAGTCAACTATATTGCCGCTTTGTAGCAATGGCCTATCAGCTCCAGAAGTTGAACAAAGAGCGGGTTATCATGCTGCCGGTTGAGAAGGTCGCAACGATGCTCGGTTGTACCGTCAAGACCGTCTCGCATCTGCGTCATTTCGCGGAAAGGGATGGCTACTTGGTCAAATCGGGGGACCATTCTTTTGGCAGGAAGGGCGTCAAAAACAAGGCCACGGAGTTTCGTTTCAATCTTCAATAGGTTACGAATCATGACGCCGAATGAGCAGGTTGCGAAGCTAGTCGGCAGATTGTCTGATTATGAGAAACCGATTCCCCAGGCCGCGAAGATCGAAAGCCACCGGCACCACTCCCCAGAGTGCCGATTCCCGCGCCGTGCGTGCCGCCAGCAGCCACGTGCGATTCGAGGCAGAGTCTCAGGCTGTGCGGCACACGCGGCGGCCCGAGGGCGGCAACTTCGCGCGAAGCAAGCAGGAGAGCGAAGAGAAGCCCGCCTGTCTCATTCATTCGGAAGTGAAAGGCTACTGGGATGACAATGGATGGCATTGCCAGGTCTGTGAACCAAGCCGATATGTGACGCCAGCGGAAATGCTCTCCCGTCCTCCGAAAGCCTCGCCCCCGCCGAACCGAATCACGCCTCCCACCGCCGAGCAGATATTCGGGCGTGGGGTAGGGGAAATTCTCCCTACAATCCAGTATGGCAGTAGAGGGTGCCTTTCCTATAGTTTGAGGGAATTGTTCCTCCAGTTTGTGGGAGTTGTTCCCATACCAATTGCCGCAACTCCTCTAGCGTCATCAACTTCTGGAGCGGTTTGCGTCTTACACCTTCTTATAAAGAAGCTCAGAAGGAGCGCTCTTGCTCTCTTCTGTCAGGCTACGGAATCGCTTGATCCGCCCAAAGCAGAGGAGGAAACCCTCTTGGCTAGAATTGTTCCACCACGAATGGGCAAACGCAGTTTTCCTGTTAGAGATGCAATGTCCTTTGCTACACTTGCAGGCGACTATGTACCCGGAAGGAATCCGGTGACTATCGCAATCTCAATAAAAATCAATGATGGACTGGTCCTCGCATCGGACAGCGCGTCAACGGTACTTGGGCAAACCCCGGACGGACATCTGCACGCCGTCAATGTCTACAACAATGCCGTGAAGCTGTTCAACCTCCGCAAGGGACTTCCGATCGGTGCAATCACATGGGGCTCGGGGAGCGTTGGGCAAGCCTCGATTTCTACGATTGTAAAAGACTTGAGGGAGCTCTTTGCAAATGGCGATCAGGCGCATCATGGCTGGAAACTGGACAAAGAGAACTACACAATAGAGACAGTTGCCAATCGACTCAAGGAATTTGTGTTTGATGAGCTGTACACTCCAGCTTTCAAAGACGCACCTCAAAAGCCGCAACTCGGGTTCATCGTGGCAGGATATTCAGCACATGCGCCTATGGCTGATGAATACCAGATTAGCATCAATAATGGCCAGTGCGTTGGGCCTGTCCGCCTCCGCTCGCGTGATGAGATTGGAATGACTTGGGGAGGTGATCCTGAAGCGTTAAATAGACTCATAATTGGAATCAGTGCTGGACTGCCCGTAGAGTTACAAAACCTTTTTAAGATTCCACCGGCTCAGCTTCCGCAGATCATGCAGGTCATTCAGCAGAAGCTTCAATTGCCGCTGGTGTTTCCGGCGATGCCGCTTCAGGATGCGATTGACCTCGCGGAGTTTTTGGTAGACTTGACTATAAAGTTCTCCAGGTTCTTACCAGGCGCGCCAACCGTTGGAGGTCCAATTGAAATTGCGGCAATCAGCAAGCATGAAGGGTTTCGCTGGATCAACCGGAAGTATTACTTTAACCGTGAACTGAATCCGAGAGAGGTTTTCACACGGATCTCCGACCCTGAGCCCTAGGCCAGGAAAACCCTGTACAAAATGGCGCTACAAATGGAGGTATGAGGAATATGCCGAAGATCACAACACCCATCGGTATACCGGAGATTTCAACAACTTCGGTTACTTATCAGATTGGAAACGTGTTTCTCGCGTGTGATCCAGTCGCCCCGACCAATTTCTCTAACGGAAGCTGGTGCCTCGCCCTGCCCAACTGCTCAGTCAGTTCCTACACGCTGCAAACGGAGGACATCGGACCGTCGCATCCTCTGAGCGCGGACGCAGTTAGAATTGGCAATTCCCTGCTCAGTGCGCAAGTGCCCGAGTCCGCTATTCTTCGGGACCAAACCGGGGATCTCTAGCCTTGTATATCCTCCGTGGCGCTGAAGGGTTCGACGCCGCCAGTCTTCGACAAGGGGACATCTTAGAGGGTGTTCCTTTTCCTTTGATAGACCACTTGCAATTGCAGGTCTTGGGAACAATCGCCCATGACCAGGACTTCAGTAGTCTGCCTCCCATTTCGGCAACGCCTCGGCAGCATCGTGATGACAAAGAATGGACAACGGCTATTGCCCCCGTCCGATTCGGTTTCTGCGCCGTCCTTTCCAATTGTTGTGATCTTGAACCACGCAATGGCAAGGTTCAAACGCAGGCTGTGAATCTTGCCCGGTTGCGTCCAATACCAATCGACATGAGGAATAACCCGGAACGGTTCAACAGTCTTAGGGCAAATAAAGACCCGCGAAACAGCAAAGATCCTGGATACATTGAATATTTCTACTTGGAACCGCACGAATTATTGCAAGGGCAGGACTGGCGAGTTCATTACAACCAGGTTGTGACCCTGCCAACGAATGACATCACATTCTTGCTCAGAAAGAAGATCCTTCAGCTTGATGACAGAAGCAGAGTCAAGTTCAAAGTGAAATTGGGGTTTACGTTTCTGCGTACCAACGAGGATGAACGCAAATTGGGACTGGAAAACCCTTGGGAGGAACTGCAGATACCTACAAGAGACGGGAAGAGCCCCGCCTAGTTAGTGGTACTTCCCCTTTGCGCGCTTACTGAGAAGCTCACCCTCCGTAATTTAGCCATCGACTGTCACACGCTTTTCAAGAGCTCCAATTCTCCGCGCCGCAGGATTTGCGGAGCAAAAAGTCTCGGCGAGAGGTCCATCGGAAGCTTCAAGAGCTGACCTCGCGGCCAGCACGGACGCGGGCGAGCAGGGCTGCAAAATCGACATCGGACATTGGTAGAGGCCCAGTTTGTCCATGCATGGACAGGTCGAGTGCAGGCATGGCGGGCGACCGATGCCAGTTAAGCCGCTTGCACCGAGCGCATTGACGCGGGGCAGTCTGGCTCACTGCCAACCAAACGTGTTTACAGTCCTTATATTCGCATTCCCAAACATCAGCCACACGCCTCATAATGCATTCAGTCTAAGCCGATTTCCATTGGAAACAAGGAGCTGACGACCAGCGCCAGAGCACCGAACAAATGGGTGCCCGATATACAGGTACGCATGGCACAAGCATCTTCTTCGTATCTATAGGCAATACAAAGTCAAGACTATATTCCAACATATGCGCTTGACGGCCATTTTAGACGCTCGCTAGATATAAGGAAGAAGGAGTCGGCAAGGTGCTGCTGGATCGCTACTCTATGCCCTTGAGTAATTCGGCGACTTTCATATCGAACGCGGAGGCTAGTTTTTGAAGCGTCCTCAAGCAAGCTTCCTTCCGTCCCAGCTCCAGGTCGGTAACGAAATTCTCGTGGACGCCTGCTTCTTCGGCTAAGTCAATCTGCCTCCAGCCACGGTCCGTCCGCAACTGCCGAATCCGCTCCCCGAGAGTAACGCAGATATCCCTTGTCACCACTCTATGGTGGGGATAATCTCATTTCTGTATCCACACTATCGTGTGGATTAGAGGTTTTGTGAAGAACGCGCTCGCTTTCGTCTTCGCTTGTGCTTCTGCCTATGCGTTCAGTTTTGCGACTGATTGCCTAGTGGGCGGATTGCTCAGAATCTACACTAATGCCGGATTTCCCGCGGCAACATGGGTTGTGATTGCGATGATTACAGGCCTTGTGGCGCTGCGACTTGCGCCGCAGGGACGGTTCCTTGTTATTCCTTTTGCCTTGATAACGCTTCTGGCCCTATTTAGCGGCATTGTGGGACGCCGCTACAACCTCACTGTTGCCGCCGTGATGCTTGCTGAAAGTGTAGGGGTTTGGCTCACGACACGGCCTCTTCCTGACCCCTGTTTTCCTGTTGGACAGTACAGAATTGACGCTGTGATTGATGGGCTGCGAGGACTCACCCCTCTTTCGGCGGCAGAACTTGCTGCCCTCAATGCTGCCGTTCACTTCGAGGGGGAACAAGTATGGCACGCTCCCGCCGCAGAGTTCATGGGCCTTCAATGGGACACGTTTATTGGAACGGTGAGCAGCGCTATTTATAAAATCTCAATCCAGTGGACTGGCCCACGACACCAGACTGGGGCGACCTATCGGCAAATAGTCGTTCACTGTACAAAGCATTATGGGAGGGGGGAGAACCTGACGGTGTGGAATGCGTCGAATGGCAATATTGTGGTTCTCAGCGAAAACGTCGGTGACGAAGGCATATTGACTGTCACTGTCACATCACGAAAGGTGAGACAGTTCAAACGCCTCTTGTAGCAATTGTGGTTTTCGTCTTTCAGGAGTGATGCCGATGCCTACAGTACAGAGTTTCAGGGCTCCGAATGCGAAGGTAATCTCATGGACCATCCGAATTGGCATCTTGGCATTTGTGCTGATCGGAATGTTTCCACCGTGGGTGGTTCGGACAGTTTATCCGGACATGACGCGCGTTGAGCGGAACGCGGGTTATCACTTGTTAACATTCCCTCCCGTTCCTGACCCAAATCAGCGCTTCGCCTTCCGTGCGAGTGTGCAAATCGATTGGTCGCGGTTGAAACTCGAATGGCTCATCCTTGCGGGAGGGATCGGCGTTGCACTCGCGTGGCAATTCACCAGAGCCCGAGGTTCATACGGCCAACCCAACGGTGCCGAGCGATCCAACGAGCCAGGGACATGCAAACCCACAGAAGATGGAGCGTTGTCGCCCCCCAAGCAGAGAGAGTTCAAGCAGTTCCAGCAGCAGGGCTTGGCTGGTCCGATTCCGAATGAGAACCCTCCAATACCATCAAAGAGCGGGCCTATAAATCCGTTGGAAAGGCGTTATCCGAAACTGTCAAAGGAACAACGGGAAAAAATGTTGGATGAGGTGGTGCAGCACCTCAAGGAAAAGAAGGAACACGAGGAAAAGAAGAAAACGGCGAATGAACGGCCCGCCGACGAGCCTGCGACCGACGGCAGAACCGGAGACGCTGCCGAGCAGCGCTATCCAAAGCTGTCGCAGGAGCAAAAGGAAAGGGTACTGAAAGAAGTAAAGGAGTCGCAGGAAGTGGAAAAGCTGCTTATGAAGAAGACCAGTTCAACGATCAATTGAGATTGCCGCCCGAGTGCCAAGTGCAACGGAATGAAGCCACCGAAAACCCCAACCTCAGCGCGATTCCCATATTGGGATACTGAGATACTGGGCCTGTTTGCGCCAGAAAACGAGCCGGAATGCATTGATGGAGGTGTTCTGACGGGGGTGAGTCCTGATCATTGCGGCGGCTTCGCCTCTGCCAGCGACGAAGGCCGAAAAAGAGGTATTCTCTTGCATGGAGGCGAACTCCGGAGAGACCACAAATGAAGAGCGATAGGATTCCGGGTTGGATGGGTTGGATTATCAACATCATTGCGGGGATAGGAGCCGTTCAATTCCCAGTGGTCGTGGGTTACGTGGTGGCGTTGCTTCTTAACCGCTGGCATCCGTCTGCTGATGAACGCTTTGGGTTTGCGGCCTACTGTGGACTCGTTTTTTTTATTGATCTCTGCATTGTCGTCGCGCTGGCAGGCGACAGGTCAGAAGAGATGGAGAATCTGGGCGGAAAACTAGACACAATCGCAAATCAACTCAATACGATCCAGTTTCAACTTAACGAGCGTGCGCAGAAGCCTAAACCTATAGCCTCCGCCAGCAGCCCCGAGGATGCGCCAGCGTGATTAGCATTCGAAACTTGCAGTCCTGCACCGCCCATCTGGCATCCTTCTCATACTGCGGTTCCTTGCTGTCTGGGGTCATCCCGCGCTCGTCGCACTCGTCAGAGAAGTTGGCCTTTAGGTATTTATAAAGGTCGGACAGATGAAACACGTTGCCCCTCTGCAACTGCTCAATCCACTCAGCCGCATACCGTCGCACTTCGCCTTTATCTAGCATGGGGCTTTGTACCATATTTCTTTCTTCTTCGTCATAAGAAACCGAAATCTCCGCCCCCTTTCGCGCCTAGTGTTCGGGGTGGTACAAATCGGGGTGGTACAAATAGAGCTTCCTTGCCGTGACTGAATAGGGAGGGGGAAATGGCGAAGAAAGACGGATATGACGATTTTCAAGAGCGAGTATTCGACAAGATTGATACGCTCGAAGCGATTGCGCGTCAACGAACGGTCAAGTCAAACATATACTGTGAGCACAACAAGCTAATGTGGGTACCTTGCAGGAAATGCTTTCGAAATAGGAGTGCAGCCGAAGATTGGCTTTCTAAGTGGGAAAAAAAACCGCTCAAAATCTATGAGGAGAAATAGCGCCCGCCTTGCCACGGCTTTGCCTCGCGCCAGAGAGCTTCACATTCGCCAGTGACGAAGAAAGCAAAAGAAAGACTCAGTACTTTTCCCGCCTGGGAATGCCTCCAGCCGTTACTGAGCAGAAAATTGCCTTTGCACTCAGTATCCCAATACGGAACTCTGGCCGTCAGCGGGCCTAGTTCAGCTACCCTGCAGATGCGGAATGAGTAATTTTCACAAATTGAAAATTCTGTCGGAAGACTTTAATCCTGAAATCGCCGCCCAAAGCGAACCCCCACCCCTTGAACTCGCGTTTGAGAAGAGAGTCCGGGGCGGCGAGGCCAGCCTAGTCTATGCATGGACAAACTGCCAGCGCGTGCCGTTTGTGTCATGCCTTGTGTCATAACCGTCGCATCCCTGCCGGTATCGGAGCGAGTCATTCAGTGTCGCTCGGTCTTAGATGAAAGGCAGCGAACGTGCGCAAAACCCGCATGAACGCTGCCTCTCTGTGTCGCGTCGTATTGTTGTCTCTCGCTCTGTGCCGATTCACCCTTGGAAATGGCATGGAAGAGGTCGTCGGTTCGATCCCGACCAGGTCCACCAAATAGATTCTAAATGGCTTAGCTCACTGCTAAGCCATTTGCTTTTGTGCCTCACTATCCGTTGATTTACCCGATATAAGCTGCGAGCCAATAGCAGACAAGTAATTTTGCTGAGCTTCGCTCTGCTTGCAGCTTACAGAATATGTAGAGTAATTATGGAACCACCCTGGATGACAAGCTATCTCACTTGTCACACACTACACTGGGGAGACTGCATGTCCATCAAGCTCGGTCACATTAACATCATCGCCTCGGACTGGCGTCGGCTATCTCGTTTTTATCAAACCGTGTTTGGTTGCACCCCGGTGCCGCCGCTTCGCAAGCTCTCTGGAGCGGAACTCGACGGTGGCACGGGCGTAGCTGGAGCGGTGATCGAAGGGGAACATCTTCGGCTTCCAGGCCTTGGAGACAGCGGTCCAACACTGGAAATTTATTCTTACAGCGACCCGCTTGACCGCCCTCAACCAGTTCCCAACAGAATTGGCTTCGGGCATCTCGCCTTTGAGGTTCCCAATGTTACCGATTCTCTGGCGCAGGTTCTCGCAGCGGGTGGTTCTGCCTGCGGCACAGTTGTTGCACTCCCGGTTCCAGGCAGAGGTATTTCCAACTTTGTCTATGCCAGAGATCCCGAAGGTAACATCATAGAACTTCAGGCATGGTCGGACTTCGCCTAGTCCTCGGCGGTCGGCCCGCAGAGCCGCGAAAAGGAAGAAGTCAAAGAGAGGCTGCAAGACTGGTTGCGAGAGCAACCGGACTTGCAGCGGTCTGAGTTCAGATCTTTATCCTTAAGTTCTTTGTCCGCCTTCAGCGTGGCCGTTTGGAAGCCGTTATCCCTAATCCAGCCACGCATCCGGAGACTGCAGGGCCTCCGCCAGGTCGTTCAAGAACAACGCCGCGTGCGAACCGCTCGAGACCCGATGATCGACCGAAACAGTCACCGTCAGCATGGGCCGAATGCCGATCATTCCGCATACCGGGACAACCCGATCCGCGATCCGGCCCACCGCCAGAATGGCCGACTGCGGCAGGCTGACGATTGCCGTGAATTGATCGACGTTATACATCCCCGCATTGCTGATCGTGAACGTCCCGTTGGCGATGTCGGAGGGTCGTAAACGGCCCGTCTGGGCGCGCTCGGTCAATTCCCTGCGCTGCACCGCAATATCGCCCAGTTTGGCAATGTGAGCGTTGGGAATCACCGTCGCCACCACGCCGTCCTCAACCGCAACCGCAATACTCATGTTGACGTCTTTGTGGTAGCGGATCTTTCCGTTCTCCCAGGACGCATTGAGGCGCGGATGCTTCAGTAGAACACGCGCCGTAATGGCCACCAGAATATCGGTGTGGGTGGGCCGCACTCCCCGCTCTCGCTCGATCAAAGGCAAATGTTTTTGGCGTGCGGCATTGAGCGCAGTGGCGTCGATTTCGCGCGTAAGGAAAATGTGTGGCGCAGTCGTCCAACTGGCGGTTGTACGCTCGGCCATAATCCGGCCGATCGCACTGGGAGTCTCCCCCTCGGGAGTTTCCGCCGCAGCAGCAAAACTGACCACAGCCGGGGTCGCAGGTGAAACCGCAACTGGAAGAGCAGCAACCGGGGCAGCGGAACTCTTGGCTGCTTCCACGTAGGCCATAACGTCGGCGGCATGAATTGCCCCGCGAGGGCCTGTTCCGTGCACCTTGCTGACGTCTACCCCATACTCATTCGCCAGACGCCGCGCCTTCGGCGCAATTCGCAGCCGTCCTGCGTCGGCCATGGGCTCGGCGCTCCCCGCAACTGCCGCCGATTGCGTGGGCTCCGTGCTCATCCGGCGTGCCGATGCAGTCGGTGTCAACTCCTGAGGCACGGCCTCTCCCGGAGCAACCAGCCATGCAATCGTCTTCCCGACCGGCACGACCTCGCCGACGCTCACACTGACAGCAGCCAGAATGCCGTCTCCCGGAGATTCAATCTCCATCACGGCCTTGTCGGTTTCCACTTCCATCAGAATCTCGCCCTTCGCGACTTTCTCTCCCTTCTGCTTTCGCCAGGAGACAAGCTTGCCGGTCTCTTGCGCCATCTCCAAGGCGGGCATCACAATACGAATCGCCATAATTTTTCTCTTCGACGGGGCTCATTGCAACGCCCTGATCGTCCGCTAATAATTCGTTTTCCTGAAGTGAAAGATGTTGAACTTGCGAATCGGGGCACGCTCTAATCCGGCGTGTCCCACTCACAACAATCTGTCCAGAACTATCCGCACATTGCCCGCGCCGCTTCAAACACGCTCTTCGCCGTCGGCACCGTCGCGTCTTCCAGCGGAGGCGAGAACGGTATCGGAACGTGCATGGCGCACATCCGCTTGACCGGCGCATCCAGATCGTAGAACGCACCCTCGGCGATTACCGCCGCCAGTTCGGCGCCCGCGCCATAGCGCGCATAGCCTTCGTCGAGCACAATCGCCCGCGAGGTCTTGCACGCCGATTCGATCAGGGTCTTCTCGTCCAGTGGCCAGGTCGTGCGCGGGTCCACGATTTCAGCGCTGATGCCCTCCTCCGCCAGCATCTTGGCCGCTCCCAGGGCAACCTGCACCATGCCGCTGGTCGCAACCAGCGTGATGTCGGTGCCGACCCGCTTGATGTCAGCCACACCGAACGGAATCGTGTACTCCTCTTCCGGCACCGGACCTTTCAATCCATACATCATCTTGTTTTCGAAAATGATTACCGGATTGTCGTCGCGGATCGCCTGTTTCATCAAGCCTTTGGCGTCGTACGGCGTGGAGGGCAGCGCCACCTTCAGTCCAGGGATATGGCTGAACCAGGCATGCAGCGACTGCGAGTGCTGCGCCGCTGAACGCCGTGTCGCACCCAGCGTTGTACGCAACACCATCGGCACCTTCCACTCGCCACCAGACATGTAGTGGATTTTGGCGGCCTGGTTGAACATCTGATCCATCGTCAGCCCGAGAAAATCGCCAAACATGATGTCGACAATCGGGCGCAGACCTGTCATTGCCGCGCCGACTGCCAAACCGGTAAAACCAGCTTCGGAGATAGGCGTATCAACAATCCGATCGGTGCCGAACTCATCCACCAATCCGCTGAGCACCTTGAAAGCCGTGCCCGCTTCGGCGACGTCTTCGCCCAGCAGGAAAACCGTTGGGTCGCGGCGCATCTCTTCGGCGATCGCTTCCTTCACCGCCTGTCCTAAAGTCAGTTCGCGTACATTGCCTTCATGCATAAATGTCCTGCTCCACTTCGCTGATGTCGGGATAAGGAGCTGCCAGGGCAAACTGAACCGCGTCCGCAATTTCAGCTTTCACTTCCGCGTCAATCCCCTCAAGGGTCGCGGCATCGGCGTACTTATTGGCGATCAGCCAGTCCGCATGACCCTTGATGGCATCGCGCTCGTTCATCCAGATGCGCTCTTCTTCTTTGGGGCGGTAGTACTCGCGGTTGATGTCACCGACATGGTGGCCCCGGTAGCGGTAGGTATCGCACTGCAGGAACGACGGACCCTCACCCTCGCGCGCACGCAAAATCAGCCCCCTGGCAGCCTGATAAACCGCACGCACATCCTGACCGTCGACGCGCTCGGCGCGTATGCCAAAGGCAGCCGGCCGGTCCATCAGTTCGCCGGCCAAAGCCTCTGAACTGCGGGTGTATTCACCGTAGAGATTATTTTCACAAACATAAATCACCGGCAGCTTCCAGAGCTGGGCGAGGTTCATCGCTTCAAACATCAGCCCCTGCGCCATCGCTCCATCACCGAAAAAGCACACCGCCACCCGGCCATTGCCCAGCCGCTTGGCGGAAAATGCCGCGCCCGTGGCGATGCCGAAGCTGCCGCCCACGATCGCATTCGCGCCCAGGTTACCTGTCTTCGGGTCCGCGATGTGCATCGACCCGCCCTTGCCCTTGCAATAACCCGCTTCCTTGCCAAGCAGTTCGGCGAACATCAGTCGGGGTACCGCGCCCTTCGCCAGGCAGTGCCCATGACCGCGATGGGTGCTGGTAATGTAATCGTCCGGACGCAGCGCCTCACAAACCCCGACGGCCACTGCTTCTTCACCAATGTATAAGTGCGTAAAGCCGGGCATCAAAGCCCGCGTATAAAGATCGTTGGCGTTCTCTTCGAACTGGCGAATGGATACCATCCGCCGGTACATCCGCAGCCCGAGTTGAACTCCAACGTCACAATGCGCATCTGGTTCTAGCGTGGGAGTTGTCATTGTCGCCACTCCTGAGTATTGGCCTTGCAATGAAATTATGGTCACGTCCAGCTATTGCAACTCTATACGAATTGCCGGCTTTTCATCCACGGAAGCACCGTGATCGCCTGTGATCGCGGTCCTTCCTTCGTCCGCCCGCGCCGGTGCCCGTCGCCACTCCTCCTGCAACCGTCCGTGATAAACATTTGCCTGTGATGTCCGTCACTGTACGAAGTGAGCAATTGCCATAGACTGCGTGACAGGGTGGTGGGGTGAACCTCCCTTTTGCCGTTTATCTAGTCCGTCCCGTGGTTAGCTGCCGCGGCCGGTTTTGCGTGCTTCGGGCTCCGTAATTCTCGGTGCTGCTGCCGAGCGGACCACCCGGTCGCGCCCTCGGGCCGTGTTCTACCCGGATTGACTCTGTCCAGCTCGCGCCTGTGTGGCGCTCAGCGCAGCCCATTGCGGCCCTGCCAAAAGGGCCTTTCCGAAAGGAGTATCCGTCCATGTTGCAACGCCTGCTTCGAACAACCGACGACCTGACCCTGACCCTCATGCGTTTGGTCTTGGCCTTCTGTATCTTCCCGCACGGTGCCCAGAAGCTCCTGGGCTGGTTCGGCGGTCACGGCCTGGGGCCTGCCATCGAGATCTTTGCCAAGGTCTACCATATTCCTCCCGCGCTCACCGTGATTGCTGTCTGCATCGAGTTCTTCGGCTCCATCGCTCTGGTCCTGGGCTTACTGGGCCGCCTGAGCGCGCTTGGCGTTGCCATCACCATGACCGTTGCCGCCTACCAGACCTATCTGCACTTCGGCAACTTCTTCATGAACTGGTTTGGCATGCAGAAGGGCGAGGGCATCGAATACCATCTACTGGCCATTGTTATTGCCCTGGCAATCGCGATCCGGGGGTCTGGCGCCTTTTCGCTCGACCGCCTGCTCTCCGCCAAGGCCGTGGTCGAGCCGGGTTTGCAGTACAAAACCAAGGCTCAAAACGCGTAATTCCGAGGCGGGATTGCAGCTCGCGGGGAGGCGCGCCGGAATCGTCCCATGATTGCCTCCGTCAAGGGTGCCCGCGAGTGCATGCCCGGATTCACTCTGGCAGGCCTCGTCAACGCGATGGCAATGCCTGCGGAGCACCGTGCTGTCGGTCTTGGTCAGGGAATTTCCCGGCGAAATCTCGTTACCGGCCAGCGCCACACGAATCACCCCCTGCGCTCTCGACATGGCGGCTTCCGGAAGCGCATCACCCCACATCTGCCCCAGTCAGAAGACGCGCGTCTTTTGACTTTGGCGGGCAATACATTGCCTTCCAGGTTAATCCTTCCGTCGGAAACCGTTACCGTTACGCCAATCGTTTGGAAGTTTGTAAAACGATTTACCACAGAGTTACCCTCCCTCTTCCAACGATTGCCTGAACAGTCAATCGTTCCTTTTCTCTGCCGGCTTAATTTTTTGGAGGAATTCATCTCGACGCGAAGCGCTTGTATCCACTCCAACCTCCTTTTCGCCTGCTCTTCTGGCCTTTGGCCCTCCGCTTCGTGCTCGCGGGCGATCTCTCTGCAGGAGCGCCAGCGAATTCTCAGCCAATTGAAATAACTTTGAAATTCCTCGAACCGCAAGCACTCCACTAAACTTATCTGAGTGAGAAGGGAGATTCCTGCTGATGACACTAAAACTCCATAACATTGAGGCATGCGTATTCGACGCTTACGGAACGCTCTTCGACGTTGGCAGTGCAGCGCGTGCCGCCCAGGACGCGCTGGGAGAGAAATGGCAACCGCTTGCTGAGCTGTGGCGTGCAAAGCAATTGCAATACACATGGCTGCGCAGCCTCGCCGGACATCACGCGGACTTCTGGCAAGTGACAGGTGATGCGCTCGACTACGCTCTTTCGACGTTTCAACTTGAGGACGCGGGGTTACGAGAGCGGCTCATGAACCTGTACCTGGTTCTGAGCGCCTACCCGGAGGTCGCAGGAACTCTGAAGTGCTTGAAGGCAGCCGGCAGGAAGCTCGCCATCCTGTCAAACGGCGCTCCAGCCATGCTTGCTGCGGCGGCGGACAACAGTGGCATCTCTGGCCTGCTCGATGCCGTGCTGTCCGTGGAGGCAGTGAAGATCTACAAACCGCACCCTTCTGTTTATGCGCTAGCATGTGAGCGGTTCAATGTTTCCGCGGCCAATATCTGCTTTGTGTCTTCTAATGGTTGGGATGCTTACTCCGCCAAGGCATTCGGTTTTCGCGTGCTGTGGTGCAACCGCTTGGGCCAGGCGCCGGAGCGAATTCCGGAGACGCCTGACGCGCAAATTACCACGCTTGCCGAGCTGCCGAACATAGTCCTGGAGGACGCCTCGATGCGGTGAACCGTGTTAGACCACCAGATCGGGAATCTCCATCTGCTGTTTGCGGAAGGCGCGCACAAACGCTGCTACAACCTCCGGGTCAAACTCGCGGCCGGCGCCGCGTTCCAGAATCTCGCGCGCTTCGTACGTCGTACTCCCCTTGCGGTACGGGCGATCGCTGGTGATGGCATCGTAGGCATCAGCCACCGAGAGAATGCGGGCTTCCAGAGGAATGTCGTCGCCTGAGCGATCGCTGTAGCCGCTGCCATCGAAGCGATCGTGGTGAGCCAGGATGATGGGCAGCACCCGGCGCAACGAGCCGCCAACCGGCTCCAGCAGATTCACTCCGCGGGTCACGTGCTCGCGCATTTCCTCATACTCTGTTGTGGTCAGCCGCGCAGCTTTGTAAAGTATTTCGCGGCTGATGTCCAGTTTGCCGATATCGTGCAGCAGGGCTGCCGCACGGACGTCTTCAACGCGGTCGTCGTCGAATCCCATCTCCGCCGCAATGCGCGCAGCGTAGATCGAGACGCGATACGAGTGATTCTGCGTATACGCATCCTTGGAAATGAAGTGCCGCAAAATCATCAACACGCCGTTATAGGTCTGGCGCAATTCGCGCATCCGTGCAGCGTTGCGGTCATACAGCGTACCCATGGCGAATGCAATCAGAATCAGCGACCCGCCCCATACGGCGATATCGAACCACTTCTGCGAGCTGATTGTCTCCACGCCATGCCCGAACAGGTTTGGATTCAGAAAGGTAATCAGAACAATCAGCAAAACACTCGCCAGCGCGGTGAGTGTCGCGTGACGCCGTCCGTAGTGGTAGGCGGAGAACAACGTCGGAAACGTATAAAAACTGAGCAGCATGCCGCGATTAGCAATCAGAAAATTACATAGCGCGGCAATGACAAACAAAGAAAGCACGAGCCAAAGTTCACGATTCACGTCCGTAAACTGTTTCATCAAGCTCTTTTTCAATTCAATCTCCAACGCGTCATTGGCGGCAGATTACGACCCAGCCTCGTCGCATGGAAGCACGCTATTTGCAACCGGCTGGTAGGAAAACCATGGTACGTAGATTCCAGAGGCGGCGCAAGAGTACCAATGGCACCTGCGCCAATAGCACGAAGAAAAGGACAGCCATTGGCTGCCCTTTCCACTAGAACCTTTCGGACGCGAAAACTAAACGGCCGTCACGTTCTCTGCCTGCCAGCCCTTGGGTCCTTTGACGACGTTGAACTGCACGGCCTGGCCTTCCTTGAGACTCCGGAAGCCATTTGTCTGGATAGCCGAGAAATGAACGAAAACGTCTTCGCCATTCTGGCGGCTGATGAAACCGAAGCCCTTCGCGTCATTGAACCACTTAACGATTCCTTGTTCCATGGTATTACTTGTTCCTTCGTGAATTGAAATCAGGCTGAGTGAATCGGAGGGATTTCGTCTGCAGATACGTGTTCCGGAGCAGCGCTTGGTTTGTCGCTCTCAGGGCGCCTCTACCGCTCGCGTCCTTCCAAATCAAAAGCGCGGACATTGTAGCACTCTGTATTCCGGATGTGCATCCAAAAAACTCTCAGGAAAAGCTAAGTCACTGAGTCAAAAAGAGATTTAGTTTTTTGGCATCTGTCCTTAACAACCAAAACAGCTCTCGACGCGAGGCTGCGAACCTATTCGTAGCGCAGCGCTTCCACCGGGTCCAGCTTTGCTGCCTTTGCCGCCGGATAGATACCGAAAAACAGTCCCACGCTCATCGCTGCCGCCACCGACGCCGGAATCACCCACCCTGGAACCGCCATGGGCCAGCTCGGCAGCACCACGTTAAGAACCGCGATCAGCGTCAGGCAGAATAGCACCGCGGCAACTCCCGCCGTCCCGGTCAGCACTATGGCTTCCACCAGGAATTGCCGCACCACATCCTTGCTGCGCGCTCCAATTGCCTTGCGCACTCCGATCTCGTGCGTCCGCTCGGTCACCGACATCAGCATGATGTTCATCACGCCAACTCCGCCCACCAGCATTCCCACCGATGCAACCGCGATCGTCAACAGTGCAATTGAGCCCATGATGCTGCGGAACTGATTGGAGATCGCCTCCGCCGACGAGATGCCGAAGCTGTCCGGTTTGTTGTAGGCGTCGCCGCGGCGGCGGCGCATAATCCCCGTGATCTCATCGGTTGCCTGTGACTTCTTGCCCGGAAACGCCAGTGCCGTGAAGAAATTCTCTTTATCCTGCGGCCGGTGTTTCAGGTACGTGAGGTAGGGAATAATAACTTGCTTATCAGAGGAGGAGTCGCGCAGAAAAACTCCCTTGGTCTTCTCCAGCACGCCGATCACACGGAAAGTCATTCCTGTCACTTGCAACTCTTTGCCGATAGCGTCCTTGGCGGGGAACAGCGTCTCCGCCAGGTCATGTCCGATCACCGCGACATCCAGGCGGTGGCTGTTTTCGGTTTCGGTCAAGAATCGCCCCTGCTCCAGATGTTCGTTCTGCACTGCTTCGTAGGAGGGTGTTGCGCCCTCAAACTGCACCCCTGTGACTTCCTTGCCCCCGTAGCGCGCCGTGGGAATAAACGTAGGCGAGCCCGGCGCAAAGCTCGTGGAATCCAGTTCCACGCATACTTCCTTGACCGAAGGCGCTCCCTCGCGAATCGCCTCTGCGTCTTCATAGTTCAGAGGCTTTCGCATACGCAATTCCTGCGGCAAACGCCCCACGTGGATTCCGGGCTCGAACTTAAAGACAAATAGCGTGTCGGTACCATATTGATCGAGTTGCGCGCGCAAGTCCGCATCTACTCCGTACATGATGGAGAAGACCATAACCAGCACCACCACCGCGATGAACACACCGAGCACCGTCAGCGCCGAGCGCAACTTATTTGCCAGCAGAGTCTCAAACGCCATCCGCGCGCTTTCGCCAAAGGAGAAATATCTGCGCTTCGAATTCACTCGTGTCCTCCTTTAGGAATCGGCCCGTAGCGCTTCGATCGGGTTCAGTTTGGCTGCCTTGCGCGCGGGATAGACGCCGAAGAATAATCCCACCGCCGTCGAGACGCAGATCGCCACAACCACTGCCGGAAGCGGCACCGACATCGGCAACGGAGTGGTCTTGTCCAGAATGACCGCCAGTATCCACGCCAGCAGAATTCCGATTACTCCACCCATCGCGCTCATTACCGCGGACTCCACCAGAAACTGGCTCAGGATATCCGAGGTACGCGCTCCCAGCGATTTTCGGATGCCGATCTCGCGGGTGCGCTCAGTAACGCTGGCCAGCATCACGTTCATGATCACCACGCCGCCAATCACCAGGAAGATGGAAACAAAGCCCACCATCGCTCCGGCCAACGTTCCCGTCAGGTTCTTCCAAAGGTCCATCAGGTTGTCCGAGCCGAAGAGTCCAAAATTGTCTTCTTCGTTCGGAGCCACATGGCGCCGTGCCCGCATCATCGCGCGGGCCTCGTCCTTGGTCTGCTCCATGACCTCCGGCGCACGCGCCTGAATGTTGATATGGAAGTTGTCGGTGTGCGTACCGTTGAGCTTGAACCAGGTTTCCACCGGGATGTAGACGAAGTTGTCCTGCGGCTGTCCCATCACGCTTCCAATGGCCTTGGCTACACCGACGACTTCGAAGTCATAGCCTCGGACCGTCACCGTCTTACCAATCGGATCCGTGCTGGGAAAGAGCTTCTTCACCACCTCGGCCCCGATCATCGCCGTGAAGCTGCGATGGTCGTTATCGTTGTCGCTGATGTAGCGTCCGCGCGCAACCTCTTCGGTATCCATCTCTCCGATGTTTGCGGTCACACCGCGCAGCGACACATCCTCCGCGCTCTGTCCCTCGTGCCGCACAGTTTCAGTGGAGCGGCACTCCAGCCCGACGTTCTTAGGCAACTTCAGTCCGTCGCGCAGCGCGACAAAATCGTCGTAGCTCAGTTGCTTGTTGCGCCTCGCCGCCTTGAAATATTCCTCTTCGCTGTTGATGATGCCGTAGCGCCCGATGAGAAACACCCCATTGCCCATGTTCGCCACGCGATCGGCGATGTAGGCGTTGGTGCCGTTGATCAGCGCAACGACCAGAATCAGTGTCGAAACCGAGAGAATGACGCCAAGCAGCATCAGAAACGAACGCAGCTTATGCGAGCGCATCGTCTCCAGCGCAATGATGGTCGGCTCTTTGAGCCTGATTCCGCGCATGATCCTCCCCAACCTGAATTACCGCCCGCCAACATTAGATACGAACGAGAGCGTGGCGAGGTTCCTTACTTTGCACACCGAAGCTGATTTCTACCTTACCCTGCAAACCATAACGCTGTGATTCTGGTAAGGACAATCGGAAAGCGGAATAGCCTGCAATCCGCTCTTGCCGGCGCCGGGCAGCGCAAGCACCGTCCATCCCACGCCAAACTGCTCATGCAGCCGGTGAAAGTCCTCCAATGTGAAGCTCTTCCAGTTGTCCAGCGCATGAACCTCGTGCGACCAGCGCACAGCCAACTCAGGAAACAGCAGCGCCACCCCGGGATCTTTGTCCCAATCAGCCATCTGTCCGCGCTCGGCCAATCCGCGAAAGCCATGAAAATCCTCACCCTCGGAGCTCATATAGTGCGGATCGAGGACAAAGTATGCATCTACCAGCGTATTCGCCTTCACCCAGTTGAACGCCTCCACCCAGTCGTTCCCCGTAGCCCGGCCCGGCCACTCCACATGATGCGTATTTGGAAACGACTCGAACTGGGCGAAGCTTATACCCGCCGCTATGGGCAGCAGCAAGAGCGCCCAGCGCCACAGTTTACGCTTCAGCACAAGTTCCGCCAGTAATCCTCCCGCCAGCAGCACCATGACAATATAGGTCAGGTGAAGCATGCGCATGGGCTGGTATGCCGTCAACCGCTCGAACTGCGGTGGAAGCGTAATCACGCATCCTGCTACGAATCCCACGGCGGCAAACAGCGCCGTGCAGTTCGCCACCGCCGAAGCGGCCGGCAACCCGTGCCTCCTCGTCAACCTCGCCATGCCCCATAACAAGAAAATGGGCGCGATCGCCCCCAGCCATTCGTACCACTCCCATTGTGACAGGTAGTGTTGCGTGCGTGTTCTGGAAGCCTCCTGCCACTCCGGGCCGCCCTTTTCCGTCAACGTCGCCAGCAGCATTGGGGTAAAGCCGGCCAGCAGCACGAGCCTGCCTCCCAGGCCTCGCAGCGACAACAGCAGCAGTCCAAGGAATAGCAATCCGTAAAACGCCATCTGAACGTGAATCAACGTCGCGCCGATCATCAGCAGAGCGGCCAGGGCGTATTCTTGCGCCGACACCGGCTCCCCCCATGTGCGCGGAATCACCTGGGCGGCGGCAAACAAAATCAAGGCCGTTGCCAGGGTTCTCGGATGCAAGTGTTGATCGACAATAAAAATGCAGGTTCCGGCAACCGGCAGCGTCAGGAGCGCCGCCACCAGCAGCATTCCTCCCAGCCGCGCCCTGAGCCCCGGAAAGAGCCGCGCCACCAGCGCCCACAGTCCGGCATAAAAGCCCAGCAGCGTTCCCAGGTAGAATCCGAAAACCGTCCCGTCCACCGGTGTGTGCAACAGGCGCGCGCAGGTTGCCACCAGGTCGCCGAACAATGTCGCCCTGGCCTGCGGCTGGAAAAAAACTGCGTCATGCGGATAGAGAGCTGGGTTCAGGTGGGCCTTAATCGCGGGCAGGTAGATTGCTTCGTCCTCAATCCCGTAATGATAGCCGTGAATTGCCATGCTTGCGGCCACGATCACCGCCAGCAGCGCGAGCAGGCGCATACCTGAGATTGAGTTCCGGGCGGAATGAGATTTCATGTCAGACAAACCCTAACCCTAATGACACCATCCTCCTCTGTCAATTCGTCTCTACCCCACCTCCTTATCGGGACATCGCCTCGAAAACCGTTTTCACGAACTTCGGATACTTTCAGGCTTTGCAGAAGCTGTGTTACCGTAAGCCAGATACAGTGGGCGACTGTTGCGTGCGGAGTTTCCGATCGCGGTCAACCGCCGCCCGCAGGCATTTTGGAGTTCCACCATGTTCGGATTCGGTTTCAGCAAAGAAAAGTCGCGTGCCAATGCCGAGCGCTATCTGCAGCAGAACAAACTGCCGAACGCCATCTCCGAATACGAAAAAATACTGCAAGTCGAGCCGCACGATCTCGCCATACTTAACACGGTTGGCGACATCTATGCCCGGCTCGGACAGAACGAAAAGGCGATCGAGCGCTTCCGGGTCGTCGGCGATTCCTATGCCGCCGACGGCTTCCTCCTGAAGTCCATCGCCATGTATAGGAAGATCACCAAGCTAGACCCCAACGGTCTGGCTGCCATGGAGAAGCTTGCCGAGTTTTACCGCAAGCAGGGACTGGTCAGTGATGCTCGATCCATGCTGCTTCAAGCCGCCGAGGCCTACACCCGCAAAGGCCAGTCCAAGGAAACCCTGCGGCTGCTCAAGCAACTCGTCTTGTTCGACCCGGAAAACGTACAAGTCATCACCCGCACAGCCGACCTGATGACCCAGGGCGGCCAGAAAAAAGAAGCAAGAGAGATGCTCGCGCAGACCGCCTCCACGCTCGTCGAGCGCCGCGCGCTCGATCCTGCGCAGAAGATTCTCGGACGCCTCATTGCCCTTGACCCTGACAACCTTCGAGCCCAGGAACTCCGAGCCCAGGTCACGCTCGAATTGGGAGATGCGGAAAAGGCCGCCGAACTCTACGAAGCAATTCCGGATTTGGACTCGCGCCTCGACGGACTACGCAATCTCCTAGCTGCCTACTTGAAGCTGGATAAGCTCGACAATGCCATCCCCATCTGCCGTAAGCTGATATTGGTTCACCAGGACCCTGATGGCGTACTAAAGGTCGCAGCCCGCCTATACAAGGACAACGACACCATCAAGGCTCTCGCCCTCTACGATGAGTTTTCCAACCAGGTTCTGGCTCAGGACAAAGAGGATGTGATGGCGCATCTGCACGGCGCCGTCTCTCGTGTCCGCAACAACCCGGAGGCTTTGCAGACCCTTTACAACCTCTTCCGGCGCGCCGGCGAAAACTCCATGATCGCCGAGATACTTGAACTCCAGGCCCACGCTTGTGTGCAGAACAACCAGTTCGAGCGCGCACGCGACGCCTACAAAGAACTCATCGAACTGGAGCCTGAGAATGCCTCCCATGTTCAGGGCTACCGCCAGGTTTGTGCCCGGCTCGGCCCAGGTGCGCCCACGCCCCCTATTGAAGTCAGTCCGGAAGAAAAACCACGCACCCTGGAAGAATTTTTCACCGACGACGAACCCGACCTGCCGCTGCAGAATTATCCGCCGCACTTGGAGGAGCAGATATCCGTTGCCCTCACCGAAGCTGAACTCTGCGAGGCTTTCTCCTCCAAGAAGCGCGGCATTGACGCCTTGGAACTTGCTTTGCACAGCGCTCCCGAAGATTTACGTCTGAATCGCACTCTCGGCCTGCTTTACCGGCAGGAGGGCAAATCTTCCAAGGCCGCCCGCTGCTACAGCACTATGCAGCGAGTGTTGGAAAGTCTGGGAGAGACGGAGTCAGCCGGCTATTACGCCAACCTCGCCGGCTCCGATCAGACTACGACATGGGAGGCGAAGGGCGGCGAGTTCACGGCACGCGACTTCGACCTCTCGGCAAACCCCGAGGGCTCAACCGGCAGCGCCGAGGAGATCGATCTCTCCGGCGAGTGGGAGTCGGTTTGGCAGGATTCCTCGGCTGCGCCGACCGTGGCACCATCCTCGTCTTCCCCGCCAATGCCTCCCGCCGCTTTGTCTGAAGAGGTCTCAGAGCTTCTGGAGGAGGTGCGTTTCTGCTTGAAACAGCAGATCTGGTCTGAGGCTGAGACTGCAATCTCCCGCCTTGCTGCGGCTTGCCCGGAGTACCCTGACCTGCCCGCGCTTCGCGAGCAGTTGCGTCGAGACCGTCCCAGAGTGGCCGACTCTCCCGCTGTGCCGCCACCAGGGCCGCGCTATGCGCCTGTCGAGGTGATCGAGGTGGCTGGCGACCTCGCGTCGCCCCCGGCGCCTCCGTTCATCGAAGCTCCGCTGCCGCAACCCGCCGCTCCACCCGCCGCGCCTACCCTCAGCTCGCTGGCAGCCGAACTCGACGCCGAACTGGGAGACAGCTTCACTCCCGCGCCCCAGCCCCGCCTTGAAGCCCCACTGCCCAGACCGCGCTCCGCCCAAACTTCTCCTCCGCCTGCACCGAGTCCCACGCCTTTTGTGCCTCCTGCCGCGCCCTTGGCCGTTGCGCCTCGCGCCAGTGCTGAAAGTAGCCAATTCCATGCTCCGCCCGGGCGCCCGCCTGAGCTGATACCGCACATGTCTGCTGCCGGAGAGGCTGCAGCAGAACCCGAGACGGCTCTTACTCCCAGCGTCTTTGGCGATCTCCTGCAAAGTTTTGAGCAGGAGCTGAGTGCGCCGCAACACGAGGATGACGATCCGGAGACACATTTCAACCTTGGCATTGCATTCCGGGAAATGGGATTGCTGGATGAGGCCATCGGCGAGCTGCAAAAGGTATGCAAAATGGCGGGCAAGGGATTGAGTAAGGCCCGTGCTCAGGACGCTTATATCTGGCTGGCCACCTGCTTTGTCGAGAAGTCCGTGCCCGAGGCCTCGTTCAAGTGGTTCTTGCGTGCGCTGGAGGGTGCGTCCGACGAAGAATCGCGCATTGCACTGAATTACGAGCTTGCCAGCGCCTATGAGGCTGCCGGACGCAAGCGTGAGGCGCTCGACCACTTCATGGAGGTCTACGGCGTCAACATCGACTATCGCGACGTTGCATCCCGCATCCGCCATTTGCGCTCTGCAGTATGACATCCGGCATCTGATAAGCTGTGCTATGCCGTTTGATTCGCGTCCGGAGTGAATTGTGTCTCGCCCTTTTCTTCTTTACGCCCGTCGCCGATTCTTTCTATAGCCTGGTTCAGCGTAGAATCAGGTTCGTGCTCGCGAAAACCCGGTACGGCTAATCATCTTCCGGCGACGCTTTGCCATTTGCAGGAGAACAGGGACGCATCGAATCGACGATGGAAGCAGAACCTCTGAAGCAGACTTCACAAACGCCAACGCCGGAGGAAGCTCCCGGCCAGATCGTCCCACCCGCCGCCCACCCGCCGGTGTGGGCGCAGCGTCTGTTGCTGGTGGTTGAGGTTGCCATTGCCGTATGGGCAGGTCTGTTGGTGATGGTGCTCCCCTGGACGCGCCTCTGGACTGAGAACCCGCTTCTCGCCGGATGGCCCTCTTTCAAGTTCATCCTCGGTCAGAGCTTCGTCCGGGGGATGATCTCCGGCATTGGCCTGGTTGATGTGTGGATGGGAATATCAGAGGCCTTACGTTATCGCGATCTCCGGTAGCTGGCTTGGATCAATGAACTTCTATGACTGATCAGACAAAAGACGGGTTCACGCGCTCGCCGCTTGCTTATGAGAACGATGCCTTCCTCAAAGGACCCGATGGCCGTCCGTTGCGCATTCTCGCCGAGTACGCTGAGCCGCTCGCCCGCTTCCGCCGTGAAAAAATCCAGGACACCGTAGTTTTCTTTGGCTCCGCCCGCTTCCGCAGTCTCAGCACAGCCGAGGAAGCTGTCCAATTGCTGGCCCGCCCCGGTTCCGCAGAGCCCGCTCCCGAACACGAGCAGGAGGCCCATCGCGCCCGGCGCGCCGTGGACATGGCCCATTATTACGAGGATGCCCGCCGCCTCGCACATATGCTCACGGACTGGACACGTACCCTGCCCGGAAAACGCCATCGCTTCGTCGTCACCACAGGCGGAGGCCCCGGAATCATGGAGGCCGCCAATCGCGGCGCCCGCGAGGCCGGAGGCAAGACCATCGGTCTCAATATTGCCCTGCCCTTCGAGCAAGTTCCCAATCCCTATATCACTCCGGAACTTAACTTTGAGTTTCACTACTTCTTCATGCGCAAGCTCTGGTTTGCATACCTTGCCAAGGCCTTGGTGGTCTTTCCCGGCGGCTTCGGAACCCTCGACGAACTCTTCGAGATCCTGACGCTGGCACAGACCGAAAAGCTAGCAAAAAAAATGACCGTGCTTGTCTATGGCGAGGAATACTGGCGTCGCGTGCTCAACCTGGAAGCGCTGGCTGATGCTGGAACCATCGCTCCGGATGACGTCAATCTGTTCCAGTTTGTGGACACCCCCGAGGCGGCCTTCGCCAAACTCCAAGAGACCCTCGTCCGCGACCACCTTCAGTCACCCCCTCAGGCCAAGCGCCATCAGCCTGAGATCGCAACCACCCGGCGGTAGGCGGCCAGAGCCGAACGGCAAAAAGCGCCATGTGTTGATTCTGCGCATGGCGCTCTTTTCTTCTTCGCTCAGGCTGCTGTCTTCCTGCTACAAATCCGGCAGAAGTTCGTCAGCTTGATCGAGCTTCTGCATCGAAATCATTGCTGAAGGTCACTCCACCCAACTGCTCTTCGCCGCCACTGCTCCCACACACCAGAGCAGCGCGTCTTCCAGCCTCTCTCTCGTCAGTCCGTTTTCCACAAAGAGGCTTGCGAATTCCTTGCCCTCGCCGAGGCGCTCGGCCACTGCGCTCAGTACTGCCGCGTACTCGGATGGAAGCGTCAGCCTCACCTCCCGCAGCAGGTCGTCGAATACCGCAATCAACTCAAAGAGCAGTCCATCTCCGTCTTCGTTCTCCTGGTTGGCAACATAAAGTGCCGCGCCGATTTCGCACAGCAACTCCAGTTCCGTTGGCGCCGGACGCAGGTCACCGAATCCGTTGTCGCTTGCCGTCAACGCCTTCAGCGCGTCTTCTGGCCGGTGGAAGAAGAGTATCCTGTCTCCTCTGGTGATGGGACGTTCGCTCTCGCCCTCTGACCCGATGAGCGTGTAAAACTGGGGAGCCTCCGCGGCGGGGTCCATTCGGAAGCCGATCAGGTAGAGTTCTCGATTGAGAATCTTGGGCGGAAATGCAACCATCTGGCTGTCCATGCGTCTATTTTAATGCACAACTTTCCCTCAGCACTGGTGTTTGCGTTGATGTAGAGATTTCTCTCCACGGGTGGATAGCCATGCGAAAAACTTTTCTCACTCTAATCAGCGTCGTTGCCCTGGCGTTTCTGGTAGCTTGCGGCGGGGGATCATCCAATAATGTCATCACTCCCACAGCTCCCACTGGCGGAAACAGCGTCGGCTTCTCCGATTCCAGCCTCAAGGGAAATTACGTCTTTGCGGTGAACGGCATCACCAGGGGCAAGACCCTCGCTGTTGCCGGAATCTTCACCGCCGATGGCAATGGAAACATCACCTCTGGTACCCGTGACACCGTGTACGACTCGGGCAGCCAATCTCTAAGCGAGCCCATCACCGGCAGCTACAGCGTCAATCATGACGGGCGTGGCCTGGTGACTCTTAACGGAAGCTCCGGAACGGTTTACTATCTCTTTGCTTTGTCGTCCCCCTCGGCAGGCAAGCTCTTTCAGAACGGCACCGCCTCGGAAAGCGTCGTCGACGACGCCATCGGCAGACTGGAGTTGCAGACCAGCACGTCCACGACGCTCGCCGGAACTTACGTAATCCGCCTTGACGGTGAGGACAACGGCAAGCTTCCCTACGGAGCAGTCGGTGGCCTGACCGCCAGTGGAAGCACGCTCACCGGCTCCCTCGACGAGAACGACGCCGGCACCTTCAGTCCATTGCTCACCATCTCCGCCGGCAGTTACAGCCTTTCCGCAAACGGCCGCGGCACGGCAAGCTACGCTACGCCCACCGGGCCTAACACCGCAGCCCACAATTTCATCGTCTATTACGTTTCGCCTAGTCGGCTCGAATTGATCAGTACCGATCCGAAATTTTGGCTCCACGGCTACGCCGATCTGCAGACCTCCGTTGATGGCACCGTTGCCAGCTTCATCGGCGACCAGGTCTTCAATATTTCCGGTTCTGACAGTAGCGGCAATCCCGTTCAAGAGACCGGGCGCTTCACCCTGAGTGGTGGAAGCCTCTCCAACGGCTTCGCGGACTATAACGACGGGGGGCTTCTTTACACCGACACACCCTTCGGTGGAATCTATACCGTAGCTCCCAGTGGCCGCTGGCAGGCTACCCTGGACTACACCTCGTTTGCCTCCAGCCTGGGCCTGGTGGGCTGGCAAGTCTCGCCGCAGCAGTCCCTCGTCCTTACCACAAGTTCCACCCAGCTTGAGACTGGCGACATGCGCGCCCAAACCCTCGGATTAACCACCATTGCCGGCGAATACGCCGAGTATTTCTCCGGCTACAACGGCAGCAGCGGTAATCTCGAGTCCACCGGAAATTTGCTTGCCGGCGGCGGCATTCTCAGCGGCTTTGTTGATGAGCAAACCGATTTCTCCGGTTTCCTCGGCAACGTTTCTGTGAGCGGCAGTTACACCATCGACCCAATCTATGGGCGCGGCAGCGGATACATCGGCACCAAACCCGTCGCAATCTACACCGTGAGCGCCGACACCATCTACCTGTTCTCCATCGACTCCAACAGCCTCTATCAGGGCACCTTGACGCTGCAAACGCCGTAGCTAGAACCTTTCCCGTGTGTACAGACCCCGGCCTGCTCCTCTGGGCCGGGGTTTTACTTTATTTCAATCTCCACGCTCCATTCACTCCCTCCCGAATTTTTCACCCCGAACAAAAAGGGAAATCTTCTCCGCGCTCATGCTTGCTTTCTCTTTTGCGCGGCCAGAGTTACTATCAAACTTTATTCGTTCCAAATTCTTAAGTAGCGATCAGGATGGACGGCAATGAAAATTGGCGATTGGATGAAGTCGGAAGTGGAGTATGGGCGTGATCTTGCTGATTCCGGATGGCAGGGTGCGCGTACCGCATGTGAATCAGTCCTGCACGGCGAGCCCGTAGGAGCAATTCTCTCGCGCTCAGCACGTGCTTCCTGGGCACCTACCGTGATGGGTGCGGGATTTGGTGCTCTCTGCGCTCTGCTAGCCCAGCGCAGAGAGCCGAAGACCTCCTCCGTGGTTGCCATGGGAGTCGTTGGTGGTTTCGTCGGCTTTACCGCCGGTGTCGCCTGGGAAACCCGCCAACTCGCCTCCGGAATCGCCCGAGGAGCGCTTCGCAATGTCAGCTCCACGAGTGATTCGCATTGGCTGGGCAAGCATCCCATCAACTTCGGTTGATGCTGGATGGTCATCCTGGGGATGAGGTTCAAGAGCGAACGCATGCGGCCGCAACCATACCGCGCGTACAAGCTTTTCTGCGACAAACCGGAGAGCAAAAGCCCTCCGGTTTGTGATTCCAATTTCAATCCGTACTAAAGCAGTTCACCGTCGCCGGCCTTACTGGCAGCCTTGCCCGGTCTCGCCGGCTTCGCTGGAGGCTCTTGCGCCGCCGGCGGTTCTGGCGGCGAGGCCATGGAGCCTTCCGCTTTTCTGATCTCGATATCGCCGGTATCGGAGGTGATATTGACCTTCACGCCGCCTTTGCCCACCACTCCTGCCGCGCTGGAAGTGCCGGTGCGGCTCTCCGGGCGCACGTTTTCGAAGTCACTGGAGATATCTCCATGGCGGGTCACCACCTTGTACTGGAAACTTGCCTTTGCAGGCAGTTGCAGGTGAACGTTGCCATGATGCGTTGTCAGATCCATATTGCCCATTGCCGACGCCGAAGTGTTCTCCAGTGTAATGTCTCCGTGGTCGTCGTCGATGCGGACGTCGCCCGCGAAGTTCCGCAGGTTCACATCCTTGGCCCTGGTTGAAAGCGAGAGCGGACCGAGCAATCCATCGCCTTGCAGGTCGCCTGAATCCATCGTCAGGTTGCCATCCAGCTTGGCAAACTGCAATTCCGTACGCGAGGTGCGAAGCGCCGCGCCTTTTTGCAACTTCGACAGCCGCGTGTCGCCAAAAATATCCGCCGTCACCAACACCGTGCCCGAAATCGTCTCCAGCGTAAGGTCATCAAGGCGGCCATCCGCCACCAGATTGCCGGTTACATTGCTGGCGTGCAGCGATCCGTGCCTGGTCGTCACGTTCACGTTCCCTGTCACCTGATCGATCGTCACGCCACCGCGCTGCGAGACCACCTTCACCTCGCCAGTGCGCTGGGTCACGGAAACATCTCCGCGCCTTGCGGTCACTTCGAGGTCCGCTTTCAGAGGAAGGTACACTTCGATGTCAGTGGCAACTCCTTTGATCCCGGCGCCTTCCGTATTGGCTTGCACGTCAACCGAAGTGCCCTGTACCAGCAGCTTCGGTGTGGTCGCCTGGTCGGTCGAATCCGCCTCGCGGCGGCTGCCAGCAAAAATCCGCTTGTGATAGACGACCTTCACCTGCGGCTGATCCCAGTTATTCACCGTAATATCTCCGCGTTCGCAGTTGACGCGAACCGATCCCCCGGCAGGAATCTGTTGCGATAATGTTCCGTCATAGCTGTACTCACTGCCAAACATACGCATCAGGTCGTCGTCCACGCCCACGTTGTCCCGCACCGAACCCCAATCGATGTCATTGCGCCCGTGGTATGCGGCGTTGAGCCCAACTCCGACTGCAATCACGATCACCAGCAAAAACACCGTGCCGCCGCCCATTCGTGGCACCGGGCGCTGTGCACTGCGCGCCGCGAAATACTCCGCCAGCCGCACCACTCCGATCACCACGAGCAGCAGCGGCCAGTACTTCACAAAGTTGTAAAAAAGCGGAATTGTGTACCCAAAATTTCGCAGCAGAAACAGCAATCCGATCACAATCAGAATCAGCGGCCCCACAACCGAGCGCCCGCGTGGAGGAGGTACATACATTAGAGGACTAGCCATTATGCACCTCGTTGTTCCCTTCGCTTCCACCGTCCGCAGCTCCCGTCATCGGCGAAGGCGTTACCACCGAAGCGCTTGCTGGAGCCTCGTTCTGCGCAACTCCAGCTTGAGGCATCTCCTGTTGGCAGGGGGGCGGCGGGTAAGCCCCCGGCGGTGCGGCTTGCCCGACATAGGAAGGCCCATACTGCCCCGGATTCCAGTGGCTGTCATCCGGCATCACGTACCGGACCACCTTGATCGCTCCGATCACAATCAGCAGAATCGGCCAGGTACGCTCAAACGCATACCCCGGCTTATTGGCCAGCAGAAACAACAGCCCGAGTGTGACCAGCACGGCAGGCCCCATCAGGCCACGCATGCTACAACGCCCACAGCGGCACGCAGGATTCGGTTGGTAATATCTCATTGCAGTCCTCCCTATCTCCGCGCGCAGCGCTGGCGCTTAATGAACAGCCACACACCAATGAAGATCAGAATTGCCGGCCAGAAGTTCCTGATCCAGTAAAAGCTGAACCAGCCCAGGTTCGCCAGGAGAAAGAGCAGTCCCAAAAGGATCAGCACGGCCGCACCCACCGGCCTACACTCCCGCTCTCGTGGAACTGGACCCGGAGCCACATAGTACGTGCCTTCCGGCCCGGAGTAGTACGTCCCCTGCGGACCCACGTAGGCTGTGCTTCCCGGTCCGACGTGGGGCACGGCATTGGAGGAAGCGCCCGGCGCTGCATTTGGCGCATCCCACGGCCCAGCACCCGACGGAGGCGGAGGTTGCGGCGGAGCCGGATTGCCCCCCTGGCTCGCGTCTGGCGCAACTTCTCCCGGAGCAATGTTGGAAGCCGTCCCGCCCGGAGCTGCTCCCCCTGCTTGACGCCAGTGCTGTCCGATGTTCTGCGCCGCGCTTTCCACACGCGTTCCAATCTGTTCACCCGCATGCTCGATCCGCTGGCGGAAGGTGCCTTCACGCCCTTCCAGAATATTGTTCAGCCCGAGAGGATCGGGAATCGGCAAACCGTATCGGCGAGCCCTCGCCGTCGTGTAAGCGTCAAAAACCATATAGAAGATCCATGCTGCGATCAGTAAACCGGCAAACGCGTCCATCCCGTGGTCCGACAGCCAGATCAGCGTGCTCAGTACAATCACATGCACGAACCCCTTCAAGAACTGGCCGTTATAAAATGCGCCTACGCCCGGAATAAATCCGAGGAACAGCGCAAGTCCCGGACTCGCTGCCTCGGGAGCGCGCGGCGGCTGATACCTTGCGCCCACTCCGTAATTGCCCGCGGGCGCTCCGAAATTTCCAGCCGCTTGGATTCGGGATGCCAGGCAGGGCTCGCAAAATATGGTTCCCTGAATGTCACGCTTGCAGACTTCGCACAGCGCCTTACCACAGGTGCGGCAATAAGCAACCGCTGCCACGTCGGTGTGTTGTGCGCAGTTCATATCTCTCTCCTCAGCTTCGCAAGGTTCCCGTGGTATGTCCCGAAGCACTGCTCGCTTCCGTTCAGCGATGCCAGCAATTGCGCGCTCTGGCCGCGGTTGAACTCGCGCTGCTGCTGTCCATCCGGCTCGTTGATTTGATTCTGATTCTGGGTCTGGTTGTTATTCTTCTCGAGGAGCCTGTCTCTCTGTTCGCGTTCGCTCTCGCGGCTCGAGTTGCGCAGATCCCGTACTCGCGACTCGATCTCGTACACCACCCGCATATTTTCGTAATGCTTCACCAACTTGTTCTCGTTGCTGTAAAACGTGTGGCTCAGGTTGTGCGGAGTCAAATCCATGATCCGGATCTGCGCCATGTTCAGCACCAGAGTGATAGAGAAGAGCGCCATGCCCATGGACATTGCGAAGCGAGGCGTCAGCACAGGCTCAAACACCGTGCCCAACTGGCGGCGGAAGCGCTCCCAGGCAGAGGGCCGCACTTTGGCACGCGCCGTCAGTTGTGCGGCGCCGGTTGTTGCCGCCAGAATGTTATGCACCAGATTCCACGGAGGCTCTACGTCCTCCACCTGCTCCATCCACGCCATCCCGCTTGTGACCTCGGCAAACAACTTACCGCACGCTGCGCACCCAGCTTTGTGTCGCTCGAAGTCTTCTCTCATCTGTCGGGTCAGAGCGCCATCGATGGCCTCGGCCAGCAAAGCGTCGAACTCCGCGCACTGCATTCCGGAATTGGTTTCGCCCAACATCTCAATTCACCTGCCTCGCCCTAATCCATCCTGATTAAAGGACCTGCTTATACGTACGTTGCATCAGCCGCGCAAGTTCCGCACGGCCGCGGTTGATTCTACTTTTGACCGTTCCTTCGGGTACTTTCAGAACCTCGGCTATTTCCCGGTAGTCCATATCCTGCAGATCGCGCAGAATGACCGCTTCGCGCAAATCCGGTGAAATCTGCCGCAAAGCCCGATGCACCATCTCCCGCCGCTCGCGGCTCTCCACATGAGCCAGCGGACTGGGGGTGGTTGAAGCCAGGCGGTCCGCCAGCGTTGGCCCATCGTCGTCCGCACCCTGCGCGGCTTCAATCGAATCCGTGGCGCGGTCATTCCGCGTCTTGCGGAAGTGATCGACCAGCAGATTGCGCGTCACCGTCGTCACCCAGGTATTGAAAGACGCTTTCTCGCCGTCAAAGCTGCCAACGGTGCGATACACCTTGATAAACACTTCCTGGGTCAGATCCTGGGCATCATCGGCGGAACCGGCAAAGCGGTAGCAGATGTTATAAACGCGGCGATGGAAGCGCTGCACAATCTCTTCCCACGCTGCGGCGTCACCGCAGGCACAACGGCATACGAGTTGTGCGACGGCCTGTGCCTCGTCCACCCGCGCCTCCACCTGCCGGCCTGTTGCAGCCGTGAAAAGGGTCAGCATGGGCGGAGCCGCTCCGGTAACCATGCTGATTAAATACGCAATTCTTGCGCGCAAAGTTCACTTGCGCCCGTAAACCCATGAATTCTATCAGCCCGCCTTTGACGTTCCCTCCTGCAGACTGCAACGAATACGAGTAAATCGCAGTGGAGGGCACTTCTCAGTTCCGCTCACGCGTACCCTCTGTTGTCCCCCCGCCCAAGTCACGGATTTTTCAGGATTCATCGAAGAGCGAGCCGGCAGTTGGCCGGAATCGCACTCAAGTGAAGCTTCACCGAAGCGCGGCAGTTGTAGCAAAATAGATTCATGGACTCCGTACGGATGGACAAGTGGCTCTGGGCTGCCCGATTTTTCAAAACGCGCGCACTGGCTTCGAAAGCCTGTGAGCTTGGGAGGATCTTCTCTAACGGCCAGCCAGCCAAGCCCGCACGAGAGGTCCGTGTTGGCGATTTGCTGAAAGTAACCACCGACGGTGGCGACTTTCAGGTCGCGGTTATGCTTCTCAGTGAGGTGCGAGGCCCAGCGCCGGTTGCGCAGACGCTCTACTGCGAGACCGAGTCAAGCCGTGAGGCGCGCCGGAAAGCGGCAGAGGAGCGCAAAACGATGATGAACTTCGAGGCCTTGCCTGAGGGCCGTCCATCGAAGCGCGACCGTCGAGAGATTATCCGCTTTCGAGGTAGAGGGTAACGCTCGTTCTGTGTTCTCCATCTACATCCCCGATGCCTCCTGTGGAAAACTCTGATTGAGTTGCGGCAAAGGACAACACTGTAGCGAAATCTCTCGTTGTTGATGACGTTTTACCTAAGTTGTTGATTCTTTGTGTCGACCAGGTGAAAGTA